>CAWAUC010000031.1:0-24816 GCA_963785045.1 uncultured delta proteobacterium | reverse complement strand
GCGGCGGGAGTCGAACCCGCGTCCGAAAACATTCCACTCAAGCATCTACATACTTATCTTGGAGTTTGAATCTCGCCTCTTGCGACTCCTCCAAGCGGGATGCGCAATCGGCCAGCCCACTGACATTCGCCGATCCAGCCGCAGGCGCACTGGATCAACTATCCCGCTAGTCGACGCCCTTTACCGGATCTGCAGGAGGAGAACCGGCAGGACGGTAGCCGCCTTAGGCAGCTACGGCGTACGCATAATCGTCTGCGATTATGTTTAGCCCTATCAGGATTTACGAGCCGACAGGACGCTCGGTATGCAGCTTGAATTTCATTGTCCCCGTCGAAACCGTATCGCCCCCAATATCATAAGCTAAAAGCTCGCGGCTGGAGGCCCGAAGCGCAGAAGAACAGCGCCGGGCTTCCAGAAATGGGAGGGTATGTGAAAGAACAATTACACAAAATATAAAGAATTCCGGAGCGTTTGTCAAGGCGTCGGGGACGGGTGGCTGAATGCACGGGTGTTTAGAGAGTATCCATACCATAAACGGCGTCTTTCGGTCCATGCCGGCGTTCTCGCTCTTCGCAATCCTCGGCGTAGCCGCACTACGCCTGCGGTTGCGAAATCGCTGCGGCCTTGGCCTGAACCGCAATCCACCATTTCTGGATGGACACTATATAGAGGCCGGAAGTGAAACCATGAGGCTCTCTAACCTTAATTTAAACGCCTATCGGCGTTTAAATACCCGGTCCATTTCCCGCTTCTGCTCACGGTCCCGGATGCTCTGCCGCTTGTCGAACTCGCGTTTGCCTTTTGCCAGGGCGAGGGTCACTTTGGCCTTGCCGGCTTTGAAATAGAGTTTCAGCGGCACCAGCGTGTATCCTTGCTCGTTCGCTTTGGCATACAGGCGTGCAATCTCGCGTTTGTGCAGCAGGAGCTTGCGTACCCGCAGGGCCTCGTGGTTGTTGTAGTAGGCGAAGGGGTAGGGGCTGATGTGCACCTGGTAGAGCCAGACCTCGCCGTCCTTCACCTTGGCGTAGGAGTCTTTCAGGTTGGCCCTGCCCATGCGCAGAGACTGGACCTCGGTGCCTGTCAACACCAGCCCGGCTTCATACTGATCGACGATGAGAAAGTCGTGGCGGGCCTTGCGGTTTTCAGCTACGATTTTGATGGGGCTTTTTTCCATTTAATCCTTCAGCGCCTGCCGGTGATTGGTCACCAGCTCCCCGTAGGCCTCGCGCAAGACCGCCAGCACCTTCAGGGCGTTCGGCTGTTTCAAGGCTTCCGTGACGACCGCGTGGGTGTCGGCGATGCGGACCGATCGGATCATGCGCTTGACCACCGGGATGGCCTGCGGGTTCATGCTGAGCTCGTGCAGCCCCATGCCGAGCAGCAGCGGGGCGAAAAGCGGCTGGTTGGCCATTTCACCGCACATGCCCACCGTGATGCCGCTGTCTTTCCCCACATCCGCCGTGCGCTTGATCATGCGCAGGACGGCCGGGTCGAGGGGCTGGAACAGGTGCGCGACCTGCTTGTTGCCGCGGTCGATGGCCAGTGTGAATTGAATCAGGTCGTTGGTGCCGATGCTGAAAAAGTCCACTTCCTGAGCCAGCCGGTCGGCGATGATCACGGCCGAAGGCACCTCCATCATGGCGCCCACCGGGATGTCGCGCTTGTAGGGCAGCCCGTCTTTTTCGAGAGATTCGGCCGCCTCGTCGAGGTGGCGCTTGGCCTCACAGAGCTCGAAGTGGATCGAGATCATGGGGAACAGGATGCGCACGGGGCCCAGGGCCGCCGCCCGCAGGATCGCCCGCAGCTGGGTCCTAAACACCTCCGGCCGCTTGAGGCAGTAGCGGATGGCCCGCAGCCCCAGGGCGGGGTTGTCTTCCGGGAAACCGGTGTCGATGGCCAGGGCCTTGTCGCCGTTGATGTCCAGGGTGCGGAACGTCACGGGCCGGGGAGCCATCACCTCGATCACGTCCTTGTAGCTTTCGAGCAGCTCGTTCTCCGATGGGAAGCTGGCGCGGTTCAGATATTGGAACTCGGTGCGGTATAGGCCGATCCCGTCGCCGCCGTAGTTCAGGACGGCCACGACCTCCTCCGGCAGCTCGATGTTGGCCATGACATCGATGCGGTGTCCATCCGGGGTCCTGGCCTCCAGGTGGCTGTCGCGCGTGATCACGGCCCGGTAGCGTTCATAGCTGGCCTGACGCTCCTCGTACTCCATCAGGGTCTGCTCGGAGGGATGCACGATCACGGAGCCTGTCGTGCCGTCGACGATGACGAGGTCGTCGTTGGCGACCATGCGGGTGGCCTGCTCCAGCCCGACGACGGCCGGTATTTCCAGGCTGCGGGCGATGATGCCGGTGTGGGAGGTCTTGCCGCCGAGGTCGGTGATGAAGCCCTTGATGCGCTCGAGGTTGATCTGGCTGGTGTCGGCCGCCGACAGGTCGTGCGCCACCAGGATCACCCGTTTTTCAATCGCGCCGATGCTTTGCGTCTCTTCCCCCATCAGGTTGTGCATGACGAGATTGGAGACGTGAATGATGTCCGACACCCGTTCCTTCAGATAGGGGTCGGGCATCTCCTGAAACACGAGCTTGATTTGATTGACGACGGTCTTGAGCGCCCACTCGGCGTTCACGCGCTCCTTTTCGATGGCTTCGATCGTGCGGCCATAGAGCAGCTTGTCGTTCAGCAGCAACACGTGGGTCTCGAGAATGTCGGCTTTCAGCAGCTCCGCGGGGCTGCTTTCGATGATGGCCCGCAGATCCTTCTTGGCGGTCTGGACCGCCGACTTGAAGCGCTTGACCTCGTTTTTGACGTTTTTTTCGGAGATGGCATACCGGTCGACCACGTCCACCCCTTCGCGGTCGACTAGTATAGGCCTTGCCGATGCAGATGCCCGGGGAGGCAATGATGCCCTTTAAAACGATTTCCGTCGAACTGGACTGTCTCATTCGCCGCTATTCCTCGAAACCGCTCTCGACCAGCTGCACCAGCGCCTCGAGAATGTGACGATCCGCCGGATCCGCAACGGTAAACGTCAGCATTGTCCCCTTTTCGCAGGCGAGTGTCAGGAGCTCCATGATGCTGGATGCGTCCGCGTGCTCCGCTCCCCGGATGACCCAGACGGTCGCGGTGGCGCACCGGGCGATCTGGGCGATTTTGGCCGCCGGGCGTGCGTGCAGCCCGAGCTCGTTGACGATGGTGACCTTTCTCGACAGATCGCTGCCTGATGCCACGCCGATGCCCGCATCCTCGTGATAGTATCGCATCGTAAATGCAAATATATAGACCAACCCGCGTGCGTTGACAAGACCAGAAACCACTGGTAGGTGTTCACTGATTAGAAGTGGTTTAAAAACCTCGGATCATGCCCGAGGGCAAGGCGCAGGCCGATTCGAACGCGCAGCAACCATGGTAGGTTGTGAGCATTTCGAGAGGACTGCAATGCCGCCATGGCGGGACCATCGGGCGTCAGACGGGGTTATGAAACCGCCTTCTATGCAGTGGTGCTGCGCGCCGTGAGCAGGTGCCCCGCTGGCGCGGGAGCTTGAGCAGCGGCGCGATGCGCATTGAGGAGAAAATCCCCCCGAGGAGTGAGGCCATGGTTGATCGGGTAGTTATTTACGGGAAGCAGCGCTGACCCTACACCCAGGCAGCTCGTGAAGCTTATGCCAAAAAAGGTCGCCAGGTCGAGTACGTGGATGTTGTGGGCGATGCAGCCAGGCTGAAGGAGATGCTCGCTCATTCCAAGCAGGAACGCCGGATACCGGTGGTCGTCGACCGAGGGCAGGTCAGCATCGGGTTCGACGGCGGGTCCTGAAGGGTGTGACCTATTCGGCTGGACGCCGAAACAACGGAAAAGAGGCCGACATGTCGGCGAGCCTTTCGGAACGAAACGCCCGGCAGCGCCGGGTGGAGCAGCTCGAGGCGGACTTGCAGCGCCTGACCGATGGGACTGCTGCCCTGCGGCGGCAAAACGAGTGCCTGGCGGCTTTGCATGCGACCTCTTTAGGCCTGATCGACCGCTTGGACAAGGAAGAGCTTCTCGAGGCCGTTCTGCACCGGGCCGCGCGCCTGACCCGCACCGAACACGGTTACATCTACCTGCTTGAGCCCGACGCGGCCGCCATGCAGATGCGGGTGGGGATGGGGTTCTTCAAGCACCAGCTGGGGTTGCGCGTCCGGCCCGGGGAGGGCATGGGCGGCCGGGTCTGGCAGAGTGAAACCCTCCTGCTGATCGATGACTACCGTGCGTGGGCCGGACGCCTGGCGGACAAATCCCTGGATGCCCTGCGCGCCGTGGTGGGAGTTCCCTTGAAGTACCGGGGCCGGGTCGAGGGTGTCATCGGTCTGGCGCAGGTGGAGGACGACCGAGGGTTCCAGGCCGAGGACATCGTGGTCCTCGAGCGTTTCGCCGAGTTGGCGACCGTTGCCCTCGACAAGGCCCGGCTCTACGCGGAAGCCCTCCGGGAACTGGCCGAGAGAAAGCGCACCGAGGAAACCCTTCGGGAGAGCGAGGCGCGCTACCGGCTGCTGCTCGAGTCCTCGCCGGACCCGGTCGTGGTCTACGACGTTCAGGGGGCGGCCCAGTATGTGAACCCGGCCTTCGAACAGACCTTCGGGCTCCGGCGGAATGAGCTCCTCGGCAAGCCGATCGATTTTGTGCCGGAGGAGAACTGGCCCGAAACCCGTGCCGCCATCGGCAACATGCTGAAGGGTGAGAAGATCCAGCTCTTCGAGACCCGGCGAAAAACCCGGGACGGACGCAAGCTGGATGTGCAGCTGAGCTCCACCCTGTTCTTCGACCGGTACGGCAAACCCGCCGGCAACATCGTCACGCTGCGCGACATCAGCGCTCTGAAACGCGCGGAGCGGGAGCTTCTGGAGTACCAGGATCAGCTGGAAGAAAGGGTCGCCGCGCGAACGGCGGAGCTGGCCCAGGCCAACACGCAGATGGCCCAGGAGGTCGAGGACCGTAAAAAAGCCGAGGGCCAGTTGAGGAGGCGCGAAAAGGAGCTCAAGGCCCAGTCGCTGCACCTCAAGGAGGTCAACACCGCCCTGAAGGTGTTGTTGAAGCAGCGCGAGGACGACCGCAAGGAATTCGGCGAAGTCGTGCGGTCCAACGTCAGGGAGCTCATCGGGCCCTACCTGGAGCGCCTGAAAAAAGGGCGCCTGACCGCGGTGCAGAAGGCGCTGGTGGACATCCTCGAATCCAACCTGGACAACATCGTGTCCCCTTTCATTAGCAAGCTTTCCTCGAAGTACATCAACCTGACTCCCACCGAAATCAGGGTGGCGAACCTGGTGAAGGAAGGAAGAACAAACAAGGAAATCGCGGAATTGTTATGTCTGTCCAAGAATACGATCCTCTTCCACAGGCAGAACATACGAACCAAGCTAGGGCTGAAAAAATCAAAAAAGAACCTGCGATCGCATTTGCTCTCAAGCGAAGAATAGCTGGTAATGCCCACTATTTACTAGCTGATTTATAATTATAATAAAGGTATTGACTAAATGGGTGGCATCCCATAGATATGGTTGTACGAAATGAATCAAATTCATAATTTTAGCAATGAAACGGTTGCCGTGGAAGTGACCTCCACAGCAGTGGGCAGGCAGTAGGATGCAATCACCTCAAGGAAACCAACTGAAAGTCTCCGACGCCACACTTTCCTTCGGCGGGCTGAACGCACTGACCGGCGTTACCATGACCATCGAGCCCGGTTTGATCACCTCCATCATCGGGCCGAACGGCGCCGGGAAAACCAGTTTGCTGAACTGCATGTCCGGGTTCTATCACCCGACGACCGGTGAAATCCATTACGGCATCGATCGCCTGACACGCTGCTCACCGCATCAGATCACCGGCCTCGGGATCGCCCGGGCGTTTCAGAACATCGAGCTGTTCCGGGGCATGACGGTGTTGGACAACCTGATGCTGGCGCGGCACCGGAATCTCAAATACAACCTTCTACAGGCCGTGGTCTTTTACGGGAGGGCCTCCCGGCAGGAAGCGGAGAACCGTTACTACGTGGAGGACGTCATCGATTTCATGGAACTGGAAGCCTACCGCAAGAGAACGGTGGGCAGCCTCAGCTACGGCATCCAAAAACGGGTGGAAATGGCACGCGCGCTCACGCTGGGCCCACAGCTGTTGCTGCTGGATGAGCCGATGGCCGGCATGAACGTCGAGGAGAAGGAAGACATGGTGCGCTTCATCATGGACATTCAAAAAGAGCGCTCCATTACCGTGGTACTGGTCGAACACGACCTGGGAGTGGTCATGGACATCTCCGATCAGGTCTACGTGCTCGACTTCGGGCAGTTGATCGGGGCCGGAAAACCGGCGGCGGTCGCTGCGGATCCGAAAGTCATCGAGGCATACATCGGAGAAGATTGATCAGGTATGGAAGACAGAAATCAGTTGTGCGAAAACACCATCCCACAGTTGCTGCGCTGGCGTGTGCGACACTCGGCCGAGAAAGTCGCTCTGCGGGAGAAGGATTTCGGCTACTGGAAGAACTACACCTGGACCCACTACTACGAGCAGGTCCGCAAGACCGCCATGGGTTTTCGCAAGATCGGCTTTAAAAAAGGCGATACGCTCGCGCTCATTACCGACAATATACCCGAAATGCTCATCGTGGCGATCGGGGCTCAGGCGCTCGGGGGCATTTCTGCGGGCATCTATCAGTCCAGCCTGCCGGATGAAATTGCCGCCATCCTCGACTACATGGACGTCAGTATGGTTTTTTGCGATGACCAGGAGCAGGTGGACAAGCTCCTGGAGGTGCGGGACCGGATCCCGAAGGTCAAAAAGGTTTTTTACGAGGACCCGCGCGGGATGCGCAGCTACCGATCCGACGATTGGTTCATGTTCATCGAAGACGTCTACCGCCTGGGAGAGCAGGCGATTAAAGAGGCCCCCGACCTGTTCGATCAGCTTATCGACCAGGGGCGGCCGGACGACGTCTGCCACTTGTGCCTCACCTCAGGCACCACCGGCCTGCCCAAGGGCGCCATGATGAGCCACCGCAACTACATCAACATGGGCGTTCAACTCACCCGGGTGGACCCGCTGGACGAGGGAGACGAATACGTCTCCTTCCTGCCCTTTGCCTGGATCGGCGAGCAGATGAACTCCTTCGGCGTGGCGCTGGCCTCCGGGATCACGATCAATTTTCCGGAGTCCGTCGAGACCGCCATGGAGGACTTGGCCGAGATCGGGCCCCATTTCATGTTCGGCGCCCCCAGAATCTACGAAACGCTGCGTTCCCAAATCTGGCTGAAAATAGACGATTCCTACTGGCTCAACCGGCATTTTTACGAATATTTCCTGAACGTCGGCAAGCGGGCGGCCACCTATCGTATGTCCGGCCGGAAGATGCCGCTCGGCCTCCGGTTTCTGGCCTGGCTCGGAAAATCGCTGGTGACGCTGCCGCTGATCAACCAGATCGGCATGCTGCGACTGCGGCGGGCCTACACCGGCGGCGCCGCTCTCGGGCCCGATCTGTTCACATTCTACCAGGCTCTGGGCGTCAACCTCAAGCAGATCTACGGCCAGACCGAGATCACGGGGATCGCCTACATGCATCGCGACGGCGACGTGCGCCCGGACACCGTCGGGATCCCGCTGCCGGAAACGGAATGCCGCATCTCGGAACAAGGCGAAATCCTCTCCCGTTCGCCGTCGGTGACCCGGGGCTACTACAAGATGCCCGACAAGGCCGAGGAGCTTCTCGTGGAGGGCTGGCTGCATTCGGGCGACGCCGGCTTCATCGACAAAAACGGCCATCTGGTGGTGATCGACCGGCTGGCGGATGTGATGCACACCCGTGAGGGGGATATGTTCAGCCCCATGTTCCTTGAAAACAAGCTGAAGTTCAGCCCTTACATCAAAGAGGCGGTGGTGTTCGGCGACCAGCAGGACTTTATCGGGGTGCTGATCAACATCGATCCCATCGTGGTCGGCAAGTGGGCCGAGGGCCGTGGCATCTCCTTTACCACGTTCATGGACCTCTCATCCAAGAAAGAGGTCGCCGAACTCATGAGGAGGCAGGTGGCGGAGTTCAACCAGACGGTGGAAAAACCACACTTCAAGATACGCCGGTTCGCCATCCTGCACAAGCTGCTGGACGTGGACGATGGCGAGCTGACCAAGACCGGCAAGATTCGCCGCCAATTCGTGCGCGAGAAGTATGTCGAGCTCTATGATGCCCTTTATTCCGAGGAGGTCAGCGAGGCCAGCATGGAGACCCGTTTCCAGTACCGGGACGGTCAGACGACGTCCGTTCAGAGCACGATCCAGCTGTTTACCATGGAGTGATGCGGGATGGTCTATTTCATGCAATTGGTGGTCAGCGGCATCGTCGTGGGCGCGATTTATGCGCTTTCGGCCCTCGGGTTCGTTCTGATCTACAAGTCGAGCCGGGTGCTGAACATCGCCCACGGGCAGCTGATCGCAACCGGGGCCTTCATCACCTATGCGCTCGCGGTCTGGCTGGGGATCCCGATTGTGCTTGCGTTTCTGCTGAGCATGGTATGCACCTTTTTCATCGCCATGAGCGTCGAGCGCGTTTTCCTGCGCCGCCTGATCGGCGAGCCGATCATCTCGGTCATCATGGTGACGATCGGGCTGATGTCCATCCTGGACGGCCTGATCTATCTGACCCCCTTCGGGACCTACAACTTCTCGTTCCCGGAATTCCTGCCCACCACCCCCCTTCAGTTGGGCGGGGTGTCCATTTCCTGGACGCAACTGGTGGGCGTGTTCGTCACGGTCATCCTGATCTCCGGCTTTTCCTGGTTCTTCAAGAAATCCACCCTCGGGATCTCCATGCGGGCCGTCTCCGACGATCAGATGGCCGCCATGTCGATCGGCATTTCGATTCCGCGGGTGTTCGGCCTGGCATGGGCCGCCGCCGGGTTCAGCGCCGCCGCCGCCGGCGCCATCATCGGCAACATCACCGGGTTGAACTTCGAAACCCTGCATGCGTTCGGCATCACCGTGTTTCCGGTGGTGATTCTGGGCGGCCTGGATTCGATCTTCGGCGCCGTCGTAGCGGGAATCATCATGGGCCTGATCCAGCAGTTCGCCGCCGGCTACCTCGACGGGCATTGGGGGCTGAACGGCACGGCGAGCCTGCTGCCCTATATCATTCTGTTGGTGATTTTGCTCTTCAAACCGCACGGCTTGTTTGGAATCCACGAAATTGAGCGGGTATAGTTATGGCGGTTAATCGATGGCTGGCAACCGGGAATTTCTTTACCTCCTACAAGGAGGAGCAGCGCATATTCCAAACGCACCTCGACCGGCTGGTGCATGTCGTGTTTGTGGCGTTTTTCTTTGCCTGGCCGCTGCTGTTCGATGCCGGCAACAAGGTCATGCTGGTCATCGACAACATCCTGATCGCCATCATTGCCGTGCTGGGGCTGAACCTGCTGACGGGGTTTGCCGGTCTGATCTCGATCGGGCATGCCGCCTTTGTCGGGGTGGGGGCCTACACGGTCGCCTCCTTTTCCCAGGTGCTGGGGGATTCGCACGTCATTATCACGCATGCCTGGCCGCTGGTGCTGCTGGCCGCCGGCGGCGTCGGTGCCGCGGTGGGAGCCTTCGTGGGGCTTCCGGCGATGCGGCTAAAGCACCTCTATCTCGCCATCGCGACCCTGTCCTTTCAGATGATCTTCCAATGGATCATCAATTTCATGACGTTTTTCAACCAGGGCCAGACCATTTTCGTGGGCCGCGCCTTCTGGTTCACCGGGCAGGTTTCACGGGAGAGCCATTACCATTTCTGGTACTACGTGATGCTGGTGATCATCATCCTATTCGGATATGCCGTGCGCAATTTGCTGCGCACTCGCTACGGGCGCTGCCTGGTGGCGGTGCGCGACAACGACCGCGCGGCCGACGCCATGGGCATGCACCCCGGCCTTACCAAGGTGTATGCCTTCGCGCTGGCCGGTTTCTTCGCGGGGGTAGCCGGGGCCCTGCATGCCTATCTCTACCGCGGGGCCGGATTCGAGTCGTTCACGTTGCAGCAGTCGATCACCTATCTGGCCATGGCCATCGTCGGAGGGCTGGGCACGCTCATCGGGTCTTTTTTGGGGCCCACGGCGATCATGCTCCTGGATCTGCAGGTGGAAAGCCTGTCCGAATTCGCGGGAACGGTTTTTTCAGGGGCGATGAATCTGGCGACCGCCCTGCGGCCGCTATCATTCGGAATTGTGATCGTGCTGTTTTTGATGTTTGAACCCCGCGGGATCGCCAACTGGTGGCGAATCGCCCGCAACTATCTCAAGCTCTGGCCGTTCCGATACTAGCCCGGGCATCTCACGAAATTTTTTTTCAGGACGGGTGAAATGTTCGGACGAAGCGGCCGCCCGTTTGCCGCCGGTCTGCGGGGTTCGCACACCGGGCGGCGGCAGCCCTGAGGTTGCGCAAGGGGATTTACGAACAACCAACCAACAGAACGAGGAGGGAAGCATGAAAAACAGACAATGGATGCTTTTTCCGGTGGTTTTGACCCTGGTTCTCACTATGGCCTTCGCCGGCAGCGCCCAGGCGGCGGGGAAAACCTACAAGATCGCCTCGTCCCTGGCGATCACCGGCCCCACCTCGGATGCCGGGGCGCCCTATGCCAAGGGCATGGAAGACTACGTCCGCTATGTCAACGACGAGAAACTGCTGGGCGAAGACAAGGTGGAGATCACCATCCGGGACGACCAGTACAAGACCGATGTCACCAAGCGCAATTTTGAGGATTTCCTGGAGATGGGCATCGTCGCTTATCTCAATTACTCGACCGGCAGCACCCTGGGGTTGAAAAAGGATTTCGACGAGGAAAAGATGCCGACCATCCCGGCGTCGTACCACCGCGGCAACATAGAAGGCTCCAGCTACATTTTCCTGCCGATTCTTTCGTATTCCGGCCAGTGCATCGGGCTGGCGGAGTACCTGGTGAAAAACCACAAGGGCAGCGGTGTGCCGAAGGTCGCCATGTACATTCACCCCTCCGCCTTCGGCCGGGGGCCGGTGGACGACCTGAAAAAAGCGATTGGCGCCGGGCTGAAAATAGACCTCGTTGAAGTGGTCGAGCACGGCAAAGACCTGGACAATTCCGCGACCCTGCAGCGCCTGATCAGCAAGGGCGTCCAGTACGTGATCTGCCAGACGGTGCAGTCCCCGGTGGCAACCTTCCTGAACGACGCCCAACGCCTGGGCGTGATCGCCAAGAGCTTCGGGGAGCCCGGCAAAATCACCTTCATGGGGGCCCATTACACCGGCGGCAACGACCTGATCGACCTGGCGGGCCCGTCGGCCGAAGGCTTTTACTGGACCACCTCCTACAAGATCACCTCGGAGCCCGGCGAATGGACCACGCAGCAGCTCGCGCTGGCGAAGCGTTACGGTCGGGATGACAAGACCGCCAACTCGCACAACTACACCGCTGGCATCATGGCGACCCAGATCGCGGTTGAAACTATGATCCGCGCCAAGAAGCATGGCAAGCCGATCACCCGCCAGACGATTTACGAAGAACTGATGGCGATGAACGACAAGGGCGCCTACGACCCCCACAGTACGGTCGGCCCGGTGACCTATTCGAAGACCGACAAGGAAGGGGTCGACACGCTTCAACTCTACGTGGCCAAGGGCGGAGTGTTCAAAGCAGTCGGCACCCCCTTCACCCCCGAGTACTACAAGAAACTGTTCCTTAAATAGAATTGAGCCGGCAGGCCGGAGTTTCGCCGGCCTGCCTCCCACAGTGGGTGCGGGCGGCCGTTGAGGGCCGGGCGCACGCGGGTCCGGTCGGCGGCGAAATGAAGACCACTCGGGAGCCCGAACGAAAATGGGGGCAATGAGCCTGACACATGGACGCAGCGGCAAGCAGCGATAACCTTCTCGAGGTCAATAACATCGAGGTGGTCTACCACGACATCGTCCAGGTGCTGCGCGGGGTGAGCCTCAGCGTCGCCGAAGGTGCGGTCGTGGCCCTGCTCGGCACCAACGGTGCCGGAAAGACGACCACCCTGCGGGCGATCAGCGGCCTGCTCAAGCCGGAGAACGGCTTCATCAAGGACGGACACATCCGCTTCCGGGGAATCGACATCACCAACCGGCTCGGCACCGAGGTGGTCCGGCATGGGGCGGTCATGGTCCCGGAAGGCCGCCGGGTGTTCAAGCACCTGAGCGTGGATGAAAATATCCGCGCCGGCTCCATCACCCGCAAGGACGGCGGTGCCAGCGTGCGGCAAGACCTCAAGCTCATGTACGAGCACTTTCCGAGGCTGGCGCGGGTGACGCATCGGTTGGCCGGCTACTGCTCCGGCGGCGAGCAGCAGATGGTCGCCATCGCCCGGGCGCTGATGGCCGCTCCCCGCATGCTGATGCTGGATGAACCGTCTCTCGGTCTGGCGCCGTTATTGGTCAAAGAGATCTTTGAAAATGTGAAACGCATCAACCAGAATTTGAAAACAACGATTCTCGTAGTGGAGCAGAACGCCAAAGTTGCGCTGGAGATATCCCAGTACGCCTATATCATGGAGTCCGGGAAGGTCGTTCTGGAAGGGCCTTCGGAGGAATTGAAAAAGAATCCGGACGTCAAGGAATTTTACATGGGCATCACACGGGGAGGAGGGCGCAAGTCCTTCAAGGAAGTCAAATCCTACAAGCGGCGCAAGCGCTGGATGTAGCCGACGCGCTCAGAAGACGGCCGACGGTAAACCAACAGGGACGTTTCAAAGGAGTGAGGCATGAGATTTCTGGTCGCTTACAACGGCTCGAAGGAGGCCAAATCGGCCCTGGCGTTGGCCCGAGGCTACGCAAAGCTTTTCCGTGCAAACGTCATCGTGATGACCTCCATGGAGGGGGGCGCCGGGGAGACTGCCGACGAAGTGGGCAAAGCCGAGTATGAGCTCAACTGGGCGCGGAATTTTTTGCAGGAAGAGGGCATCGCGTGCGACGTGCAGAGTTTTGCCAGAGGCCTGACGCCGGGCGAGGATATTGTCCGCTACGTGGAGGAAAATGGAGTCGACCAGGTGTATGTGGGCATCGAAAAGAAATCCAAGACCCGCAAGCTCTTTATGGGATCGACGGCACAGTACGTCATCTTGAAGGCACCCTGCCCGGTCATCTGTGTCAAATAGACTGCAGTCGTCGCTTTAAGGGGACCCCCCATGGCGCTTTACGATTTTACGTTTTACGATCTGATCAACCGCAACGCCGTCTGCTTCAAGAATCTGCCGGCGTGGCTCGAGGGAGACGATGGCCGGCACCTGTCGTTTGGCGAGTTCAAGGATCACGTCGATCGGCTGGCGGCGGGGCTGCAGCAGGCGGGAGTTCGAAAAGGCGAGCGGATCGGCGTGCTGGGCAAGAACAGCCTGGAGTACTTCCTGCTTTATGGGGCGGCGGCCGCCGTCGGCGCCATCATTCTGCCCATCAATTGGCGGCTTTCGGTCGAAGAGGTGGTTTTCAATCTCAACGACGGGACCCCGACGCTTCTGTTCGCGGACCCCGAGTATCAATCCATGATCGCTGCGCTCAAAGAGCGGCTGCCATCGCTGCACCGATTTTTCAACCTCAAGCCGCCGGGGGGGGGCTTTGAGGATTTCAATAATCTGTTGAAATCGTCGGCCGCCTTCCGGCCGGCCGACGTCACCGACGAGGATGGTCTGGTCATCATCCACACGGCAGCCGTAGCCGGCCGGCCGCGGGGAGCGCTGTTGAGCCACCGCAACTTCATCAGCGCCAATATCCACCTGAACCTCCTCATGCACCTGTCGCCTGCGGACGTCCACCTCAACCTGCTGCCGCTTTTTCATGTCGGCGGGCTGTTCATGGCGACCAAAAGCTTCCACGCCGGCGTCCTGAACGTCAACATGAGCAAGTTCGATGCCGCCCAGGCGGTTGATCTGATCGCTGAAAAGAAGGTAACGGTGCTGTTCGATTTTGCACCGATCCTGGGGTCGATTCTGGACCAGCAGGCGAGGAGCGGCAAGGACATCGGTTCGCTGCGGCAGGTCATCGGGATCGAGGCGCCTGAGACCATCGAGAAATACCAGAAGCAGACCGGGGGGACGTTTTACGTCATGTATGGTCAGACCGAAACATCCGCCATTGCCACCCTCGGCCGCTACAACGACCGGCCCGGTTCGGCCGGCCGCACCATTGCCCTGGCCGACGTGAAGCTGGTGGACGACAACGACCGGGCAGTGCCGATGGGGCAGGTGGGTGAGGTCGCCGTCAAAGGCCCCATGGTATTCAATGGCTACTGGAACCTGCCTGAAGACACGGCCCACACGTTGCGCGGGGGCTGGCACCACACCGGGGACATGGGGCGTTTTGACGAGGACGGGTTCCTCTTCTATGCCGGCCGCAAACCTGAGAAGGAATTGATCAAGCCGGGCGGCGAGAACGTGTATCCGGCGGAAGTGGAGAAGGCGATTCTGGAGCACCCCGCCGTGCAGATGGCGGTGGTCTTCGGGGTGCCCGACCCCAAGTGGAAGGAGGGCATCAAGGCGGTCTGCCAATTGAAGGCCGGGCAGAGGCTTGGCGCCAAGGACCTCATCACGTTCGTCGGCGAGCGCATCGCCAGCTACAAGAAGCCCCAGCATGTCGAGTTCGTTGCGGAGATGCCCTTGCTGGCAAACGGCTCCCCCGACCGGGGGAAGGTCAAGGAACAGTTCGGGGGATCACAGAACTAGTAAAATGCCCCCCGTCGGAACGGTCGCAGATTCCCTGCAGCTTGCTGCAGGGAATCTGGACGGTTGGATAAAGAAGCGCTGAATGATGCGTCATTCTGCGCTTCTTTATTAGGTTACAAGCCTCGGTAAAATGCGGCCCGTTGACGTCCGATGGGGTCTTGAAACCGGTTCTATAAACGACAGCGACCCCGAGCGTTTTTATCTGTTGCCGCCGCGGGTGCCACCGCCATATCCGCCACCGCCACCGCCGCTGCCGCCGCCGTATCCGCCGCGGCCGCCACCACCGCCGCGGCCGCCGCCGCCGCCGTATCCGCCGCGGCCGCCACCGCCACCGCCACCGCCGTACCCGCCGCGGCCGCCGCCACCGCCGCCATAGCCACCGCGGCCGCCACCGCCACTGCGATTCTCAGTGCGCGGGAGCGCCTCATTGACGTTGAGAGTTCTGCCTTTGATTTCTTTGCCGCTCAGGCCGGTGATGGCTGCCTGCCCTTCATCTTTGGAGGGCATCTCCACGAACCCGAACCCCTTGGATTGGCCAGTGCTCCGGTCTTTTATGATCGCAACGGACTCAACCGACCCGAATGCGGCGAACGCCTGCCGCAAGTCGTCTTCGGTCACTTCGTAAGACAAATTTCCTACATAGATTTTCATGCCAATCTCCTTTTGTAATATGCTGTGGGCAGGATACACCCATCCGCTGGCGGAAATCAAATCATTCCTATTTGAAGAATTTTGCCGCCAGTTCGATGTTCTCCGGGCAGAAGACGAACAGACACTTGGCGTCCGGCCCCGCGACCGAGCCGTAGACGTAATTGATGTTGATCCCTTCCTGGCCGAATTTCTGGGCGATCGTGGCCAGCTCACCGGGCCGATTTTCCAGGTGCAGGGCGATCACCGGCATGACGTCGAAGACAAACTCGTGCTCCGAGAGCAGGTGGACCGCTTTGTCGGTGTCGTTGACGAGAATACGGATCAGCGCGAATTCGGCCGAATCCTTGCGCATGGAGTTGTAGCTGGCGGCAGAGGCGATCCGCTGCAGGGATTTCCCCCGGGCCTGGAACAGCTGCTGCACGTAGCTCGATGCATCCTGGATCGTGAGGGCATCGATGTTGACCCCCGCTTTCCCCAACAGCTCCGACAATCGACCCAGCTCGCCCGGCACGTTTTTCAAGAATAAGGATATTTCGGTTCGGACCATGGTGTGCTCCTCAATACTGGACTGCGCCAGATATAGGCGAATTGAACAGTTTCGTCAATCGTCGATCGCCTGCTGCCCGATGCGCCTTGCTGTTTGATCACGGACTGCGCTTGTCTTTTAAAATGTGGTTGGAGATGACAATGCGCTGGATCTCGGAGGTTCCCTCGTAAATGGTGAACACCCGCGCATCCCGGTAGTAGCGTTCCACGGCGTATTCCTTGGTGAAGCCGTAGCCGCCGTGAATCTGGACCGCCTGGGCCGTAATCCGGTTGACCATCTCGGAGGCATAGAGCTTGGCCATGGACGCTTGAGTGGTGTAGTTTTCGCCGGTGTCCTTCATTTGGGCCGCCGAGAGCATCAGCTGGCGCGCAGCCTCGATCTCGGTGGCCATGTCGGCGATGATCCAACGGATGCCCTGGAACTTGGCGATCTTCTGGCCGAACTGCTCCCGTTCCTGGACGTATCGCACCGCCGCATCCAGCGCGGCCTGGGCCACCCCGACCGACTGGGCGGCGATGCCGATCCGGCCGCCGTCCAGGCCGGTCATGGCGATCAGAAAGCCGTCGCCCTCGTTTCCCAACCGGTTATCGGTGGGGATCCGGCAGTCCTCCAGGATCAGATCGCAGGTATCGGAGGCCCGCAGCCCCATCTTATCCTCCAGGGGCCCCGGTGTAAGCCCTGGCGTGCCCTGCTCCACCAGGAAGGCGCTGATGCCGCGGTGCGCCTTGCCCGCATCGGTTTTCGCGGTCACGATGATCATGCCGGCGTTCTTCCCCGTGGTGGTGAAGCGCTTGGTTCCATTGAGGACGTAACTGTTGCCGTCGCGCACGGCTTTCGTGGTCTGCCGGGACGGATCGGAGCCGGCGTCGGGTTCGGTCAGGGCAAAGGCGCCGATGATCTCGCCGGCCGCCAGCCGCTTGAGAAACCGCTCTTTCTGCTTGTCGGTGCCGTAATGCAGGAGGCTTTCGCATACGATCGAGTTGTGCACCGACATGACCACGGCCGTGGAGGCGCACGCATAAGCCATTTCGGCCAGAGCCAGCACATAGCTGACGGCGTCGGCGCCGGAGCCGCCGTACTCCGGAGGGACCATCATCCCCATCAGGCCGAGTTCGGCCAGTTTGTTCAAATTGTCCTTGGGGAATGTTTTCGTCCGGTCGAGTTCCATGGCCCGCGGCGCGAACTCCTCGCGGGCCAGGTCCCGGACCATGGACTGGATCATGAGCTGTTCTTCGGTGAGTTTGAAGGACATCGTTTTCTCCTCCGCCCGGGGCGCCGATCAACGCCGATCTGAGGTCAAGCGGCTGGTTTGATCCGCACCCGGCCGTTCCCGGTTTGCTTCGAGCCTCCAGCGCTGGCCTCCTCAAGGCGTATAGATGACCACGACCAGTTCGGCACGCTCATCGCTGATGCTTCTCAGCGTGTGGGGGATCCCGGAATTGAAATGCAGGGAATCACCGGCCGCTAGAATGTTGACGTGGCTGCCGACCGTCACCTCGACCTTCCCGGTCAAAACGTAGTCGAATTCTTCCCCCTCGTGGTGGTAATCGACGCCATGGTGCTCCTTCTGGGCATCGATCACCACCTTGAAGGCTTTGAGGTGCTTGTTTTCGGCACCGGGGGTCAGAGTCTTGTAGGCGTAGTTTTTAGTGCGTTTCGTATGTGTTTTGATGCGCTTTTCCAGTCTGGAGCCCGGTTCCTTCAGGAGCGAGGCGGAGTCGATTTCCAGCGCCCGGGCGATTTGAAGGATGGCACCGACGGGCGGTATGGCCTGGCCGGACTCGATCTCCTTGAGGTAGTCGACGGAAAAGCCGGTTTCGTTGGCGATGCGGTCCAGCGGCACTTTTTTGCCCGCCCGCACGCGTTTGATCTTCTTGCCGATGGACTCTTTTTTGCTGGCCTTCTTGACTGGCATGCTGCCTCCGTCTGTTTTTATTTGTACTCGTAAAATCCCCGGCCGGTCTTGCGGCCGAGCCAGCCGGCTTCGACGTACTTGCGCAGCAGCGGGCAGGGGCGGTACTTGGAGTCCTTGAAGCCGTCGCAGAGGGTCTCCATGATCGCCAGACACGTGTCCAGGCCGATCAGGTCGGCCAGGGCGAGCGGCCCCATGGGATGGTTCATGCCGAGTTTCATCACCGTGTCGATGTCCTCCCGGGTGCCGACCCCGTGGTAGAGGCAATAGACCGCCTCGTTGATCATCGGCAGCAGAATGCGGTTGGCGATGAACCCGGGGTAGTCGTTGGATTTGGCCGGGGTCTTGCCGAACTTTTCGGCCAGCGCCCAGGTGGTGTGCCAGTGTCGCTTGCGAGGTCGGCAGGCCGCGGATGACTTCCACGAGCTTCATGACCGGCACCGGGTTCATGAAGTGCATGCCGATGACCTTGTCCGGCCGGCGGGTCTGAGCGGCGATACGGCCGATGGGGATGGACGAGGTGTTGGTGGCCAGGATCGCTGCCCGGTTTGCAAATCCGGTCCAGGTCCCGGAAAATCTGGAACTTGATGTCCTCCTTCTCGGTGGCGGCCTCCACGACGAAATCCGCTGCGGCCATGTCCTTGAGGCTGGTGCTGCCCTTGATCCTTCCCAGAAGGGCATCCTTTTCAGGCGCGGTCATCTTGCCTTTTTCGACATTGCGGGCGAGGATGCCGCCGATGGTTTTCAGGCCCTTGTCGACGAACTCCTGCGTGATGTCGTGCATGATGACATCCAGCCCGCTGGCGGCCGCCACCTGGGCGATGCCGTTGCCCATCTGTCCTGCACCGATGACACCGAATGTTTTAATTTCCATCAGAACTCCTCCTGCGATGTGGGTGTGAACTTGTGGGTTGTGTTTTCGTTCCGGAAAAGGGTTCGAGGGTTCAAGGGGTCGAGGATTCAAGTGAACTGAAAAATGACGATACCGATCCCGTCCCAGATTCACCCCTTTTTTGACTCGTTGCTCGTTACTCGTTGCTCGTTACTTTTTTTTACTCCGACTCCGACTGCTTTTCCTGAACCCCAACCGTGAACCCTGAATCCGGAACCATTATTTATCTTTTCACCACCATTGCCACCGCCTCTCCCCCGCCCAGGCAGAGCGAGACCAGTCCGGTCTTCCGGTCTCCCCGGATCATCTCGTAGATCAGGGTCACCAGCAGCCGGCAGCCGCTCGCGCCGATGGGGTGTCCCAGCGCGACGCTGCCGCCGTTGACGTTGACCCGGGCCGGGTCCAACCCGAGCTCGCGCATCACCGCTACCGTGGAGCCGCTGAAGGCCTCGTTGATTTCGAACAGGTCCACATCCTGGATCGCGAGGCCTTCTTTCGCGAGGCACTTGGGCACGGCCCAAATCGGGGCCACCAGGACATACTTCAGGTCCATCCCGGCTGCGGCCTGAGCGCCGAGTGTCGCCAGGATCGGACAGCCGAGCGCACGCGCCCTGTCCTCGCCCATGACCACCACCGCGGCCGCGCCGTCGCTGATGACCGAGGCGTTGCCGGCGGTGGCGAAGCCGTCCTTCTGAAAGGCGGGCGCCATTTTGGCCAGCATCTCATAGGAGGTCTCCCGCGGGCACTCGTCCCGGGCGAAGGCGAGCGGTGCGCCCTTGCGCTGGGGGACGTTCACCGGAACGATCTCGTCTGCGAAGGTGCCGGCCGTGACCGCCGCCAAGGCCCGGCGGTAGGATTCCGCCGCATAGCGGTCCTGGTCCTCGCGGCTGACGTTGTACTTCTGGGAACACAGGTCGTTGGAGATGCCCATGTGGAAATCGTTGACGATGTCCCACAGCCCGTCATGGACCATGTGATCCTGGATCGCCCCCGGCCCCATGCGGTAGCCGAAGCGCGCCTTCTCGAGGTAATAGGGGGCCGCGCTCATGTTCTCCATGCCGCCGGCCACCACCACGTCGGCATCTCCGGTCTGGATCGCCTGGGCCGCCAGCATGACGGCCTTGAGCCCCGAACCACAGACCTTATTGACCGTGAAACACTCGGCCTCCCACGGCAGCCGGGCCTGGATAGCGGCCTGTTTAGCCGGGTTCTGGCCGTAGCCGCAGGGCAGCACCTGGCCCATGATGACTTCGTTGACGGCGCTCTTCTCAATTCCCGCCCGTTTGACCGCCTCCTCGATGACGATCCCGCCCAGATGGGTGGCACCGATGGAGCTCAGGGTGCCGTTGAAGCTTCCCAGCGCCGTTCTCACGGCGCTGACAATCACCGCTTTTCTCATTGTTTTTCTCCTTTTTGGTTTTCGCCTCCAGCGAAAACCAAATCGTAAAAGCTGCGCAAGCGGCTTTTACCTACATGTTTCGTCGGTATTTCCCCCCGACCGCGTACAGCGCCTGGGTGATTTGCCCCAGGCTGCAGAAGCGCACCGTGTTCATGAGCTCGGCAAAGATATTCCCGCCGCTCAGGGCGGTCTGCTGCAGCCGTTGCAGGGCCGCCGCCGATTCCTTTGCGTTGCGCTGCTTGAAGGCGGCCAGCCGCTGCGAGTTGGGACTGCTTTTCCTCTTCGGTCGCCCGGGCCAGCTCCACGGTCTCGCTCAGTTGGTCTTCCAAGGCATGGGGGTCCCGGAAGGTGTTGACGCCGATGAGCGGCAGCTCGCCGGTGTGCTTCAGGGCTTCGTAATACAGGGATTCCTCCTGGATCTTGCTTCGCTGGTAGCCGGTTTCCATGGCACCCAGCACCCCGCCGCGCTCGGTGATGCGGTCGAACTCCGCCAGGACCGCCTCCTCCACCAGGCGGGTCAGCTCCTCCACGATAAAGCTGCCCTGGTTCATGTTTTCGTTCTTGGCGAGGCCCCACTCGCGGTTGATGATCAGCTGGATGGCCAGCGCCCGGCGGACCGACTCGGAGCTGGGGGTGGTGATGGCCTCGTCGAAGGCATTGGTGTGCAGGCTGTTGCAGTTGTCGTAGATCGCGCACAGCGCCTGGAGGGTGGTGCGGATGTCGTTGAACTGGATGTCCTGGCTGTGCAGCGAGCGCCCGGAGGTCTGGATGTGGTACTTGAGCTCTGGGAGCGCACGGAGCCGCCGTACTTGTGCTTCATGGCGACGGCCCAGATGCGCCGGGCCACGCGGCCGATGACCGTGTACTCGGGGTCCATGCCGTTCGAGAAGAAGAAGGACAGGTTCGGGCCGAAGCTGTCGATGGGCATCCCCCGGGAGAGATAGTACTCCACGTAGGTGAAGCCGTTGGCCAGTGTTAAGCGCCAGCTGGGTGATGGGGTTCGCCCCGGCTTCGGCGATGTGGTAACCCGAGATGGAGACCGAGTAGAAATTGCGCACGTGGTTGTCGGATGAAGTACTCCTGGATGTCGCCCATCATCTTCAGGGCGAAGTCGATGGAGAAAATGCAGGTGTTCTGGCCCTGGTCCTCCTTGAGGATATCGGCCTGGACGGTGCCGCGGACGTTGGACAAGACCGTGGCGCGGATGTTCTGCCGCACTCGGCTCCGTCCGGCCTGCGGTCGTTCTGAGCCGTGAACGCGTCCACCTGCTGGTCGATGGCGGCGTTGAGGAACATGGCCAGCATGATGGGCGCCGGGCCGTTGATGGTCATGGAGACCGACGTGTTGGGTGCGCAGAGCTCGAAGCCGCCATAGAGCACTTTGACGTCGTCCAGGGTGCAGATGCTGACCCCGGAGGTGCCCACCTTGCCGTAGATGTCGGGCCGCGTGTCCGGGTCGAAACCGTAGAGGGTGACCGAGTCGAAGGCGGTGGACAGGCGCTTGGCCTCGCTAGTTGGCCGAGAGCATCTTGAAGCGCCGGTTGGTGCGCGCCGGGTCGCCCTCGCCGGCGAACATGCGGGTGGGGTCCTCGTCCGTCCGCTTGAGCGGGAAGACGCCGGCGGTGAACGGAAAGCGGCCGGGGACGTTTTCCGCGCGCAGCCAGCGGTAGATCTCGGCCGGATCCTCGAACCGCGGCAGGACGATCTTGGGGATGCGGGTGTGCGCAAGGGACTCCGTGTAACAGCGGCAGCGCGGATCTCGCGCTCACGGACCATGTAGACCAGCTCATCCGCGCTATAGAGATCCTGCACCTCGCGCCACTCCGCCATGACCCGGCCGCGTCTCGGGGTCGAGCGCCTCCGCGGCCGTGCGGGCTTCCTCCCGGAGCCGTGCGAGCAGCTGCGGGCGTCTCGCCCGTGAGCGGCCTGGGCCGCCTCCTCGAGGTGCCAGCCGCGCCGCAGGGCCTGCATCTGCTGCCGGGTCTCGCGATGATAGCCCCGGACCGTCTCGGCGATCTCGCTCAGGTAGCGGACCCGCTCGGGCGGAATGATGATGGTCTTCGAGGAGGATGTCTTGCCGGCGGGCCGCGGCAGGCTCGTTTCGAAGCGGCACCCCGGTCTTGGCGGCGACGGTGTCGAGCAGGGCGTGGTAGAGGGCCGTCACCCCGTCATCGTTGAACTTGGAGGCGATGGTGCCGAAGACCGGCATCTCCTCGGGCCGCCGGCCAAAGGCCTTGCGGTTGCGCTGGACCTGCTTGCGCACGTGCTGCACGGCGTCTTCGCTGCCGCGCTTCTCGAACTTGTTGACCACCACCAGGTCGGCGAAATCCAGCATGTCGATTTTTTCGAGCTGCGAGGCGGCCCCGTACTCGCTGGTCATGACATAGATGGACACGTCCACGAGGTCGACGATGCTCGAGTCGCCCTGGCCGATGCCGGCGGTTTCGGCGATGACAAGATCAAAACCCGCCGCCTTGACGGTCATGATGGCGTCGGCCAGGGCTTCGGGTACCTCTGTAGCGGAGCCGCGCGTGGCCAGCGAGCGCATGTAGACCCGCGGACTGCCGATGGCGTTCATGCGGATGCGGTCCCCCAGCAGCGCCCCGCCGGTTTTGCGGCGGGAGGGATCGCAGCTGAGCACGGCCACCCGCGGCTGCCTCGAGATCGTGCAGCATGCGCACGATCAGCTCATCGGTCAGGGAGGACTTGCCCGCGCCGCCGGTGCCGGTGATGCCGATGACCGGCACCCGGCGGCGGCCGATCTTCGCCGCAAGCTCCGCCCGCAGCCTGGCCAGGTGGCCGTTTTGCAAGCGCCTTGGCCACCTCCAGCGGCCGTGATCAGGTTGGCCACCAGGTGCTTGTTGTCCGGCGTGAGCCGCATCGAAATCGGGAGATCGCAGCCGCGCACGGTGGGGAAGTCCAGCTGCCGAACCATGTGGTTGATCATGCCCTGCAGCCCCAGGCGGGCGCCGTCTTCGGGCGAGTAGATCTTGGCGACGCCGTAGGCTTCCAGTTCCCGGATCTCCTCCGGCACGATCACCCCGCCGCCGCCGCCGAAGACCTTGACGTGGGGCACGCCGCGCTCTGCGCAGCAGGTCCACCAGATACTTGAAGAATTCGATGTGGCCGCCCTGGTAGCTCGAAACGGCCATCCCCTGGACATCCTCCTCCACGGCGGCGTCCACGATCTCCTGCACCGAGCGGTTATGGCCCAGATGGATCACCTCCACCCCGGTGTCCTGCATGATGCGGCGGATGATGTTGATGGAGGCGTCGTGGCCGTCGAAGAGCGAGGTGGCCGTCACCACCCGGATGGGGTGTTGGGGTTTGTAGATTTCGGCGAGAGCGTTCATACCATCTCCCTTACTTTAATTAGTACCGAGTTCCGAGTCAGAGTTCCGAGTCAGTGGTTTTTAGCCATTTGTTTACTCCCACTTCCAAGTAAGTCAGGCCTTCTTTCTTGGGAGTCCCGCCGGGGCGCCGGGGCGGGGCCGCGATCGGATCGCGGCTGGAGCCACCTCCGCCGAAGCCACCCAACGCCGAAGGCCGGGAGCCACTCCCACAAAATCTAAACTTACTCGCTGACGAACCGCTGCCGCAGGCGGCGTGCAACGCTTATTACTATCTTTTACTCGTCGCTCGTTAATCTTTTTCACTCCGACTCATGACTCCGACTCCGACTTTTTTCACCGTCCCCCCCGTGCACATCCGCAGGACCGCCGCTGTCTGGAGCTTGATGTAGTCTTCGATGCTGTAGTGTTTGCCGAGGAACCAGCGCCGGAAGGTCCACATGTGGCCCATCACCACGATGTTGTGGGCGGTCAGTTCGATGGACCGCTCGCCCAGATGCGGCAGTTCTCCGGATTGTGCGAGCCGGGCGAGGACGGCGACCAGCAGGCCGGTGATCCGAAGCTCATTTTCCAGGACCCTTTTCTGCCACTGCCCTGGCAAGGATTGGGTTTCCTGGTAGATCATCAGGATGAAGTCGCTCATCCGATGGCAGACCATGAAATATTCCCGGATGACCTTGGCCAGGGCATCCCGTCCGCCGGTGGCCTTGGTCATGGCCTGGGTGAGCCCCTGTTCCATTTCCGAGTGGATGAAGTCGCACACCAGGTACAGGATATCTTCCTTGCAGTTGAAATACTCGTAGAGGGAGCCGATGGAAATGCCGGCCGCACGGGCAATCTGCCGCGTAGTGGTCTTGTGGAAGCCCCGCTCGATAAACAGACGGACGGCCGCGTCCGCAATCTGGCGGCGCCGGCGTTCGACCAGATCGGGGTCCTTGACGTGGGTGGGGATGGCAGCCGTGCGGTTCAGTCTCTGCATCGGAGCTCACGATCAACCCGGAGGTTTCACCGGATGGGGCTGGATATGAAACGCCGCTTTCAGACGGGGTCGCCGAGCGAGCGCTCAATCATTTTTCCTATTTACACACCGCCGAAACCATTGTCAAGCATTCCCCTTCAAACGCCATTGCCGATTGCCAACGGCGGTTGGGTGAAGGCATTGACAAGCGGGACTGAGATGGTCTAAGCATGAACGAGCGCTCGCTCATTGCAGTTGCCCCTGAGTGAAGCGGTTCTGATTTTGGTTTTTGCGGCGGCCCCTGCGCACGGCAGACCCCAGCGGGCCTCGATGTGAATCGACAGAATCGCTCAATTTGGGCAGCGATAAATTCTTGCCATTTTGCATAAAATTATGTTTGTTAGG
>CAWAUC010000030.1:0-89139 GCA_963785045.1 uncultured delta proteobacterium | reverse complement strand
TGGACTAATCCACCTATTTTTCCTTCTGCGTAATCCACGAAGTTAACCGGATTATTTTGGACATACCCATATAGATCCGTATCACCACCATCAAATCCAATCGGATCTTTAGCTGTCCACCGCCCCACTTCAGGATCGTAGTCCCGGTAGCCGAATCTCACCAACCCCGTGTCGCGGTCATGCAGGCCGCCGGCAAACCCGAAGGGTATCGTGAAGGATGGGTTGGTGTCCTCCAGGATGTTCCCGAACGAGTCGTAGCTTATTCTTTTTACCACGTTGCCCGAAGCATCTGCAACCAGTCTTAGAGAACCCACCTGATCGTAACTCAGGTAATAGGTCGAGCCTCCCATCTTCATGGCCACCGGCATGCGGTCATCGGCATATTCGAAGCGCATCAGAAGGTTATTGTTACCGTCATACACTGCCAGGAGCCGCGTCAGGCCCTGCCAGAGGTATTTCTCTACCACAAACCCATTCACCTTCTTGGCGATGCGCCGGCCCAGGGGGTCGCAGACATAGTCGATGCGACTGCCGTCAGGAAGAATGACCGCCAATAGTTCGCCCCGGGAGGAATAAAAATACTGGGTTTTATTGTCTGGATCGGTCGAATTGGTCTTGCTGGTCAGGAACCCATCCAAATCGTACTGGTAGGTCCAGTCGCCGGCCTTGAGCAGGTGGTCCTCGTCGGAGTATTCATAGCTGCGGTTTACGATGCTGCGCAGACTGTTCGTCTCGAAGATGCGGGTGCCGTTTTCGTCGTAGGCGTATTCCTCGGCCGACAGGTTGTCCTTCAAGACCTTCAGTAGCCTGCCGTTGACGTCGTACTGGTAGTCGTAGACCGCGGAGACTCCGTCGATTGTTTCGTTCCTGCGCGTGATGCGGCCGGAGGCGTCGCGCGAAAGACTCCATGAACTTAACCCTTTGCCGCTCACGGCAACCGTTTGGCTTGCCACCTCGCTGTAGCCGTTGAAGCCGCGGGCAAGCTGCAAGCCCGCGCCCGACACCGTAAGCGGCAGCCCGTTGCCTGCATCCCGGGTAATGGTAAAGGGACCTGCCTGGGTCAGAAGTCCGTCGTTGTCGTACCCGTAGTCTGTGGCCTGCCCAGCATAATTCGCCTGCACCCGCTCAAAATCATTGTTGTAGCTGTAGGATACGGCCTGGTTCAGGCTGCCGCTTGCTGCCTCCGAGGTCAACAGGCTGCCGTCGTAGGTGTAGCTAATCCTCTCGCCGTTTTTGGTGATGGACGCAAGCTTGCTGCCGCACAGATAATCAAAATAAGCGGTTCCCTCCGGGGTCTCGGTGCGCACCAGCCGGCCCTTGTCGTAGATATTGCGGATGATCCGGCCCGAGGGCAGCACCGTCTCGGTCGGCTGCCGGTCGCGATTGTAGCGGTACTGGTAGCTGCCGCTCAAGGGAGTGGTGTAGGCACTTGGGAGGTTGACGTGGTTGTACGCGAATTTGTGCGCCACTCCGGAGGGGTTGACCAAGACCGTTAGATTGCCGTTGGCATCGTGAGAATAGGCAACGAAACTGCCATCCGGCCGGCTGACGCCGGTAACGCGTCCGACCGCATCATATTCATAACGGGTCTGACGGCCCAGGGGGTCGGTCAGTGCAGCGAGGTTGCCGTTGGCATCATAGGCCAAAGCCGTCTGCCGCGTGTCGGTGCTCACCAGTGTCAGCCGGCCCCGGGCATCGTAGGAATAGTGGGTGTCGTAAAGCTCCGGGGTGCGTACATCCGATACCAGCAGATTCTGCGGGCCGTAGGCAACCGTCGTGGTCCGGCCCTGCGGGGTGGTGATCACGGTGCTGCCCTGCAGGGTGTCGTTTAACCGGATTGTGACCTTGCCGTTGACGGTGACAGTTTTCGTGATCCGGTCGGGCAGGCTGTCGCCGTCGGTGTCCTGGTAGGTCTTATCGAAGAGCATTGTGCGCTTCAGGTTCGATTGCGTGGTCTCAACGGCCTGTTTCAACGTGCGGAACTTAAATTGGGCATCGGCGCCGTAAGTAAAATCCAGCACCATGCCGCAGGAAAGCTCTTTGTGGGATGAAAGATCATCGGCCGAACTGGTAAAGACCGTCTCGCTGCCGGCCGCATCCGTGATACGCGAAGTGTAGGCGCCGGTGGACTCGGTCCGATCCTGGTAGGTGGTACCTGCCCCCTCGGCGGTCAGCGTGGTGCTGGTGACCAAGCCCGTTGCATCCGCACCTTGGGCAAACTGCCAGTTACCCTGCTCCTGATCGGATGCGGATACCAGGCGGCCGCCCGTATCGAAAAAGTGCTCGAAGCGGTTGCCGGCCGGGTCGATCTTGGCCGTTAGCAGCCCCTCGGGGGTGTACTCGAAGCCGTAGGCGGAGCCGTCCGGGAAGGTAATCCCGGTCAGCTGGTTCTGGCCATTCACCGTCAGCGTGGTCCGCAAGCCGTCCGGGGAGACGATGGCAAAGGGCCGGCCGGCCCCATCCCGTTCGATTGCGGTCGGGTTGCCGAAGCGGTCGTTTACGGAAACAACCCGGTCGTCTGCATCGTAATCAAACGTGTAAAGATCGCTGCCGGTTTCCAGATCCACCGTTTTCAGGTGCAATCCGGCACTTGAAAAGACATGGCCTAACCCATTTTCTTCGGCAAAGGGGATTTCCCCGCTCAGAGGCGAAACGATCGAGCCTGCCGGTTGCGAGATCCTCCGGATACGAGGCCCGTCCGGCTCCGTCACATACAGGCTACCGTCGAGTGCGACCGCAATCCCAAACGGATAATAAAGGGAGGTTTGGGTGGCGGGCTTGCCATCGAGTCCGGGTGCAGGAGTTCCATTTCCGGCCACGGTGGCGATGATGCCGCGGCTGTCCACCTTGCGCACGCGGCCGTTACCATCATCCGCGATGTAAAGATTTCCCGCTAGATCGACAGCGACCTGGTAGAGATTGCTCAGTCGGGCTTGGGTGGCCGGTCCGCCGTCACCGCTGTAGCCGCACGAACCTGTGCCGGCCACGGTAGTCATGCGGCCGTTGGTGTCCATTTTGACCACCCGACAACCATACCGGTCCGTTATGTAGAGGTTGCCGGCGCTATCCAGGGCGAGGTCGGTAATGTTGCTAAACCCTCCGGATACGAGCGTTGTTCGGGTGCCGCCCGGATCGATCTTATGCACACGGTTCGCGTACTGCTCGGTAACATAGAGGTTCCCAGAGGAGTCGACCGCCACGCTGTCCGGCCAGCTCAATCCCGCTGCTGCAGTAGTGATGATTCCCTTCAAGTCCACTTTTCTGATATTACCGGCACCGGCATCGGAAATGTACATGTTGCCGGAAGCATCGAAGACCGCTTTCTGGGGCTCTTGAAGGCACGCTTCAACGGCCGGGGCTCCGTCCCCTCGGCAGGGGCTTCCTCCTCCGGCCACGGTGGTGATGATGCCCTCGCGGTTGATTTTGCGGATTCGTCGGTTTCTGACGTCTGCGAAATAGATGTCCCCCGACGGGTGGACGGTTACGCGGAAGGGCCAGTTTAGTATGGCTTGCGTTGCGGGCCCGCTGTCGCCGCTGAATCCCGGCGTTCCCGTGCCGGCCACGGTGCTCAGGATCCGCGCATTGGAGAGCGCCAGAACGCCATCGCCTCGGTGGATCGTGTCAGGGTCCGAAAGACTCATTTGATGATGGCGGGACAGGGTCCAGCCTTCGGCAATAGTTCCGCTACCCCCGATCGAACGAATGACCAGATCATAGCGCTTCCAAGAAATAACCTCCTGCCGGGAGCGGATGCCCGTGACGCTGCCACCCGCCTGGGCAAAGGCCTGCACAAAACCGCCGGGGTTCATGTAGACGGCCGGGTACACGAATCCGATGTTGACCTGCGCCGTGATGCTGCCCGCAACCGCGCTTCCGAGATGATCGCGCCCGTTCCAGACAAACTCCGCATTCTGGTCGGGCAAGGGATCGAGCACGGCCGCAAACGTGCGGCCGGCGATCTCAAGCTTGACTATGATCTGCTTAAGGCTTTCCGGCACCGTGGGGCCGCTTGCCGGAACGCTGATGATATGTTGGTAGCCGGGCACTCGGTTGCTTGCGTAGTGCAGGCTCATGCTGGTGCCGGGGATGGAGATATCCTCGTGAAAGATGCGACTGCGTTCCTCAACGGAAGAGCTGACCGCCTTCGAACAGGTTTTTTCCCCCGTCTTGCTGCTGATCCGCAACCGGGACCCCCGCGGCATTGGAGGCCACGGCATCCGCCGGCGGGCCATACGGCCAGTTGCAGTCCCAGGGGGTGAAATGGGTGACCGCCACGCGCCAGAAGGTGGCCCCGGGGGCGTATTGCAGCGGGTTGGTGAGACCGGCCACCTCGTCTTCATAAAGGCCGTTGCCGTTGAGGTCGTCGGGCCCACCGTCGCCGTCGGCGTCCAGCGCATCCGTTACACCATCGCCGTCGCGGTCGAGCAGGCGCACCACCCGGCCGTTGTCGGCCGGAACCCAGACCCCACGGTCGCGGTCGTAGTAGCCCACCGGCACCACCCCGCCCACGGCAAAGCCCAGAAAATTATCCACCCACATCACAACCGGCTTGGCGAACTTGACCCGCTCGGCGCCGTCCACGCTGAGTTCCACACAGTAGGTGTAGCCCGAGTTGGGCGGCAGCTTCGCCGGCATGGACTCAGGGGTGGTGAACTCGGTCGCCCGGGCGGTGATGGTTTTGAGCTCAAGGGTCGTATTGCCGGCTTTATCTGTCAGATAGGCCATGTTGTCGCCGGTGAAGACCATGGTGGCGGCCCGGGTGCCGGATGAGTCGCTGACCTCGCTGCTGCGGTGGGTGACGACCGTGGCGGGACTGCCGTCGAATTTGACGACGTTTGCGGCCGCATCTTCCACAACAAGGCTCACTGTCTCAACCACGGCCGTATCGTTCCAGGGAACCTGGACTTGGCGCTGCGCAGCAATGAAACCAGGCTTCCGGTAGCAGACGGAAAGCGTGCCGCCGCCCTCTACCGGCAGCGTAAAGCGGCCGTCGGCATCGGTTGCGGTGGTGCCGTAGTCGGGGTGATCGAATATGGATACGGCCACGTCCGAAAGTGCGGCCCCCAGGGAGTCCCGCACGAGGCCGGTCACCAGCGCAAAGCGTTTTACGTCATAGGCCTCCACGGTTGCATCCGGCGGGACCTGGTCCTCGTAGGCCTTCCCGAAGCTGCCCGGCGGCTGCGGGGCCGGGCTGCCGAAGACGGCAACCGTAACCTTGGCGCCGGCGGTCCCGCCCGTGCCGCTCGCTGTGAGGGTGTAGGTCGTCGTGGCGGTGGGTGAGACGCTCGCCGTGCCCTGCAGGGGAACGGAGCCGATGCCCTGATTGATCGAAGCGGCCTGCGCACCCGCAACATTCCAGGTAAGGGTCGTCGAGGCGCCCAGCGGGATGCCGGCAGATGCCGCCGAGATGCTAACGATAGGAGCGGTATGCACCGTCACCGTGGCACTGGCCTGGGCGGTTCCGCCGGGACCGCTGGCGGTGATGGTGTAAGCGGTGGTCGCAGCGGGCGAAGTTGAAAGGCTGCCGCTGGGTGCAACCGACTCCGATGTCGGGCGCAATCTCAGCACTTTGCGCGTTGGTCGAACTCCAGGCGAGCACTACTGTTTCGCCCGCGCTGATGCTGGATGGGCTGACGGAGAGGCTGACCGTGGGCGGCGGGGCAATGACGCTGACCTCGGCCGTGCGGGTTACGCTCCCGCCGGGGCCGGTCGCCGTGAGGGTATAGGTCGTGTTCACCTGCGGGGAGACGCTCCGGGAGCCGAACGCCGCCACAGCTCCAATATCCGGCGCGATGCTGAGGCTTTCCGCATCAGTGCTCGTCCACTGCAGCATGCTCGCTTCACCGAGCATGATCGATTCCGGAGTGGCACTGAACGTTGCCTGGGGAAGAGCGACGGCGCTCTCGGCCCGCACTTCGATGCTGAGCCCCGCACCGGGTGCTCCGATCACAGTTATGCCGATCACATTCGTCTTGTGCAGATTCACGTCGGCAACGAAGACCGGCTGGCTGCTCTCGAGAAACGTCTGCAGGGAAAAAAGGCTATTATTGACCAGGACAACGCCGCTTAAAAACGGCTTGTCGGCCGTGCGGCGCGTGACGACAAGCGAGCCCTCGCCGCCGGCATCGCACTCGAAGCGCTGCGCCATGGCAGCAACACCCCAGGAGCCCACCGTGACATCCCGGGGGCCGAAGACCACACCGTTTGCCGCGCACAGAGCGCTGAGGGGGGTGCAAAGCAGGATAACGAGGAAGGTCGTCAGCCGGGTCAGTCGCAGCAGCACGCTTGGCATGGGTCGCTCCTTATTTCAGTGAAATGCAGGCGCGATCGATGAAAGCTATGAAGGAGGTTGTTATCATGGACCAACATAGTAAGCATGTCAAGTAAAATTAGATAATGTAGACAAATGGTTACAACGAGCTGTCAAATTTGACAAAACTTATTGTCAATCGGCAACAAGTGACAAAATCTTACATTAATTGACAGCTGCGGGGCTATTTGGAGAGTGTATTCAGGAGAAAGAGGAGGGTTTTTCGAAACGGCAACTGAAAAATAGAAGAGGTGGATGAGCCCATGCCGGCGGCTTCCGCCCTTCAAGAAAGTGGCCCGGACGATAGACGCCCTTGTGGGCACCGTGGCCGCCTGCCGCGAATAGGTCAGAAGCAGCTGCGGCCGGGCGGCCCGGCAGTCAGCAGCTGAGCGTGAGCTGTATCCGGCCAGGCGGCATCGGGCGCGTTGTGCGGTTTTACATCGGCACAAAATGCTGACGGCCAGCTCCAAAAAGCTGACCGTCAAAGTTCCAAGTCACAAATTGTCACAAATTCTGCTTTTTCTTCCCCTATCAGTCAGTCAGCCCTTGGCTAACCACTTGTTTTTTCTGGTGGAGCTGAGGGGGATCGAACCCCTGGCCTCATGACTGCCAGTCATGCGCTCTCCCAGCTGAGCTACAGCCCCAAGCAGTAAGCCCGAATTTCTAACAAACGCTCCTCGGCATGTCAACAGTTATTTGATGAAATCACACCTGGAAAGGGTTGACAAACCGGTGCACCAAAAATATGATCTAAACTTTGAGAAGACGTTGTCAGACTTCCTTGCCCCGTCACTGCGCGGGGGGCAGGCAACCCGGTTCGGACCGCCATGGTGATGAATCCCTATTTCAGACCACCGCGCCCAGCCCAGCGTCAGCGGGGCAGGGCCGGCACATACTCGGATTTCGATGCCACCGAGCTTTATTGCCCGAAATGCCGTCGGGCGGTACCGGTTCGCAAGCGCTTGCTGCTGGTGCTGCCGGAAGGCGACAAATATGAATACCTCTGTACCGTCTGCTCCGGCACGGTGGGTACGAAAATCACTCGCGACCAGAAGCCCCTAACGCTGATCGTGTAACATCACGGCGCACGGGGAGAGTCGGTGCACGTGCTCCGGCCATGCCGGTGCACCCAATTCGTTTTGAAACGGAGATTTCAGGCATGCTTGATATGATGCGGAAAAACGCGGGATCCTGGATGGTCAAGGTCATCCTGGGGGCCATCGTGGTGGTGTTTGTCTTCTGGGGCGTGGGCAGTTGGACGTCCCATCAGGAAGGGGTCGTCGCCACCGTCAATGGCGAGGCCATATCCCGCCAGGACTACAGCAATGAATACAATCGGCTCACGGACCAGGTGCGCCAAAATTTCGGTGCCAGCCTCACCGACGAAATGCTCAAGTCGCTGCAGCTGGGAACCCAGGCCATGAACCAGCTCATCGACCGGCTGCTGCTCAAACAGGCCGCCGCTCGTCTGGATCTGCGGGTGCCCGATGAAGAACTGGCGCGCTCGATCCGCAGCCTCCCGGCCTTTCAGTCCGGGGGCGTGTTCGACCGGCGCCGGTACGAGCAGGTGCTGTCCGCCAATCGATTGGTCCCCGAGACCTTTGAGGCCATGCAGCGCGACACGCTGCTCTTTGATGAGCTGCATCGGATCATCACCGGAAGCGTCAAGGTCTCTGAGGCGGAGGTCGCGGACTGGTACAGGTGGAGCAATGCCGCCGTCAAGATCGACTACGTCCTGATCCCCTCCGAGAAGTACACCAAGATCACCGCTTCGCCCGAAGAGGTCGCCCAGTACTTCGAGCGCCATAAAGAGTCCTATCGGACCGAGCCCGAGCTCCAGGTGCGCTATCTGCACTTTGCACCGCAGGATTACCTCGACAAAGTGACCCTGACCGACGCCGAAATCCGTGACGCCTACGATTCCAACCCCGAGCGTTTCGCGATTCCCAAAACGGTGGAGGCGCGCCACATCCTGATCAAGGTGGCACCCGATGCCTCGCCGGAGGCCGTTGAAAAAGCACGGGAAAAGATCCTCGAGGTGCTGAAGCTGGCGCGGGAAGGCAAGGACTTCGGCGAGCTTGCCAAGCAGTACTCCGAGGACACGACGCGCGAGCAGGGCGGCGAGCTGGGGACCTTCCGCAAGGAGGCCATGATCCAGCCCTTTGCGGATGCGGCTTTCGCCCTGAAACCCGGCGAGATCAGCGAGCCGGTGCGCACGCGTTACGGTTGGCACCTGATCAAGGTCGAAAAAGTCAACGAGGGGCGCACCCGGAGCTTCGATGAGGTGAAAGGCGAGATCACCTCCCAGCTCAAACTCGAGCGCGCCCGCAACCTGGCCTACGACGCTGCCGACGCCGTCTATGACGCGGCGTCTGAAACCCGGGACCTGGCCGGCGCAGCGGCGGCCCGCAAGCTGACCCTGCAGACCACGGATTTCTTCACCCGGCGCGGCCCCGAGAAAGGCGTTGCCAAGCCCGCGGAATTCGCCAAGGCGGCCTTTCAGTTGGCCCCCGGAGAGGTGAGCGATATCCAGGACTTCGGCGACGGCTACACCCTGATGCAGGTCGCCGACAGCCACCCCGCGCACATCCCCGAGCTTGCAACCATCGAGGCCAGGGTCAAGCAGGACGTGATCCGGGAGAAGCAGACCGAGCAGGCTGGAAAAGACGCCCGGGCTCTGCTGGCGAGCGTGAAGGGGGGGGTTGCATTGGCGACGGCCGCCAAAAAGGACGGGCTGACGGCGAAAACGACGGATTTTTTCAAGCGCGGGGACAGCCCGCCGGACCTGGCAAACGAGCCCGAGATCACCCGCGCGGCCTTCGAGCTGTCCGAGCGCGAGCCGCTGCCAACCGAGCCGATCAAGACCTCCACGGGCTACGGCGTGATCCGTTTCCGCGAAAAAAAGCCGCCGGCCGCGGACGGACTGGACGCCGAAAAAACCCCGATTCGCGACCGGCTGTTGCAGCAGAAGAAATCTAAGATCTGGGAGGCCTGGTTGGATCAGCTGCGCCAGAGCAGCACGATCGTGCGCAAGAAGGACATCGCACAAAGCTGATCGAGGCCGCTGCCGTTCATCCATGAGAAGTGGTTTCATAACCCCGTCTGACTCCACTTCTAATCAGGAGGTGCCATGGGCGAGAGGAAGGGCAGGCTCACCAAAGAGGCATCCGCCCACGTTCACATGACGAAGAAATGCCCGGAGTGCTTCGCCTATCTTCCGCTGTCGGTGAAGGTGTGCACGTCCTGCGGCAAGCCTGTCGGCCCGGTGGGCAAGACGGGGCTCGCGGAGAAGCTTCCGAATGTGAAGGGCTACCTGGTGGCCGCCGCCGCCATCCTGGCGTTCATCATTTTTGTGTGGTGGGGTTTTTTCACCGACTAATATCTGATGGACTCGTAAAAAGTCATCATAATCGATGGCTTTGTAAAAAGCCCAAGTTCAAGGCGCGCGAATCCCGCGGAGTGAGGCGTACTTAAAGTACGCCGCAGCGACTGCGGGATGAAGCGCAACGCCGAAATTGGGTTTTTTACGAAGCCATCAATATCTCACCGAACGCTTCTCCAGGATCTCCCGCGGGATCATATCCACAAAGCGCGACGGCCGGTTGAGAACGATCCCGAGGCCGCGGTCGAAGACCTGGCGCGGGTAGGTAAGGAAGAGGTTCTCCTGGGCGCGGGTGGCGGCGACGTACATCAGCCGCAGCTCTTCTTCCATATCATCCTCCTTGGACATGGCGTAGAGCGAAGGAAACCGGCCGTCGAGGGCCCAGATGATGAAGACCGAATGCCACTCCAACCCTTTGGCGGAGTGGATGGTCGAAAGCACCAGCCGATCTTCTTCGACGTCGCCGGCCACCAGGCGGTCCTCCGCGCTGATGTTCGGCGGCTCCAGGGCCATGTCCGTCAGAAACTGATCCAGGCGTCGGTACCGCTCTAAAATGCCGAGCAACTGCTCCAGGTCTTTTGCGCGTTTGGGGTGGTCGTCAAACCGCTGCTTCAAAAGCGGCAGGTAGTACTGCACCACTGCGGCCCCTATCTCCGCCGGCCGTGCGGCGCTGAGATCGATGGCCGTGTAGAGACCGGCGAGCCGTTCGATGTCCGGGTGCTTGAGCTTGAGCGTGCCCAGCCCGTCCACCCCGGCATTCGCCGCCGCGATGGCGTCGTAAATGCGTTGGGCGCTGCGCGGGCCCACCCTTTCGATCAGCTGCAGGATGCGGTGCCAGCTGATGCGGTCATAGGGGTTGGCGATCACCCGCAGGTGAGCCAGGACATCTTTGATGTGGGCGGACTCGGTGAATTTGAACCCGCCGACCTTGATGAAGGCAATCCCCTCCCGCGCCAGCTCGATCTCCAAGTCGAAGGAATGAAAACCGGCCCGGAACAGCACGGCCATACGGTGCAGCGGGACCCCGCGCCGCGCGAGCTCTTGAACTTTATGCACGATGAAAAGCGACTGGCTGTTCTCGTCCTGCGCCTCGACCAGCTGGGGTGTGGAGCCGCCTGCTTTGCGGGTGAACAGGTGTTTGGCGTATTTCTCCTGGGCGCGTTCGATGACGACGTTGGTCAGGTCCAGGATGGGCTGGGCGCTGCGGTAGTTCTCCTCCAGGCCGATGATGCGGGTGCCGGGAAACAGGGACGGGAAATCAAGGATGTTGCGGAAGTTGGCGCCGCGGAAGGCATAGATGCTCTGCGAGTCGTCGCCGACGACCATGATGTTCTTGTTTGCGTCCGTCAGCAGGTAGAGGATCTCGGCCTGGACCTTGTTCGTGTCCTGATACTCGTCGACCATCACGTAGCGGTGAGCGGAGGAAATGCGGCGGCGCACGTCCGGGAACTCTTGCAGCAGCCGCTGAAAGTACACCAGCAGATCATCGTAGTCCAGGAAGTGATGCTCCCGCTTGCGGCGGGTGTAGGCCGCCTGCAGGGAAGTGATGGTCTCCAGCTGGTCCGTAAAATGAGAGTAGTCGTTGCCGACGACCTCCTCGATGGGCAGCGCCTTGTTGACCGCCCGGCTGAAGATGTCGGCCAAGGTGTTCTTGCGCGGCAGCGACCGGTCCTTGGGCCGGCCGGCGGCTTCCTTCCGCAGCAGGCCGACCAGATCTTCGGCATCGGCGCGGTCGAGGATGGCGAAATCCGCGGGCAGCCCCATCGCGGAGCCGTGCTGGCGCAGTTTCAGGTTCGCAAAGGAGTGAAACGTTCCGCCCGCGACCCGCTCGCAGCGGCTGTCCAGCAGGCGGGTGGCGCGCTGCAGCATTTCCTGCGAGGCTTTGCGGGTGAAGGTGAGCAGGAGGATGGCGGCCGGCGGGACGCCCTCCGCAACGAGCCGGGCGACGCGGTGCGTCAGGGTGCGGGTCTTCCCGCTGCCCGCCCCGGCGATGACGAGCAGGGGTCCGTCGGTGTGCGCCACGGCGGCGCGTTGCGCGTCATTGAGTTCTTCTTCCCACGAGAATGTCGACATAACGGCAGTGTATCAGGAAACGGGGCACGCGTCATGAGTTTTTCTGCCGGATGGCAATTGCTTCCCAATGGAGACTTCCAAATTGACTTTCGAAAACACCTGTACTATTCTTCCAAAAGCGTTCCGACGCGTTCAGCTCAACACACCATCAGGGAGGATTTGATCGATGAAGAATTTCCAGGAACAACTCGCGTGGATATCCAAGACCCTTTCCGGGCTGTCCAAGCAGGTGGATAAGATCAACCGGCAGATCGGCAAGACGGATTCCCCGGCCGGGCGTACGGCCAAGCCGGGCCGAAAACCGTCCAAGAAAGCCCCCGCCAAGCGGACCGCCCTGAAGCGCACGGACACCGTGCTGGAATCGGTGTACACCGCCATCACGCGCAGCCGCAGCGGCATGAGCATCGCCCAGCTGCAGCGCAAAACGGACCTGGGTCCGCGCCAGCTCAGCAATGCCCTGTACAAGCTCACCAAGAAAGGGGTCGTTCGCACCCAGTCGCGCGGGGTTTACGTGAAGAGCTGAGGGCGCGAGCTCCGGCAGATCGCCATCCCCGCTGAAACAGCCTCCAGCCGCAGAGCCACCGGGGGCTGTTTTCTTCTTGTCCCAGACCCCGGAGGGCACGCCCTCGGCGGCCGGCGCGGCGTTTTCGCCCTGACAGGCTTCGGTTTTTTCGGGTCATGGCCGAAAATTCTAGCCGCCCCATTCTGCGAGCAGAGCGGCGTTTGACTTCACCCGGAAAGGACCACGTTCACCGCATGACCCCACAATCGGCATCCGGCGGAATCACGGACGCACTTTGGGAACTGTTCGCCTCGATCAAGCTGACCCTCGTTCTGCTGTTGTCTCTGGCCGCGACATCCATCATCGGCACCCTGATCCCGCAGAACTCCGAGCCGGCCTCTTACGTGGCCACCTATGGGGAGCCCCTTTTTCGTTTCTTTTGGGTTCTGGGGCTCTTCGACATGTATCACTCGTGGTGGTTCCAGATCCTGATCATCCTGCTGGCCGCCAACGTCGTCGTCTGCTCGGTGGACCGCATTTCATCCAACCGCAAGATCCTGCTGGTGCGCCGGCCCCATTTCCAGGCCGCGCGGTTCCGCAACCTGCCGAACCGTGCCGGGTTTGAAGACGTCCGACCGCCGACCGCACTGCAGGCGTCGTATGCGCCGTATTTTTCGCGGAAGGCCCGGGCGGTTCAGGTCGAGGCGACGACCGACGGGTTCCTGATGTTCGGTGAAAACGGTCGCTGGACCCGGTTCGGCGTCTACGCCGTGCACCTGAGCGTGGTGCTGCTTCTGGCCGGCGGCCTCATCGGGTCGATCTTCGGCTTCGATGGCTATGCCAGCATCCCGGAAGGCGACACCGTGCAGACGATCACGCTGCGCAACAGCGGGGAGACGCTGCGCCTTCCGTTTGCCATACGCTGCGATAGCTTCAGTGTTAGTTTCTACGACACGGGCGCTCCCAAGGAGTTCCGCTCCCGCCTGAGCATCCTGGAAAACGGGAAGCAGGTGCTGCAAAAGGACATCATCGTCAACGACCCCCTGCGCTACCGGGGCATCAGCATTTATCAATCCAGTTACGGGTCGCTGCCCTCTGACGAAGTCGTCCTGAGCTTCACCAGCCGCAGCACCGGCATGGTATACAACCGGGAGGTCCGGATCGGGGCGGAGATCCTCCTGCCCGAAAAGCTTGGCACCTTCGCCTTGCGGGAACTGCGGCATGATGCCCAGTTCCGCGGGCATTCCGTGGGGGATGCCTACATCGGGACGCTCACGCCGCCGGGAGGTGCGCCCGAGGAGATCCTCCTGCCGGTGCGTTTCCCGACCTTCGATCGTATGCGTCGGGGGCAGGTCGTGATCGCCGTGGACGAATTCAAGGAGCGCCACTACACGGGTCTGCAGGTGAACAAGGACCCGGGTGTGGACGTGGTGTACGTCGGGTTCGTGCTGATGATTCTCGGCTGCTACGTGACCTTCTTCATGTCTCACCAGCAGGTGTGCATCGAGGTGGCGCGGAAGGGGGCGAGAACGCAGGTGACCGTCTCCGGGACCGCTAATAAGAACAAGGCGGCCATGGAACGCCGGATCCGCCGGCTGGCCGGGGCGCTGGCCGGATTGAAATGACGTAACTTCTCAGGTAGATAAACCCTAACACCTACACGAGAGACCACCATGACCAGTTCCGCCATGCTTTCGGCCGTCACCTTTATTTACGGTTTCGCCGGCTTCCTGTATATCTTCGCATGGGTCTTCAAGCAGCCGGCCGCCGGGAAGATGGCCACGTGGGTGGCCATCCTCGGGCTGGCCGGCAACGCGGGCGGCATCGGCCTGCGCTGGGTCGAATCCTACCAGCTCGGATTCGGCCATGCGCCGCTGTCCAACCTTTACGAGTCCCTGGTGTTTTTCGCCGGTTGCATCACCCTCATTTACCTCATCATCGAGCACCGCTACGCCAACCAGGTGATCGGCGCCTTTTCCGCACCCCTGGCCTGCCTGAGCATGGCCTACGCCTCGCTGTCTCCGAACATCAGCGACCGCATCCAGCCGCTCATCCCCGCCCTCAAGAGCAACTGGCTGATCGCCCATGTGGTCACTTGTTTCATCGGCTACGGGGCCTTCGCCGTGGCCTTCGGGGTGAGCCTCATGTACCTGTTCAAGCAGAGCGAGCCGGGTGCTACGAGTGGCATGGTCGGTCGGCTCCCGACGCTTGAGGCCCTGGACGAACTGACCCACCAGTTGATCGTTTTCGGATTCCTGTTCCTGTGTGCCGGCATCATCACCGGCGCGGTTTGGGCCAATTCGGCCTGGGGCCGGTACTGGGGTTGGGACCCCAAGGAAACCTGGTCCCTCATCACCTGGTTCATCTATGCCACCCTGCTGCACGCCCGGTTGACGCGGGGCTGGCGTGGCCGACGCATCGCCTACCTGTCCATCATCGGGTTCGCGGCGGTCTTGTTCACCTATTTCGGCGTGAATCTGCTGCCGGGGCTGCACAGCTACCAGTCCATGAGCCAATAGGGACGACTGAAGCCGCCCCGATTTCCCCTTGACAAGCTCGGAAGCGATAATGTACAGAATCGACCACATTCGACAGCAGCCGAACGCGCGCGGGGCACGAATCCAGCGCCTGCGTACCGGCGGATGTGTGCGTTAAGGTGACCTCAAAACCTTCAGCCTGAAGGAGCTTCCATGGAGAAACCGCAAGCGAACGTCGCATCAGCGGGGTCGGGGCATGCAGAAAAAGAGGAGGGGGCCGGTGGGGCCGTCATCCTCTTTTTTATTGTGGGGCTGGTCGCCAGTCTCCTGGTGGGATGGGTCCTGTTTCCGCAGCTGCTCTACTCCAATAAGCGGCAGCCGGTCAACTTCAACCACGCCAAGCACATGGAACTGGTCAGCGACGGGTGCGAAAGCTGCCATTTCTTCCGCCCAGACGGCTCTTACTCCGGCACACCCAAACTGGCTCAGTGCATCGAATGCCACGAGGAGCCCAACGGCGAGGACCCGGAGGAAGTCACGTTCGTGGAGGAATACGTGAAGAAGGAACGGGAGGTCCCCTGGCTGGTCTATTCCCGGCAGCCGGCCTGCGTGTTCTTCTCCCACGCCGCCCATGTCAAGCTGGCCCAGATGGACTGCGTGACCTGCCACGGCCCCATCGGCGAATCCGAGAGCCTTAAAGTCTACCAGGCGAACCGGATCACGGGTTACAGCCGCGACATCTGGGGCACGAACATGCTCGGGGTCAAACGCATGTCCTGGGACCGCATGAAAATGGACGACTGCGCGGAATGCCACGCCGGGGTTCATGCGTCCCCGGGCAGCGTTCAAACCCACAAGGACGGCTGTTTCGTCTGCCACAAGTAGCCGGCCCTCAGGGCCGGCCGGGTTGCGTTAGCTGGCGTATTCAACCTGTTGGATGCACGAGGGGAAGAATAGATGAAAATCGACCGAAGATGTTTTCTGGCATTCATCATCGGCGGCGCGGCCGGGACGGCTCTCTCCCCGTTGCCCTGGAAGATCACCGATGACTTCTCCATCTGGAGCCAGAACTGGCCCTGGACGCCGGTCCCGACGAAGGGCGAGGTGAGCTTCGTCACCTCCACCTGCACGCTGTGTCCCGGCGGGTGCGGCATCAGCGTGCGCAAGGTCGACGAGCGGGTCGTCAAGGTAGAGGGCCTGAAGGGGCACCCGGTCAACGACGGGGGGCTTTGCATCCTGGGGCTTTCCGCCGCCCAGCTGCTCTATGCGCCGACCCGTGTCCGCGGGCCGCTGAAGAAAGTCGACGGCGCCTGGCGGGAGATCGCCTGGGGGCAGGCCATCAAGGAAATCGCCGCAACCCTCGCGGAGCTGCGCGCCAAGGGGCAGCCCCAGTCGGTGGCCTGGATCTCCGATTCCGACCGCGGGACCGTAGCCGAGCTCTGCAAGCGGTTCCTCACGGTCTTTGGCTCCCCGAACTACTTGCGCACCCCCTCCATCCAGGATGTCTACGAGACCGCTCTCTACCTCACCCAGGGCCAGCGCGCCATGGCCGGTTTCGACGTGGCCCAGGCCGACTTCGTGCTGAGTTTCAGCACGGGGCTGATCGAGGGCTGGGGCTCCCCGTCCTACATGTTCCGCTCCCGCAACATCATGCGGCAGAACGGCGGCCGCATCAGCCAGGTCGAGCCGCGGCTGTCCAAGACCGCTGCCAAGGCCGACCAGTGGATCCCGATCACGCCCGGCACGGAAGGCGCCCTCGCCCTGGGACTGGCCCACGTGATCATTGCGGAGGGCCTCTACCGGAAGGATTTCATCGACAGCCGCTGCAGCGGGTTCGACGCGTTTAAGCAGGTCGCGGGCGCAAGCTACGCGCCGGAGGCGGTCTCCCGGCTGACCGGCATTGCAGCCCAGGCCATCGTCGATCTGGCCAAAGCGTTTGCCGGCGCCAAGAAGCCGCTGGCGGTCTGCGGCCGCGGCAGCGGTCGGATCCCCGGCGGGCTGCAGGAAGTCCTGGCGGTCCACTACCTGAACGCCCTTACCGGCAGCATCAACCGGCCGGGGGGCGTCATCGCCGTGCCGGAGCCCGAATTTATCGACTGGCCGGAGCCGGAGATGGATGCCGTGGCCTCCCAGGGCGTGCAGCAGCCGCGTCTGGACGGTGCCGGGGGCAACCGCTTCCCGCTGGCACGCTACCTGCTGAACCGGCTGCCGGAGGCACTGGCGGCAGGGACCTCCGTGCCGGTGCAGGCGCTGTTCGTGAGCGGCGCCAATCCGGTCTACAACCTGGCGGACACCCAGGCCGTCGCCAAGGCCTTCGCCAAGGTCCCGCTGATCGTGAGCCTGTCCTCCTACATGGACGAGACCGCCGCCATGGCCCATTACATCCTGCCCAGCCACGCCCATCTCGAACGCTACGAGGACGTGCCGGCAGCGCTGGGGTTCCCGAAGCCGATCCTCGGTTTGTCCAAGCCGGCGGTCCGGCCGGTCTTCAACACCAAATACGTGGGCGACGTGGTCATCGCGTTGGCCCAGGCCGTGGGCGGCCCCGTGGCGGGGGCCTTCGGCTGGAAGAGCTACGAGGCCTGCCTCAAGCAGACCCTGGGGGTTGCCTGGGATCCTCTGATCAAGAACGGGTATGTGGTGGACGCCCAATTCAAGCCGGCCGACTTCGAGACGCCAGACCAGAAGTTCGAGTTCGATAACCCCGCGCTCGCCAAGCTGCCGGCCTATGCGGCCCAACGGGCTCTCGGTGACGAGAAGTCCTTCCCGCTCACCCTGATCCCTTACGACACCATGCGACTCGCCAGCGGCCCCATCGGTTCCCCGCCGTTTTTGGTGAAGACCCTCGAGGCGACCGCCCTGCAGCAAAACACTGCGCTGGTGGATGTCAATCCGGCCACGGCCACGGAGTTGGGGCTCTCCGAAGGCAGTGCCGCCGTGCTGAGCACTCCCAAGGGCAGCGCCCGGGTCAAGGTGCACCTGTTCGACGGCCTCATGCCCGGCCTGGTTGCCCTGCCGCGCGGGCTGGGGCACACCGCCTACGACGCGTATCTGGCGGGCAAAGGGGTCAATACCAACGCACTCATCAGCCCGGTGGAAGACCCCGGATCCGGTTTCGAGGCCGGCTGGGGCATCCGGGCCAACCTGACGAGAGCTTAGCGGAGTTTGCTGCGCGAGACGATAGACCCGACCAACTTGCCAATCGGAAGGTGTTTGAATGGATCAGCAAAACGGCAACACCAAAAAGTACGGGATGGTGATCGACCTGGACAAGTGCACCGGCTGCGGCTCTTGCATGGTGGCCTGCATGGCCGAAAACAACGTACCGTTTCGCGAGGACGACACGAACAAGCTGTTGAGTATCTCCTGGATGCGCGTCTACCGGCTGAGCAACGGCAAGCCCTTTCCTCAGGTCGAGGAGTGCTACCTGCCGCGGCCCTGCCAGCAGTGCGAGGGACATGAGGGCCATTCGCCCTGTGTCTCGGTCTGTCCGGCCACCGCCACCGATTACGACATGAATACGGGCATCGTCAGCCAGATCCACACCCGCTGCTTCGGCTGCCGGTACTGCATGGCCGCCTGCCCCTACCATGTGCGCCAGTTCAACTGGTGGGACCCGGTCTGGCCGGACGGCATGGAGCGGATGCTCAACCCCAACGTCTCCGTGCGCATGCGCGGCGTCGTCGAGAAGTGCGGCTTCTGTTTTCACCGCTACCAGTTGGCCGCGGACAAGGCCTACCTGGATGGCCGGCGCGAAGTGGAGGAGGGCGAATACCAGACGGCCTGCACCCAGGCCTGCCCGGCGGGAGCCATTGTCTTCGGCGACCTGAACAACCCCACGCATGCCGTGCACAAGATCGCCCAGCCGGACCAAGCCCACGGCGGGCGGCCGCGCAACCCGAAGGCGTTTCGCCTGCTGGAGCGGCTGGGCACCAACCCGAAGGTGTACTACCTGTCGAGCAAGGAGTGGGTGCGGCACGCCGGCGACAACCATGTGCAACGCAGCGGCGAGACCCCGAAAGCGTGAGGCGGAACACCCGGACGCGCGCACAACCTAAACCTGGAACGAGGGTGGAGATATGGATTCTGCATTGATTCCCAAGGGGGTGAAACGCTGCTCGATCGGGCAGTTCGCCCTGTGGATCGTCGTCGTCGGCGCCGTGCTGCTGTGGGGCGTGTGGGCGATGCTGCTCTGCTATTTCAAGGGTCTCAACCAGACCAACATGAACAACGCCTACGGGTTCGCTCTCTGGATCTGGGCCGACCTGGCCGTGATCGCTCTGGGCGGCGGGGCGTTTTTCACCGGACTGCTGCGCTATATTTTCGGCAAGGACGAGCTCAAGCACATCATCAACTACGCGGTACTCATCGGGTTTATCTGTTACAGCTCGGCCCTGCTGATCCTTGCGATCGACGTCGGCCAGCCGCTGCGGGCCTGGTTCATCTTCTGGCACGCCAACGTGCACTCGATGCTCACCGAGGTGGCCTTCTGCCTGACCTGCTACTTCGGCGTCCTGACGATCGAGTACGTGCCGCTGGTCTTGGAAAACCGCCAGATCGACCGGGTGCCCTTCTTCCACCACCTCAGCCACAACATGCACGGGATCATGGCGCTGTTTGCCGCTACCGGCGCCTTTCTGTCGTTCTTCCACCAGGGCTCGCTGGGCGGGGTGTCGGGCGTGCTCTACGCCCGGCCCTTCGGCTTTCGCACGGGCCTGCTGGTCTGGCCGTGGACCTTCTTTCTGTACACTTGGTCGGCGGCGGCCTGCGGCCCCTGCTTCACCCTCTTCATCACGCGGATCACGGAGATCGCCACCCGCAAAAAGCTCGTGAAGGACAACGTGGTCGAACTGCTTGCCAAGATCGCCGGCTGGATGCTGCTGACCTACATCGTCGCCAAGATCATTGATACGGCCTATTGGGCGACGGTGACGGCCCCGGCCATGGGCCGCACGCTGATGGATTTCTACTCGAGCAACCCGGGGTCGGTCTACGGCCTGTGGATCCTGATCGCCGAAGTCGGGGTGTGCGGCCTGCTGCCGGCCGTCATGCTGATCGCCCCCGGCACCCGGAGCAACCCGAGCCTGCGCTTCATCGCAGTGGCGCTTGCGGTCCTCGGCGCCTGCCTGAACCGGTGGGTGATGGTGCTGCAGATGCAGGCCGTGCCGGTCCTGCCGTTTGAAGGCTGGTTCCGCTACATGCCGAGCTGGCAGGAGTTCGCGACGACCATCCTGCCCGTCGCCTACGGCATCATTCTGATATCGCTCTCGTACCGTTACCTGCCGATCTTTCCGCAGGAGCAGGAACTGAATCCGATCGAGGGAGGCAAGTGATGTTTCCGTTCAGCTTCGAATGGGTCTGGGATATGGGGCACATGGTGTTCATGGGCGGCTTGTGGTATGCGCTCGGCATTCTGGGAATGGGCCTGACCTACTGCATCATCAAGGCGGCCTACGACACGGGCCAAGGCAAGGGCGGGGACCACGGCCACGGGCAGCACTGATCCACGCCGAGAAAAGGACCTCCACGCGCTCTTTCCAGCCCGTTCAAGGGTGGAAAGAGCGCTTTTTTATTTGGGCGTTTCGATGTATAAACGCCAGCAATAAGGATAAGGCTCCAAACACCCAAACACCCAAACACCGAACACCCTCCATGGATAAAATCATCATCGAAGGCGGACGGCGGCTTGCCGGCCAAGTGCGCGTCAGCGGATCCAAGAACGCCGCGCTGCCGATTCTCTTCTCCGCGCTGCTGGCCGACGGCGTGAATTGCTACGACAATGTCCCGAACCTCAGGGACGTCGACAGCACGCTGCTGCTGCTCTCCCGGCTCGGCGCCCGGGTCGAGTCCGGAGGCCCGTCGGTTAAGATCGACGCGAGCGGCCTCAACTGCCACGAAGCCCCCTACGAGCTGGTGCGCAAAATGCGGGCCTCGGTGCTGGTGCTGGGGCCGCTGGTGGCACGGCTCAAACGCGCGCGGGTCTCGCTTCCGGGCGGTTGCGCCATCGGCGCCCGGCCGATCAATTTGCACCTGAAAGGTCTGGCCAGCCTCGGGGCTGAGATCAGGCTCGAGCACGGGTACGTGACGGCATCCGCGAAACGCCTGAGAGGGGCTGAGATCTATTTTGACATCGTCACCGTCACCGGCACGGAGAACCTCATGATGGCGGCCGTTCTCGCCGAGGGCACCACCGTGCTGCGCAACGCCGCCCGCGAGCCGGAGGTGGTCGCTCTGGCCGATGTTCTGAACCGCATGGGTGCGGACATCGCCGGGGCCGGAACCGCCGAGGTCACCATCCGCGGCGTGGAGGCTCTCACACCGGCTACGACCACCATCATACCGGACCGCATCGAGACCGGAACCTTCATGGTGGCCGCCGCCCTAACGGGCGGGCACGTGACCATCACCGACTGCCAGCCGAAACACGTGGGCGCCACCATCGACAAGCTGCGTGAGGCCGGGGCCGAGGTGGCGGTGAGCGGTTCAACCATCACCGTCACCGGCCGGGATAAAATTACCAGCGTCGACATCAAGACTCAGCCCTACCCGGGATTCCCCACCGACATGCAGGCGCAGTTCATGGTGCTGATGAGTGTCGCCGACGGCCTGAGCGTCATTTCCGAGACCATCTTCGAGAACCGCTTCATTCACGTCAGCGAACTCCGGCGCATGGGAGCCGACATCCAGGTCTCCGGCAACATCGCCACCATCAAGGGGATGCCGCGCCTTTCCGGCGCACCGGTGATGGCCACCGATCTGCGGGCAAGCGCCTGCCTCATCCTGGCGGGCCTGGTGGCGGACAACACGACGCAGGTCCAGCGGGTCTACCATCTGGATCGGGGCTATGAGGCCCTGGAGAAGAAGTTCGCGGCGCTGGGGGCGGCCATCAAGCGCGTGAAATGACGGCGCCGCTGAGGTCCCATTTTCGTTCCACATCGGCCTACGCCCGACCGGTGATCCCGCTGAGCCTGTCCTTGATCGCCGGAATCGCCATCGGCTCGGAATGGCCCGCAGGAGGCGCCATCGCGCTCGCGATCATCGGCGGCAGCGGTGCGGCGATCGCGCGCTGCCTCGTCCGCCGTCGGCCGGCCGCGTTTTCCCCGCTCATCCTTTTCCTCGCGCTGGGCTACCTCTCCATGCAGCCTTACGCCATCCCGCGCTTTCCCCCCGACCATGTGAGCCGGTTTCTCGATACCGGGCCCTGGCAGATCAGCGGTGTCGTCGATGGCCGCCCCACGGAATACGAAAGCCGCACCCGGTTTGCCGTGATGACGGAGCGCCTGGCGAGCGGCTCTGAATCCCACCGGGTCTCCGGGCTGCTGCGGGTGACGGTGACGGGGCCGGGTGCCGGGGTCGCCCACGGCGAGCGCGTCTGCTTCCGCAGCCGGATCCGGCCCATCCGCAGTTTTAAGAATCCGGGCGGCTTCGACGCCGTCCGCCACATGCACCTGCTGGGCGTGTGGGGCAGTGCGTTTACAGACGTCGGTCAGCTGGTGCACCTGGCGCCGCCGGACGTGGGCCCGGCCCGGGTCATCGATGCCGCCCGGACGGCGGTGGCCCGCCGGGTCGATGCTGCCGTCGCCTTCCCGGAGGCTGCGGTGCTGAAAGCGCTCGTCATCGGCGATCAGGCGCAGATCCCCCCGGACGTGCAGCAGGCCTTCCGACGCACCGGGACCACCCACATCCTGGCGATATCCGGGCTGCACTTCGGAATCGTGGCCTCGGCGGCCTTCGTGGTTTTCCGCTGGCTGCTCGGCTTCATCCATCCGATGCTGCTGACCGGTTGGTCGCGCAAGGGCGCGGCGCTGCTGACCCTGCTCCCGGTGGGCCTCTATGCCCTGCTGGCCGGGATGTCGCCGTCCACCCAGCGCGCGCTCATCATGGCGGCAGTGTTCCTGGTGAGCTTCCTGGTCGAGCGCGAGCAGGATCTGATGAACACACTGGCCGTGGCGGCCTTAGCGATTCTCGTGGCAAACCCGCCGTCGCTCACCTCGGTTTCTTTTCAGCTCTCGTTTGCCGCCGTGTTCGCGATTCTATACGGCTTCGCCCAGATCCGACGCCGGGATCCGGAAGCCGCTCCCCCGGTTGCGCCGGGAGTCGCCGTGCGCCTTGCGCGCAGCCTGGGGCTTTTTTTTCTCGTGTCGGTTTTCGCCACCGCCGGGACCTTGCCGCTGATTCTGCATTATTTCAACATGGTGTCCTTCATCGGCCTGCTGGCGAACTGCGTGGTCGTCCCCCTCATGGGCTACGTCGCGGTCCTGGCGGGGCTGATCGGCGCTTTCCTGGTACCGTTCAGCGACTCGGCCGCCATCCTGTGTTTCAAGCTGGCAGGGGGCGTGCTGTCGGCATCGATTGCGGCGGTGAGGCAGATGTCCGATCTGCCGTTTGCCGCCGCGAGGACGGTGTCCCCTTCGATCCTCGAGATGGTGTTGTTCTATGCTTTCGCCGGGTGTGTCCTGCGTCTCATCCAATGCCGGCGGGGGCCGGCGGGCCTGACGGCGCCCGGGGGGGTGGCCGGCACAGCCGGTCCGCCGCCGCAACCGCCCCGGCCGAAGGGGCTGCCGCATGCGTTTCGAAAAGGCGGGGCGCTGGCCGCGCCGTCTGCTCGGGCAGCGGCCGGCCTGCTCGTGCTCTGCCTGGCGGCCGGGTTTGCGGATACCGGCTATTGGCTCTACCAGCGTTTCTGGCACCCGGACCTCCGGATGACCCTGCTCGATGTCGGGCAGGGGAGTGCGGCCCTGCTCGAGCTGCCCGGCGGCCGCACCGTGCTGGTCGACGGCGGCGGATTTGCCGACAATTCGGCCTTCGATGTCGGGGCGGCCGTCGTGGCGCCCTTTTTGTGGCGCAGCAAAATCGCTACGGTCGACACCATCATTCTCACCCATCCCAACAGCGATCACCTGAACGGGCTTATCTTCATAGCCGAGAATTTCAACGTTGGCGCGCTGTGGGAGAACGGCGAGCCATGGCATACCCTGGGCTATCAGGCCTTGATGCGGGCGGCCGCCGCCCACGGGATCGAACGGCCGCAGCTGGCCGAGATTCCGCGGGAATCCGCCATCAACGGCGTCCGGCTGGAAGTGCTCTACCCGCCCACAGACTTTCTCGCGCGCCGGGAGACCGAACGCTGGCGCCGCGCTGAAAACAACAACAGCCTCGTCACGCGTTTTTCCTTCGGTGAGGTTTCGATGCTGCTGCCGGGGGACATCATGTGGCCGGCGGAAAAAGAACTGGTGGCCATGGCCGGCGACCGGCTGAAGAGCCAGGTGCTGGTCGCACCCCACCACGGCAGCCGGACATCGAGTTCCGAGGAGTTCGCCTCTGCGGTGGCGCCGCAGGCGGTGCTCATTTCCTGCGCCGACCGTCCGGGTTCCGGCATCCCCCACCCCCAGACGCTCGAGCGCTATGCAGCGCGCGGGGCGCGGATCTACCGCACCGACCGCAACGGGGCCATCCGCATCACCACGGACGGACACCGGTTTTCGATCAGCACTTTCATGGATGCTGACTGAGACCAGGCCGTCATCTGCGGGATGGCTGCGCGGGGGAAGGGAGGCTTTGCCTCAGGGCCACTCATTTTCCCCGGTAGGATGACGGCTTCGTTTCACCTCCTTCGGAAGTTCCGGCAGGCACAAGGGTGATGACAAACTCATTCGACCTTGGTATGGCTGAAGCCGGAATGCGCAGCGGATACGTTCAGATCTGATAGGAAATTGAGCAAAATCATCGGCAGGCATCCGGTTCGAACTGCATGAGCGTTTTCGCCGGTTCGCCTCCGCAAGACAGCCAGGGAGAGATCATGGCAGCCTCCATCCGGAGCAAGCGCCTGACGTGGCTCGGCATTGCCGCGGCCCATTTCGGCCTGAGCAATCTTATCGTTCCTCTCACCAGGGCCCTGGCGGCGCATGCCGCCGGCACACCGGACGGATCGGGTCTGGGCGTCACGCTGCTGGTGCGTGTCACGAAGCTGCTTCATTTTCCCTTGGTCACGCTGGCCCTTTACCCCCGCGAGTGGTTCCCCGGCAGCTGGGTCTATGTGCCCATGGCGGTGAACAGCGCCCTCTGGGCCTGTGCGGTTTATTTCCTGATCGGACTCTACCGCAGGCTCGGCCGGCGCTGAGGCACCGCTGTAACTATTGCCCATCCACAAACGGCGTCTTTCGGCCCATGCCGGCGTTCTCGTTCTTCGCAATCCTCGGCGTAGCCTCACTTTGCCTGCGGTTGCGAAATCGCTGCGGCCTTGGCCTGAACCGAAATCCACCATTTCTGGATGGACACGAACTAACCGGCAGATAGACCGAAGGCTGAAGACTGAAGGCTTTTAGGGGAAAAGCGCACTGCGAAATACGCGAAAGGCGCGAAAAGGTGAAGCCACGATAGTGTGTCGAAAGAAATCCACCTATGGTTTGCGCTTGCGTTTGCGCACGGAGAAGCCGAAGCGTCCCAGGCTGCGTCCCAGCGCGAAATACTCCCCATGCGCGAACGCCAGCAGCCCGGCCTCCTCCACCCGCAGCCGCCCTTTTGCGTCGAGCAAGCCGGCGTGCACCTGCACGGCGACGACCTCCGCCAGGAACAGGCGGTGGGAGCCCAGATTCAGCGTTTTCTGAACCCGGCACTCGATGTTGAGGGGGCATTCCAGGACAATCGGGCATTTGACCTTCAAGGCCGGGGCCGGTGTCAGCCCCGTGGCGGCGAACTTGTCCTGCCGCCGGCCGGAAACCATCCCACACCAGTCCGTGGCCTTGGCCTGCCGAATGGAGGGGACATTCACTACGAACTCGCCGGTGGCCTGGAGGATGTCGTAGGAATACCGCTCGGGGCGCACCGAGATCGAGAGCATGGGCGGGTCGCTGCACACGCTGCCGGCCCAGGCGATAGTGATCAGGTTCGGCTTCCAACCCCCTGCGGCCCCGCAGCTCACCAGGACGGCGGGGATCGGCGCCAGCATGTTGCCCGGCTTCCAGGATTGCTTCTTGATGGGTTTGCTCGTTGTCATGCGGTGTCGGCCTGTGGAGGGTGCGCACCCATCTCTTGGGTGTTCTACAAGACTCTGTTAGAGGAAGACCCGCGGGTGGGCCACCCGTCCATGCGGATCATCCTACCTGGAGACCATCATCATGGTCGCCTGCATGACCGCTACCTGCTTCTTCTCGCTTTGATGATACGCCCACACCTCGCCTGCGCACGCCGTCAGTGTGCGTCCCGGCTTGATGACTCTGCCGATCGCGACGAACTTTTCGCCCGTGGCGGGTGCCAGGAAATTGACCTTGTACTCGACGGTGAGCACCTCGGAGTCGGCCGGCATCAGCGTGTAGGCGGCGTACCCGCAGGCGCTGTCGACGATGGTACCGATGATGCCGGCATGGATGTACCCGTGCTGTTGGGTCAACTCCGGGCTGAACGGCAGTTCAATGCGGGCTTCTCCGCAGCCGACCGTCACCAGTTTTGCGCCGATCGCCTGCATGACCTGCTGGTTGTTGAAGCTGGCGCGCACGCGCGATTCGAACTCCGGATCGGGTGGATCGATCGTGGGCATGGGGTCGGCTCCCGGCGTCGGTAAACGAGACACTAATTGTGGTGCATCAACCAATCCGTGAGCAGCCGCACCCCGAAACCGGTTCCGCCGGCGCCGCAGTAGGCGCTTTCCTTTTTCTGGTAGGCCGGGCCGGCGATGTCGATGTGGGCCCAGGGGGTGGTGCCGACGAACTCCGACAGGAAAAGGGCGGCGGAGATCGCGCCGCCCTCGCGGCCGCTGGGCATGTTGTTAATGTCGGCAAAGCTGCTCTTGAGAAGCTCTTTATAGTCCTCCGGCAGCGGCAGGGGCCAGCAGCGCTCCTGGGTGCGGCCGGCGGCGGCGAGCAGCTCCGCCCCGAGCGTCTCGTCGCTGGCGAAGAGTCCGGCGATTTTCTCCCCCAGCGCCACGACGCAGGCGCCGGTCAGGGTCGCGACATCGATCATCATCTTGGGCGCATAGGCCTTGACGGCGTAGGCCATGGCGTCGGCCAGGATCAGCCGGCCCTCGGCGTCGGTGTTGCCGATCTCGACGGTCTTGCCCGAAAAGCTCGTGACGATGTCCCCCGGCCGCGTGGAACGACCCGAAACCATGTTTTCGACCAGCGGGATCACGCCGACGATGCGGCGGTTTAGCTTGAGCGCGGCGGCGGTGAGCAGGGTGGCGGCAACGGCGGCCGCGCCGGCCATATCGCACTTCATGTCGCCGATGGATGGGCCGGTCTTGATGTTGAGGCCGCCCGAGTCGAAGGTGACCCCTTTGCCCACCAGCACATAGGTGTCCCGGCCGCTGCGGGGTTTGTGCTCGAGCACCACCATGGCCGGTTTGTTCAGGCTGCCGGCGCCGACGGCCAGCAGGGCGCCGAATTTTCGGCGCTGCAGCTCGGCCTCCGTGAACACCCGGGCGGAGAGTCCGTTTTTTTTGGCGGCCGTCGTGATGAGCCGCGCAAACTGCTCGGGCGTTTTTTCATTGGAGGGCGTGTTGACCCACTCCCGGGCGAGGATGGTGCCGCGGCAGACGGTTTCGATCTGGGTGGCGAGCTTTTGAAACCGGCGGGCGTGTTCGGCCGGGACGAGGAAGTCGATCCGGGCGAGGGGCTTGGTCTCTTTTTCCTGTTTGTAGCGGTCGAAAACGTGATTGCCCAGCAGGGCGCCTTCGAGCAGGGCCGTGAGGACGACAGAGGAGTCGAGGCCCAGGCCGGCGGCTTGCGGGACGGCCACCCACAGGCGCGCCACGCCCATCTTGGCGCAGCGCGAGAGGCTCTTGCCGGCCATTTGGCGCAGCCCCTCCGCGTCGAGCTTTGCCGCCTTCCCCATCCCCCGGAAGACGGCCCGTTTGATGGAAAGGCCGGGCGGGTTGTAAAGGATGACCTCCTGGTCCGGCTTGCCCCGGAACTCTTCGAGGCCCAGCGCGCTTTCGGCGAGAGCCCGGATAGCCGCATCGGTGTGCAGCGGTTTGTCTTCGCAAACCGGGATCAGCAGGGTGTCGATTTTCTCACGCTTCAGATCGATGGAGGCAAGACGGATCATGGGCAAGGCTCCTTAAGGCAGTATCAGTCTTCGTCATCCGTGGCAAAGTACACCATGGAGGTCTTCTTCAGTTCTTCGCGGCTGAACAGCAGCACGTAGCAATCGACGTCGGCGGTCTGCGCCATGCGCCGGGCGGTTTCGTGGCATGCGTTTTCGTCCTCGGCGTGGATCATGGTGTAGAGGTTAAAGGGCCAGGAGGGGGTGGGATTGCGGCGGTAGCAGTGCGAGACCTGCCGGAAGGAGGCCATGGTCGGCCCCACCGCGTCGATGCGCTCCTCGTCCACCCTCCAGGCGGCCATGGCGTTGGCGGTAAAGCCCGTACGCTGGTGGCGCAGGGTGGCGCCGAAGCGGCGGACGACCCCCCGCGCGGACAAGCCGCGCAGCGTTTCCAGAAGGGTCTCCTCCGGGATTTCCAGTTTACGGGCGATCTCGAGGTACGGACGCTCCGTGATCGGGATGTCTTCCTGGATGGAGGCGATGATTTTTTTTTCGATGTCGGTGAGCATGGGGAGGTTAGTCTATTGAGTCCTTTGAGTCCCTTGAGTCTGTTGAGTCCGTTGGGTCTATTGAGCCTATTGAGTTCGTTGAGTCTAACCATTTGCGGAAGCGGATCGCCGGCATGCAGTTCGAATTGACCCAATAGACTCAAAGGACTCAATAGACTCAATAGACGGTCTTTATCTTTCCGGGAACAATCGGCGGATGTCCGCCGCGCTCGCCCGGCAGACGCCCCGTTCCGTGATGAGGCCGGTGACCAGGCGTGCCGGGGTCACGTCAAAGGCGAAGTTGGCAGCCGGGCTGTGCTCCGGGCAGATCCGCACACGGGCCGGTTGTTCGCCGTTCCAGCCCTGCACCCAGCGCACCTCGTCGGGGTCGCGCTGCTCGATGGGGATGTCGGCAACCCCGTCGTGCAGGTTCCAGTCGAAGGTGCTCGAGGGCAGCGCGGCATAAAACGGTATGCCGTTGTCCTTTGCGGCCAGGGCCTTGAGATAGGTGCCGATCTTGTTGGCGACGTCTCCGGCGGCCGTGGTGCGGTCGCTGCCGACGATGACGAGATCCACCCGGCCGTGCTGCATCAGGTGCCCGCCGGCATTGTCGGTGATGACCGTGTGCGGGACGCCGTGCGCTTCCAGTTCCCAGGCGGTCAGGCGCGCGCCCTGGTTGAGCGGACGGGTTTCATCGACCCAGACGTGCACATCGATTCCCTGGTCGAAGGCGGCATAGATCGGAGCGGTGGCCGTACCGTGCTCGATGCAGGCGAGCCAGCCGGCATTGCAATGGGTGAGCACGTGCACGGTCCGGCCGCCCTTGGCGCGGCTTATCTCCTCGATGATGGGCCGGCCGAATTCCCCGATCCGGCGGCAGTTCTCGATTTCTTCGCGGGTGATGGCGTCGGCTTCCTGCCGGGCCAGGTCGACGGCGGCCTGCGCGCTGGGTGCCGTTTCCATCCGTCCCAGCACGCGGTCCACGGCCCAGGCGAGGTTGACGGCCGTCGGCCGGGATGCTTTCAACCGCAGGGCTTCCTGCCGGAAGTGGTCAAGGTCCGGTGCGTGCCCCATGGCATTGGCTGCGGCCAGGTACATGCCGTAGGCCGCCGTGGCCCCGATGAGCGGCGCGCCGCGCACGACCATCTCCCGGATGGCGTGGATGACGTCGTCGACGGTTTTCAGGCTCAGGGTGGCGAACTGGTGGGGAAGCCGCCGCTGGTCGATGACCTCGAGGGCCTGTGCGTCCGCGTTCAGCCAGAGCGGGCGGCGTCGTTGGGCAGCCCCTGGCATATCACATCTTGCCCAGCGCGAAATCGGTCTGGACTTCCCCCAGAAGGGCGTGGCGCCGGAACACCTGCCGCATCCGGTTGGGGTCCATGTGCTGGTAGACGATCGGCTCCGAATCCAGGACCTCGACGGTCACGTTGGGCTCGCTGCTGCACATCCCCATGCAGCCGGCAGTGACCACGCGGATGTCCTGGCGGTCGGCCTCGGCCATCTCCTGCATCAGGACGTTCATGACGTCCCGGGCGCCCGCAGCAATACCGCAGGTGCCCATGTGAACGGTGATCTTGACCCGGGCATCGCCCTGGCGCAACGCCGTGGACTTGGTGGTTTGCTCCTTTATGCGTTGCAGGTCTTCAATCGTCAGTTTGGCCATCGATGTCCTCCTTGATGTTTCCTTTGTCGGGGCCGGCTGCCAGCTCGTTGAGCGACCGGCGCATGGATTCCGTTAGATGCTGAACGAGCACCGGTTCGTTCAAGGACAGGCCCTGCAGCTCAGCCTTGAGTTCCCGGGTGTCCAGGACGAACTCCCCCTCATCTACCCTGTGGATGTAAACAAAGTCAAGATGGGGATTGCCCATGATCAGCATCCCCATCGTTGCCGCCATGTCACCCAGCGGGGCGCGGTCGATGTGGCTGCGCCGGAAGCAGGCCGTGACCTCGGTTCCCCGGCCGCGCTCGGCGTTCACATGGATGTCGCCCTCGCAGCGTCGGGCCGCTGCGGCGAGGAGCGACAGCCCCAGACCCACCCGGCGGGTCGTGCGGGTGGTCACAAAGGGATCGGAGAGACGGCGGATCTTTTCCGCAGGCATCCCGCGGCCGTCGTCCCGGATGCAGATCTCCAGGCGGTCCCGGCTGGTGGACTCCTCCACGCGTATCGAAATACAGCGCGCACCGGCACTGATCCCGTTTTCGACGACGTCCAGTATGTGCAGTGACAGTTCGCGCACTCAGGCCAGAATCCCTCGGCCGTGTTCTCCGCGGAGCGCCAGGCCGATTTCGGCGATGGTCGGGGCCGCCATCCGGAACACCGTGGCGGCGCGGCCGATATCCTTGAGAAAATGGGCGTCGGACGACGTGATGCAGGGAAAATCCCCAATCGCGGGGATCAGCTCCCGGGCTTTGGCCAGCGGGACCCGATAGGACACCTCGAGCCCGTCCAGCTCCAGGTCCGGGGGAATGAACCCCAGCTGGTTGATGATCCCGTTGGCCGGCCGGTCCACGTGGGCGCTCAGGCTGAGCCCGTTCAACGCATGCGTCCGATCCACGATGTCGCTGAGCCCCAGGCGCGTGGCGCCGATCAGGAGGCGCGGATTTTCCCCCAGCACTTCGCTGTCTTCGTTGGCCACCACCTGCCAGCCGAAGAGCTCGGGCTGGTTCTGACCCTCCAGCCCGGCATAGACCCATTGCTGCATGGCCAGGGCGTGCTCCAGTTCTCCGAAGATCGCCAGTACGTGAACTTCCTCCTTGGAGCAGATTTCCAGTCCGGGCAGCACGCAGATTCCCCGCCGACGGCCCTCACGCAGGACGGCACCGGCGTTTTCAACGCTGTTGTGGTCGCAGACGGCGATCAGGTCCAGGCAGGTTTCGATGCAGCGTTGAATAATGTGGCGGGGGCTCATCTCCCAGTCGCCGCAAGGTGACAGGCAGGTGTGAATGTGGAGATCAGCCTTGAAGTCCCTGAGCACGGTGGGGTTCCCGGCGGGCATGAAGGGCTGCGTTAAACCGCTGAGGCGGAGTCCGCACCGGCCGCGTAAAACCGGCCGGCCAGCTCGAAGGCCGAACGCCTGGAGGTGAGAATCGGAAGTCCCTCCTCCTGGGCCTTTTGGAGGGTCGTGCTTTCCGGCTCCCGGCCCCCGGTGATGACGATCGCGGCCATCTCCCGCAGGATCGCCACGGCGACGATGTTCAGGTGGCCTTGGACGGTCAGCCAGATGCAGCCGATGGGGGCATGGGCCATCACATCGCTTAACAGGTCCCCGCAGTAGCCTCCCCGGACGTCGCGGTCGATCCCTTTTTCGCCGGCGACGAGCTGGAGATCAAAGCGTTCGATCAACTCCTTGACCTTCATGAACCCTCCTCCTTGCCGCCGGCCTTCCTCCGGTTCGATTGGGGTGACGGCGTATTCTGCCGCTGCGTGCGGGCCCAGATACAGTCGTCCAGCGAGCCAATCCCCCGCACCACGTCTTCGGCGAAGGTCGCACAATCGGGAGCCCCGCAGGCTCCGCAGCCGTAACCCCCGACGTCTTTCAGGACTCGTTCGATTTGCTCCATCTGGTCCAAGGACAGAGCGGGCTTGAGGTCGGCGAACAGATCGGCCAGCGCCATCGGACTCTGGTCGGGCTGGAATCGGCCCCTGTCGTAAAGCTGCAGAATGGCGTGTCGGGAAATCCTGCGCCCCAGGCCATAAATGTGGATCATCCGGTGGACATTGCTCTTGGCCAGGTATTTGTCCGCGGCATTCAGCACCCCGCCCAGGCATCCTTCGCGACAGGTCCGCAGCTCGAAGTACTCGACGTCTCGGAAAAGGCCCAGCTCGATTTTGGTGAGGTAATCCATGGATTCCTTCAACCCGGAGACCGCCACGGATTTCTGGATCCGCATGGTTGTGATCTCTCCGCCGGACATGGCCACCAGCGACGCGTTGCCGGTGGCGCACGTTTCGAATTCGAACTCCGCCCGGGAAAACGGGGCCAGGTCCGAGAGCACCTCATCGATGCGGTGCCGCAGCTCCGGATAGATGTCGTTCACCCCGATGGAGACTTCCAGGAGCGGCAACGCGGAGTCTCCGGCGACGGTCCGCATCTCCCCCATGGTCGGGCAGGGGTTGATGACGTACAGGATCACCTGGCGCCCCTCGGCCGCGTACCGCGGAAGCAGGTGCTCCTTGACCTCGCGTGCCATCAGAGCCACCGGTCGCAGGACCGGAAGAACGTGGGCGAGCAGCCTGGGGAACCGGAAGGCGATCAGCCTCACCACGGCGGGGCAGACGGGGGAGATCAGCGGCCAGGGGGCCGCCAGCGATTTCCGGTTGCGGCGGATGAACTCGGCGGCCGCAAACTGGAACATCTCCAGGAAAATGGAGCTGTCGATCGTGTGGTGGAATCCCATGCGCCGCAACCCCTGCAGCACATACTTGGGCATCACATTGGGAAACTGCGCGTAGAGCACGGGCGACACGAGGGCGATGGCCACATGCCCCTCGCCGATATGTTCCGGTTTGTGCACGGCGGCGGTGATGGCGCCGGCCGAGCAGGCCCGGATACAGGCGCCGCAGCCGATGCAGCGGTCGACGAAGGCGATGGATCCGCCCTGGCGGATGCGGATGGCCTTGGTGGGACAAACCTTGAGGCAGGCGGCACAGCCGGTGCATCGTTCCGCGTGAAACCGTACGTAGGGGACCTGCTGCGGCTCGGATCTCATGGAGCGGACTTCCCGGAGCTTAAAGTGAAGCGCATCCGCGCACACGTGCCCATGCCCGGCTCGGATTGAAGGTGGATTTCGTCGGCATGATTTTTCATATTCGGCAGGCCCATTCCGGCGCCGAAGCCCATCTCGCGGGCCTCTTCGGTGGCCGTGGAATAGCCGGGCCGCATCGCCTGGTCGATGTCCTCTATTCCGGGGCCGTCATCGCTGATCTCGAGGGTCAGGCGGTCGTTTTCGATGGTCATCTCCAGGGTACCGTCCCCGCCATGGATCACTGCGTTCATTTCGGCTTCGTAGGAGCAAATCCCGATCCGGCGGACCAGGGCGGGGTCCAGATGCATCGACTTGAGCAGGTTCTGAATGTGGATAGAGGCCTCCCCGGCATGAATAAAGTCCCTGGCTTTGATGAAATAGATTTTCTTCAGGCTGGCCATAGGCAACCAGGGGTCCTGCGCCCCGGCGACCGACGTGCGCCGGCGGCCGGTCGCTTCTCCGAGGCGTCGCGTTTGGCAGCGGGTTCGGCGCGCAACGGGTCTACCTTCTTCCGTCCAGGCCGGTGAGCCCGCAGGCATGCAGCCTTCCGCAGGAGACGAACATGGAATAAGGGCATGCAAACAGTGGCATCTGCTCCGCCTTGGCCACCTCGATGACCTCCGGCGCCGGCCGCTTTCCCCTCACAAACACGATCGCTAAAACGCCGGCGATTTTCGCCGTGCGAACGGCTTGGACCGAGGTCAGCCCCGTCATCAACAGAATTCCGTCGGTCGGCCGAGCCAGGACGTCGCTCATGAGATCGCTGGCCCCGCAGCGCGTGATCTCGCTGTCTAGATGGTCTTCGCCGCTCAACGCCGTTGCATCCAACTCGCGCACAATTTCGAATAACCTCATAGCCACCGTCCTGAAGCCTCCGAAGCAAGTTTGCCGCAGTCGCGTTTAAACGGGTCCCGACAGCGGCTTGTCCGGGAACGAGGAAGAAAGCGTGAATTCAGGCCGGCAGTATAGATGGCCGGCGTCCGGGTGTCAAGGCAGGAGGAGGGCCATAGCTCATGCGACGAACAGCGGAACCGGCTTGAACGTTTTTACATCCACAAGCCCATGGTCCGTGATCTTCAGTTCGGGGATGACCGGAAGCGCCAGAAAGGACAGCGTCATGAAAGGGTCTTCGAGCGGCGAGCCGAAGCCCCGGGCGGCACGCAGCAGCCGGTCCATGGCGGTGCTGACGGCCTGAATCGGCTGCAGGGACATGAGCCCGGCGACCGGCAGCGGCAGCTTGGCTGCGATCCGGCCGCCTGCCGCTGCGGCCAGCCCGCCGCCCATGGCCATCACCGACATCACGGCAGCGCGCATATCCTCGTCGTTCACGCCCGTGACGATGATGTTGTGGGAGTCGTGGGCGACGCTCGAGGCCAGCGCACCCTGCCGGAGTCCCAATCCGCGAACCATCCCGAGGCCGATGCGCCCGCTTGCGGTGTGGCGCTCCACGACGGCGATTTTGAGCAGATCCCGCGCAGGGTCCGACACCACGCGGTTTCCGGCGCACGGCGCCGGTTCGATCGACTGGCGCGTTACGATTTGATCGGCAATGACGTCGATTACCCGCAGCCGCCGTCCGCCGGCGGGGATGGCAAAATCCAGCGCCTGCCGCTTCACCCGCATGGACGGCGGCGCCGGCACGGTTTCGGGTTTCCGCAGGCCGGCAACGACGCGTCCGTTGCGGGCAACGAGCCTGCCGCGCGAATAGACCTCTTCGATGATCGGTGCAAAGAGATCCGAAAACACCACGAGGTCCGCCTGCCGACCCGGGCAAACCGCCCCGAGGTGGTTGAGGCCGAAACGCTCCGCCGGGTTGAGGGTCGCCAGCCGGATGGCGGTCACGGGTTCCACCCCGCCGCGGATGGCGGCGCGGACGATGGAGTCGATGTGTCCCTCGACCACCAGGTCGCGGGGGTGGCGGTCGTCCGTGCACCACATGAGCCGGCGCGAGGATCGTTCGGTGACGATGGGCAGCAGGGCGGAGAGATTGCGGGCGCCGGTGCCCTGGCGGATCATGATGTGCATGCCGGCGGCGAGCTTTTCCAGGGCTTCGGCCGCCGTCGTGCATTCGTGGTCGCTGGTGATGCCCGCGGCGACATATGCCCCGAGTTCTCTTCCGGAAAGGCCGGGGGCATGCCCGTCGACCGGTTTGCCATGCCTGCGGGCGGCGCTGATTTTTTTCAGGACCTGCGGATCGCCGCTCAGCACCCCCGGGTAGTTCATCATTTCGCCCAGGGCGACGATAGACGGGTCCTGGAAAAAGGGTTCCAGATCGGCGGCCGCCAACCGCGCGCCGGCCGTTTCCATGTCGGTGGCCGGGACGCAGGCCGGCAGGCTGTAGAAGACGTTGATCGGCTGGTCTCTCACGGAATCCAGCATATAGCGGATGCCGGAGACGCCCAGCACATTGGCGATCTCGTGGGGATCGGCCACCACCGCAGTGGTGCCGTGCACGACCACGGCCCGGGCAAACTCGGTCACACAGGCCATGGAGCTCTCAATATGAACGTGGGAATCGATGAACCCCGGGGCGATGAAGCGGCCCCCCATATCGACGGTACGGCGGGCGGGGTATGGCCCGATGCCCGCGATGCGCCCGCCGGAGACGGCCACGCTGCCGGCGGCGACGCCGCCTGAAAAAACGTCGACGATGCGGGCATTGGCCAGAAGCAGGTCGCAGGGGCGATCGCCGCGTGCGGCTTTTATGAACTCAGCATTTGGCATGTCGGCTCACGCTTTCATTTCAAGATCGTCGGGTTTGGCAGCGCCGCGCCGCGCCGGATCGGAGTGCGCTGCGCGGTGCCTTAAGCCCTTGCTGGTGAGGGCGACGCGCTCCATGACCTCCTCTATGTCGATGGTCAGCACCCGGCGGTCCCGGACCGTTAGACGCCCGGCGACCATCACGGTTTGCACGTCCGAACCCTTGGCGGCGTAAACGACGGCGGATGCCGGGTGATGCATCGGCGTCAGGTGAGGTTTACGGGTGTCGATGACGATGAGGTCGGCCTGTTTGCCGGGCTCGATCGACCCGATCTCGGCCTCGAGGCCCAGGGCCCGGGCGCCGTCGATCGTGGCCATGCGGATCACGGTTTCGGCCGAAAGAACGGTGGGATCGCGACGCATGACCTTGTGCAGCTTGGCGGTCGCGTCCATGGCCTGGAAAAGATCAAGATCGTTGTTGCTCGCGCAGCCGTCGGTGCCGATGCCGACCGTGACGCCGGCGGCCTGCAACTCCACTACCGGCGCCACACCTGCGGCCAGTTTCATGTTGCTTTCGGGGTTGTGGGACACCTTCGCCCCGTGTGCGGCGATGCAGGCGATGTCTTCGCGTCCACCCAGATGCAGTGCGCCAGGAGGGTGCGCGCGTCGAGCAGCCCCGCGCGAGCGAGAAGCCGGACGGGCGAGGCGCCGGCCGTGGTGCGGAGGTGTTCGTCTTCCCAGCGGGTTTCGGCGGCGTGGATCTGGAAGAGCAGGCCGAACTCATCGCAGAGCCGTTTGGCGCCGACGAGGGTTTCCATGGAGCAGGTGTAGGCAGAGTGGCAGAACACGGAGGCCTGGATCGTTTTGGTCCGCGCCCCCCATCGCCGGCAAAAACGGCGCGCGGCCGCCAGGTTGGCGGCCGGATCGGGCACGCCGGGGGCGGGGTGGTCGATGACCCCTTGACCCAGCACGGCTCGCAGGCCGGAGGTCTCCACGGCGTCGGCGACCGAATCTTCGAAAAAATAGCCATCGCAGCAGGTCGTGGTTCCCGAAAGGGCCATCTCGGCGCACGCGAGCAGCGTTGCCCAGCGCACGGACTCCGGCGCGATGACGGCACGCTCGGCCGGGAAGATGTGCTCTTCGAGCCAGGCTTTCAGAGGCAGGTCGTCCGCCAGTCCCCGAAAAAGCGTCATGGGTAAATGCGTGTGGGTGTTGACCAGGCCCGGCATGACGATGCCCCCGCGGGCATCGATGCGTTCCCGCGCGTTGGCCCGGTCGGATACCGGCCCTGTGCCAAGGGCCTGAATCCTCCCGCCGGAGACCCCCACCCATCCGCCGGGATGGATGTCGAAGCCGGCATTGCAGGTGAGCAGGACGGCATTGTGGATGAGGGTGTCGAAGGTCATATCCTTGTAACGGGCCCTGTTAGAGGTGGTTTCACAGGTACTTCGGGCTTCGAGCTCATTTCGCTTTGAGCTTCGAGCGCATTCCCGCCGCAATCCGGTTCACATCGTCCATGGCCTGCTCCACGTCGAACGTCAGCAGGCGGCCCTCTTCCATGAGGATGCGGCCGTCGACGATGACGGTGGCGACGTCGCTGCCCTGCGCGGAGTATACCAGTTGAGAGGCGGCATGGTACATGGGGGTGAGGTGCGGCTTGCGGGTGTCGATGAGGATGATGTCGGCTTTCTTGCCCGGTTCGATGGAGCCGATCCGCTCGGCGAGCCCCAGGGCCCGTGCGCCCTCGATGGTCGCCATGCGCAGCACCGTTTCGGCGTCGAGCACCGTGGGATCGAGGGTCGCCACCTTGTGGAGTTTGGCGGCCGTGTCCATTTCGAGAAAAAGGTCGAGATTGTTGTTGCTGGCGGCCCCATCCGTCCCCAGCCCGACGCAGACACCGGCCGCCAGCAGCTGGGGCACCGGGGCAATGCCTGAGGCAAGCTTCATGTTGCTTTCGGGGTTGTGCGAGACCTTGACGTCGTGTCGCTTCAACAGGCCAATGTCCTCGTCGGTCAGCGCGACCGCATGGCAGGCCAGCACGTTGGGTGCGAGCACCCCCAGCGCCGCGAGGTGCGCGACCGGGGTCCTGCCGTACCGGCTGCGGATGGTTGCGACCTCGCTGTCCGTCTCCGAGAGATGGATCACCATCGGGATACCATGGCGCTCGGCCAGTCTGAAGGCCCGGCTGAGAAGTTCCGGGGCGCACAGGTAAGGGGAATGGGGCTCCACGGCGATGGTGATCCGGGGATCATCGCGAAAGGTGCGGATGAGCGTCTCGGTCACGGCGAATCCCTGTTCGATGGGGCCGTAGCTGGGGGAGGGGAAGTCGAAGAGCACTTCCCCGACCACCGCCCGCATTCCAGCCTGCCGTGCCGCGCGGGCGACCGCGTCTTCGAACAGGTACATGTCGCAGAAGGTCGTGGTGCCGGACATGATCATTTCAGCGCAGGCGAGAAGCGCGCCGCGGTAGACCGTGCCCTCGTCCAGCATGGCCTCGGCCGGGAAGATGTGCTCGTTCAGCCAGGTCATGAGCGGCAGGTCATCGGCGAGGCCCCGGAAGCAGGTCATGGCCGCATGGGTGTGCGTGTTGACGAGGCCCGGCATGATGATTCCGCCGCGGGCATCGATCCGCTTTTCGGCCTTCCAGGCGGCGAATTCCTCCGCCCGGCCGACAGCGGCGATGCAATCTCCGCGGATCGCCACCGCCCCTTCGGGGATCGTGCGCGACCGGGCGTCCATGGTCAGAACGCGGCCGTTTTCGACGAGGATGTCAGCTGTGGTCGTCATACGGCAGGTGTTCGAAGATCCCGCACAGGAGCTGTTCAAGATCCGGGGCGGCGCGGCGCGCCACGGCGATGATTTCCTCCAACGTCGCCGGGGCCGGGTGGTCGGGGTCGTTGACGTTGGTGATGATGGAGATCCCGAGGACCTGCATCCCCGCGTGGACAGCGGCGATCACTTCCTGAACGGTGGAAAAGCCGACGGCCTCGGCGCCGATGGCTTTAAGGAACCGGGTTTCGGCCGGGGTTTCGAGGCAAGGCCCCCTGAGCCCGACATAGACCCCTTGGCGCAGCCGGATGCCGGCCCGGGCGGCGGCCTGCTCGGCGCAGGCGATCAGGTCGCGGTCGTAGGCGCTGGTCATGTCCGGAAACCGCACCCCCCAGGTGTCCGCGTTCGGGCCGACCAGGGGGTTTGTGCCGGTCAGATTGATGTGGTCGCGGATCAGCATGATGTCGCCCGGCCGGAAGGCCGGGTTGAGGCCGCCGGCCGCATTGGTCGCCACGAGTCGCCGCACCCCGAGCTCCTGCATCACCCGGATGGGGAAGGTGACTTCGGCCGGCGTATACCCTTCGTAGAGATGGAAGCGGCCCTGCAGGACCATGACCACGCGGCCGTGGATCGTTCCGAAAACAAGCCGGCCGGCGTGGCTCGGCACGGTGGAAACCGGAAAATGGGGGATATCCTTGTAGTCGAAAGCGGCGGACACCTGCAGCGCCGCCACGGCCTCGCCCAGACCGGTGCCCGTGAGAAGACCGGTTTCAGGCGCAGCGCCGATGCGCGCACGCAGGAAGGCGGCGGTTTCAGATGCCTGGCGTTTCAATCTGGGGCTGTGATTCGTCATGGCTTACGGCTGGACCTTGAGAGTGAATTCGACTCGCCACGATCGGGAACCGTCGTTCACGATCACATCGTCTTTGCGGATCCGGGTGATGGTGTACCCGTCCACCGATTCGCCCTCCTTGACGATGTGGCCGTTGATGACCGCGATGCGTCGCGTGGCATCCGCCTGCCAGGCAATGGCCATCACCTTCAACTTGAAGTTGTCCAGGGGGCTGAGGTTGTCCTCCGCAGTCCGGGCCGCCGGCGGCCGCCCGGGGGCCTCGGTTTTCCGGGCGGGCGCCGCTTTCTGGGCCAAGGTCGACGGACGCTCGGTCGCAGGGGCGGGTGGCCTGTCTTTCGGTAAGAGGCGTGCGGCGGGTTTGGCGGCCGGGGGCGCCGGCTTATGGGCTGCGGGCGCCTCCGGCGCAGCCGCCGGAAGCGGGACGGGTGCGGCAACGGAGGCGGCCTGGCCGGGGAGGGGTTGTGCCGCAACGGGGGGCGATGGGATGGCCGTCTTCACGTCGGGCAGCTTGGCATGAAAGGCGTTCGCGCCGGCCGGCGCGTTGTCAACCGCCGCGGTCAGGGGTTTGTCGCCGCGGGGGCCCGTTGTCTCCGACATCCATCCCTGGAAGAGAATCCCCGCGGCCAGGACGACCACTGCGGCCAACCCGATCCAAATGGTTTTTGAGGCGAGCCGGCGCCCGCGGTGCCGTTGCCCGAAAACCGCGCGCGGGTTGAAGACCTGCGCGGGGTTCAGGGACTCCTCCGGCGGAGCGGATGATTCGATCTTCTTCAGGGCCTTTAATATCGAACTCAACGGCGGCTATCCTTGATGGCTTGGTGAAGGGTCGGCCGCATTCGTGTCGGCTCCGGGTTTAGGCGTCGGCGTCGCCGGCGCCGGGGCCGCCGTTTCTGGCGCAGGAGCGGCGACCGGCGGGGCGGGAGCGGCCGTCTCGGCCGCGGGCGGCCGTAAAAGGCTCGCCACCTTCTCGCTCAACTCTTTGTGATAGAGCAATCCGAATGTCAGGGCGCAGAGGATGAGAAACACCCCCAATGCTTTCTTGCCGTCCATGAGGCAGAAGTTGCCCGGCCGGCCCCGGCCGGTCATCTCCTTGATGGCATGCCGGGCGAGCTGCGCCGTGACGGTGGGCCGGTTGAGGCTGAAGGCGATGAGCAGGGCGCGGTCGCAGACAATATTGATCAGGCGGGGGATCCCGCGGGAATACGTATAAATGGGTCGGTAAGCGCCTTTTTCAAAGATCGGGGTGCGCTTGTGGGAGGCGATGTTCAGCCGGTACTGGATGTAGTCCTGGGTGTCCTTGAAGTTCAGGGGCGTGATCTGGTAGCGGAGGGAGATGCGCTGCCCGATCTGGCGCAGGTCGTGGGAGTCGAGCATCTCCGCCAATTCGGGTTGGCCGACCAGGATGATCTGCAGCAGTTTCTCCCGGCTCGTCTCGAGGTTCGACAGCAGACGCAGCTGTTCCAGCACGATCTTGCTGAGGTTCTGGGCCTCGTCGATCAGGACGATGACCCGTTTGCGCTCCGCTTTTTTCTGGATGAGGAAGGCGTTGAGTTTGTCGATCAGGTCCTTGGTGTTGTCGGCGTCGTAGGGGATGCCGAACTCGTCGTTGATGGTCTTGATCAGCTGCTTCGGGCCCAGCTTGGGGTTGAAGATGTAGGCCGCGACCGTGTTTTCGTCGAGGTTTTCCAGGAAGGCGCGGCAGAGGGTGGTCTTGCCCGTTCCGACCTCTCCCGTGATTTCGACAAACCCGTCCCCCTGCGAAATGGCATAGTTCAGGTGCGCCAGCGCTTCCTCGTGGCTGCGGCTCAGGAACAGATATTCCGGATTCGGCACGAGCTTGAACGGCTTTTCCTTGAATCCGAAGTAGGCATTGTACATGGTTTCGTGTTCCTTGAAGCGGGCGGCTTTCTCCACCATTTCCGGATGGACACTAGCGAGCGAATATCCAAATTCGATTAAACGTCCTTACGGTCGAAGATTCCCTGCAGCTCACTGCGGGCTCTTCAATCCTGGCGGGCCGGCGCCTTTTCGGGAAGGGTGAACGAAACGGCCAGCTGGGGCGGTGATTCCCAAAAAAATTCTATTGGTTATAAGATAGTATAGAAAATAGGGGTGCACCTGTCAATACGGGTATCCGGGCAACGCAGATGCGTCAGCCGCGGGGCGGGTCAGATCAGGCTGTAGCAGAATTTTTCAAAAAGGCTACGGTCGAACTTGCCGGCTTCGACATCGCACTTGAGAAGCTTCAACGTCTCCAGGGGGTCCATGGCGCGGCGATAGGGCCGGTCCTCGTTGGTCAAGGCTTCATAGCAGTCGACGATGCCGATCAGTTGGCCGTTGAACGAGATTTTCCGCAGGCCCTGGGGGTAGCCGCTGCCGTCGAGCTTTTCGTGGTGCTCGCGGGCTCCCTGCGCCACGTCGTCCCCGAGCCGGTTGACCTGTCGTATGAGCCGGTCCCCGATGGCCGGGTGCGATTTCATGATAGCGAACTCCTCGGCGGAGAGCTTGCGCGGGGCCTGGAGGATATCGGCGGGTATTTCGGATTTGCCCACGTCGTGCAAAAGCGCCGCCAGGCCGAGACGCTTGGTTTCCCGCAGCGTGAGGCCGGAGTGAAAACAAAAGCCCAGGGTCAGGGCCATGACATTGATCGAATGAATGACGGTCGTGTAGTCCTTGTTGGAGATGGTGGCAAAGGTCCGCAGGATGCCCGGCTGTTTGGAGTAGCCGGCCACCAGGATGTCCATGGTCCCCGGCATGGCCTGCAGCGTGCCGGCCCTCGGCTCCGCCAGCGTTTCCGACACCAGATCGCACAACGCCGATTTCACCGCCGAGATGTCGCCGGTCTCGATGCTGCGGGCGATCTCGACGTTGAAGCCCTTGTGCACTTCCGTGGCGGCGGTCATCCGGTCCGTTTGCTGGATGTGCAGGCGCGGATGCATGCCTTCGTTGACCCGGAGCTCGGAGATTTCCAGCCCGGGCGGCTTGTAGAGCTGAAAGACATCCGGCGCCGGCTCGTAATAAAGGGGTACCTGGATGTAGTAGCGAAGCTGCGAGCTTCGGACGGGTATGTAGGATCGGCTGCTCACTGGTCGTATTCACCGCGGCCATGCCTGCCCCTGGCAGGGGATCTGCCGCTGATGTCTTCATCGGCACAATCCCACAAAAAGTTTAGGGGTTCGCAAATCTCAAATTGCCTATTGAAACCGGCGCTGGAAGTGATGTAAGTCTTTTCCGCATTCCCAACAACCGATGAGCGTGACCATGGCCGCTGAGAGCCCCAACGCGTTGCCCGCCCAGGCCGGTCGCCGGCCGCCGGAGGAGAGCTGCGAGCAGTCGTCCGTCTGGCGCATCGCCGCAGCCCACTTTGCCGGCTCCCGGGGAAGCCACGCCTGGGACCACACCCTGCGGGTCTACCGTCTCTGCGAGCACCTCGGTCATGCCGAAGGGGCCGACATGGACGTGCTGCGAATCGCAGCCCTCCTGCACGACATCGGTCGCCGGGAGCAGGACGCCTCGGGGGGCGCCGTCTGCCACGCCGAAAAAGGCGCCGAGATGGCCCGGCCGATCGTGGCCGGACTCGGCCTGACGCCCGCCCAGAAGGAAAACGTCCTGCACTGCATCCGCTCCCATCGGTTCCGTGGCGGGCAGGCTCCGGCGACATTGGAGGCCCGGGTTCTTTTTGACGCGGACAAGCTGGACGGGATCGGCGCGGTGGGCGTGGCGCGGGCGTTCCAGTTTGCCGGCGAGATCGGGGCCCGGCTGCACAGCCCGGAGGCCCGGCCCGAGCACACCCGGGCCTACACCGCGGACGACACCGGCTACCGCGAGTTCTGCGTCAAGCTCTCCAAGGTCAAGGATCGCATCCTGACCCCCGCGGGCCGTCGGATCGCGGCCGAGCGCCACGACTTCATGGAGGCGTTCTTCAGCCGGTTCCTGGAGGAACACGACGGTCTGAAGTAGTTTTTGACAGCGAACAATTCCAACGGCACCGGTGGCGTCGATCGCCACCGGGAAGGAGTGAACGTTATGTCGATCAATGTCGTCGAACGGATTGACGACCGGGTGAAGGTCCGCCGCATCCTGGTGAGTGTCTCGGACAAACAGGGCTTGGACGAGTTCATCCCTGCGCTCGTGCAGCTCAACCCGGAGCTGCGCATTTTTTCAACCGGCGGGACGTATGCGCATCTCGCAAAGATTTTAGGGCCATCCGCCGGGCGGCACCTGACCCAGGTCTCCGACTACACCGGCCAGCCCGAGACCCAGGGCGGCCTCGTCAAGACCCTGGATTTCAAGATCTACCTGGGGCTTCTGACGGAGACATACAACGAGGCCCACCAGGCCGATCTCCAGCGGACCGGCGGAGTCGCAATCGACCTGGTGGTGGTCAACTTATACCCGTTCCGGCAGACCATCGCCAAGCATGGGGTCAGCCTGGAGCAGGCCCGGGGCAACATCGATATCGGCGGGCCCTGCATGATCCGTGCTGCCGCCAAGAACTTCATCCGGGTTGCGCCGGTGGTCGACCCGGCGGACTACGCCACGATCGCCTCCGAGCTCGAAACGCACGCCGGATCCACCACCCTGGAGCTGCGCTTCCGCCTGGCCGGCAAGGCTTTCGAGCACACCGCGGCCTATGACCGTGCCATCGCCGACTATCTCGGCGGCGTTGCCGCCTCCGCTGTGAGCGGGTGCTACCGGTTGTAAACCTGTTGATCCTGTAAATCCTGTCGGATAATTTTTTAAAGCGACTTGCCCGCAACTCATCAGACAAGGAGGCTTCCCATGGCCGAAGATCTCAAAAAAATGTACCGCACCATCATGGACGATCATTTTCCGCCGCAGATGGAAATCAGCTTCGTGGACGGGAAAAACCGGCAGACGCTCGTGTACGAGAAGGCCACCTGGGTCATCGAGGGCGTCGAGAAGGGGCTGCGTTACGGGGAGAACCCGGGCCAGGAGGCGGCCCTCTACCGACTCGTCAACGGCAACCTGATGTTGGGGCAGGTGGCGAACATCCAGCCCGGCAACTACCTGGCCTCGGACATTGAACTGCTGCAGTCCGGCAAGCATCCGGGCAAGACCAACATCACCGACGCGGACAACTCGCTGAACATCCTGCGCTACTTCACCGACCGGCCGACCGCGGTGATCGTCAAGCACAACAACCCTGCGGGGTGGCCCGGGCCGACCGCCTGGCGGAGGCCTACCACAAGGCCAACATGGCCGACCGGGTGGCCGCTTTCGGCGGGTGCATCGCCTGCAACCGGCCGGTGGACCGGGCCACGGCCGAAGCCATCTGCCGGCAGTATGCGGAAGTGGTCGTGGCGCCGGAGTTCGAGGAGGGCGTGATGGACATCTTCAGCCGCAAGAAGAACCTGCGGGTCATGCGCATCGGGAACATCGAGCGGCTGCAGGGGTTCGTCGGCAAGACCTTCGTGGACCTGAAGAGCCTGATCGACGGCGGGATCATCGCCCAGTGGTCGTTTGTGCCGGTCACACGGGGCCCGGCGGACCTGGCGCCCGCCGAGTGCGACTACAAGGGCCGGCGCTTTCGGGTCAACCGCGCGCCGACGGCCGAAGAGGTCGATGACCTGCTCTTCGGCTGGTTCGTGGAAGCCGGGGTGACCTCCAACTCGGTCATCTACGTGAAGGACCAGGTGACGGTCGGCATCGGCACCGGCGAGCAGGACCGCGTGGGGGTGGCCGAGATCGCCCGGGACAAGGCCTATCGCAAGCTCGCCGACCGCTACTGTTTCGAGGCCCACGGGATCGCCTACAACGACATGCAGCAGGCCGACAAGAAAGCCGAAATCGACGCCCGCGTGGCCGAGGAAAAGGGCGGGCTGATCGGAGCGGCCATGGTGAGTGACGCCTTCTTCCCGTTCCGGGACGGGGTGGACGTGGGCATCCGGGAGGGGGTCCGAGCGGTGATCCAGCCGGGGGGCTCCGAGAACGACTACCAGGTGATCGAGGCGTGCAACGCGGCTGATGTCGCCATGGTGTTTACGGGACAGCGGTCGTTCAAGCATTAACGGTGTGTTGAAATACGGCGTCTATCGCCGTGATCCGGCGTTTTGCGGCTATTGGAAATGGGTTGTATGCCCGAAGCTATAAGGCTGGGAAGCTGGGAAGCTTGAAGTAAAACCTTTTATCTGTTTTCTTAGCCTCCCATCGTTCCAGCCTCCGAGCCTCCAGCTCATAGTCGCCTTGGCTGAAAGCCTGATACCTGTTTTTCAACACCCTGTTAATAGCGCTTGTTGCAATGGATGGCATTCTTCTAAGTGGACAAAGTATCTTCATTATCGAATTTAGACTGCGGTGGATAAACTGAGCTGGGGACAACAGGGAGGTTTGGAATTGAAATGTCACCAGGCGATGGAGGTGTTACGGCAGCGGGGGAATCGCATATCACATTCCGGCTGGTACGGTGATGCATCGGATGATATTTTTGACCCTACCAGCGTTGGAATATGCGATCGCTATCGCGAAAAACTGACGCGATTATAGAACCCGATTTTTTCAAATCCTGCATTATAAGTTGTTGCCGAACGCCTCAACACCCAGCCTCCTCACCGCATCACCGTCGCCACTTGTTCCAACGTATAGTCGATGTCTTTGGCCGTCACCTCGTAGTGGGTGACGGCGCGGATCGTGCGGGAGCCGGCGGCAAGCATGCGCACGCCTTGCTTCTGCAAGGCGGCGACCAGGTCCGCTGCGCTCAGGCCCGGCTTGACCACATCGAAGTAAACGATATTGGTTTGATACCGTTCGGGGTCCAACGCGAGGCCGGAGACGTCGGCCAGACCCGTGGCGAGCCGGTGCAAGTTGGCATGGTCCTCGGCCAGCCGATCCACCATTTCGTTGAGGGCCACGATGCCGGCGGCCGCCAGAACGCCGGCCTGGCGCATGCCGCCGCCCAAAATTTTACGGGCGCGCCGCGCCGCCAGGATGAACTCCTTGCCGCCGCATACGACCGATCCCACCGGAGCCGCCAGCCCTTTGCTCAGGCAAAAGGAGATCGAATCCGCTTCAACCGCAAGCTGCCGCGCTGGAACCCCGAGCGCCACGGCGGCGTTGAACAGGCGCGCCCCGTCGATGTGCAGCTTGATGCCGTGGCCCCGGGCGATGTCACCGACGGACTTCAGATACGCCGGTTCGAGGGGTGCCCCTCCGCAGAGGTTATGGGTGTTCTCCAGCGCGATCAGCCGGGTGCGCGGGAAGTGGATGTTTTCGCCCCGGATGGCCGCTTGCATCTCGTCCAGGGGGATTTTGCCGTCCGGCCGGTTCGGCACCGTGCGCGGGTGGATGGCGGCGACGGCCGCGGAGCCCCCCTGCTCGTAGTAGAAACTGTGGGCGAGACTGCCCAGGATCATTTCATCGCCCCGGCCGCAGTGAACCATCTGGCTCACCAGGTTCGCCATCGTGCCGCTGGTGACAAAAAGCGCCGCATCTTTGCCCAGCCGCTCCGCAGCCAGTTCCTCCAGGCGGTTGACCGTCGGGTCCTCTCCAAAGACGTCGTCTCCGACCTGAGCATCGGCCATTGCTCTGCGCATGGAAGGGGTTGGGCGGGTCATGGTGTCGGATCTGAGTTCAACATGCCGCATGACATTCTCCTGTACGTAATGATTTTTGCCTAAATTGAGCGATTCGGCCGATTCACATCGAGGCCCGCTGGGGTCTGCCGTGCGCAGGGGCCGCCGCAATCTTTTCCCCGGCCGTCGCAACGGCAGCAGGGCCGCTCAGATAGTCTTAATAAAGCCCCTGAACACAGTGGCCCACGACAGAGACTGCCGTCGCTGCCGGTGAGAGGGTTATCGGAACCCCGGGGGCGTTGGCGAAGCCAGAGTGTTTTTTGCGGCGGCCCCTGCGCACGGCAGACCCCAGCGGGCCATTCCGGCAAAACCAAAAACAGAACTGCTCAACTCTGTTTAAATATGAGCTTGCGTTCGTATCTCATATTCCTCGGCGATCTGCAAGGCGACGCATGGGAAATCTTGACTGTTCCAGCAATATGACTGTAAAAACATTTCAGGAACGTGATCAATACAAAAACGGCAATCCGGCAGGCGAAAAAACAGGAGAAGGGGGGAGTCGATCATGGCCGAGATGTTGTGGGAGCCTTCGGATGAGCGCATCCGACAGTCCAACATGTACCGTTTCATGCAGTCTATCAACTCGAAGTACAACCAGAAATTCACCCAGTACGCCTCCCTTTATGCATGGTCCGTGCAGAACATTGCCGACTTCTGGGCATCCCTGTGGGAATTTGCGGGCATCCTTCACTCCAAACCCTATGAGCAGGTGGTGGACGACCTCGGCAAGATGCCCGGGGCCCGCTGGTTTCCAGGGGCGCATCTGAATTTCGCCGAAAACCTCCTGCGCCACCGGGACGGCCAGACGGCCCTGATCTTCAAGGGGGAAGGGCAGTCTTCCGTGAAAATCACCTATGGCGAGCTTTACGACGAGGTGGCGCGTGTCGCCAAATCCCTGCGTGCCATGGGGATCGCGCCCGGGGATCGCGTGGTGGGGTTTCTTCCCAACATGCCGCATGCGATCATCGCCATGCTGGCCGCCACGAGCATCGGCGCGATCTGGTCCTCCTGCTCGCCGGACTTCGGCATCAAGGGGGTGCTCGACCGGTTCGGCCAGATCAAGCCGCGGGTGATCTTCACCGCGGACGGCTATTTTTTCAAGGGCAAGAAGATCGACTCGCTGGAGCGCATGGCCAGCATCCTCAAGGAACTGCGGTCGATCGAACGGGTGGTGGTGGTGCCTTACACCGAAGCGGCGCCCGACATCCGGGGGCTGCCGAACGCCATGCACTGGGTGGATTTTCGGGCCAAGGAAGCCGGTCTTCAGATCCAGTTCGAGCAGTTGCCCTTCGAGCATCCGCTCTTTATCATGTATTCCTCCGGCACCACGGGCCTGCCGAAGTGCATGGTGCAGAGCGCGGGCGGCATCCTCGTCCACCACCTGAAGGAGTTGATGCTGCACACCGACCTCACCCGCGCCGACACCATTTTTTACTTTACCACCTGCGGCTGGATGATGTGGAACTGGTTGACGAGCTCGCTGGCCGTGGGCGCAACCCTGGTGCTCTTTGACGGCAACCCCTTCCATCCCCACCCCGGCGCGCTGTGGGAGATGGCCCAGGATGAAAAGATCACGGTGTTCGGCACCAGTGCGGGTTACATCGCAGCCCTCATGAGCTCCGGGGTCAAGCCCGGCCGGCTGTATGATCTGAAACCGCTGCGCGCTGTGCTCTCCACCGGCTCCCCGCTTTCGGTCGAGGGTTTCGAGTTCGTCTATCGTGACGTCAAATCGGATCTTCAGCTGGCCTCGATCGCGGGTGGGACCGACCTGAACGGCTGCTTCGCTCTGGGCAACCCCATGGGCCCCGTGTATGCCGGGGAACTCCAGTGCCGCGGGCTTGCCATGGATGTGCACGCCTTCGATGCCGAGGGCCAGCCGGTGATCAACCAGCAGGGGGAGCTGGTCTGCTGCAAACCTTTCCCCTCCATGCCCATCTACTTCTGGGACGACCCGGAAGGTAAAAAGTATCGCGGCGCGTATTTTTACGTGTACCCCAATGTCTGGCGGCATGGCGATTTCATCTCGGTCAATGAGCGGGGGGGGGTGGTGATGTACGGGCGCTCCGACGCGACCCTCAACCCGGGCGGTGTGCGCATCGGCACGGCCGAGATCTACAGCATCGTGGCGCTGATGCCGGAGATCGTCGACAGCCTGGTCATCGGGCAGAAATGGAAAAACGACGTGCGGGTCATCCTTTTCGTCAAGCTGCCCGCGGGCGAGCAGTTGACGGAAGCCTTGCGGCAAAAGATCCGCGAAACCATCCGCCACCTGGCCTCCCCGCGGCACGTGCCGGCCAAGATTATTTCGGTGCCCGGCGTGCCTTACACGCTCAACATGAAGAAAGTGGAGATGGCCGTCAGAAAGGTCATCGACGGTGAGCCCGTGCTGAACAAGGACGCCCTGGGCAACCCGGAGGTGCTTGACTTTTACGCGAACATCCAGGAGCTTCACGAAGATTAACGGAGTGTTGAAAAACAGCACCTAAGTCCGTGATCCGGCGTTGTGCGGCTTTTGTAAATGCTCACATATCCTTTTGACCCCTTGACCCCTCGGACCCTTGGACCCTTATTCAGTCGATGCTGCCATGGTTGATACCTATACAATTCATCCCGTAGGGCTTATTCGAAAGAAGGACGACACGGCGTGGATCGAGATCTTCGCAGAGTACCGTGACGCCATGCTCGGTCTTGAGGGTTTCTCCCATATCCTCGTGCTGTTCTGGTTCCACGAGAACGACACGCCCGCCAAGCGTGCCACCTTGCAGGTGCACCCGCGCCGAGACCCTGCCAACCCGCTCACGGGCGTGTTCGGGACCCACTCGCCGGCGCGGCCCAACCTGATCGGCCTCACCCGCTGCCGGGTTCTCGCCATCGAAGATAACCGGATCTGCATCGACGTGATCGACGCCCTGGACGGGTCTCCGGTGATCGACATCAAGTGCTTCATTCCGGACCGGGAGCCGCTCACCGACACCCGCCTCCCGGACTGGGTGTGAGCATGCCGACCCGCATCTCCGGGCAGATCGAGCACATCACGTTCACCAACGCGGAAACCGGGTTCACCATTGCCAGGGTGCGGGTGGCCGGCCGGGGCGAGCCGGTGACCGTGGTCGGCACCCTGCTGGCACCCGTCCCCGGCGAGGTTCTGGACATGGACGGCGAGTGGACTCAGCACCCGCGGTTTGGGGAGCAGTTCAAGGTCGATCGGTTCACCACGAAGGTCCCGGCCACGCTCCACGGGATCCGCAACTATCTGGGTTCGGGTCTCATCAAGGGGTTGGGGCCGGTGATGGCCGGCCGCATCGTGGACCACTTCGGTCCGGACACCCTGGAGGTCATCGAGCACGATAGTGGCCGCCTGGCCGAGGTGCCGGGCATCGGCGCAAAGCGCATCGCGATGGTCGCCGATGCCTGGAGGGCCCAGCGCGAGATCCGGGATGTGATGCTGTTTCTGCAAAGCCACGGCGTCGGCACGGGCTATGCCGTCAAGATATTCAGACAGTACGGCAGCCGCGCTGTCGCCGTGGTGAGGGAAAACCCTTACCGCCTTGCGACGGACATCGCCGGGATCGGGTTCCTCACGGCAGACCGCATCGCCGAAAAGATCGGCATCCCCCGGAATGCTCCAATGCGGGTGGCGGCCGGGGTCCTGTATGTCCTGAACCGGTTGGCCGACGCCGGCCATGTTTATTTTCCGGATGCGGCGCTGGTCGACCGGGCTCAGGAGGCGCTGGCGGTGGAGCCGGCGCTGATCGTCCAGTCTCTGAGAACGCTCGCGGCCGAACAGCTCATCATCATCGAGGGCCCGCCGCCGGGAGGTCCCGGAGCCGAGGGCGCCTCGCAGCCGGTGTACCTCACAACCTTTCACCGCTGCGAGACCGGCATCGCCCGGAAGCTGAGGACGCTGCTCGAGGTGCCGCGGGCCCGGCCGGTCGTGGCAGCTGACCCGGCGCTTGCCTGGGTCCAGCAGCGGCTGGCCATCACGCTCTCCGAAAACCAGGTGGAGGCCGTGCGGGGCGCTATCACCCACAAGGTCATGGTCATCACCGGCGGGCCCGGCACCGGCAAGACCACCATCGTCAATTCCATCCTGAGAATTCTTGGCCGGATTCCGGAGCGGGTACTGCTGGCCGCACCCACCGGCCGCGCCGCCAAGCGCCTGAGCGAGGCTACCGGCCGTGACGCCAGAACCATTCACCGCCTGCTCGAATACAACCCCCGGAAAGGCGGGTTCCAGCGCAACGAGGAAAACCCGCTCGCGGCCGATGCGCTCATCGTGGACGAGGCCTCGATGATCGACACCGTGCTCATGCACCAGCTGCTCAAGGCGGTGCCGCTCACGGCTGCCTTCATCCTGGTCGGCGACGTGAACCAGCTGCCATCGGTCGGTGCGGGCAATGTCCTGGGGGACGTCATCGAGTCCGGTGCGGTGCCGGTGGTGCGCCTGAATCGAATCTTCCGCCAGGCCAGCCGGAGCCAGATCATCGTCAACGCCCACAAGATCAACGAGGGTATCGTCCCCTCGACAGATGCGGCAGGGGCCGATGAACCCGGACAGGATTTCTTCTTCATCGAGCGGGAGGACCCGGAGCATGTCCTCGACACCATCCTTACGCTCGTTTCGGAGCGCATCCCGAAACGGTTCGGCCTGGACCCGCTGAACGACATCCAGGTCCTGACCCCGATGCATAAGGGAGTGGTCGGCACGACCCATCTCAACCGGAGACTGCAGGAAGCCTTGAACCCCGGCGAGGGCGGTGTCGCCAGGGGCGAGTTTTTCTACCGGGTCGGCGACAAGGTCATGCAGATCCGCAACAACTATGACAAAGAGGTCTTCAACGGAGACATCGGCCGCATCACCGCGCTGTCCGTCGAGGCCAGGGAACTCACCGTCGTCTTCGACGGCCGAGCGGTGGCCTACGACTTCTCCGACCTGGACGAGATCGTGCACGCCTACGCGGTCTCGGTGCACAAGGCCCAGGGCTCGGAGTACCCGGCCGTGATCTTCCCTGTTCTCACCCAGCACTTTATTCTGCTGCAGCGCAACCTTATCTACACGGCGGTCACGCGCGCGCGGCGCCTGGCGGTTCTGGTCGGCACCCGGCGCGCGTTGGCCATCGGCGTCAAGAGTGCCCCCACGGAGCGACGCTTCACGCGGCTGTGTGAGCGGTTGCGTTGTGAATTAATTTCTCCAATCTGGGGCAGAAGAATCCACAATCACGGCCGGCAACCCTCTTGAGGTGGGGCATGACTGATATAACAGAATGAAATTGATCGATAATTAATAATCAAGGGAAACCCGCTGCTGTTTGCACGAATTTTGCTATGGGACGGTGTATGGATTTTTACGACGAAAATTACGAACTCGTCGGCGCCAGCCAAAACATTCGAAGAATACGGGAACTCATCGGGCAGGTTGCCGAAACCGGCTTCAACGTGCTCGTCTGCGGGGAAACCGGCGTGGGCAAGGAACTGGTCGTGGCGAATCTCTACCAGAGGTCGAACCGGTTGGGGCAGCCCTTCATCAAGGTAAACTGCGCCGCCCTGCCCGATACCCTGCTCGAGAGCGAAATGTTCGGCTATGAGAGGGGCGCCTTCACCGGCGCCATCCGCACACGGCGGGGCAAGTTCGAACAGGCCAACGGCGGGGTGCTGTTTCTCGACGAGATCGGGGACATGTCGCTGCCGCTCCAGTCCAAGCTGCTGCACGTGCTGCAGGGAGGGGATTTTACGCCCCTGGGTTCGGAAAAACCACTCCAGGCGGACGTCTGGGTCATTGCCGCCACCAATCGCGACCTGGAGCGGGAAGTTGAACGAGGCCAATTCAGAGACGATCTTTATTATCGGCTGAGCACCATCCAGATCTCCGTCGCGCCGCTGCGCAACCGGCCGGAAGACGTGCCGCTTCTGATCGACTACTACATCAAGAAATACGCCCAACATTTCAAGGGAACGCACGCCCCGGTGCCGAGCCCGGAGGCTCTCGCCAAGATGGCGGCCTATCCCTGGCCCGGAAACGTGCGGGAGCTTCAGAATGTGCTGCAACGGATCATCGTGCTCGGCGAGAATCAGGAGGCCCTCGACGCGATGCTGACGGCCGCGGCCATAAGCCCCGCCGGCGCCCGCGGCCCCGCGCGCGGCGGCGGATCGTCCTTCCTGATGCGCATGCTGGCGGCGCACGGCGGTGACGTCGATCTTGCCGATCTCGCCCTGAAAGAGATTCGCAAAAAAGCCATAGACCAGGCCGAGCGGGAGCTGATCAGCTTCGTTCTCGCCAAGACGGGCTGGAACCGCAGCAAGGCGTCGCGCATTCTGAAGGTAAGCTACAAGACGATGCTGCAGAAAATCGAAGAGCTTGCGATCGTGCCGCCGTCGGAGCTGGCCTGAAGGGGTCGATCCCGTCTTTCTGCGAGCCCATCTTTCTTGACTCTGCTGCCACCCTTCTCTATACTCCAATCAAACTCGTATCGGACGGGACCATACTCATGCCCATGACCGTGCTTGAGGCCATTTCCCCGGTGGACGGCCGCTACCGCCGGATCACCGCACCGCTGGCCGGCTACTTTTCAGAAGGTGCGCTGCACCGATACCGGATGCGGGTGGAGGTGGAATATTTCATCGCGCTCTGCCGGCTGCCGCTGCCGCCGCTCGAGCGCTTCGAGCAAGGACAGGTCGAGACGCTGCGGGACCTCTACCGGAATTTTACGACGGAGGATGCCCAGCGGATCAAGGACATCGAAAAGACCACCAACCACGATGTCAAGGCGGTGGAATACCGGCTGAAGGAAAAGTTCGACGAACTGGGGTTGCAGGCATTCAAAGAATTCATCCATTTCGGGCTCACCTCCCAGGACATCAACAACACGGCAGTGCCCCTGTCGCTCAAGGAAGCCTGGCGCGATGTCATGCAGCCGGCGGTCGATGCGGTGATCGAGATGCTTGCCGCCAAGGCGCGGGAGTGGAAAGGCATCCCCATGCTCGCCCGGACCCACGGCCAGCCGGCATCACCGACCAGCCTGGGAAAAGAGATCTTTGTCTTCGTCGAACGGATGAATGCTCAACTGGAACAGCTTAAGCGGATCCCTTTCTCGGCGAAATTCGGCGGCGCCACCGGCAATCTCAACGCCCACCATGTGGCCTACCCTGAAATCGACTGGAATGCGTTCGCCGACGATCTGGTCAACCGGGTGCTGGGGCTTTCGCGTTCACGGACGACCACCCAGATCGAGCACTACGACAACCTGGCGGCCTTCTGCGACAACCTGCGGCGGATCAACACGATCCTGATCGACCTGGACCGGGACATCTGGGCGTACATCTCCATGGAGTATTTCAAGCAGAAGATAAAAGCCGGCGAGGTGGGCTCATCCGCCATGCCCCACAAGGTCAATCCCATCGATTTCGAGAACTCGGAGGGCAACCTCGGCGTGGCCAACGCCCTGCTGGAGCACCTGGCGGCCAAGCTGCCGATATCGCGGCTGCAACGGGACCTGACAGACTCCACGGTCATCCGCAACATCGGCGTGCCGCTGGCCCACACGCTGGTTGCCCTGAAATCCCTTTTGAAAGGGCTCGGCAAACTGATTCTGAACGAGCCGGCGATCCGAGCGGACCTCGAAGACAACTGGGCCGTGGTGGCCGAGGCCATTCAAACCATCTTGCGGCGTGAAGGGTTCCCGAAGCCTTACGAGGCACTGCTGACCCTCACCCGCACTCACGCCAAAATGACCCGCGAAACCATCGCGGCCTTCATCGAGTCTCTGGATGTTGCGCGATCGGTCAAAGACGAACTGCTGAAGATCACGCCGCAGAGCTACACGGGGATCATAGGGTTTTAGGGAAAAGCTACGCGTATCCCCTTAGCAGGGTGTTGAAAAACAAGCGTCGGGCCGTCAGCCAAGGCGTGCGGCGTTTTGGAAAGCGCAGCATATTCGGTCATATGTGAGCATTTACAAAAGCCGCACAACGCCGGATCACGGCACGAGGCGCTGTTTTTCAACAGCCTGTTAGTAGCGCCGTCGACACCCGATTGACGAGGCCCCAGATGGCGTCCGCCGCGAGCGTTTCTTCGATTGAGCGTTCGAAAAGGACGGATGCGCGCGGCGGAAACTCCTCATCCCCTTCCCAGAACAGATAGTAGAGATGAACCCGTGGAAACGGTTTGAGCCGGTAGGCGCAATCGGCCATGTCGACCGACTCACCGCCGAGAGCCTCGGCCGCCCGGCGCAGGCCCGGCACGTCGGTGCCGAACCTTTCGACGAGCGGGGCGGTCTTGAGTTCGTGGGGCCCCTGGAAAAAATTCCCCTCCCTCAAGTCCTTCGGGCCGACAATGTCCCGTCCCAGCGGGTAGACGTCCCTCACGTTGATCAGGTAGAGCACCGTGGCCAGTTCAAGCAGAGGGTCGTCGGTTTTGTCCCAACCCGCACCGCGCGAAAGCCGGAGACAACGAGCCTTCGGGTCCACCAGGACATCTCGATTCAGGAAACGGAAGACCAGGACGTCTTCGGGTGTCAGCCGGAACTGGGTGATGGCGGCCAACTGCTGCGGGTCCCGGGACGACAGGCGCTCCCAGTATTCCGCTGCCACCTTGAGATGGGACCCGTCCGGTGCGTATGCCGCCGGGGGCTCTTTTCTGCGACGCTGCTGTATGGGCGGTTGCATCACTCGGACCATCGACCCATCGACCCCTTGAACCCTTTCAGCCTCTGGCACTTCGGACATAGGTGCGTGCTCCTCTGCCCGACAATGATGCGTTGGACCGGCGCCGCACAACGCGGGCAGGGCTCCCCCGTGCGGCGGAACACCTTGAGCGCGTCCCGGTTGCGGCCGCGGCGGCGCCCGATGGAGTAGAAATTGGCCTTGCCGGTGCCGAGCGAGGTGCCAAGGTTTTTCAGCCCGCGCCGCAGCACCTTTCGGATCGCAGCGTGCAGGGCCTCGGCCTCCTTGCGCGAGAGCGAGTCCGAAGCCCGGAGAGGGTGGATCTTCGCCTCCCACAGGGCTTCATCGGTGTAGATGTTCCCCAGGCCGGCCACAAATCTCTGGTCGAGCAGCAGCGGCTTTACCAGCCGATGGTGCGTGTGCATCCCTTTGAATAAGGTCCCCGGCGTAAATCCCGGTCCGAGCGGCTCCGGTCCGAGATGCCCCAGGATTCGATCGGCGTCGGCCAATAAATAGAGCCGCCCGAACTTGCGGGTGTCGTGAAACCGGAGCTCACTGCCGTCCTCGAATGCCAGCGCCACGTGTTCGTGCGGAAGCCGCTCCGTGCCGGAAGCAACCAGGTGAAGCCGGCCCGACATGCGCAGATGCATGAGCAGGTGCCCGCCGCCGCAAAAATCGATCACCAGGTACTTCCCGCGCCGTCCGACAGCGGCGATCTGTTTTTTTTGGATGAGGCGGCAGAATTCCGGCACGGAGGGCTCGGCAATCGTGCGATCCCAGTAGACCCGGGCGCAGGTGAGAGTCTTTCCGGCGACGCCGGCCGCGTTCAAATCTCTTGCGATCGTTTCAACTTCAGGCAGTTCGGGCATAAGATGAGATGGGGTCCAATTGTATTGACAAGATTTTATCTTCCTTTTATAAAGGTCACTTAAGCAAGCTAATGTGATGACTTCGTAAAAAGCCCAAATTCAAGGCGCGCCAATCGCGTGTCCCGAGGCGTACGTGTTGTACGCCGCAGTGACAACGCGATGAAGCGCAACGCCGAAATTGGGTTTTTTAAAGAGTCATCAATTGCAGGCGGCAAAAAGCCCGACGCGCATGCGTCTTTCTTTTACCAGATCCGCCGCTGCGTGCCAAGTCAGCAACAATTGTCCGCAGGAACCCGCCCAACACAAGGAGCGTCCATGGACTTCAGCCTGTCGTCCGAGCATGAGATCCTCAGGGAGTCGGTCCGCAGCTTTGCTGAAAACGAGATCCGGCCTGTTGCCGGGGAACTCGATGAGAAGGAGGAGTTCTCCTACGACACGATGCAGAAGATGGCCGAACTGGGGCTCTTCGGGGTTTTCGTATCCGACCAATACGGAGGCCAGGCCATGGACTATCTTTCTTACATCATCGCCGTGGAGGAGATCGCGCGGGTGGACGGCTCGCATGCCGCCACCGTTGCGGCCGAAAACTCGCTGGGCATCGGCCCCCTGTATTATTTCGGCAGCGAGGAGCAGAAAAAGAAATATCTGCCCAAACTGTGCAAGGGCGATGCGCTGTGGGGCTTCGGGCTCACCGAGCCGAATGCCGGGTCGGACGCCTCCAATTCCAGAACCACGGCGGTCCTCGACGGCAACGAGTGGGTGATCAACGGGAGCAAGGTCTTCATCACCAACGCCGCCACGCGCATCACCAGCGGGATCACGGTGCTGGCCCGCACCGGCGTGCGCAACGACGGGAAGGCCGAGCTGTCCTGCATCGTGGTGGAGGCCGGCACCCGGGGCTTCTCCGCCAAACCGATGCACGGCAAGATGATGTGGCGCGCCTCCAACACCGCCGAGCTTCACTTCGAAGACTGCCGTGTTCCCAAGGACAATCTGTTGGGGCCGCGAGGCAACGGCTTCCATCAGATGATGCAAACGTTGGACGGCGGGCGCCTGTCCATCGCCGCCATGGGCCTGGGCGGCGCCCAGGGCTGTTTCGACCGGACGATACGCTACGCCAACGAGCGCGAACAGTTCGGCCGCCCCATCGCCACCTTCCAGGCCAACGCCTTCAAGCTGGCGGACATGGCCATGGAGATCGAGTGCGCCCGCCTGCTCCTCTACAAAGCCTGCTGGCTGCGCGACAACGACCTGCCGTTTTCCAAGGAGGCGGCCATGGCCAAGCTCTATTGCTCGGAGGTCATGTACCGCTGCGCCAACCACGCCGTCCAGCTGCATGGCGGCTATGGCCTGATGAAGGAGTACGAGGTGGAGCGCTTCTACCGCGACCAGAAGCTGCTGGAGATCGGCGAAGGCACCTCCGAAGTGCAGCGCATCGTCATCGCCCGGCACATCGGGGCGAAGTGTCTGTGAGTCCGTTGCGTTTATTGAGTTCATTGAGTCTATTGGGTTTAAAGGGGGATGCGGGAAAGAGTTCTCACCGAACCGTCTTTTCAACCCCATACGCGCAACAAACCCAATAAACCGTAAGAAGGAGCCCCCATGAAACCCAAAGGCCGAAAGACCGTGTTCGACGTCGATTTTTTTGAAAATCTGACCGGCGAGCTGAGCGCACCCTTGAACCGTGAAGTCGAGGCCATCGGCCAGCGCATCCGCGCCATCCGCGAGGAAAAAGGCGTGTCTCTGGAGCACCTGTCCAAACTCACCGGTTTTGAGGTGGCCTTCCTTGCCAGCATCGAAAAGGGCGATGTCCAGCCTCAGCTCGGGACCATGATCAAGCTTTCCAAGGCCATGGACAGCGCCTTCGGTCGCCTGGTTTCCGGCACGGGTGAGAAATTGTATTCCATCACCCGCAAGAGCGAGCGCAGACCCGCCGCCAGGTCCACCTCCAAAACCGGCAAGAAACACCTTTACAGCTACAAGAGCCTGGCCCCGGACGTCAAAGGCCGCCACATGGAGGCGCTCATGGTCCGGCTGCTGGCGGCGACGGACAAGGACCTGTCCGTACACGAGGGGGAAGAGTTCGTTTTTGTGCTGGATGGAACGGTGCTGCTTGAAATCGGCGGTGAGCGCTTCGAACTCGAGCCTGGCGACAGCGCCTATTATCTGGCTACCACCCCGCATCTCATTGCCGCCAAAGAGGACAAGGCGACGATCCTGGCCGTCCTCTACCAAGGATAGGGCGGCGCTGCACTAAGCCCAACTTCTGCGTTGCGCTTCAGCTCGCCGGCGCTGCGGCGTACTGCCAGTACGCCTCGCGCCACGAGCTTCGCGCGCCTTGACCTTGGGCTTATTGCAGCGCCGCCCTCTGCTTCTTTCGAAATATAAGTTTAACTCGAGTTGAGCGATACGTATTTTGGTTTTAGCGGAAAGGCCCGCTGGGGTCTGCCGTGCGCAGGGGGCGCCGCAAAAAACAATCAGGCGTCGCCAACGCCCCCGGGATTTCGACAACCCCTTCACAGGCAGCGGCGGCAGTCTCTGTCGTGGGGCGATGGCTTTCGGGGCTTTCTGGGAGTATCTGAGCGGCCCTGCTGCCGTTGCGACGGCCGGGGAAAAGATTGCGGCGGCCCCTGCGCACGGCAGACCCCAGCGGGCCTGTATGTGAATCGACAGAATCGCTCAATTTAGGTTTAAACAGATTCCAGCATGATTTCGAAACCGAGGAGTGGGGGGATCAGGCGGGTCGGATTGCTTCCACCTCCAGCCGGACCATGGGCACGTGAACCTGCCGGCCGTCGTCCGGCGGATGGCGCCGCAGGTACTCGTCGCACAGCGCCTGGATAAATGCCTCTCGCTCCCCTTGGGGGACCCTGCTGATATAAGGCAGCCACGTGGTCCGGACCCAGCCGGCCAAGCCCTCCGGCCCGTTGTGGAGCATGTCCTTGGGCACGAGCTCGTTTCGCAGAGGCTTCAGCCCCGCCTCGAGCAGCCAGGCGTCATAATCCCGCGGATGATAAAAACCGTATGGGAAATCAAAGCCGGTGAACCACCGCTGCCAACGCTCTTGAAGGATCAACTCGTCCAGAACCGCAAGGACCAGACGGGCGTTGCCCGCTCCTCCCATCTGGAACAGAATCCGCCCTCCCGGCCGGAGCGCCTTGGCCACCCGGATCAAGACGCGGCGCTGGTCCTTGACCCAGTGCAGGGCGGCGTTGGAAAAGGCCACGTCGAACTCTTCAAGGAAATCCAGATCCAGGACATCCATCTGCCGGAAGGCCAGGTTGGGGTGCGCACTCGGCGGATATTTTTGTACCGCCAGGCTGATCATCGGAGGGGCGCTGTCGATGCCCAGGACACGCCCCCGGGGCACGAGGCCGGCCAGCCGGGCCGTCACCTTGCCATCGCCGCAGCCCAGATCGATCACCGACTCTTTCCCGGTCCAATCGATCTTGCCCAGCAACTCCAGCGCCCACTTCAGCTGGCCTTCCGAATGCCGCTCGTAGGCCTGGGCATCCCAATCGTAACCGAGCATCGCTCCTTGCCCTATTTCATCATCATGGACGGCAACCATGTGCTCATCGGTGGGAAAAGTATCGTGAGGGCCAGGAACGCCATCATCAGAATAATGAAAGGGGTCACGCCTTGAATTATCTCCCCCATGTGGATATCCGGACGCAAGCCATTGATGACATACAAGTTCATCCCCACTGGAGGTGTGACCAAAGCGATCTCCAGGTTGACCGTGAGCACGATAGCGTACCAAATGGAGTCGATCTGGAATGCCAAGAGAATCGGCGCCACCAACGGCATGGTGAGCATAATGATCGAAACCGTCTCCAGAATGCAGCCCAAGAACAGCATCAGTACGTTCATGGCCACGATGAACATGACAGGCGAGAAGCGTGCCTCGATGATGAGCTCTGTAAGTTTCTGGGGAATCTCGAGCATGGTCATCACTCGACCGAACAAAAGGGCGCCGGCGATGATCATGGCGATCATGCACGAGGTTTGCACGGCGTTGAGGCAGATGCGTGGCAGGTCCCGGAACTTCAGGGTTCGGTAGATGAACAAGGTGAGAATGAGACTATACCCCAAACCCGCAGCCGCCGCTTCCGTTGGTGTGGTCACTCCGGTGTAAATGCCGCCGAGAATCAGGAATGGCAAGGCGATGCCCCAAATATTCCTACGGATCACGCGAAACCGTTCCGCCCATGAAGCTGGTTCCATGGGCTTGAATCCACCCTTTTTGCTGCGATAAACGGCGTAAGCGAGCAAGACGGCCGTAAGAACCAAGCCGGGAACGATTCCGGCAATGAAGAGCTTCCCGACGGATTCCTCCGTAACCACACCGTAAACGATAAGCGGAATGCTGGGTGGGATGAGGATGCCTAGCGTTCCACCGCAGCACAGCAGTCCCAAAGTGAATTTTTTTTCGTAGCCGCGTTCGATCATGGCCGGGTAGGCCACGATGCCGATAGTCGCAGCGGTGGCTGCGGAAGAACCGCTGATGGCCGCGAAAAAGGCGCAGGCCAATATCGTGGCCACGGCCAGCCCACCCGGCAGGTGTCGGACCCACACGTTCATCACTTCGAAGAGGTCGTCGCCGACCCTTCCTTCGAGCAAGACACTGCTCAACAAGACGAAGAGTGGAACCGCCAGAACGACGAAGCTATCAAGAGAGGTAAAGATGGTATTGGCCACGATCTTCATGGGCAGATCGTAGGCCACGAGCAAAAGGACGGAAGTTGCGCCGAGGGCGAAAGCCACCGGCAGTCCGGCGAACAGGACGATCAAGAGCAAAAGGCAAACCAGAAGGAAGCTGGTCATGAGGGCACGCCCACTTTCCCCTCGTGAGACCCGAGGCCTGCCACTCGGTCCACGACGATGAAGGTGAATTGGAAGGTGAGCAGCACGAACCCGATCAATAAGGCCGACTCCGGGATCCAGAGCGGTACCCGGAGCGGTGTGGCCGAGGCTTTAGCGAAATGCACGGCGGTCGCGAGCATCTGATACGCCTGCACGGAAACGATGGCGCAGAAGATGGCTCCGACGACACTGGTGATGGCCTCCAACAGCATTTTGGCCTTCTTCGGCAAGCGGTCGATTACTAGATCGACGTGAACGTGCTTCTTCATTTGTAAAGTATAGGAGGCGGCCGCGAGCATGGTCCACATATAGAGATACGTAGCGGTCTCCTGTGCCCAGATCGTTGGTGCGTTGAAAAAATACCTGCATACGACCTCGTAGATTAGGATGAGCCCCATGACCAGCGTACCGAGACCGCTGATCATGCCCATGACCCAGTTACATCGTTCGATGACGCCACGAAGCCCCTCGATCATACCGCCTCCTTCGTCCGATGAGTGCCCGCTATTTAAGGTTCTCCGCCAGTTCCACAAGCTTTTGGCAGAGTTCGCTCTTCTTGGCGAAGGACTGGCGGACGGAAGCGGTGGCCTTGATGAAAAGCTGGCGATCCGCCGGAGTCAAAGTGTAAATCTGGACGCCGGCTTTCTGAATCACTTTTTCGGCTTCTTCTTCGGATTGGGCAATGGCGCCTCGAATCCAGGCCTCGGCATCCTTACCGGCCTTTAGAACCGCTTCCTTCTGATCTTGGGGTAGTTTTTTCCACCATTTGAGGTTGGCCTGCACTAGAAACTCCGCCGTCGTATAGTTGGCGATGGTCATGTATTTTTCGACCTCTTGGAGTTTCCTGGACACGGCGGCCGGCATGCCGGTCGTGCCGCCGTCGACCGTGCCCCTCTGCATGGCCAGGTACATCTCCGATGAACTCAAGACCACCGGAGCGGCTCCCAAGGACTTGAGAGTTTCCGCGTCGCCGCTGCTGAAGGTCCTCATTTTCAACCCCTTGAAGTCATCGGGTTTGGTTAGGGGATGCTTGTTGTTGAAAAACTGGATGTAACCGTAATCGACCCAAAAAAGGGTCTTCGCTTCTTTTTTTTGAAATTCCTTATCGAGCAGTTCTCCCGCGCCGGCGTCCAGGAATTTTTTAAAGGAGCCCAGATCCTGGAAAAGAAAGGGGATTTCAAAAACATCGGCGGCCGGGATCATCCCGGACCATTTGTTGACCGGTACCAGCCCGGTTTCGACCAAGCCGTCCTGAATGGCCTCCACGATTTCGGTGTCCTTGTAAAGTTGGGCCGAATCGAAAATCTTGACCTCGAGCGTTCCCTTGGAATATTCTTTCACTTTTTCTGCGAACACCACCAGTCCCTTGGAAATGTGGTGGGACGGAGGGAGCTGGTTGGACAACCGAAATTCCGTCGCCGCCCACGCGGCCACGACGCCGCCAGCCACCAGGGCTGCCGTCAGAAAGACCACCGCCAGCCATTTCGTGCCTTGCGTAAACTGTTTCATCGTTGGATCCTCCTTTTTCTATTTATTTTGTGGTTGCAGAGACTGAAAAATGTCCCGTAAATAATGCGCTTCCAAAGCCCTGATTTTAGTCCTTGCTTTTTTCCTGCTGCGGGGTCAATCCCGACTTGATTTCAATTATGTACTGAAGGCCCAGCAGAATAAAACCGAGCGGGAGAAATAGATAGGGGATAAACATAGGCGTACCCAGCGATGTCGACATGCGGTCATTGTGCTGCCAGGCCTGCCAGGCCATGACGGAACCCTTCCACGTCATGGCGGCGCAGAAGAGAATTCCCGCCACACTCCGCAGGATCGGCAGGCGGTCAACGATACGCCGCGGCATCCGATCCGTCAGGAAGGTGACGCGCAGGTGAACGCCGGAGCTCAGGACGTCGGCCGTCGGAATCGTGCAGAGAAACAACAAGAGGAAGGTATTCACCTCCAGTGCCCAATGCGTCGGGGCGGCGAAAAGGTAGCGCATCATTACGTCGTAAAAAAGGCTCACGACCATGAAGGCCATCGCCGCCTGGCCCAGGATGCCCGCCGTCCGGGAAAGCCGTGGAATAATCCCCAGCCGATGCATTCACCCCTTTCATCCTTTATTCAACGCGAGGTTGATGGCCTTCTGGCCTGTTTCCTCGCCGAGCTGCTTCTTCCACCAGGCCCATACGGGTTGGCTCTTCTCTTCATAATCCTTCAATTCTTCCTTCGTGGGTTTGAAGATCTTGATGCCGGCCTTTTCGATCTGCGGCCAGAACTGATCGGGATAGAATACCTGGTTGATATGCGCCGCGTAGGTTCGGTCGAACTCTTTGCCCGCCTCCCAGAAAGCGGCTTTCACCTTGTCGGGCAGCTGGTCCCATTTGTCTTTCAAAAAGAAAATGGCGATGGAAAAGGCCGTCATGGGAAGCTTAAAGCAGTATTTGACCTGTTCGTAGATTTTCCGTCCCATGACCGTGCTGATGTTCGCCAGGGTCGCGTCCACCGTTCCCCGCTGGACAGCCAGGTACAGCTCGGAGGAGGGGATGCGCGCGCCGGCGGCACCGTAGGCCTTCAACACTTCCTCGGCTTCGAAGCTGACGATCCGGATCCGCTTGCCTTTCAGATCCGCGAGGCTCGCGATCTTGTTGTCTCCGCTCCAGATATACTCCGGCTCCAGAACACCGCCGCCGGCGGTCAACATGAAGGTGTTGTCTTTGGCGAGGACGTCGTTGGTCAGCTTCCACAGGGGGCTTTCCATGGCAAGTCTTTCGGGGTGTTCGTACAGGTCTTCACACAGGCTGGGCAGTCCCAGAAGTCCCAAAATGGGGTAATTGCGCGTGATGTACGACGTCGTGTGAAACATGAACTGGATCGTTCCCGCCCGCAGCGCCGAGACCTGCTCGTCCGTCTTGACAAGCGTTCCGGAATCGAAAAAGTCGATCTTCATAAGGTCGGGATGCTTCTTCAAGCGGTCCGCGAAAGCCTGGATCGGCGGGAAGAGGTCCTTGTAGGCCGGCGTCAGATAAGTGACCCCTGTATAGGTCGGCACGCTGGCAAATGCATCGGTAATCCATCGATCGGACAGGCCTAACATCAGGATGCCCGCACCCGCTCCTGCCGTTCGCAAGAAATCTCTTCGTGTAAAATTTTCCATGGTTTCCTCCTTTGAGGGGCGATCCCCGGTTAGAAAGCTATTCGACCATGTTGGGCAACCACAGGCTCAACGGCGGATAAAAAGTGAACATAAGCAGACAGAGTATTTCGATCATCAGAAAAGGGGTGCTGCTCTCGATGATTTGCTCCAGCGACAGCGACGGCACGCAGCTTTTCAAGGTGTAGAGATTGAGGCCCACGGGCGGTGTCACGACGGCCAGTTCGAGGTTGATGACCAGGATGATTCCGTACCAGAGCGGATCGAAGCCCAAGGCCTTGATCAGGGGCAACAGGATCGGGGTCGTGATCACGATGAGGGAGGCCGCGTCCACGAACATGCCGCCGACGACCAGGAGCGCCTGGATGGCGAGAATCAGCACCATCCGGTGCAGATGGAGGTCAATCAGGAAATTGCTCAGCATCTCCGGCACGCGGACCATGTTGAGATAGGAGCCGAAGATCATGGCGCAGCCGATGATGACCATGATGGCGACGCTGATGCGCATGCTTTCGTTCAGGATCTGAAAGGTCCGGTGCAGATTGATGTTGCGGTAGGCGAGGGCGGCGATAACGAAAGCGCCCACGGTGCCGATGGCCGACGCCTCCGTCGGCGTGGCGACGCCGGCGTAGATCGAGCCCAGTACCATCAGGATCAGGATGCCCGTGTGCCAGACTTTGGCCAGACTGGCCCAGCGCTCTTTCCAAGTGAAGCCGGCCTCGGCGCCCCGGGGCGCCAGACCCGGCGACAGGATGGCCCGAATGAGCACATAGAGGCTGAGCATGAGGGCCAATACCAACCCGGGAACGATGCCTCCGATGAAAAGCTTGGCGATCGACTCGCCCGTGATCGCGCTGTATATGATGAAGGGCACGCTCGGCGGGATCAGCATCGCGAGGGCGCCCGCCGTAACGACGGACCCGGCGGCGATCTTATACGAATAACCGCGCTTGAGCATTTCCGGAACCGCCATGGAGCCGATCGCCGCAACCCCGGCGACGCTGACACCGCTGACCGCGCCGAAGACGGTACAGGCGCCGATCGAGGCAATGGCCAGGCCGCCGGGCAGCCAGGAAAGCCATCGCGTCCCCATGCTGTATAAGTCGCCCCCGATGGGGCTTTTGGCCAGGATATTGCCCATCAGAACGAACAGGGGCAGCGCCAGCAGTTCGAAGGTCGTTTCCTGGCCGAAAAAGGCAGTCGCTGCCAGAGCCAGCGCATCGGGTCCGCGGAAAAGCAGAATCCCCACGACGCCTGCCAGGCCCAGGGATATGAAGATATCCACGCCCAAGGCGATCAGGACCAACAGCAGCAGAACCACCAGCAGCGTTATCATCGGGTCCCCTAATAAATGAGATAAAAAATCATGGCGCACCTCTATGTGATGGCCGCTTGCTCAACGGATGGGTCGGACGATTAGAAGTGGTTCCATAACCCCGTCTGACACCTGATGGTCCCGCCATGGCGGGATTGCAGGCCTCTCGAAATGCTCACAACCTGCCTTGGTTGCTGCGCTTTTGAATCGACCTGCGCCTTGCCCTCAGGCGTGATCCGAGGTTGTGGAACCACGTCTATATATTTCTCCTTTGCGCGCGGGGTCACGAGAATTTTTTTTCCAATGCGCGCATCTTCTCGGCACCAATCAGTTCATTGAACTCTTCAAAACCGACCATGTCATCGAGGCAATTCGCTGTGGTGCCGTCTTCTTTCAACCGTCTCAACAACCCCATCATCGCCTTGGTGGCTGCATACAATGTTGAAACAGGGTATATGGCCATCTTGTAGCCGATCTTTTCCAATTCATCGGCTGTCAGAAAGGGCGTCTTGCCCTTTTCTACCATGTTGGCGATCAGCGGCAAGTTAATGGCTCCGGCGATTTCCAGCATTTCTTCGACCGTTTGCGGCGCCTCGACAAACATCACATCCGCGCCGGCGTCGGCATAGGCGCGTGCTCTCGCGATGGCGTCTTGCAACCCGGTCACCGCTCGGGCATCGGTCCTGGCGACAATCACGAACGCTTCGGATCGCCTGGCATCGGCCGCAGCCTTTATCTTCGCAGTCATTTCGTCCTTGGGTATAAGCTGCTTTCCTTCCATGTGCCCGCAACGCTTGGGAAAAACCTGATCCTCCAACTGAAGGCCGGCCACCCCTGCGGTCTCGAATTCCTGCACGGTTCTTATAACGTTCAGGATCCCTCCGTAGCCCGTATCCCCGTCGCCAATAATCGGAATATCGACCGCAGCCGCCATATTTCTCGCTTGAGCCACCGTTTCCGACATGGTCATCAAGCCGATATCGGGCTGGCCCAGGACGCTGGCGGAGGCGCCATAGCCGGTCATATAGGCAACCGGAAAACCCGCCTTCTCCACCAGGCGGGCAGACCAGGCGTCGAAGGCGCCCGGAGCGCGCACGAGGCCGGGTTCCTTCAGAAGATCACGCAATCTCTTTGCCTTCATGCGGCAATGCCTCCTTTTCTATGGAATCGGTGCGCTCATACGCTGGGTGTGGAAATCGACTTTCAGGGGATGGAGGGGATCCGGATACTGCGTTCGTTTTGAGCAGGTTCTCGATTTCCGCTTCCCGGTATCCGAATTCCTGCAAGACCTCAACGGTGTGTTCGCCGACTTGGGGCGAAGCTTTGCGCAGCCGGGCCGGGGAGTGCGACAATTTGACGGGGAAGCCGGGTATGTTGACCGGTCCGCTTGGCTGCTGGGATGCGATGACCATCTCCTGATGGCGTACCTGCGGATCCGAAAATGCCTGCGCCAGGTTATTCACCGGTCCGCAGGGGACGCCGGCCTGGTTCAGCAGGCTGATCCACTCGGCCCGGGTGCGGCCGCGCAGAGCCGACGCCACGATCGCATTGATGTCCGCCCGATGGTCACGGCGCTTCTCAGCGCTATCGAAGCGCGGATCGGCCATCAGGTGTTGCAACCCGAGTGCGGTGCAAAGCTGCTGCCAGTTCTTTTCGGTGCTGGGAGCGATGGCGATGGGGCCGTCGCTGGCGTTGAAGAGGCCGTAAGGAGCGACCACCATGTGATCGTTGCCGTTGCGCGGAGGCAGTTGCCCCGTGCTGAAATAGGCTCCGGCAGCAAACGTGAACATGCTCATCAACCCGTCGACCATGGCGGTCTGAATCTCTTGTCCCCGACCGGTCCGGTCCCGTTCCCGCAGGGCGGCCAGGATCCCGAATGCCGCGTAGAGCCCGGCGATGGTATCGCTGATGGGAATTCCCACCCGCAAGTACGGCATGGTCTGGTCGCCGTTGAGGCTCATGAAGCCGGACATCGCCTGCGCGATAAAATCAAACGCAGGCCGGTCTTTATAAGGCCCGCTTTTGCCGAATCCGGTGATGGCCGCATAAATCAGGGCTGGATTCAGGGCGCTGAGCGCTTGGTATCCCAGCCCCAACCGATCCATGACGCCGGGGCGGAAATTCTCCACCACGACATCGGAAACCTTGGCCATACGGCGGACGATCTCTTTGCCGCGCTCCTGCTTCAGATCGATCGTAATGGTTCGCTTGTTGCGGTTGAGGTTGACAAAATAAGGGTTTTCTCCCGTTCCTACGATCCCCGTCACCCGGGAAGGGTCCCCGTCGGGCGCTTCGACCTTGATGACGTTCGCACCGAAATCCGCCAGCAGCATGGTACAAAAGGGGCCGGAAACCACGCGGGTCAGATCCAGCACTTTCAATCCGGTCAATGGCATTAGGGTCTCTCCTGTTAGTTCGCTACGCGTGGCCTGTCCGGCAGACTGCCGCGGCCAGGTTCGGGTCCCGGGGGCCGCTTTTCATGACCTGCCCGGAGAGTGTGCGTCCGAGAATGGCCTCCAGCCGTAGAGCGGCCGCGATGAGCTTCATCAGATCAATGCCGGTCTCGCAGCCCATGTCTTCCAGCATGTAAACCACATCCTCGGTGGCCAGGTTGCCTGCGGCCTGGGGCACGTTCGGACAGCCGCCGATGCCGCCCAGGGCTGCGTCAAATGTGTCGGCCCCGGCTTCCAGGGCCGCATACAGATTGGCCATGGCCGTGCCGCGGTTGTTGTGGAAGTGCAGGGAATAAGGGGTATCGGGAAACCGCCCGGCGAATCCCTTTATTAAACGGCTCACCCGGGGCGGTGTGGCCATGCCGGTCGTGTCCGCCAGGATGACCGAAGCCGCCCCGCCGCTGATGTAAGCCTCCGCCAGCCGGTACACATCCTCCTCCGGCACGTCTCCCTGGTAGGGACATCCGAACGCCACCGCCATGGCGCCTACCACGGGTTTTCCCCGCTCGCGGGCGAGCTTGAATATCGCCTGCAAATCCGACAGTGACTCGTTTATGCTCCGCCGCACGTTGGCCAGGTTGTGTGCGTCGCTGGCGGAAATCACCACCACCAGCTTGTCCGCGCCGCTGTCCAGGGCGAGTGCAGCTCCTTTCAGGTTGGGCACGAGCGGGCTGTGGATGCAACCGGTCCGTGGCACCCCGGCCAGGACCTCGGTCGCGTCCCGCATCTGGGGTATGGCCTTCGGGCTGACAAACGAGGTGGTTTCCATCTCCTGAACCCCGGCGTCGATCAGCAGCCGGATCACTTCCAGCTTGCTCTCAGTGGGGACGAATTCCGGCCAGGACTGGAACCCGTCGCGCGGCCCCACTTCTCGGATCCAAATTTTTTTGGCTGCCGTCATCGCGTGACCCTCCTTTGCGCAGGGCGCACTTCAGCGCCCGTCTGCCTGTTGGCGCTGGCGGCGCACATAAGGGACCAGGCCACCGGCCGACAGCAGCTCCCGCATGAACGGCGGTATCGGTATGGCCTGGTACCGTTTTTCAGTGGTGTGATCGATGATCACACCGGTCTCGATATCGACCTCCACCTCGTCGCCTTCCCGGATCCCTTCTGCGGCCTGCGCGGATTCCAGGATGGGCAGGCCGATGTTGAACGCGTTGCGGTAAAAAATCCGGGCGAACGATTCGGCGATCACCAAACCGATCCGGGCCCCTTGGATGGCTATCGGAGCATGCTCACGCGACGAGCCGCAGCCGAAGTTCTTGCCCGCCACAATGATATCGCCCGGCTTTATTTTGCGGGTGAAATCGGGGTCGGCATCCTCCATGCAGTGGCGCGCCAACTCTTGCGGATCCGACGTGTTCAGGTACCGTGCCGGAATGATGACGTCGGTGTCAATGTCGTTGCCGAATTTCCAGATTTTCCCTCGAATCGACATGTTTAACCTCTTGTAGCCGAAACATCGGCCGGGTGAGTGATGCGGCCCGCCACGGCGCTGGCCGCGGCAACCGCCGGGGAGGCCAGGTAGACTTCACTCTGCACATGGCCCATCCGGCCGACGAAGTTCCGGTTGGTGGTGGACACAGCCCTTTCCCCTGCCGCCAGGACCCCCATGGATCCGCCCAGGCAGGGGCCGCAGGTGGGAGTGGAGATGACCGCTTCCGCATCCATGAATATTTGGTACAATCCCTCGGCCAGGGCCTGGCGGCAGACGGCCGGGGTGCCGGGAATGACGATGCAGCGGACGTTGGGCGCTACCTTGCGGCCCTTGAGAAGGCCCGCCGCGATGCGCAGGTCTTCGATACGGCCGTTGGTGCAGGAGCCGATAACGGCCTGGTCGATGCGGATGTCCCGCAGTTCGCTGACGCCCCGCACGTTTTCGGGCAGGTGGGGGCAGGCCACCTGCGGCTCCAGATCGGAGACGTCCCAGGCATGCACCGCCTCGTAGGCCGCGCCTTCGTCCGAACGGTAAAACGTATAGGGGCGTTTGGCCCGGCTCTTGACATAGGCCTCGGTGACGGCGTCCGGAGCGATGAGGCCCACCTTGGCTCCGGCCTCGATGGCCATGTTGGACATGGTAAACCGGTCGCTCATGGGCAGGCCGTCGATGACCGGGCCGGCAAACTCCATCGCCTTGTAGCGCGCTCCGTCCACGCCGATCCGGCCGATGGTGTACAGAATCAGGTCCTTGCCGCCGACCCAGGCCGACAGCCCGCCCTGGTACACGAAGCGGATGGATTCCGGGACCCGGAACCAGGTCTTGCCTGTGACCAGGGCCGCGCCCAGGTCGGTGGAGCCGACACCGGTGGCGAAGGCGCCGAGGGCCCCGTAGGTGCAGGTGTGGCTGTCCGCGCCGATGATGACGTCCCCCGGCAGAACCAGACCTTGCTCCGGGAGCAGGACGTGTTCGATCCCCATGCGGCCCACTTCGAAGTAGTGGGGCAGGTGTTGCGCCAGGGCAAAATCCCGCATCTCCTTGGCCTGCATGGCGGATGGGATATCCTTGTTGGGCACGAAATGGTCGGGGATCATGGCCACGCGCTGCGGATCGAAGACACGCTCCCCCCCGGCCTCCTTAAAAACCCGGATCGACATGGGCGCCGTAATATCGTTGGCAAAAACAAAGTCCAGGCGCGCTTCGATGAGGTCCCCGGGCTTTACCTGCGATCGGTCGCAATGGGCGGAAAGAATCTTTTCACTCAGGGTCATTGGCATAAGAGGTCTCCGGGCCCGTGGCGGTTGTCTTCAAAACCGCAAAGGAGCGGTGCGGGGGCGGCTGGTTTCCAACCAAGGGGATGGCGGCCTTATACACATAACAATCGCCCCGATAGTACATGTGGGTCACCACCGCCGGTTTATCCTGATGGGCGTAGTAGATGTTTTCGATAAAAAAAAGAGGTGAGCCATAGTCGGTGTCGAGCACTTTGGCCAGATCCATCTCCGCGATGATGGACTCCACGCGTTGCTCCAACCGTGTCAGGCGGATGCCGGTGGATTCCTGAAAGACTTCGATGAAGGAGCGTTGGGCCAGTTTCCTCCGAGGCAGCCGCCGCAGGTGTTCCGCACGGAAGTAATTGAGATAGAAGGAGACGACCTGTCCATGGTACCGGCGGAGCCGTCGGAGCCGGCCCACCGGTTCATCCCGCCCGGCGTCCAGGAGCGTGCGGACGCTTTGGGGCGCCTGGAACGGGACGATGTCCAGTAACTCGATCTTGAGCCGGGGGCTGCGGCCCGAGGCCGAATCGAACCAGTCACGGAAATTCCCGCTGATCTGGATCTCCATCTTTTTCTGTTCCGGGAAGGTCACCCGGGTGCCGGCGCCCTGGCGGGCTGTGAGGTATCCTTCCTGAATCAGCCGCTCCACGGCTTTGCGGATGGTGATGGTGCTGACGCCGAATTCCTGCGCCAGGTCTTTGGATGCGGGGATCCACTCGCCCCGCTGATAGGCGTAGCTGTGGATCCGGTTCTTGATGGTCGCCGCCACTTTGAGATACATGGGGACGCCGCGTGGCTGCATCGCGTGGCCTATACGTATTATGTTATTATGTCTTTATACCAACCATATTTTATCACGCCTACGCATGTCAAGATGAAAATGGGTGAATGGTTTTTCCCGCCGCAGGCGGGAAAAAACTGGGACTTGAAAATCAACCCTGCCGGGCATAGTCTCTCCGGAAACAAATCGATGACGGTTTCAATCGGCTCAGGGAGGAACATCAGCGATGCGGTTCATAAAATTCGGTATGGTTCTTCTGGTGGCGGCCCTTATCGGCGCCGGGACGTCACACGCGGCAGATACAAGCGGTAACCTCCAGTTGGACGTCAAGGAGTTCACGCTGAAAAACGGGATGCTGTTCCTGGTCGTGGAACGGCCGGCGACCCCCCAGGTGGCGGTCCGCCTGGCGATCCGAGCCGGGTCCGCGCTCGAGGAACGGGGGAAAACCGGGATTGCCCACATGCTCGAGCACATGATGTTCAAGGGCACCAAGAACTTCGGGTCGACCGACTACCAGAAGGATGCAGAGCTTCAGGCCCGCATCGATGCGGCTTACGGCGTGATCGAAGCCGAGCAGGCCAAACGCAGCCCCGATGCGAAGGTGATTCAGGCAAAACGCGCGGAGATGGAGCAGTTGCGGCTGGAAGCACAGAAACTTTATATCCCCGAAGTTTTCTCTTCCCAGCTCGGCAAGAACGGCGCGGTCGGCGTCAACGCCTTCACCACCAAGGACCAGACCCAGTTCACCGCCTCCGTGCCCGCCGACATGATCGAACAGTGGTTTTCGATCATCAGCGAACAGCTCTTCGAACCGTCCTGGCGCGAATTTTATGTCGAAAAAGAGGTCGTGCAGCGTGAATGGGCCTTCCGCTACGTGAACAACCCGGAGGGTGCCGCCTGGCTCGACCTGGATGCAACGGCCTTTACCGCCCATCCCTACCGCAATCCTGTCATCGGCTGGCAATCCGACATGCAGCGTTTCAGTACGCGGGATGCGATGGAATTCCACTCCAAATACTACACCCCTGCCGATGCTGTCTGCGTTCTGGCGGGCGATGTCACGCTGGCCGAAGCCCGGCGGCTGGCGGAAATTTACTTCGAACGCTATCCGGCTGGAGAGCGGGCACCTGAGACGGTTACGGCCGAGCCGATTCAGCAGGGGCCGCGCAAGAGCGTGCGCTTCCTCGAGGGTGCCCGCACGCCGATCGTGCGCATCGGCTTCCACGGGGCGCGCATGAACACCCCCGACTTTTTTGCCCTGGATGCACTCACCATGGTGTTGAGCCAGGGGCGCAGCGCCCGGCTGACTCAGAACGTCGTCGAGCAGGGATTGGCGGTCGAGGCTTGGGCGGGGAATCCCGACAACCGCTACGGCGGCATGCTCGTTTTGAGCGGCTCCCCCAACGAGCCCGATGCACTGAAACGGCCGGGGGCGGCCGAAGACGAAAAGCGGGCCGCCTATCTGGCGGCGTGCGAGTCTCTGGAAAAGGTCCTGCTCTCCGAGTTGGAAAAACTCAAGACGGAGCTGGTCGCCCCGCAGGAACTTGCGCGTCTGAAGAAGCTCAACCGACGCGATTTCATCGATCGGCTGCGCAGCAACGAAAGCGTTGCCGGAACCCTGGCGACGCTCGAGGTGCAGGCCGGGTGGCGTTATCTCAACGACTACCTGCGCAACATGGACGCGGTCACCCCGGAGGACATCCGGCGCGTCGCCCGGCAGTATGGCCGGCCCGAGAACAAGACCGCGGCTTTCGTGATCCCGGGCGGCGCGGCGAGCCGCCCGCCCGAAGCCTATACGGAGGTTCGCTCGATCAGCGGCAGCGCCGCCGCGGGGCGCGAGCTTTACAAAGGCGCGCTTCAGAACCACTCGATATATCCGACCCCGGTCGGGTGGAAACACCCCCTGTCCTTTGTCCGCCACCCGAAACGGGTCGATTATCCCGAAGCCGTTCAGATGGAGATCGGGGGGGCCAGGGCGTTTTTCCTGCCGGACCACGAGCTGCCGCTCATCGACATGACGATTTACGTCAAAGCCGGCGCCGTCGACCTCCAGGATTCCCAAGAGGGCCTGACGGGCCTCCTGGAAGACACGGTCATCCGGGGCGGAACCGAGAGCCGCTCGCCGGCCGAGCTGGCCGTGCTGCTGGATGACAACGCCATCCGGATGGGTGTGGACATCGGGTTGGAAGAAACCGCCATCCAGCTCTCCGTGATGTCTTCCGACTGGGAGAAGGGGCTCGGGATTCTGCAGGAGGTGCTGACGCGGCCGCGCTTCGACGCCAAAGTGCTCGAGGTGGCCAAGGAGCAGGAGCTGGCCGATCTGGGCCGTCAGGGCGAAGACGCCCATGCCGTGGCCATGCGGGAGAGCATGATCTGGCATTTCAAAGGCCACCCCTACGGTCGGGATCCGCTGGCGGCGATCCAGGTCCTTCCGACCATCACCCGGGACGACCTGCGGCGCTTTCTCTCCGCCTATTTTGTTCCCACCAACATGGTGGTGGCGGTGTCAGGAGATATTCAACCCGGACAGGTCCGGGAGAGCCTGGGCCGTTTCATCAGCGGCCTGCCCGCGGGGGCTGCGCCCCAGCGGCGCCTCGTCACACCGTCTCCCACTCCGGCGGTCATGGTCCTGATCCACAAACCCGGGCAGGTGCAATCCAATGTCGTTGCCATGCTGCCCGGTTTAACACGGAGTGACCCGCGGTACTGGAAATCGAATTTAATGATGAGCGTCTTCGGCGGCAGCGATTCCCTCATGTACACCCGGTTGCGGGACGATCTCGGCTACGTTTACTCCGCGGGGTTTTATCAAACGGCCAAGTGGCAGGCCGGCCTTCTCGTCGGGATCATCAACTGCCGGGGGGACACGGCCGGCGATGCCATCCGTGAGACGGTCGGCATCATGAAATCCCTGCACCAGGGCATTCCCGGCCGCGAGTTGGAACTCAAACGTCTGGACACCTTGAACAGCTTCGTGTTCAACGTGGACACCCAGGCGGAGCTGGTCCAGGCTTACAGCCGCTACGCTCTGCGCCAGGAGCCGCTCGATACGTTGGAACGAATCCAGGACAGTTATGTGGCCGCCACCGGGGAGGAGTTGAAGGGGCTCGCGCAGCAGTTGCTTGATCCCGGTGAAATCCAAATTCATGTGGTGGCCGACAAGACCATAACGGTCAAGCAGCCGGACGGGACCTCGCGCAGCCTTGAGGAAGACCTCAAAGCCACGGCCCAGGCGCTGGGGATACCGTTCAGGGAAATCGATTTGAGATAGTGCCCATCCATAAACGGCGTCTTTCGGCCCATGCCGGCGTTCTCGCTTTTCGCAATCCTCGGCGTAGTCTGACTACGCCTGCGGCGTGCGAAATCGCTGCGGCCTTGGCCTGAACCGAAATCCACCATTTCTGGATGGGCACGGGATAGTCTCGATGGCGTCGTAAAGAAGCCAATTTCGGCGTTGCGCTTCAGCGCGTGGTCGCTGCGGCGTACAGGGAGCACGCCTCACTCCGGCTCGCTGAAATCTTCCAGGAAGTTCCAGAAAAAGGTTTCCATGCCGGGATGCGGCGGCGCCTGGCCGGGGACCAAACCTTCCGTGTATCCCCGCTGTACGAATCTGCGGATTGCATCCGGGTTCCGGCTGATCACGTGCACCGGGACGGACCAGGACGCGTTTGCTCCCGTCACCGGGGCGCAGGGCTGGTGATCGCCCATGATGACCACGAGCTCGCCGCCGGCGAGGAAGCGCCGGATGAACTCCCTCAACAGCCTGAACTCGTAGACGATAGCTGCGCTGTAGGCCTCGGCGAGCCTGGGCGGGTCGGACCAGGCGCCCGGGAATTTCAGCGCCTCCAGCGAATTGAATAGGGAGCCGTCGCCGAGGCGCTGCCAGTCTTCGACATAAGGGGCTTGCAGGTCGAAGGCGGCATGGCTGCTGACCAGGATGAACTCGACCATAAGCGGCTCGGAGGCGTGCTGAATCTCCTGGCGGTAGACCCAGTCGAGCACGTACTGGTCGGGCATGGGGGCCCAGGCGAAGTCAGGCCCCTTGTAGCCGAAATCCGCGGCGTTGACCGTCCGCTGGAATCGAAAAAATCTGCCGGCCGGCGATGGCCAGAGGGTTCCGGGCATGGCACAAACGGTGCGGTAGCCGGCCCGGTTGAAATACTCGGCCAGCGGCACGAGGTGCGACCCGAGCAGCAGGTCGTGCCGGATCTGGCTGTTCAGGCGCACGCCGCTTGCCAGGGTGCCGTGGGCGAGCCAGGAGCTGCCGCCGAAGGTCGGGGAAGCCAGGTAGGCCGAGCACATATGGAACCCGGCGGCCCGCAGGTCGGCTTCGGTGGCCTTCACCACGGGTACCACCCGCGCGGCGTGATCCGGGTCGGAGAACACGGTTTGCCCGTAGGATTCGACCACGAAGAGGAACACCGGGGCGCGGTTCAGGAGCTTCAGGTTCGTGGGGGTATGCCGGGAGCGTTCGATGGCCGCTGCGATGGCGGCCTGGTCCCGCCGGCGGATGCCTTCGAGATCCAGGATGGCCCGCATTTCCTCGGCCACGCGGGGCAGGGTGGCCGAGCCAACCAAGGCCGGTGCGTCGTCAGGGCGAAATTCCGACCAGGCCCCGGCGGCGAGCGCCCCGGCGGCCAGGCACGCCAATACGCTCTTCAGGCCGGTTGCGCGTAAACCGTCGTGCAGGATGTTGAGAGATCGGTACGCGGCCCAGGCCATGCCCGGCAGGGCCAGGGCAACCCCCGCCACGGCCAAGGCAAAAAACGTAGGGGACAGCAGCATCCAGCCGAGGAGCACCAGGTCCGGCAAGCGCCGGACGTCCAGATAGAGGTTGAAGGGCCGGTTGAAGACCGTCGGGATCAGGTTGTCCGCCAGGCGGAAGAGTCCGAGAAAGATCACGGCCGCCGCGACGGGCGCATAGAACGCCGGCCGGAAACGCGCGTGCCGACGCACCCACAGGCTCATTCCGATGGTCAGCACCAGAAGCTCCGGGGAAAGCTGCAAAAAAGACGCCCGGGTCCCCCCAGGAATGGCCGCGTCCATGTTCAGGACCGCGTTCAGAAAAACCAGGGCGGCCAGAAGCTTGAGCGCCCGGCCGAGCGAGTTGCGGAAGCGGCCGGGGTAGGTCGAGTCTATTGAGTCCATTGAGTCCATTGAGTTTGTTGAGCCGGCTTCGCTCGCATTCGCTTTGATGAACTTTTGGAAGGTCATCCGAATCGATGGATTTGTAAAGAGGCCAAGTTCAAGGCGCGCGGTCTAACGACCACCCGCCGCGCGGGTGGCTTGGATTTTCGGCCAACGGCCGAAAAGACAAAAGCACGTCGGTGCTTGCAACGTTACGTTTGCGAAAGCAAACATCGGCGTGGAGTGAGGCGTACTTCCTGTACGCCGCAGCGACAACGCGCTGAAGCGCAACGCCGAAATTGGCCTATTTACGAAGCCATCAGCTTTTCAAGAAACACGCAGGCCGGCTCCAGGCTCTGCTGCCAGGAGGGCCAGGCGCAACCGGTGGTGTAGGCGGCCGTCCCCATTGCGATCAGCCTACCCCGGTCGCGGTGGAGGAGCTCGATGTGCCTTCGCAGCGATTCGTGATCCCCGGGCGCGACCAGGAATCCGTTTTCACCGTGGCGCACGAACTCCCTGAACCCGCCTGCACTGGACCCGATCACCGGCAGGCCGAAGCCCATGGCTTCGAGGGCGGCGATGCCGAATCCCTCCTGGGCGAAGGGCATGGCGAACACGTGGCGGCGGGAATAAACCGCTTTCAGGTCCTCGCCGTCCAGGCGCCCCCGGAAAATCACTTGTCTTTCCAAACCATGACCGGCGATGACCGCGCGCGCCTGGCGCCCGCAGCGCCGGTCTGCGTCCATGTCGCCCACGAGGGTAAGGCGCCACATGTCCCGCGGAAGGCGCGCCAGGGCGGTGAGCAGCGCGGGCAGCCCCTTGACGGGTGACAGGTGGCCCACGAACAGCAGCTCGAGGGGGCCGTTTGAGCGGCCTTTTTCGGCGATGAGGCCCTGGGAGGATAACGTTCCGAGACGGTTTCCGGCGGGGCGAGCCACGCAGTGCGGCAGCGTTTTCACGACCAGTTGCCGGACCTGGTCACGGGTGGCGAAGCTGTTGAAAATGAACGCATCCACCGTTTGAAGATACCCGCGCTCCACCTGCCGGTAAGCCAGATTGATCCATCGGCGGCGGGGCTGGCGGCAGAGAACCTGGTGGACGATGCTCACGATGGGAGTGCCGCCCCGGCGGCGGATGCGCCGGTTGAGCCGGAAGAGAGACGGATGCACGAGTTCGTCCTGCAGGATGAGGTCCCAGGTGCCGCGGCGAAGCCGGTCGCACAGCCCGCGCGAAAAATTATCGAGGAGGCATGCGCCATAGCGTCTCCAGGGAAGGCCGATCACCTCGACCCGGTGCCCCCGACGCTGCAGAGCGTCGACTAGGTAGCGGTCGTACAGGAACCCGCCGGTCAGGGTGTCCAGGCGGCCGTAAAGGACCAGCGCGATGGTCATGTCATCTCTTCGCTCCAGGCGGCCCAGGCCGCATCGCTTTCCCAGATCGCCACGGTGACGGTGGCAAGGTTGCGGCGCTGAAGCCCATCGGCCAGGCGGCGGCACAGGATCCGGCACAGGTGCTCGAGGCTCGGGTTGAGGCCCTGGAACTCGGGCAGGTGATTCAATGTTTTGTCCCGGTAGGTATCGAGCAAACCGGCGAGGAGGGCGGCAACCTCATCGATATCCACCAGGAACCCATGGGGGTCCAGGCTGCGGCCGGCCAGCCGTAACTCCACCCGGTAGCGGTGGGAGTGCGGGTGGTTCTCCGGGCCGAAATCGCCGCCGATCATGAAATGCTGGGCGATGAGCTCACGCTGTACGGCTACGGTGTACATGGGGGTGATCTCCGAGTAACTACAAAGGTGTTTAGGCTGAAGGCTGAAGGCTGAAGTTTATAAAATATCTCGTAACGCATAAACGACCCCATCGTCCAACCGTCGCTATGCTTCCATCTCTGTCTCCCGAACCCTGATCCCACTCTACATGAGAGATAACCAATCGTCAGCCCACATGCCCGAAGTTTTGTGTGATCAGGCAGGGTTCGTCCCTAAAAACCTTCAGCCTTCAGCCTTCAGCCTATCCTCCTGGGCGATCCTTCACCCGGTGTAGGTCAACACCACCTGGACGGTCTCCGATGGCTCCTGGTCGAGAAGGGTGTAGGCCTCGGCGGCTTTTTCCACGGGGAACTCGTGGGTGATGAAGCCGGACGGTTGCACGCGGCGGATCAGGTCCCACGCCGTCGCCAGCCGCCGAGCCGTTGTCCAACGCGCAAGGAACGCGTGAGGCAGGCTGCTCACCTGGCTGCTGATCAGGCGGATGCGGCTGCGGTGGAAGCTTCCGCCCAAACATACGGAGGTCGGTTTCGTGCCGTACCAGGAGCCGATGATGATGCGGGAGCCGAACCCGGCAATTGCGATGGCCGTATCGAGCGTCTGGGGGTTTCCCGAAAGTTCGAACACGAGGTCGGCCATGGCGCCGCCGGAGTCCTCCTGCAGCCGGTGGTTCAAGGCCTCCAAGGCGGCCGGGTCGAAGACCGCCTGGGCGCCGGCCGCCAGCGCTGCCTGGCGGCGCCGCGCAAACGGGTCAACGCTGAAAAGGCTTTTCAGCGGGTAGCGGGACAGCAGCGCGGTGGCGAGCAGACCCACGACCCCCTGGCCGAAGACCACGACGCGCTCGCCGATGGCCGGCCGGGCGTCCATCATCAAGGTCACGGCCGTTTCCATGGTGGCGAGGAACACGGCGTCGCGCGTGTCCACGTCATCCGGAATCGAGATGAGTTCGGCGGGGGCAGCCACGAGATGGCTGGCGTGCGGGTGAAAACAGAAGACGCGGCGGCCGCGCCAGGCCGGGTCCACCTGCCGTCCCACGGCCGTCACCCCGCCGGCCGCGGCATAGCCATAGCGCAGCGGGAATCGGGCCGCTCCGGTGAGCCCGGGCAGTTTCGCATCTAGTGGCATGTCGGCGGGCACCTGCCCGCGGTAGACCAGAAGCTCGGTGCCGGCGCTGACCGCCGAGAGGTCGACCCGGACGAGGACTTCCCCCGGTCCCGGCGCCGGAACCTCATCGGCCGCGACAACGACGTGAAAAGGGGATTGGAAGACGACGCGGCTGCGCTTCATGACGGGGCCCACCATGGGCGCGCCCACAGAATGAGGTCGCGCCCCATGGTCTGATAGAACGCCTCTTCGAATTGCAGCTGGATAGCGCCCCCGGCCGCACCGGTATCGAGGACGGGCAGACCTCCGACGAACTGGGGGCTGATGGTGATGATGAAGAGGTCGGCGATCTGCTGCCGCACGAAGCTTGTGATCACGCGCGCCCCGCCCTCCACCATGAGGCGGTTGACCTGCCGGTCCGCGAGCAACGCCATGGCCGACGACAGGTCGATCCAACCGTCCGTTCCGGCGCCGCAGGGCATCGGCTCGGTCCCGGCCGCCCGCAATGCCTGCGCCCGCGACTCCGGCAGACCGGGCTTGTGGATGATCCACGGCCGGGTGTCCGGGCGTTGCACCAGGCGTGCGTTCAGAGGGGTCCGCAGGTGCGTGTCCAGGACGACGGGCTGTGGGTGCGGGCCGCGGGCATGCGTGACGGTGAGACAGGGATCGTCGGAAAGAAGGGTGCCGATGCCGATCAGGATGCCATCGCAGAGTGCGCGGATCCCATGGGTGAGTGCCATGGACTCGGGGCAGCTCAGTTGGATGCGCTCCCGGTTGCGGCCGGCGATGCTGCCGTCGACGCTCTGGGCATAGCTCAACACTACGAACGGCCGCCCATGCTTCATCCGGAAGCGCGCCGCGTCGGCCAGACCGGCGCCGAGGTCTACCAGCGAGCGGATGGGATCTCGCCGGCCGATGGTGGTGTGAGGGTCTTCGGGCATGTCGCTGTTCATGGGGATGAAGGGTCAAGGCCCAGGCGGAGCGTGGCTCCCGAGCCGCTTCATGAAAAAACGGTCCTCCGGCTGCCAGAGCTTCAGATCGCCCGCGCCGGTCATGATAAGGGCCACCCCGCAACCCAATACGAGTTCCCACTCGAGGCCGGCGATGGGGCCGGCCATCGCGCGGGCCGCCGTTACGCTGGCGGTCAGGCCTGCCAAGCGCGTCATGACGCCGAACGCCAGCAGGGCCGCGCACGTCCCGAGCAGGGCGCATCCGGCGGCGGAAAGGGATGCCACACCCTCACCGGCGGCGGATCGGCCCACCAGCACGACAAGACCGGCGACGGCCGCCGCCCGCAGAACGATGGGCAGGCATCGGGCGATCGCGCGGTCGACGCGCTGCACCCCGCCACTCAAAGGCCTGCCATCCGGCGTCGCATGGCCGCAGACGACCAGCCAATCCCGGACGAACCCGACCAGGAGAGCCGCGGTCAGGATGAGCGCCGCCGGTCGTGTGGCCACCGGCTCGAAAAGCGGCAGCAGCGCAGCCCCCGCGAAACCCATTTCGCAGCCGGCCACCAGGCGGGCTTCGGCCCGGGGCCGCAGCGGGGCAATGGGCCGGCCGGCTTTCCGCCGGGCAGCCACCGCGACCTGCAGCGCATAATAGCCTATGCCGACGCAGAGATAGGCGGCCGGCGCCTTGCCCATCCAAACGACAAGGGACCCGGCGATCAGCAGGCCGAGCGCGTCGATTTCGGCGTCGAGGTGCTCTCCCAGGCGCGTTTCGCTGGCGGTCACCCGCGCGAGCCATCCATCCGCGAGATCGAGGACAGCGGCCGTGATGTAGACGGCCGCCGGCGCCCAGGCGATCCAGCCCGTAAGGCGGGCGTCTGAGAGCGCCGGCTGGAAGACAAACCCGGCCAGGGAGGCGATCAGGCCGCCCCGCAGCAGGGTCAGCCAGTTGGCGGCTCCCAGCGACGGCCGCAACCGCTCTTCTTGCGGGGGATGGTTCAGCGCAAGCGTACGGCCCCAGCGCGTCCATCCATACACCAGGACGGCAGCGGTTTGCAAACCCCCCTGCAGCGCGGCGGCACGCCCAGCGTGTTCCAGCAGCAGCCAGACCCCGCCGAGGATGAACGCCACGCCCCAGGCCCCGGCCAGGCGCCACTGGCGGCGGAGCTGCCGCCGGGCGGTCAGCGGGGTGTCAGAATTTCGCATCGGCGGTCCTCGGGAATCGTTCCAGAGCAGCGCTGCGGGGGCGCTATCAAACGCCGGCTCCGATGGGTGTCAGCGCTCATAGGAGCGATAGCTGCTGCGCCGGTGCGCCGCACGGGAAGTGCCGGTGGATGTGGTCCTGCAGATCGTCGAGCAGGCGGCGCTGGTCCTCGTCCAGGCCCGCGGACCGCTTGAGCTCGCGGATTTCCGCCAAGGCGCTCTGGGGGGTGGTGCGGCGGTTGCCGGCATAGTCGGTCAGCGCCTCCTTCCGGCAGATGCGCCGCTGATAGGCCTCACGCGCCCGGGCCAGGTGCGGCGGGAGCGGGTCGCCATAGTTCCGGAAAAGGATGCGCTCCGCCAGGATGCGGGCCTCGGGGCTGGAAAACCGGGCCGCAATTTCCACTTTTTGGTCAAACGCCGCGGCGTGGAAGGCGCGGCACAGGGCCTCGTCGGCGCGCGGCAGAAAACCTGCCTGATAGAGGCTCGCATCGGCATCCAGGTCGCGGATGAACGCGTAGCGAAAGTTGCGGTGATAGGCGCTGATCTGCTGCAGCTGCTCCTCGTGAGACTCGAGCCAGAGCAGGTTTTCCTGCATGTGCCGCCGGCGTTCGCGGTCGATCGACTCGAGGGTCGGGTCCGTGGGCGGCAGCAGGAAGCCGGGTTCCCCGAAACGCTTGCGCACCACCCAGGTGGTCTCGGCGACGGTCGGCTCCGTTGCGAGCCTCAGTTGGGGCAGATCGAGGCGCAGCCACAGGGACTGCTTGGGGTAGGCGGCCGAGGAGCCGATGGCGATGACCGGGGCCTGGAAGCGCTGCCGCGTCCCGAACTCGCTGCTCACCAGCATGCCCCATTTGTGGTCGCCCGCCGCGCTCTTGAACGCGACCGGCAACTCCTCCGAGCGCCGGGCGTCGATGTCCTTGCGGAAGCCATCGTCGAGGTAGCTCCACATTTTCGTTTCCCGGGCAAGCAGGCGGGCCAGCCTCAGCGCGGCTTCCACGTCCGACAGCGCATCGTGGGACTGGCCGGTGAAAAGGCCGTTGGCGGCCCCGATGTCTTCGAGCTTCAGGGAGGCCTTGCCATTCAACTCCGGCCACTGCAGCGGCTCGCGCCGGTAGAGCCAGTACATGATGGTGACGGGCAGCAGATCCATCCGGCGGCAGCCGTTGGCAAACTGGTGAGTGTAGGGCGGCAGCAGGTTGCGGTGGAACGCGAAGCGCAGGAACTTGTCGTCGAACCCGATGGAGTTGTAGCCGATGCTGGTCGTCTCCGGACGGTTCAACTGAGCATGGATCTCCCGCAGGCACTCGACCTCGCAGCGGCCCCGGCGGGTCTCCGGCCGCAGGCGGTTGACCAGGAGGGCCGATGGCGACGGGATCACGTCCGGACGCAGGCGGATCGTTGCCGCGAATCGTTCGAGTTCGTGCAGATCGCGATCGGTGCGGATGGCGGCAAATTCCAGCACCTGATCGAAAGCCTTGTTCAGGCCCGTGGTCTCGATGTCGTAAAACAGGTAAGTCTCGGCCATGAGCGTGTGTTTGCGACGCCCGGCCGCCTTTTGTCAAGAGAAAACAGGGTTCCAGGGGTCAAGGGGTCGAGGGTTCAAGCGCAAAAAAGCAGGATTCGGTCAACGGGTTGACGGACAAGGAGGTTCAAAACGAGTCAATGGTACGAGCCCAGCCTGGAACCCTTGGACCCTCGACCCCTTGACCCCTTTATTGTGTTGTTATCACCAACTCCTCATGCCCGTGGCCGAACTCCGTCAGCAGGTCGCCCACGGTCTTGACGATCTCTTCGGGTGCCAGCTTGGTTTCCACGTAGATGTTGGTCTTGCGGATCTTTTCAGGAATCCGCAACTGGTCGGAGTACCGCGAAAAGCAGGGTTGTTGATCGTCGTACATCCACAGGACCTTCTCGAACTTCTGGGAGTGGGTCGCCGCGATGTGGTTGCACAGGGTCGTCAACATCTGCTCCCAGGACTTGACCGGGAAGGTGTTGCCCTGGAAGGTGAAGGAGTTGATGGCTTTGCCCGCAAAGAATTCCGGTTTCTTACCTTTGATGTCGGAGCTTTTGTCAGGGTGCGCCGGTGGATCCGGGGGCGGGATGGCCTCCTCTTGGCGCCGGGGCGGTTCGCGGTCGCGGGTGGTGTCACCCAGAAGCCACTGCGCGACATGCTGGCGGATGAAACCTTCGACCACTCCCGGATCGGCCTTGCAGCCGCAGAGTTTTTCCGTGGCATCGCTCAGGATTTCCACCAGGATTTTGTTCGGCCCCGCCAGCACCTTGTTCCAGGCCGCGGGCAGGAATTCGGTCGCCATTTTCCGTTTCTGGCTCTGTAGCGCGGCCATGGCCGCTTCGAGGTGACCTCCGCCGGCCACCTTTTCCCGGCTCAGGAACGCCATCAGGTCGGCGGCCGAATCCTCCGGTTTCTGTTCGATGAGATCGATGACATGGCAGCGTTTCTGGCTCAGCCCACCCTTGGCCGAGGGCAGGTAGAACCACCAGCGCGGGCCGTCCGTGTGCGCGCAGAGCTCAAATGCCTCCCGGGCGGCCAGCTCGACGAGTTGCTTGTGCAAACCGTCGGTGCCCTCGTGATTCCGTTTCACGTCCAGCAATACCTTTCCGGTGCGGCCGACACGCAGGGCATACGACACCGTGGAAGCGGCGGATGAGAAATCCGGGCATATCTCCTCGACGTTGAAAATGTCCCATTCCAGAATGGACAGCAGCCTCAGGACCACTGCCTGTTTGAGAGATGCCTCGTCAAACGTTAAGATTTTCTTGCTTGTTCTGAGGTCCTTTATGAATGAAACTAAAGGCTTTTTCATCGTCTCCTCCGTGCGGCCGCTGGATCGAACCATCGGTTCCCATTGCTATATCGGCCAATTGTTCCGCAAACTTGATGGTTTCGTTGGAAGCGCAGCATCGGCGCTGCGCCCCCGGGCAAGTCGTCTGAACCGATGCTTCCCGCGCGTGCGTCAAATCCTCTTTGTCCCCCCGCCCGGTGCTCAAGATATCCATCCGAAAGGCCGATAGCTCCCACAACAGGGGTCTATCCGGGCTGAGGAGGAAGCGGGGGCATGAAGCTGAAACTGTTGTTCTGGTCGGCTGTTCTCTTGGCCGTGATCGGGGCGTATTCGGCCGAAGGCACTCTTTTTTATTTTTTTGCCACGCACCTGATGATGATCGCGACTGGCCTTTGCATGATTCGACGCGAACGCAAGACCCGCGCCGGCGCGGCGCCAAAAGTTGCTGGCAGCAAGCAAGCCAAGGCCGCCTGAGCCGCCGCATGCCGGCGCCGCCCATCCCCCTGCGTTCCAGGCGCCCGCAGACTGGCAATTTTTTGACGTCGCGAGACGGCAGTTGTTTCAAATCCGATCCTGGGACCATCCCTTATCTTTTATAACGATTTGAATTAAAACAAATTATGCAATTTTAAGCAGTGCTGGCATGATAGTTGTATAGTTCTGTAGAGAACGAACGGCTAAAGTTGAAGTGCCCTGAGGCCGATATTGCATTCAGATCAGAGCCACATAAGTCAAACGACGGGAATGAAACACGACAAGGTGGGGCCATGAAACACAGCAGAGCATTGAATCAGAAGTTCGATTATGAAATCGGGTATCTGGTGCAAAGTCCTTGCAGAAACTGCAGCACCTATGCGAGCTTCCCGGACTGCATGGACCGCTGCACGGTGTTGGACCGGGTGCAGACTGCCCTTTCCGACAGCCTTTCGAGCGTCAACAATTACTCTGCCGCGGAGTCCTATTACATGCCTGTTAACGTGCTGGAACAGGTGTGAGCCGCAAGCCTCCCTCTGCTCAGCGGTGAGGGGCGTCTGGCGTTTTACCACTGAGGGAATCGAGCAGGGCAGCCAGCAGGGCATGGGCCTGCCCGAAGCGGTGCTCATTCGACAGGATTGCGGCTGGGGTCTGGACGAACCTTCCGGGTGTTTCCAGGTCCTGCGGGCAGTTCTGTGCCAACCGGCTTGCACCGTCCGCGGTCAGTTCCAGGTGAAACTGCAGTCCCACGATGCGCTCGTGCGCCACAAACCCTTGATGCTCGCAGCCGGTGCTGCGCGCCAGATGCACGGCGCCGGCCGGCATGTCGAACGTATCCCCATGCCAATGGAACACTTCCGCCCTCTCCGGTAGAAAACCTGCCAGTCCGGATCGGTCCGCCTCATCCGTGCGGTAAATATCGAACCAGCCGATCTCGCGCTCAGCATTGGGGGCCACGCGGGCCCCCATCACGGCAGCCAGAAGTTGTGCGCCTAGGCAGACCCCCAGAATAGGCCGCCCGAACGAAATGGCTTCGGCAATGAAGCGTTTCTCTGCGGTGAGCCAGGGATATTTCAACTCCTCGTACACATTCATCGGCCCGCCCATGATCACGAGCAAGTCCACTTCCATGAGCGGCGGCAGAGGGTCGTTCGCATGCCAGCGGGTGCACGTCACACTGTGGCCCTTGGATGCGGCCCACGTCTTGATAAACCCAGGCCCTTCGAACGGGACATGTTGGAGGTAATGAAGTCGCATGGGTTATCGGCTCAACCGGTTTTCCCAGTCGTACTCCCGCGTGGTGACGAGGTCCTCCATTCGGCGGATGCGCTTTTCCAGGTTCTCATAGCGCTGCTTCAGGCGCTGGGTCGCCTCGCGCCGGGAGGAGGTGTAACGGTCATAGAATTCCTGTTCGTCGGCGGAGGCTATCGGGATCGCCGGCTCAGGCTTCATGATGAGCGCCGCCAACAGGTAGACGATGAGGGCCGGCCCAACGCCGGAAAAAACGAGCAGGATCAAGGCGATCGTGCGTACCCAGAACACTGAAAAGTCGAAATGCTCCGCGACCCCGCGGCAGACCCCGAAAATGGCCCCGTGGCGGGAGCGGTAGATTCCCCTGCGCGAGTAGTCTCTCATTTTCCGTGGTCCTCACGTTTGCGATCGTGCAGTATGGTTTCAAGCGCCTCGATTCTCTCTTCCAACCGAGAAAGGCCCTGGTAGGTTTCCTGGATCATGCGGGAATCCTCCGCGTGATGGTCCCGGCGGCCCGCCCCCCTGAAAATCATGATGGCCAGGGCGATGGCGATCGCCGCAACACCGGTCACCAAAAGAACCAGAGCACCTTCCACAACGATGTGCACCTTGTTTCACTCCTTGCCCATGGATGCCACGCCGGCGGCACCGGCCTTGAACCGCGGCCTGCCCCGAAGCGCTTCGTCGCGGGCGTCTTGTTTTCGGGCCGGCCGCTGACCGGGCGTCGCGCCGCGCCCGTCTTCACTATAAGCCAGCGCCCTTCAGCCCGCAACAGAAATCAGAATCCGCGGCGGCAGCGGCCTCAAGCGCTTTTCCGGTCGTCGGGGCACGGGTTTTTCAGCGCCTTCAGTTCGCGCTCGATATCCTCATCCACCGTGAGTGTCTCCAGTTCCTTTTCCAGAGAGCCCTTGCGGCCGAAGTTTACCAGCTCGGCTTCGGCCTCCATGCGTTCGATCCGGTTTTCGAGCTCGTCGAACCTGAACACGGCCTCGGCGCTGTCGATGCGGCGGATATCCTCCTGGGCGCGCCGTTTGCGTTCGGCGTGAATGTGCCGTTGCACGAGCACGCGCTGTTTGTCGCGGGCGGTCTTCAGTTTGTCCTCCAGTTGGCGGATGTCGTTCTGGTAGTGCTCGACCAGCCCCTGGTGCTCGCTCACCTCCTGCTCCAGGGCGTCGGCCCGCTGCCGGTAACGGCGTTTTTCGATCAGGGCTTCCCGGGCCAGGTCGTCCCGCCCCTTGGTGGCGGCGAGCTGGGCCTTGTCGGCCCAGAACCGGGCGCGATGGTCCGCTTCGTCGCTCTGGCGTTGAATTTTCCTGCTTTCGGCCATCACGCCGGCGCACGCCGCTTTGAGCTCCACCAGGGTGTCTTCCATTTCCCGGATCATCAGGCGGATGAGCTTTTCCGGTTCCTCGGCGCGGTCGAGCATGGCGTTAATGTTGGAGCTGACGATGTCACGAAAACGAGTGAAGATGCCCATGACGTCCTCCTGCTGGTTGTTGCTGGACCCCCAAGCGATCAGCAGTAGCATCAGCTTGGCAGCAATGATTTTTTTATGAGCACAGGTTATGCCATCTACTTTAAATGTGAATAACAACTTGTATTTATTTATTATTTTATATATTGACGAAAAAAGCTATATGGTATATTAAACCAATAAAATATATTTTTAGCCTATAATTGGTTAATAAAACCATAATGAGGCAACACTTTAGAAAATCAGAGGTAAGCGCTTCGACAGAAGCGCTTGGGCAGTCGGAGGCCTTTCTCGATTTCCAGGAGCGGCTTTCCCGGGTGGCGCCCATCAACCGGCCGGTGCTGCTGATCGGCGAACGCGGCACCGGCAAGGAGCTGGCCGCCGCCCGCCTGCACTACCTTTCCGGCCGGTGGGAACGCCCGTTCGTCACCCTCAACTGCGCCTCCCTGGCGCCCACCTTGATCGAGTCGGAACTCTTCGGCTACGAGCGCGGAGCGTTCACGGGTGCGCGCGAGCGGCGGGCCGGCCGCTTCGAGTCCGCCGAGGGTGGGACTCTGTTTCTGGACGAAATCGGGAACGTACCCCTGGAGGTGCAGGGTAAAATTCTGCGGGTGGTGGAGTACAACACCTTCGAGCGGGTGGGGAGTGCCGAGCGCATCGATGTCGACGTGCGCATCGTGGCTGCCACCAACGCGGATTTGTGGGAGCTCGTCCGGCGCGAACAGTTCAAGGCGGACCTGCTGGACCGGCTGTCCTTCGAGGTGCTGGTCGTCCCGCCGCTGCGTGCACGCCGGGGGGATGTGCTGCTTCTGGCGCACTATTTTGCCACACGCATGGCCCGCGAACTGGGCCGCGCCGAGCCCCCCGTGATCAGCGACGCAGCGGCCGAAGCCCTGGAGCGGCATGCCTGGCCGGGCAACGTGCGTGAGCTGAAAAATGTCGTGGAGCGTGCCGTATACCGCTCGGAGGCGGCCGCCATCTCCGAAATCGTGTTCGATCCTTTCCAGTCGCCCTATGTTGCGCCCCCAGCGGCCGGCGCTGCCACGCAGCATGTTCAGGACCCTCCGGCGGGGCGGGTCATGAAAGAGGCTGTCTGGCGGCTCAAAATCCGGATGATCGAAGAGGCCCTGCAGACCTCCCGGTACAACCAACGCAAGGCCGCTGCGGTCCTCGGGCTGACATACGACCAGTTCAGAGGGCTTTACCGCAGATACCGGAAGTCGGGTGACACGCCGGACGAGGGGGGAAAAGAGTGAAG
>CAWAUC010000029.1:0-42692 GCA_963785045.1 uncultured delta proteobacterium | reverse complement strand
CGGTCTACCGCCTGTCGCCCGAAACGGCTGTCATCAGCACGGTGGATTTTATCACGCCGCCCGTGGACGATCCCTACTGGTTCGGCCAGATCGCTGCCGCCAACTCGCTTTCAGACGTTTACGCCATGGGGGGCCGGCCGATTCTGGCGCTCAATCTGGTGATGTTTCCGTCCAAGGCGCTGGACATGGGACTGTTAAAGGAGATTCTGCGCGGCGGCAACGACAAGGTCGTGGAGGCCGGGGCCAGCATGGCCGGCGGTCACTCGGTTGACGACAATGAGCCGAAGTACGGGCTGGCCGTGACGGGCGTGGTCCATCCGGGCCGCATCCTGACGAACTCCGGAGTGCGGCCGGGGGATGCGCTCGTGCTGACCAAGCCGCTCGGGACTGGCGTTCTTTTCAACGCCAATCGTTCCGGCAAATTGCCCTATCGTGAGCTTCTGACCGTTCTGCCGACCGTCGCCAGCCTGAACCGCAGAGCCCTGGAGGAGAGCGCGCGCTTCGCCGTGCACGCCTGCACCGATATCACCGGCTTCGGCTTGCTCGGCCACAGCCTGGAGATGGCCAAGGGCAGCGGCGTGGGTATTCATCTGAGCTTCCGAAATCTGCCATTTTATGCCAACGCACGGGCCATGTACCGCAAGGGGGAGACTACCGGCAGCAACGCGGCCAACCGTCAGGTGGTGGAAGGATCCTGGGAGTCGAAAACGAAGCTCGATTCCCGCGAAGAAGAATTGCTGTTCGACCCACAGACCTCCGGAGGGCTTCTGCTGGCCCTTCCCGGCGCACAGGCGGATGAACTGGTCCGAACGCTGAAGTCAGCCGGCTTGGATGAAGCGACCCGGATCGGCGAGGCCGTTGCGTCGGATCGGCCGCGGGTCCACATCGTATAGCAGGCTGTTGAAAAACGGCGTCTAAGGCCGTGATCCTGCGTTGTGCGGTTTTTGTAAATGCTCACATGGAATCGGCTGGAAGCAGGAAGCTCGAAGCTGGAAGCCTGGCTGACCGGGTCTGGAATTGTTTTGAGCCTATAGCCTCAAGCCTCAAGCTAATATCCGCCTTGGCTGACAGCCTGATACTTGTTTTTCAACACCCTGTTTAAGAGCGGATGGGGTTTAGCTTCGTCTTGCCTGGTCGATCGCTCTCTGGAACCCTTCCCGCGAGCCGGAGATCGTCCGGTCCGGAACGGCGTAGGAAATGCGGAAATACCCCGGGGCCCCGAAGGCGCGCCCCGGGCTGACCAGGATGCGCTCGCCCCGCAGTATCTCCGTGAAGCGGGCATCGTCGGCAATGGGGCTTTTCGGAAAAAGGTAGAAGGCGCCCTCGGGCAGGGTGAATTCGTAGCCCGCCGCCGTCAGGATTTCACAGATCAGGTCCCGCCGCCGCCGGTAAATGGAGACATCCACGGCGGCCCCGGCGGCCCCGATCACGCGGGCCACCGCCTGCTGAAACAGGCTGGGGGCGTTGACAACATGCATGGCGTTGACGACGCATGCCGCGGCCACGATCGCTTCGGCATCCTCGGCCTGCGGGTGCACGGCGAAGTAACCGATGCGCTCGCCGGCCAGGCTGAGTTCCTTCGAAAAGGAGTTCACGACGACCGTATGGGGGTAGGCCGCCAGCACCGGAGGCACCGTGGCGCCGAAGGTGATGCGGCGATAGGGCTCGTCCGACACCAGATAGATGCGCTTTTTAAAACGGGCGCTGGCGGTTTCCAACACCTGGCCCAGCCCGTTGATCTCTTCGGCGGAATAGACCGCCCCCGTGGGGTTGTTCGGCGAATTGATCAGCACGATCCGAGTCTTCCAGGTAATGGCCTTGGCGATGGCGGCAAGGTCCAGGTGGAAGCGCTGATCGGTGGGGGCCGTGATGAGATCCGCATCCACCAGGAAGGCGTAGTTGTCGTAGCCGAGAAAATAAGGGGCGGGGGTCAGGATTTCGTCGCTCGGATTGACCAGCGCCCGAAAAATGTCGTTGAGGGCCCCCGCTGCCCCCACCGTCATGACGATCATATCCGGCCGGACCGGGACGCCGTGCTCGCTGGTCAGCCGCTGCGCCAGCGCTTCACGCACCGGCAGATGCCCGGCCACGGGGGCATAGCCGAACGAGAGGGTGTCGGACTGGGTCAGTTCGCGCAGCGCCTTTCGAAACGCGTCTGGGGGCGGGACATCGGGGTTTCCCAACGAAAAATCGTAGACGTTGTCGGCGCCGAAGCGTTCCTTCAGCTGCCGGCCTTCCTCGAACATGTTTTTGATCACCGCGAAATCCGCCACCCGGCGGGTCATTCGGTCTGCAATCGGCATGTTTTCCTCCGTGCGGTCGAATGGGCGCTGCACCGCCTCGTGGATGTGTCGCAGGCTGTTGACAAACACGCATCCGGCTGCAAGCCACGGCGGGTGGCGCTATTTTTCAACACCCTGTGCGAATCGAGCGACAACTATACGAGGTTCGGTGGGACGGGTCAAGGAAGACGGTTTGCGTCACAAATGAGCGGTCGGTCTTCCTCCGCCGGGCGAAAGTCAATTTTTTCCTCGCTTCCTGCCGGGTCAACGAATGGGCCCGGTCGCCACTCCCTCCACGCGGCCACACCTGCGCGGCGAATGCCGGTTGACATCGCCCCGGAAACCGATTTAACCTGTATTCCTTGAAACAGAAACAATCCAGGCGGCCTCGCAAAACGCCAGTGGCGACGTCATCCCGGCACAGGAGGTAGGAGCATGCCGTTCGGCTACACCGGAAAAATACTGCACGTGGATCTGACACACCGGAAGATCGAAACCGAGGAACCCGATGAGACTTTTTATCGCAGCTATTTAGGCGGCCGAGGCATCGGGTATTACTACCTGCTGCGCGACGTGCCTGCGCACACCGACCCACTGGCGCCGGAAAACATCCTGGTCCTGGCCACGGGGGTCATGACCGGCGCGCCGATCGCCGCCGCCTGCCGGTTTGCCGCCGTCGGGAAATCCCCGCTCACCGGCACGGCCGGCGAGTCCGAAGCCGCCGGCTTCTTCGGCCCCGAGTTCAAAGCGGCCGGCTTCGACGCCGTTGTTTTTAAGGGCCGATCCGACACCCCGGTCTACCTCTGGGTGACCGACGGCCAAGCGGAAATCCGAGACGCAGGCACCATTGCCATGCAGGGGGCGCGCGAGGTCGAGGATGCCATTCGGGCGGAACTGGGCAGCGACAAGATCCGTGTCGCCCAAACCGGTCTGGCCGGGATGAACTTGGTCCGGTTCGCCAACATCACCAACAACTTGGGGCATTTCAATGGCCGCGGCGGCTTCGGCGCCCTGATGGGCTCCAAAAACCTGCGCGCCGTTGCTGCGCTGGGAAACGACGCCATCCCCACTTACAACCCGGAATTCCTGCGGCAGACCGCCACCGACTACGCCAAGACCTTCCGCAAGAACCCGACCGGAGACGCACTTTACATTTACGGCACGACCGCGTTCCCGGAGCCGCTCTCGGCCGCCGGCGGCCTGCCGGTGAACAACTTCCGCAGCGGCAGCCTTCCCGACGCATCTTCCCTCGGCGGCGAGACCTACAATTCCCTGCTCCTGAAAAAGCGCAAGGGCTGCCACGCCTGCCCCATCATGTGCAAGCGCGTGATCGCCCTGGAGGATCCGGTTTTCGGCGTCGATTCGCGTTACGGCGGGCCGGAATACGAGACCATCGCTGCCCTGGGATCCAACCTGAACATCCTGGATTTGAGGGCGGTCGCCAAGGGCAACGAGATCTGCAATCGCTACTGCATGGACACCATCTCCGCCGGGATGACCATCGCGTTCGCCTGCGAGTGTTATGAGAAGGGGATCATCACCGCCGCCGACACCGGCGGCATCGAGCTGCGTTACGGCGATGCGGGCCTGCTGCTGAAACTGCTCGAAATGACCGCCCGCCGGGAAGGCTTCGGCGACCTCCTGGCCGAGGGCTCATCCCGGCTGGCGGCGCGCTGGGGAGCCGCTGACGAGGCCTTCTGCATGTGTGTCAAAGGCCAGGAGCTTCCCCTCCACGATCCGCGCATCAAGACGGGGGTGGGTCTAAGCTACGCGGTGTGCACATACGGGGCGGACCACATGAACGCGCCGCACGACCCGGCCTTTGTGGATGAAAAATCCTTCTCGTTCCAATCGGTAAAACCCCTGGGCATCTATCGGCCGATGCCCGCCACCAGCCTCGGTAACGATAAGGTGCGCAGCTTCGTCACTCTTGAAAAATTCTGGCGAATGCTGGATTCGCTCGGGTTGTGCGTTTTCGGTTTCGTTCCGCGCGGCGTCATGCCGCTGGACACCCTGGTGGCGTGCATCCGCGCCGTCACCGGCTGGAATACGAGCTTGTTCGATCTGATGCAAGCTGCCGAGAGATCCTCGGCCTTGGCCCGCGCTTTCAACAGCCGCGAGGGCTTTTCCCTCAAGGACGATCGCATCCCCGCGCGGCTCTACGAACCCAAGCCGAACGGTCCCCAGGCCGGCAACCGCATCTTCTCCCGGGAGGACTTCCAGGGGGCGATTGAGACTTACTATGGCATCATCGGCTGCGATTCGCAGAGCGGCCGGCCGCTGCCCGGCAAGCTCTTGGAGCTCGATCTCGAGTGGGTGGAGCCGCTTTTGGGCGCACCGCCTGCGGCGTGAAGCGGCATGGGTTTGAGGGAACAACTCAGGTCCCAGGGTTCAGGGTTCAGGGCTCAGGGACCCACGAGGATAGGCGCAATAACCCTCGAGTCCCTGAGGCATGTAAGAATAAGGCCGGCGGCGATCAAGCCCCGGCAACTGCTTCTTACCTGAACCCCGAACCCCGAACCCTGAACCCTCGCCGGCTGAGTAGTTGCGGTCCGAGAATGCGGGCTGTGCATTAACCACTTAAAATCAGTGTCTGTCTCCCATGGACCGGGAACCCACCAAGATTGTGACCCTCGGCGGCGGCAGCGGCCAGTTTGCGCTGCTCTCCGGCTTGCGCGACCTGGAGCATATCGATATCACAGCGGTGGTGTCGATGGTGGACAGCGGCGGCAGCACGGGCAGGCTGCGGGATGAGTTCGGCATTTTGCCGCCGGGGGACATCCTCAAGTGCATCGTCGCCCTTTCTCCGCACCGCGAGGTGGCCCGCGGCCTGCTGCTCAAGCGCTTCATCGAAGACCGTCGCTTGATGGGCCACAACGCCGGGAACCTGCTGCTGACCATGCTGTCGCGCTATACCGAGAGCTTTCCGGCCGGAGTCCAGGCGCTGGCGGAAATATTGGACGTGCGGGGACGGATCCTTCCGGTGACCATCGACCAGGCGACCCTGGTGGCCGAGCTTACGGACGGCACGCGCATCTTCGGCGAGAAGGCCATCGATGTGCCGCGCGGCACTCAGCGGGAGAAAATCCGGGATGTCTTCCTGGTGCCTCACCACAATGACGTGATTTCGGTCTACCCGCCCGTGCTCGACGCTGCCCGATCGGCGGATTTTATCATCATCGGCCCGGGGGATCTTTTCACCAGCATCATCGCCGGGCTGATCGTCCCGGGGGTCAAGGAGGCATTCCAGAACAGCCGGGCGAAGGTGCTCTACGTGCTCAACATCATGACCAAGTTCGGCGAAACCCACAATTTCACCGGTTGGGATTTCGTAGGCCGCCTTGAAGGCTTCATGCGCCGGGAAGTCGACGGCATCCTTTACAACACGACGCGGCCGGACGCGCCGCTGATCGCACAATACCGCCAGCAGAAAGCCGAGTTCGTGGAGATCAACCCCTCGGACCCGTGCTGGGGCCGCCGTGCGATCCACGCGGCCGACATGCTCGACACCTCCGGCGGTATCGTCCGGCACGACCCTAAAAAGCTAGCCCGGCGGATTCAGACCATTATCGACGAGAAAACCGCCAAACAGGCGTGAGTTCCGGGAAGCGATGCCGCAGGCCGGTCAACACAGTGTTGAAAAACAAGTATCCGGCCGTCAGCGAAGCCGACTTGAGCTGGAGGCTCGGAGGCTGGGACGATAGGAGGCTCAGAAAAGAGATAAAAGGTTCTTACGTTCGAAGCTTCCCTAGCTTCCCAGCCGTATTGCTTCGGGCATATAACCCATTTACAAAAGCCGCATAACGCCCGATCACGGCCTTCGACGCCGTTTTTCAACACGCTGTCAGGCTTACAGATGGAGGAGACCATGCGCATCACGACCAAGACGATCACCACGAATTACCAGCTGTGCGGGCCGGAGCAGGCGCCCGTTGCGATGCTGAGTCACTCGCTTGCGTCCGGCCTGTCCATGTGGGACCCTCAGCTCGACGCCCTGAAATCCCGTTTTCGGATCCTGCGCTACGACACCCGCGGCCACGGCGGCAGCGATGTGCCGGCCGGTCCTTATCGTTTGGACGATCTGGTGGCAGACGCCGTTGCGCTGATGGATGCGCTTGCGATCCGGCAGGTGCACTTCATCGGCCTATCCATGGGCGGAATGATCGGCCAGGGCTTGGCCCTTGCTTTCCCGGACCGTCTGCTGAGCCTGTCCCTATGCAGCACCTCCGCATGGATACCGCCGCAGGCCCAGCCGGTCGTCCAGGAACGCATCGACACGGCGTTGAAAGAGGGGCTGCAGGCGCTCGTCGACGGCACCCTGGCCCGCTGGTTCACGCCGGGCTACCTGAAGACGAAACCGCCTGAGGTCGAGCGCATCCGGCGCCAGTTCCTGGCGACACCCGTGGCGGGCTATGTCGGGTGCACTGAGGCCATCCGCCGGCTCAACTACCTGGAGCAGCTCGGCCGCATCAGACTTTCCACCCTGATCATCGTCGGCGAAGACGACCCCGGCACGCCGGTTTCAGCCTCCCGGGCCATGCATGAGCGGATCCCCGGATCCAAGCTGGCGATCATCCCGTCCGCCATGCACCTGTGCAACATCGAGCGAACGGAGGCATTTAACAGTGCGCTGGTCGGGTTTCTCCCAATGTGTCCAATTTTTTGAGCCACCTGAATGCCCGCTGACCCTGGATCGTTTCCTCCCATACCCTCGGCATCGTGCGCAGCAGCAAGCTCAGGAACGGGTAATAAAGACGTGGGGGCAGGCAGAAGATGAGGCGGCGGGCGGCGTGCGCATAGCGGAGCTCCGGGTAGAGGATACGGCGGAAACGAGACTGGTAGGCCTGCATGGCCGACTCCGGGCGCGAGCGGGTTTCCAGTATGGCATCCGCGGCCAGTTGGGCGCTGCGGTGGGCATAGTAGATGCCTTCACCCAGGAAGGGGTCGGCCAGGCCGGCGGCATCTCCGAGCAGCAGCGTGTTCTTCCAGCCGGGAGTCGCAAGATAATTCCCATACGGCAGGCTCCGGCCTTGAAAGCGCAGCCCATTTTCCAGGCGAACCGGCTGCGACGCCAAAAAGTCCTGGAAACAGGCTGCGACTCGGTGCCCGGTTCTATTTCTCAGCCCGAGGATGCCGAGGGTCTGGCGTTCGGGTGCGGGGAAAGACCAGGCATATCCCCAGGGGATATAGCCGTAGTGCAGGCAGGGTTGGTCCGGGAAGGCGCCGGAAGTAGTGCGCGGTACAAACGTTTCGATGGCGATGGCGGTCTCGCCGCTGCGAGGGTCCGCAATCTTGCCGGTCCGTCGCAGGGCGCTGCGCACGCGGCTTGCGACCCCGTCCGCGCCAAGCATGAACCTCCCTCGCAGAATGTCGCCGTCGGCGGTCACGACCTGGCTGGTCGAGGGGTTGAAGGCAGTCACCCGTACTCCGGGCCGGAACTTGGCGCCGGCGGAGATGGCGCGATTCAGCCAGAACTGATCGTAGGTTTTTCGATCCACCAGATGAAAGGGGTAATCCAGCGTTCCCCGAATCCGCCGGCCGTTGCGGCCGCCGACGAGATACCCGCGGCTCTCGGTGCGGATGATTTTTTCGGATTTGAGCGTTGCGGCCGTCACGCCAAATACGTCCGCAAGGGTTTGGATCGTCTTCCACGTCAATAGCCCGCCGCAAAGTTTCTCGCGGGGGAATTGACTGCGGTCCAGGACCACCACCCGCAGCCCGCGCGAGGCCAACAGAAACGCTGCGGTTGATCCGGCCGGCCCTGCGCCGACGATGACCGCGTCGGGGATGCTCTGGCGCATGCCCCGGACTATATGAAATGGCCTCACCAGCTGTCAATGCCTTCGACATGATCGAGGCGTATTTCATCGCTGCCGGCTGCTTCTCATCCCTCATGTATCTGCACAACAGCCCCGGCCTGCTGCGCGTCAAGCGCAAGGCGGGTATTTAGAAATACACGCCCGCTCCCACCCGTTTTTCACGCGCCACTTCTCCTACGCCCCATAGGTGATTTTCTTTCCCGCACCGGCAGGTCCTGCAGTGCCCCTTCCCGGTGATTTAAAAAAAAGAATAAAAGAAATAAATTAATAATATATAAAATAAATAAAAAAAACTTGAAAAATTTTAAACTTTATTATAAGCTTTCTTTCATGGGGCAGAAAAAGACCTTTTCCACACGCATCGACGACGAACTTCTGAAGACCCTCAAGCACCTGGCCGTGGACACGGACAGGTCCCTGGGGGAGCTCCTGGAGGAGGCGATCCGGGAGCTGGTCCGGAAATACGCCAAGCAGAGAAAATGAAAGGGAGGCTGAACGATGCGATCCAAGAAAATGGGCCTTCAGATCGAGGTCGAGTGTGACGAGGTGCCGTATCAGCCGGGTGAAGACGGTATCGCCATGGAGTGCCTCTGCCCGCGATGCGGCATCTCCCACCGGATGAAACTGCTGTGGGCCGGCCGGGGACGGCCCAAAAAGTTCTGCCAGGCATGCAAGATCTACATCGGCACTCTGGAGACGGTCGAGCTGCCGTGCATCCCGGCCAACGTCAGCCGGGTAGTGGGCTGAATTGATTTTCGCGATCGTGACGTTTTTAGATTCTTGGCGATAACATCCCGGCCAGGCGTGTTTTGATGATCATCTCGGCTTCGGCCATGATCCGGTCGAGCAGCTCCCGGCAGGTGGGGATGTCCCGGATCAGCCCGACGCATTGTCCGGCGGCCAGGGTCCCCTTGTCCATGTTGCCGTCCTCCAGCATTTCCTTGCCCACCTGCCCGGAGACATAGGGGATGAGGTCCTGGATGCAGGCAGTGCCCCTGCGTTCGATCTCGAGGACCTTGTCGACAGCCGGACTGTGGAGCACTCGCTCGGTGTTCCTGAGGGTGCGCATGATCAGGCGCGTGTCGACTTCACGGTGGCGGATCATTGCCCGTTTCACGTTTTCGTGCACCGGCGCTTCGCGGGTGGCCACGAAGCGCGTGCCCATGTTCATCCCGTCCGCTCCCAGCGCGAGCGCTGCCACCAGCCCCCGGCCGTCGGCAAACCCGCCGGAGGCGATCAAGGGCAGACCGACCGCATCGCGGACGAGCGGCACGAGGATCAGGGTGGTGACGTCGTCCTCGCCGGGATGGCCGGCGGCCTCGAACCCGTCGATGCTGATGGCGTCGCAGCCGATCTTTTCCGCCCTGAGCGCGTGCCGGACCGAGGTGCACTTGTGGATGACCCTGATGCCGGCGGACTTGATCCGCGGCATGTAGGGCTCCGGGTTCTGTCCGGCGGTTTCAATGAATCGGATTCCTTCCTCGGCGCAGACATCGATGTAAGCAGGGTAGTCCGGCGGCCGCAGCGTCGGCAGAAATGTCAGGTTGACCCCGAATGGCTTGTCGGTCAGCACCCGGCACGTACGGATTTCCGCCCGCAGGCGTTCGGCGTCCGGGAAGGTGAGGGCGGTCATAAACCCCATGCCGCCCGCGTTGGATACAGCCGATACCAGCTCGGCCGTGGCCAGCCACATGAGCCCGCCCTGCACGATGGGCCGCTCGACGCCGAAAAATTCGGTGATGCGCGTTTTGAGCATGAAACCCTTCGCTTTCTATGCGGGTACAAAATCGCTGCGGTCTTGGCCTGAACCGAAATCCACCATTTCTGGATGGACACTATGTAGCGGCCGAGGGCGTTGGGTTGGCCGACCTCGCACTGGAAAATGAACCTGTCGGCTTGCGCATGAACAGAGGCGTATGGTGCCGGTCTTTGCTCCCAGAAAAAACAAAGCCGTATGCGATGTGCATGCGGCTTTGCGTCTGACGGCGTTTGAGCTGCTGATCGTCCTCTTAACCGCCATCCCGCGCTGGGCAAGGCGTACCACTCGGTTTGAAGGCCCGGTTCAGCAGCGGGTCCATGACCGCCTCGTAGCCGGTCAGACGCGCTACCACCGCGCTGTTTGCATCGAGGAACGTGAAGTCGCCGCGCATTTTCTTGGCCGTGGCATCCCGCACCTCGAGCACGACCGTGACGCCCTCGGCCGGGAACGCGGCCCGAAACTGCCGGTAAGAGGCGACATGGATGGGCAGCGAGACGCATCCACGCTGCTCGTAGCACCAGAGGCTTGCCATCTGGAAAGCCGAATCGAGCACCAGCGGGTCGCACAGCCAGCTGTTGCGCAGCGGGGTCTGCATCCACTGGCTCGGCGGCGGTGCACCCGACACGTCCGCCACCATTCCTGCCGCGGAGCAGGTGCGCACCGTGCGCAGACCGTGGAGGTGGCTGCCGTGAAAGAGGATCTTTTCGTAGATGTCTGCGACACTCCGTAGATAGTCGCTGGCCGAGAGGGCCTCGGGCAGGCGAAATTCCGGCGGTTGCGCCAGGTTTTCGGCCAAAATAGCCCGGGCCCGGGAGTGGATGATGTCCTTGCCTTCCCGCATGCCGTTGCGAAGCTCGAGTTCGACCTCGAAGACGCCCTCCCGGCTCTGTGCCTTGCCGGCCAGCAGGCGGATGAGCTTGGTCTGTTCACTCAGGCGGATGCCGTTCAGGATGCGGATATCCTCGAGGCCATGCAGCACGAGTCCCGGGTTTTCGTGCAACGCGCCGTGGCCGAACCACTCGGCCATCATCGCCATCGGAACCACCGGCTTGCCGTCGATCACATGCGACGTGAGGACCGGGTAGGACTCGGCATCGATTTCACGCTCGAAAAGTATGGCCAGATGGGATTTCGGATTTTCGGTGACGGTTCCAATGGTGGCCGGGTTCAGGGTCCCGCCGATCACCACTTCGACCGGGGCAGTCGCATCGCGGGCCATCTCCTGCAGCAGGGAGAGGGCGCCGTCGGCGGCCGGCAGCAGGGTGACCCCCTGGCGCTCGAACTCGCGTTTGAGCGAAGGAGTCACCATGCCGCATTCCCAGGGACCCCAGTTGACGGAAACGACCCGGCAGCCTGGCCGTCGCAGCGACTCGACCCACGCCAGTTTGTTGAGAGCCTCGTTGGCCATGGCGTAGTCCGCCTGGCCCTTGTTCCCGATGCGGGCCGTGACCGAGGAGAACGCTACGATGACCCTCAGGTCGTCCTCCGGTATGGCCGCGAGCAGGGACTGGAAGCCCTTCACCTTGGTGTCGAAGACGTGCTCGAACTGCTCGAGACTCTTGTCGACGATGAGACGGTCCATCAGCACCCCGGCACCGTGGATCAACGCGCGGATCGGGCCGTGCGCGGCGCGCGCATCGTCGAGAACGCGCTTTACCTGCCCGGCATCGCGGACGTCGACGGCGTGATAGTGAACCACGGCCCCGGCTGCCTGCAGTGCTTCCAGGTTCCGGGAAATCTCGCGGCTGGCGATGAGGAACTTGAGGCGGCGTTCCACCTCGACGGGCTTGGCGGGCATGCCGGCAAATTCGTTTTCGAGCAGCGCTTTCTTGATCGCCGCCTTCTCTTCGACGGCCTGCATCCACTCCGGCTCCGCTGCGGGCACCGGTGAGCGGCCGAGCAAGACCAACGTGGGCTGAGCGCGCCGGGCTAGTTCGAGGGCGCAGACGGCCGTGATGCCACGCGCGCCTCCGCTGATGACCACCAAGTCTCCCGGAGTGATGTCAATGGTCCCGTCGGGGTAGGCTTGCGGCACGAGCGCCGGTGTCCGGCGGGCATGTGCATCCAGGCCGATTTCCACCGGGCCGCGGGCCATGAGTTCCCCGACGACGGCCTGGGCAGCGGCGCGCTGGTCGGCCCAACCGGGGGCGATGTCCAGCGCGTGGCAGCGCACCTCCGGCCATTCCACAGCGGCCGTCTTGGCAAGCCCCGCCAGTGCGCCTTGCATCGGGTTCGAGATGGGCTGGCCGCTGAAGCCGAACGCGCCGTCCAGGCGGGTCACGGTAGCGAAGAAAGCGGCTTCAAGCCGTGCGGATTCCATGAGATCAGACGCGAAGGATTTCGCGAGTTCAAATGCGTGCTGGAGATCCGCCGCGACGGTGCTCGATTTGGGATTCGGCACGATGACGAGCCCGGAGGCATGGGGCATGTCTTTCTTGTAGTTGAGGATGTCGATGGAAACCAGCACCGTGTTGATGCCTCTTGCACCAAGTTCGGCCGTGATGGCTTGGGAAAGACCGGTACGGTCGTCGGTGACGAACACCTTGCGGCCCTTGGGCAAAATGATCGGCGTGTCCGCGAGCGGCGGCGCTTCGGCCAGCGTGACGGCCTGTCGCCGGGCGAGGCGCGCTGCCGCGGGGGATGCCTGTACGGCCTTCAGGCTGCAGGCTCCCGCGGCCGCCCGATCTTCAGGAGGGGGGCTCGCCGATTCGACCGCCGGCGCGGCAGCGTGCGACGCGCGCGCGGAAAGATGCGCGACGATTTGGCCCAGGGTTTTGAGACGGCCCATGTCCTCGGGGGCGATCGAGGGCAGGCCGGCGGAGCGCTCCTCGAGAGCCGAGAGGATTTCGACGCGTTTGATGGAATCGATGCCGAGGTCTGCCTCGATGTCCATGTCCATGCCCAGCATTTCCGCGGGGTAGCCGGTCAGTTCGCTCACCACGGCGAGCAAGGCGGCATACAGCGCCTGGTGCTTGCCGGCGGGGCTCTCAGGCGACGTACTGTCCGGCGCAGGGTCGGAGTCGCCCCCGGGTTTCGCTACGGGCTGCCCGCCGCCGAGGAATGCGATGATCTGACCCAAGGTTTTTAGCCGGCCCATGTCCTCGGGGGCGATCGAGGGCAGGCCGGGGGAGCGCTCCTCGAGGGCCGAGAGGATTTCGACGCGTTTGATGGAATCGATGCCGAGGTCTGCTTCGATGTCCATGTCCAAGCCCAGCATTTCCGCGGGGTAGCCGGTCAGCTCACTCACCACGGCGAGCAGGGCTGCGACGAGGGCGCTGTCGGCGCCAACGGAGCCTGCTGAGGCATTGGCGGTGGCCTCGGTGGCGCCGGCGCCGGAAACCGCATTCCGCTCGGAAACGGCTGCCGGCGGGTGGACGGGGGGGTGTGGAACACGTTTTTCAGCGGCCTCAGTGACTATCGGCGCAGGTTCTGTCGGCGAGTCGAACGCGGCCGGGGCGATTAGCGTGTCGCGGTCGCCCGTCGAGGCTTGCGCAAGTCGGCCCGTGTTTCGCACCAGTTCGAGCAGGATGCGGCTCGCCTCGCTTTGGGTTTCCAGAAATTTCTGATGGGCCTGAGCGGTCTGGATTTGAATGGCCTGGATGGTCTTCAGGCCGTCCTGCACCGAGCGCATGGCATCCAAGATGATGTCGGGTCTGTCTTTCGGCATGGTTCCTTTTTCAAGACGGGCAGATGCCGCCGGCAGGCTGTGACCCGGCGCCGGCAGCGGGACGTCTTCGTGTTTCGGTTGGGCGCTTCTGCCGCCAGAAACAGTTGCCGGCCGGCAGCGCGCCATCTGCGGCCTGGGGTTGCGGAAGTTGGCTCCGCTGATGGGGACCTGCATGCGCAGGGGCCTGAGCTCGGGGGCGGGGGATTCCCAGTTCGAAAGCCGCACCGGGTAGCCCAGTGCGGCCAGATGGCAGACGGCTTTGGCCAGATCCAGCGTGCCGGGGTGTTGTCCGGCCGATGCATCGACGGCGATGGCCTGGTACGGCCGCCCCTTCAGGATAGATGCGACCAGGCCCGACAGGACGGGCTTGGGGCCGATTTCGAGAAAGGTGCGCACACCTGCCCGATACATGGCCTCGATCTCGCCGGCGAAATCGACTGGCAGGAGCAGGTGTTCGCCGAGCACCTGCCGGGCGGCTTCGGCTTCCGCAGGGTAGGGGGAGCCTGTGCTGTTGGAAAACACGGTGACCGGCGTCGGCGCGATGCGTGCCTCCAGAACGTTCCTTGAGAACGCCGCCTGGGCCTCGCGCATCAGCGGGCTGTGAAAGGCCCCTCCGACCGGCAAGTCCTTGACGGACCAGCCGCTGCCGCGGCACAGCCGCGCGGCCTCGGCAATCGCATTGCGCGGGCCCGACAGGATACCCTGCGCGGGGCCGTTGCGGTTGGCGAGGACGACGTCGAGTTGATTCCGTTTGAACAGCGCTTCGATCTCGGCCAGGGGCGCCCGCACGGCCAGCATCGTTCCCTGCTCTTCAGTGCCGGCCCCGGCCATGGCCTTGCCGCGCGCGATGGCCAGGTCCAGGAATGTGCCCTCATCCATCCAGCCGGCGGCGCAAAGCGCCGTGAGCTCGCCGAAACTATGGCCGCCGACGGCGTCCGGCGTGAGGCCGAACTCCTGGAGGGATCGCAGCAGAGCAAGGCTGACCGCGCCGATGGCCGGCTGAGCTACGTTGGTGGCCCGCAAGGCGATTTCGGCCGCAGCCGGGTCCAGTCCCGGTCGGGGATGGATGAAATCGCTGAGCAGCCGATCGCCGCCGAAGCGGCGATTGGCCGTTTCGAGCACCGCCATGGCAGCGGGGAAAAGACAGGCGAGATCGCGGCCCATGCCCGTGTACTGGCTGCCCTGGCCCGGGAAGAGGAAAGCCAATTTTTCAGGCGGTGCGGGGCCTCCGAAAAACACATGCGGAAGTTTAAAAAAGCCTTGGTTGCTGCGAGAACCGAGAGCCTGCAGCGCCTGGTCGAGCTCGTCGGACACGCTGGCCGGGTCGTCGACGACGATCAGCAGGCGGTAGTGGTGGCTGGGGGAGAAACGGGAGCGGGTCCGCGCAGCTTCGGCTGCGAACACGGCCTCCGCCAGTGGGCTGCCGGCCAATGCCTTGAAACCATCCATCGCGGCGGACAGGCCCTGGAGGTCGTCTGCGGAAAACGCCAGAATCTGGACCGAGCCTTCCCATGCCGCCTGGGTCTTTTCGGGGCGGTATTCCTCCAGAATCACGTGGAAATTGCTGCCGCCGAATCCGAACGAACTCACCCCGGCCCGCCGGGGGTGGTCCTTCGCGGCAAACCAGGGGCGGGAGCGGGTGTTGAGGTAGAACGGCGATTCCTCGATGTTCAACGCGGGGTCAGGCTCGTCGGCCTTGAGGGTCGGAAGCAGCACTTTGTGGTGCAGGGCGAGTGCCGCCTTCACCAGGCCGGCGCTCCCGGCGGCCGCTTTAGTGTGCCCGATCATGGACTTGACCGAGCCCAGCGCGCAACGGTTGGATTTCGCAGCCGTTTTGCCCAGCACGTTGCAGAGGGCCTGGAACTCGACCTTGTCGCCGATCCGGGTACCGGTGCCGTGGGCCTCGATCAGCCCGACCGTCGCCGGGTCGATGCCCGCCGATGCGTAGGCCGCCTCGAGCGCCTTGGCTTGGCCCTCGATCCGCGGGGCATAGATGCTCTGGGAGCGTCCGTCGCTGGAGGAGCCGATGCCCTGGATGACTGCATAGATGCGGTTGCCGTCGCGCTCGGCATCGGGCAGGCGCTTGAGCACGAGCAGACCGAGACCTTCGCCCAGCACCGTGCCGTCGGCGTTCTTGGAAAACGGCCGGGCATCTCCGCTGGAGGACAGGGCCTGCGTCTTGGCGAAACACATGTGCATGAAGATGTCGTTGAGTGTGTCCACCCCGCCGGTGATGACCGTGTCGCTGCGGCCGGCGGCGAGCTCGATCATCGCCAGGTAGACCGCGGCCATCGAGCTGGCGCAGGCGGCGTCGACCACGCAATTGGTTCCACCCAGGTCCAGGCGGTTGCTGATCCGGCCGGCCACCACGTTGCCGAGCAGGCCCGGGAAGGAGTTTTCCTGCCAGGGGACGTAGGCGTCGGCGATGCGCGCAACGATCTGCTCGGCCAGAGCGGGCGCAACACCGGCATCGGCCAGCGCCCGGCGCCAGTGCGGGTGACCGAGACGAGCGCCCAGCGGGATGACCAACTCCTGGGTGCCGCTGACGCCGAGGACGACGCTGGTGCGGCCGCGGTCGAAGGGCAAGCCGGCGTCCTCGATGGCCTGGCGGGCGGCGGCCAGCGCCAGCAGCTGGGAGGTGTCGGTGGCCTCGAGTGTGGACGGGGGGATCCCAAACTCTGAAGGATCGAAGGCCACCGGTGAGAGGAAGCCGCCGCGGCTGCAGTGGACGTGGTCCGGCCGGTGGGGGTCCGGATCGTAGTAGTCTTGCGTCGACCAGTGAGTGGGGGGCACCTCGGTAATGGCATCCTGCCCGTTCAACAGCAGCCGCCAGTAGGCCTTGAGCCCGTTTGACTTGGGGAAGAAGCAACTCATCCCCACAATGGCAACCGGGCAGTGGTTTGCCTCCATCCTCACAGGGCCAATCCTATCGGTTGAATGAAACGACAAAAAAACGTCCTCGCGCCCGTCCTCATTCGACGGGTCGTGACACTCCCATTCAGGAATAATAGACTTAAATATTCTTATATAGCTCAGCAGGCGGAAAATATCAAGATGAAGATGCTGATACTGCCATCACCTCGCCGCACAATCTCATGATTTCCGGCAGTTCCATCGGCCCGGTCGCGCCGGAGCCGCTGGGCATGGGCACGCCCTGGGCGCGCAGCCAGGCGGCGCGCGTGGCCACGGCGGCGCCGAAGAGCAGATTCATGCCGACGGTGACCGTCCGGCGGTTTTCCGGCTTCTCCAGAAAACTGCCCTTCACCCACTGGTTGAAGGCGCCCATGGCCGGGCCGCACCAGATCTGGTAGTCGATGCGGCGCGACGGTTCGCCGGTGATGGCCCAGGTGGAGGAGCGGCCCAGGTAGGAGCGGAACACCAGCGCCATGCGGTGCTTGGGGTCCTTTTCGGCCCGTTCGATCTGCTTGGGGTCGCGTGCGCAGAAAAACTGTTTGGTCTGCTCCCACTCCTCATCAAAACTGCACTTGAGGAAGTCCTTTTCCACCATCTCGCGCTGCCGGGCGGGCAGCTGCTCGAAGCGGTCGTGAGCCATGTAAAGTTCATAGAGCCTGGCGGCCCGGTGTGGGAACATGGTGCCGCGCTTGAGCACCTGAACTTTCACTCCCAGCTCGAACATGTCCGCGGCCGGCGCCATGGTCACGTCGGCTTGCCCGGCCTCCGCCAGCATGGCGCACACCGCTGGCGACGTGCCGGCTTCCACGCAGGATTGGTTGATGGAACCCGTGACGACGTAGGCTGCGCCCATGGCAAAGGCGGCGGCCGTGGCCTCGGGGGTGGCGATGCCGCCGCCGAGACCGACGCACGGCGGGTGGAGATAGGCGTGCGCGGTACTCATTTCGTTGCGCAGCGCCAGCATCGTCGGCAGCAGGGTAATGGCCGGCCGGTTGTCGGTGTGGCCGCCGGAGTCCGCTTCGGCCGTCACATCGTCGGCCATTGGCACCGCGGCGGCCAGGGCGGCTTCCTCGGCCGTGATCAACCCGCGGCCGACGAGGAGGCCGAGGATTTTTTCCGAGGGCGGCGCCAGAAACTTGCGGGCGACCTCGACCCGGGACACCTTGGCGGCCACCCGGTTCGGGCACACGATGCGCCCGCCGGTGTCGCGGTGAATGCCTTTGATGCGGTAGTGCACGAGGGGATAGGTGAGGTCGACATAAGCCGAAGCGCTGACCAGTCGGATCTTCCGGCGCAAAAACAGCTCCACCAAGGCGAACTCAAGCTCGAGGTTGCCGGGGCTGTGGATCAGGTTGACGCCGAAGGGCAGGCCGGGCAGTTCGGACTGCAACCGGGCGAGCGAGGTTTCCACCTCCGCCGGCAGCAGTCCGGCGGCGCCGAAAAACCCCATCATGCCGGCCTTGGCCACCGCAGTGACCATGCGCACGGAGGTGATGCCATTGGCCATTTCCCCGGCGACATAGGCGTAACGAAGGCCGTGCTTGGCCTTGAAAGCGGAGTCTCCCAGGGCTTCGGGCGGCAGGGGCGGTGCATAGGCGCGCAGGGGCAGTTGATCGCCACCGGCCTGGGCCTGGCCGCCGAGGGCCGCCGTCCCGCCCTGGCTGACACAGAGCCCATCGGGCCGTTCAACCACGTAGACCGGCCGGCTGACATCCAGCAACGTTCGCTGCAGGGCGGACTCCAGGGGTTCAGGGGGCGAATCCCCCGCATGCCAGCAGCCGATGGGTTTCGAAGGGTTCAACGTGGTCATAGGGTATGGCGACCTAACAAAGGTGTTTAAAACAAGCATCAGGCCGTCAGCCAAGGCGACTATTGGCTGGAGGCTCGGAGGCTGGAACGCCAGGAGGCTAAAAAAAGGCAGAAAAGGTTTTGCTTCAAGTTTCCCAGCCTTCTATCTTCGGACATACAACGCATTTGCAAAAGCCGCACAATGCCGGATCACGGCGCAAGGCGCGGTTTTTCAACACCCTGTTAGGGTCAATCCGGCCCGCCTGTCAAGCGGTCTCGACGAATTTTTACGATTCATCCCCCCGGGTTGTTCGGGCCCGGTCGTGCGAAAATAAATTTCACCCCCTGGGGTGAAATTTACGGTGAAGCTCCCTGAGCCGGTCATTGGCTACGTGGGTGTAGATCTGGGTGGTGGAGATGTCCACGTGGCCCAACATGATCTGGACTGCCCGTAGGTCGGCGCCGCCTTCGAGCAGATGGCTTGCGAAGGAATGCCTCAGGCTGTGAGGGGTGACTTTCTTGAAAAGACCCGTGGTGCGTGCGTATTTTCGCAGCAGTTTCCAGAACCCTTGGCGTGTGAGCGGGCGTCCGGCGCGCGCGACGAAGAGAAACGGGCTCGCTTGGTCCTTGAGCAGGTGGTTGCGGGCCTGGCCTAAGTAAAACAGGACTTTTGTCTGGGCGTATTGGCCGATCGGCACGACCCGTTCCTTTGCGCCCTTGCCCAGCACGCGCACGAACCCGGCATCAAGATGGACGTCCTGGACTTTCAGATGGATGAGCTCGGAGACCCTCAGGCCGGCGGCATAAAGGACCTCCAGCATCGCGGCGTCCCGAATGCCGGACGGCTTGCGCGAGTCCGGCGCATTCAGCAGGCGGCGGACTTCCTCGACGGACAGAACATCCGGCAGCTTGAGGCCGGACTTGGGCAGGTCGAGGAGCTTCGCGGGGTCGCGGGCCAGCAGTTTTTCCTGGACCAGGTAACGGTAAAACCCCCGGATCGCCACCAGATGCCGTGCGCGGGAGCGGGCCGCCAGGCCCTCGTTGCGCAAGGCGATGATGTGCTGCAGGATGAGTGCGGTGTCGTATTCCGAGACGGTGTTCCGGCCGTTCTTGCCAAGGAATTCCGCGAACGTGAGCAGGTCGTGGCTATAGGATTCGAGGGTGGACTTGGACAGGCCCTTTTCAACCAGAAGGTAGTTTAGGTATTGGTCGATGCAGCCGTTTAGTTCGTTTCCGGGGGATGTCATCCTGCCCTGAGTCAAACCGTATGCGGTGAAAATAATCTGAACTATTGATGGACTGTTGTCTCGAGTTTATTCACGTATAGCATCCGATCAGCCGCAATTCCAGGGGGACCGCATCGGCGCTGAGGATCGTTCAGAAAGCAATCTGTTGACAATAAAATGACTTAAACCTAAATTGAGCGATACTGTCGATTCACATCGAGGCCCGATGGGGGCTGCCGTCCGCATGGGCCGCCGCAATTCTTTCCCCGGCCGTCGCAACGGCAGCAGGGCCGCTCAGATAGTCCCAGAAAGCCCCGGAACCCTGCGCTCCACGGCAGAGACTGTCGCCGCTGCCTGTGAGGGGGTTATCGAGACCCCGGGGGCGTTGGCGCAGCCTGGGTGTTTTTTGCGGCGGCCCATGCGGACGGCAGCCCCCATCGGGCCATTCCGCCAAAACCAAAATCAGAACCGCTCAACTCAGGTTAAACATAAAACCCATTGAAATTTAGAGGGGTTCACGAACCCATGAGGGTAGGCAATGGATTTTAAAGCCGTTATTTTCGATTTGGATGGGACACTTCTGGACACGCTCGAGGATTTGGCCGACGCCATGAACGCCGTGCTGCAGAACAACCGCCTGCCGGTGCATGACGTAGCGGCCTACCGGTATTTCGTCGGCGACGGCATCGACGTGCTGGTGCGGCGGGCGCTCCCGTTCAAAATTGCGGATGAGGAAGATCTTAACCGTTTCATCCGGGAGATGAAAAGCGAGTATGCCGACCGGTGGACGCAAAAGACCCGGCTCTACCCCGGCATCCTGGACGTGCTGGGGGCTTTTTCTGCGGCTGGATTCGAGTTGGCGGTTCTCTCCAACAAACCTGATGAAGCCACCCAACACATCGTCCACGCGTTCCTGCCGGGCGTTCCCTTCCGGCTGGTCATCGGCGCGACCCGCGGAAAACCAAAAAAACCGGACCCGACGGTTGCCCTGGAAATTGCGGACCGGCTCAGGATTGCCCCGGCCCGCTGCATTTATATGGGCGACACCTCCATCGACATGCGCACGGCGGTTGCGGCGGGGATGTTCCCGGTGGGCGTCCTGTGGGGATTTCGTCCCGCCGAGGAGATCATCGCGGCGGGTGCCGAACTGCTTGTGAGCAAACCGGCAAGCCTGCTGCCCTGGGTTTCCCGGGCAGCAGGCAGTTGACCATGCTCCCGTCTATGATCCCATGACGTCGGCTACAGGTTGCCGGACAGGCTGAGCAGGTTTTTGTTGATGGCCAGCCGGGTGTGTGGCTGGATGAAATCGTGCTGGTCTTCGGTGAAGGGCAGATACGTCAGGGTGTGGTGCAACGGCCGGATGGTTATGGCCGGGAGCAGCTCGGGCAGGACTCGCTGCGGCTTGAAAAACGCTGCCAGCACCACCTTGAGGCTCTCGCAGGCCTCCTCGACGGGAAGTGTCACCGGATGATGGGGGCGGGGGGGCAGCGTCGGCGCTGCGCGGTCCTGTGCCTGGAGGAGGGTCAGACTCTCGGCCAGGCGCAGGAACACCTGTGCCCGGATCTTGAACGCCGGGGTCCAGAATCGGAACGCTTTCCGCCCGGCCGTGCTGCCGACGATGGTCGGCAAGTTTGCGATTCGCGCCAGATCGGCATAAGTTTTCAGGTCGATGGCCGACAGATCGCACGTGATCTGCCAGAACGGAAAATAGACGCCACCCTCAACGGTGCCCTCCAGACAGGCGGATTCGACCCGCGTCAGCGTCTCGGTGCCGGGATACCACACCGACTGACAATTCCGGCAGAGCATCGCCAGGCTGTTGCGCGCGCCTTCCAGGTCCCAGCCGCAGGCCGGGCACAATGCCGCAACAAAACGAACGCTCCAATCCGGCCGGCCGCCTGCAAGCCCCGCATCGGGCAGCCCGCCACAGGCTGCCGGCACAGGGCTGTCCAGCACCGCGTCGTAGAGTTTGTCCGTCGCATAAAACGGGGAATACATCAGGCTCATGGATTCGCCGAGGTGAGCGCAGTGCAGAATGGGCCCGGGCAGCGCCTGGCCGAAGCGCCGGTGGAAGGCTGCCAGGGTATCATCGAACGACCGGGTCGGTTGCACGAAGCGCCCCGGCATCTCGGGCGCCATGAATTTCAGTTTCAGGGCCTGGCTGCGCAGGCCCAGGGTCAGCGGGATGGGGGGCGCGTCCGCGGCGCAACGGCTCACATCAATGAACTTGTATTCGACCCCGGTCGGCAGGCTGAACAGCAGAATCCCCTTGAACCGCCAGTAAGGGACGTAAACCAGGTCTTTGCCGCCGGGGTTTCGGGCAGGCAGGACGTAGCGGAAGTAGTCGTGCGTCAGCAGCAGCGATGTGACGCGGCAGAACGGGCAGGCGAAGAGCCGGTCGGTCTCTTCCAAGTGGGCCGGAGCTCCGCACTGCGGGCACTGATTTTCGATCTGAAAGCTGGTCATGCTGCGAACCCGTTAGAGCTTCTCCCCGCATTCATTGCAATGGATGGAGTCCGCCAGGTTTTCGGCGCCGCACTGCGGGCAGAATTTCTTCTGGGGCGCGGTTCCCGTCGCAAGACCGCAGCGCGAGCAGAACTTCGCGTTCGGTGCCAGGTTTTTGCCGCAGCCGGAGCACTGGCTGAAGACGACCATTTGATGCCCGCACTGCGGGCAGAACTTGGAGTCCGCGGGGACGCTGCTATGGCATTCCGGGCAGGCCGCCCCCGGTGCCGTCTCGGCCGGTTGGCCGCCGTTTTTCTGGCCGCCGAAGTACTGGGCGAACATGGCCGGCAGCATGAGGCCCAGGCTGGTGCCCATGCCGGCACCGGGGCCGGCTTCCCCGCCGGCGGCTTTTTCAATGGCCATGGCCGCCTTCATCTGCATGAGCTTCTCCATGTCTTTGAAAACGCCCATGCGGCTGCGGTCGTCGATCGCCTGCTGGACCTCGGGCGGGGGTGTCACGGCATTGATGTAGAGCTGGGCCAGGCGAATCCCGAAATGGCTGAAATCCTCCTCCAGGCGCTTGCTCAGGCCCTCGGACAGTTCGTCATATTTAGCCGGCAGGTTGAGGAGCGAGTCGAGGGTCTGCCCCATGTAGTCGTTGAAGCGCGACACGATCACGCGGTTCAAGTACTCCTCGATCTCCGCGGTGGTGTAAATTCCCTGGGTGCCGATCAGGCTGTTGATGAGCAGGACCGGCTGGACCACCTGGAGGTTGAACACGCCGAAAGCGCGCAGGCGCACCAGCCCGAGCTCCGCATCCTTGTAGGCGACCGGGTCGCGGGTCCCCCATTTGAGGTTGGTGAACACCTTCAGGTTGACGAAATACACCTCGGCCCGCAGGGGGCTTTGCATGGCCCAGGGGATGCTGGCAATTTTGGTCAGAATGGGGATGTTGCCGGTCTTCAGGGTGTGGCGGCCGGGGCCGAAGACCCCCACGGCCTTGCCTTTGTAAAAGAACACCGCGGCCTGGCTCTCCCGCACGGTGAGTTGGGCGCCAAACTTGATCTCCCCGGAGCCCTGTTCCGGGAGCCGGTGCACGATCTCCTTGCCGCTCTCGTCAAACCACTCCAGGTTTTCCAAAAAGACGATGTTGTTGGTCCCCATGACAGCCTCCTGTGTGATGGGTGGGCGCTGCGGCCGCCTGCTTTCTGCCGCATATTGCATTATCGGCCGTTTTACCCAAGCGCTTGAGGAAAATACCGGCGGCTTGCCCGCCAATTTACAGGGCTTACTATGAGGTTATCGCGAAAGCAAACCATCGATAACAGGCAAAGGAGGGACACCGGATGATTCGAGTCGCAAAAACAACACGGCTTACGGTGGATGAGATCATCCGCCGGGCATCTACGTTTTTTGGCAAAGGCGGGGAAGGGCTGGAGCAGACAAGCCTTCAAGCTTGCTGCGTATCCTTTGCCGGTGGTGGCGGGCATGTATCGGTGTTCGTCACGGACGAGGAAAACCACCGCACGGTGGACGTCGAGAGCCGTGAGTTTGAATACCAAGCCAAGCGATTTCTTGAGTTGGTATAGACGGCTTCGCACAAAAACAGATGCAACGCAGATCAACTTCCTCGAAAGCGCGATCTGCGGTCTCAGCCATGGAGGAGCCAATAAATGACCGGCAGTGCCAAGGCCGCCAGTACGAGCAGGCCCGGAGTGGTCAGGTAAGCCGCGTACCAGGGCAGTTTTTTGAGGCGCGTTTTCCTGAACTCGGAAAGAAACCAGTTTCCCAGGATGATGGCCCCCAAGAGGACTGAAATCATTTTGGCGAATTCAATCATTACTGACATCCGGCCTACGAATTAGAAGGGGCATTGGAAGAGCTGTTCCGAGTATAGCTTCCTTTATTATCAGAGAGTTACGGAAAAAGTCAAGGCCAATTTATCCCCTAAAAATCACACTCCCCCGGACGTACGTCGGCCCTCACTTGGAAAAGGTCTATGGGCGGCAGGGATGAAGACACCTCGTCCGTGGGGATCGGTTTTGAATCCGAACTGCCGGGCCTCCGGCCTCGGCTATTTCGCGGGCTGCGGCGGCGCAGCCAACGTCATGCCGTGGCGGTGGAAGATCTCCGACATCTTTGCGCGATCGGGCGGGCTTCCTGCAGCAGCATGGATGGCTTCGGCCGCTTCCCGGAAATACGCTGGTCCCATGACTGCAGGGCTGATGACAACAAGTTGTTTCACATCCGTGTTGCTTAGGTTATCAAAGCGGTGTACCGCGCCCCGCGGAATGCAAAGCGCCTGCCCCGGCCCCACGTCGATCGGCGTACCGTCAACCGTCCAGGTAAGCACACCCTCCATGCCGTACAGGATCTCCTCGTAGGAGTTGTTCTCGTGGGGCGGCGCGGGCAGTTTCTGCCCGACGGGGACGGTAAGCTCAAACAACGACACGCTGCCGTTGGAATCACTGCTGGTGAGGAGAAACCGGATTCCGAGCGGACCGATTTTGATGGTCTCTTCTGACGGGTTCACTCTGGTCGTATGAGTAGTCATGTTCAGTTTGCCCTCCTATTTTTTTGCCTAATAATGATTAGCTGATTTCTGTAAAAAACCCACAGAAGGGGATAATCTTGTGAATCAGGACATGAGTATTTTGTATTATGTTTAAGAAGTATTTTACTCGGTTCAAGCACCCCATCTCCCAAAATCAATTTCTATTTTGCGTCTGTAAAATAAATATAACTATTTGATTTCACGGATGACTTTAATTTTTTAAAGTTTTTGCATGATAATTGCTTTCGACGCCATCAACGGGGAACAGCCTATTTTCACGACGACCAGCGCGGCTTTTACCTGAGAATATGAGAGGCCTTCTGGATTTTAGCAGGGTGTTTAAAAAACAAGCATCAGGCCGTCAGCCAAGGCGCGCGGCGATTCGGAAAGCCCAGCATATGGGCTCATATGTGAACATTTACAATAGCCATGCAACGCCGGATCACGGCTTGAGACGCCCTTTTTCAACACCCTGTTAAATTTCGGACCGTTTATGCCTACCATAATGAGAATATGGCTAAAGTATTGAAATTTTATGGCAAAAGCGATATTTCTTGGAACGGTGGTTCTATCGCTGGCCGTCTTCTATCTGATTGACCTTGTTTTTTTAAAAGAGGAAAATGCTTTGAACCAACGTAGCGTTTGTTCGATCCTGAATAACCACGACGGTTTCACCCTGATCGAGATAATGTCCGTCCTGGTAATCATCTCGGTGCTTGGCGGAGTAGGGGTTACTAAATTTAATGAGATTTCCGAAACAGCTATAGCCAAAGTGCTGGAACATTCCATAAGCGAACTTAATTCCAGGGAGCTTCTGACCTGGGCGTTGATCAAATTTTCCGATCAGGGCTGGGTATCCGACGAAGCCCTCTTTGCTCAGCTCGATAAAAACTTGGGAGAAGGCTACCAATGGGGGTCCGGGCCTACCACGACAGGGGGCACTCTGCTGATGAAATCCGCATCGATAACATTGGTAAGAACCCCCTCGACCGTCAGTGCGGCCGGGCAATGGGTGGCTAACTGAATCGAGCGGGTCACACGTCGGATAGCTCCTGCTGCAGGTAGGAACTGCTGCAGAACGAACGCGGGTATCGCATGAAAATTAGCCTTGCATTAATCCGAAAGGAAGCAGACATTTACCGCTCGCAAGGACTTCATAAAGAGGCCTATGAGCTGTATGCCAAGTTTCTTGCCTGCTCGCCCAAAATTGATCCAGATTCCAAATCCACTATTGAAAAGCAAGCCCAGCTTATCAAGTTGGAAATGAACTGCGGTGATACAGTAGCTTCCCAGGAACTCTCTGCCGACCAAATCGACTTAATCAAAAAAGACTGGGGAGGGAGTGCCAGCGAATCTGATCTTCTCATATGCGCCCAAGCTTTTATGGAAATCGGCCGTTACGTTGAAGCTCTAAGAGAATTCAGAAACATGATTGGGCGAAGGCCCCAAATGTGGCTCTGGATATGGTTTATTTAGCGGGTGTCATCATCCGACCAAGAGACCTTCCCATGCCTCATGGCGTCTGCGAGGTAGAGGGAAAACAGGTGATTGACGGTCGGCGGGGCATGGGTAACGGACTTTTTCATGGATTCCTCCGTTTGTCGTTTGCTCTTCCGAAGGAATCCGTAAGACCCTGATTTTTTATGGCGCGCCTGGAGGGATTCGAACCACCGGCCTACGGATTAGAAGTCCTGTTTCTTCACATATAAAATCAATTAGTTGCATACAACTGTAATAAAAACATAATAGAATCGAGCGTCCGAAACGCATTATTTTAACCCTGTCCATGAAACACGGACGGGGTTATTTTTTAGACGGCATCAGCAGCAACGGAACATGGATCGACTCGGAAGCGTCAATGAGATGGTCGGGGGAGAGCTTAGAATAAACCAAAGTCGATGAAAAGGAGGCATGACGCATCAGGTCTTGGATATCCCGGCCTTGGCGTCCTGCCATGGCGAGCATCGAGCCGAACGTATGCCGCAGGTCATGGAACCGGATGTCGTCTGGGAGCTTCGCCTTCCTGACGGCTTTTTTGAACAGCTTGCTGACCCGGGGGACTCGAGTTTGCGGAACACCGTGGCCATGCCCCGGGCCTTGCACCTGTCCAGGACTGCTCGGGCCCCGCTATTGATCGGGATTCTGTTTTCCCGCTTGCTTTTCTGCCGGCTGTCGATCCGCATGAACCCCTCTGGGCTGTCTATGTCCTCCCACCTCAAGGAAAGGACCTCCCCGCTCCGGAGCCCGGTGCAAAGGGCGAACAGGCAAAGGTCATAGAATTCCTGGTCGGGGATGTTGCCGAAAATATCCCGAAGCTGCTCGGGGCTCAGGAAGCGGGATTTTTCTTCAAACGGCAACGGGGGCGGGAACTTCACAGGACGGTCGATATAGTCCCAGTCGAAGGCTTTCCGTAGGGCGCCTTTCAGGTGGCGAAGGTTCTTGTTGATCGTGGGTTTGGCCAGGTCGGCCCGAATCATGTCAGTTATGAAGGCGTCGATATGGCGGGGCGTGATTTGGCCCAGGGGAATATCGCCCCAGGACAGCTTTGCCTTTTCAAGGGCGATCCGGTACAGGTCAGATGTTTTCTCACGGAGCCTCGCGTTGGCATGCTCTTTCAGGAACTCATCGACGAAGACATAAAACCGCCGGTTGCCCTTTTTAATTATCGGCGAAACCTTGCCGGCCGTCAGTTCGCGCCTGAAGTGATTTAGCTTGGCATTGGCAATCTTCCTGTCCTTGGTCTTAAGGCTTTTGCGTCGTTGCTTGCCGCCCTGCATCCAAATGACGGAGTAAGTCCCAAATTCGGGGTGCTTCCATAGGTAGGGCTCGGCCATGGCCATCTCCTATTTTTTGAGTGCGCGGCGCCCAGCGGCCGCTAAGTTAATCATCGACGCGATCAGTAAACCTATCAGGGCCACGGCCCCGCGAACAAGATTCCCAAAGGCTTTCCCGAACACCAAAAGGGATAACAAGACCACGATCAACAGCAGCAAGATTTCAATGCCCATGGTAACCTCCGTGATTGTTCATGGGCATATTTAAACACTTTTTACCAGTTATTTCAATATATTTTTAGGTTTTTTTGTGCTGACCTTGACAGGCGGATTCTCATTTCCAAGCTTGTAATTCACCGAAAAAACCCTTCCTTGATGATACGATTGATCGGTCGATTACCGGCCCGCCCCGGGTATTCGACTTGGTTGTCCCGAAACCGCTACTGACACATCGGTACCTTCGCTGAGGTTACCATCTATGTCAGGCCCGATTTGATACCTGGATACGGCTTGGTCAGGTTGCTGCAGCAGGTGAAAATTTATCATCAATTTACGTTGGTCCATGTTTTTATAATAATATCAGCATGATGATTATAAATATTTTTTACAGGTCTGTCTCCGCAGTGCCTTTACCTTCAATTTGCACATGGGTGTTTTAAATTAAAAATTTCGGGATGTTATGATGATTATGGCGGGTTGATGGTAAATATTTTACGATTCGCTTGCCTCACTTGGCTGCCCTGCACACATCATTATTGCAATTACAAGGTTCCTTAAACTTATCGCGCTATGCCTTCCCCTCCCAGTACAATAGCATCCGCAGGCGTCGGGTAAATATCAGAATTGTTTATGAGTTTTCGTTGAATAGTTCGGAGGTATACCATTTGTCGATTGATTCGCGGTCGATGATCCATTCTCCAGAACGCTTGAAGCCATAGACCAGGCCCTCATTGAGCCACTTCAGCATGGTCGTCTTGGACTTCACCCTGGCGTACTCAAGCGCCCCGGGCATTGTAAGCCATCTGCTTGGGGCCATTTTCTGACTCAAGCATGAGAAGACTTGCTCCGCGATTGCGTATGATACCTCTTGGATTTCTGGGTTACTGAGCATCGATCAAAAACCTAACCCAAATATGATGGTTTTTCTCTGACGGCCCAGCTCAAATTTGGATGCATCCATGGGACGTAACCACCCCATTCCGATAACCCCGATCCGGTCTTTGTACTCGGGCAACCGCTTGGCGAACAGCTCGGCGGTCTGCCAAAGCAAATTGACCCGGTGGGTCAGGAACAAGGTCGGCAGGCCCAGGGCTTTCGTCAGGGCAATGGCAATCTCGGTCTTGCCGCCACCTGTAGCAATCTGGGTCACGCCCCGGCCTGCCTTGAGAAAGCTCTGGGCTGCACGCATTTGATAATTCCGCAGCTTGATCCCGTCCAGCTCGGGATACACGGGTGGCGGCACGGAATGAGGCGGCCTGCGCTGGTCGATGACATTCATGGCATGGCCTTGACTGGCCAGGCCCCTTAAAACAAGCGGCAGCAGGCCAGACAGGAACCCCTTGACCCTGTGGTCGTAGAAGGTCCCTTGCCCATTATATCGAAGCCAATACGGGTTGCCGGGCTGCCTGCGAAGGGCCTGGGCTCGGATCACCCGCCAGTTTTCGGTTTCAAAGGTCAACGCCTGGCTCACGCATAAAAGCTCGGCCTGGGTCCCGTCGCAGAACGCATATGAATTTTGCAGGTTTATCAGCATTTTGCTTTTCCTGTTTTTGACTTGCCAGGAACCGGGGCCTATTCCCCGGTCCCAGCAAGTCGCCCGAAAGGAGGATGGATGAAGCAGGGCCAACCAAAACTTAGACCCTCTAAATATATTATAGTCCGGAAATGAGCTTATTGGTAAATGGCCCGAAAATATTTTTTTGGCCTGGGTGATTCCGGCCTGCTCCGGATTCCGGACTGGGGATTGAAAATCGCGCCGCGGATTCCATCTGGGTGTCCGTCTTGCGAAGCAGGACAGGACAGACAGATGGATACTTGCTTTTAAAATACTATATATTACTTATAATATCTTAAATACTTAATATTGTTTATTATTTGTACTTATCTGCATTTGAATTAACAAATCTGTACCTGCAAGTCGGGACTAAATGTAACCGCCGCGCCGAATTTCCGCTCGCCCACCGAATACACCCCAGAAAAAAAATTTTCCGACGAAAACCAATAAGCCCACAACCGGACTATAATATGAGTAAGGGGATAATTTTTCGGACGCTAACCGACACCAGGAGGGCAACAATGGGAGAGACAGCACTTTATGAACGTAAATGGTTTGATTATCGGCCACTTACGCCGGACGGGGCTACTTTGGCCTTTTTCTATGCCTGGGCCAAAGCATTAACCCAGTTCAACGAATACCTGGGCGACAGCAAGTGGCTCAACTTCCTGCGCCGTTTTGAACACTTCAACCCGCCCTATCTCAAACAACACCACGCCCGCTATTGGCGAAGCATGAACAAGCTCAGCAATTGGGCCGACAAACGCGGGATGCACTATGACTGGTGCTGGACCGCGGCCTTCGAGGGGTTCATCGAACCGAAATTTCGGTTTCGGTTTTTTCTTGCCGGAAGTACATTCGCAAGGGCATGCCCAGTTATCGGATAGGGCGGAAGATACTGGTTGACCCAGTAGAGGTTTCGACATGGCTGGAGCAGTTCCGGGAGAACGGGCTCCAAGGGTCTGAGGGACCGGGAACTCAATAATCGAAATCGTCTTTGGAATACGATCCCGTGGATCATTTGCGACCGTACGACGTTGATGGACAAAGACTCTGGCAATTGGGATAGATACGAGAATGCTGGCTACTATGGACAGGTTACGAATCAAGGCAGCCACTACGACAAATACGACCTTTACGGAATTGACGACTGACACTACGGGCCGATACGACAAGGGCAAATAAGGGTGACCTCAGTGCGCCTCCAGGCGACTGGGGACCTAAAGCTGCCATGATACGGTGCGGTCATCAGCAGCAGGGCGCCCAAGCACCGAAATTTGGAGTACAGCGTAAGGGGCCATGAAAATGGCCCCTCGTCTAATTCTATGTCTTAGCCCCTTATATCTTGTAGGTATTGAAGTGGAACGGGAAAAAATCGACAAGGAGAAAAACATGGGACCTACCATAACCTATCGACGCGCCTGTGCGGACTGGATGTCGCGGTACCCCTGGGAGGCAGAGGCCACTCTCACTTTTCGGTACCTCCGGGTCAGCGAGGAGACGGGCCAGAAAATGTTCAAGAAGTGGTGTCGAAAGATTGCTACGGACTATGGTGTCAGGATCGCCTGCCAAGGCGTCCTAAATTTTTATGCCGGTAACCCTCACATTCATGTCCTCTTGCTTGCCCGCAGCAGGAAGACCGGCAAGACCCTATTAGACCTTAACCTTAACAGATTGGCTGACGAGTGGCCGGCAACGGCTTGGGTCAAGCCGATTAGAGATGCAAAGGCTTATGCGACATATGTCTTTGTCAATAACACGAGGGGGCGTCATGTCCAGGTTGAGTATGGCACCAAACGGTTGAACAATCTCATCCAGAGAAAGGTTTGAAAATTGGAGATGGTTGCCATCTGCTCCGTTATGAATCCGAGAGCTGCAAATTTCAAAACAGGTCTGTGAATCGCCCAGAGGGAGAGGGAGGAAGGCACCGCCCTGCTTGAAAAACAAAAATTTAAACTATGCGGAGGTATTACAAATGAAATGGTCAAAGAATCTTGAGGATGTTGTTGGAGGTCGGCTTTACGGCCACATTTCGTCTGCGGTTGAGGAAGCGATTGAATCTGGGTGCACCTTCTCTGACTTCAAAGAAATCCTTCATACGATCATAGTTGAAATGATAGAATTGGGCTACATGTTTGACGACTACCGGGAGTTTAGGCATGAAATAGAGGCTGGAATAGATATCGGTCATCCAAAGGAGGAGTGGGATAAGATGCTGGATGAGGCCAGTGAAGGGTCGGCATCTTCGAACAGGAATTAAGCGCGAGTGACAAGATATTCGTTGAACAGGTCAGAGCAAGCCTTGGTCCCCCGAGTTTATCCTAATCAGGTGCATCGCCGTGTGGGCCTGGTGTACGAAGTCGCTGCCAGGGTGGCTTTTATAGACTTCCTCAAAGGCCGCCCGCGCACGATCGTCGTTACCCAGGCCCACGAAAACCTCCCTGAGGGTGAGCAGGGCCTTCGCCTGACATGGCCCCTCCTTGTCGTGGGCGAACTCAAAGCAGAACCGAGCCATATCGACCTGCAAGGCGCGCTGGATGTGGGTGAGGGCCGAGCCGGAACAGCACCTGCCCGGGCAGGGCCTCCAAGTGGGTCGGGTAGTGCTCGACCACGGGATCGTCCCGACCCCAGCATCCGAGATCAGCGAATACGCAGAGGGCAGGGGGCGCGTGGCAGATAGTGGCCCGGACCCAACCATCGTCATCGTCCCAGGCGAGGACGACCCTGCAGGCGATCACGAAAAGCCCGAAATAGGTTATGGTATCATCCGACAAATCACCGAACGACCATTTCTGGGATGGTTTCAGGCAATCTCAGGAGGATGTAACCGCCCGAACCCCTGGAAGTCGCAACAAATCTGCAATTTCCTGAATCGGCACCTTTGATCAGGTAAACTTCACCATCAAACAACCCCACCGATGATTCGATGCAGGCACGCAGTCCACCGTTTAGGAACTCTGAAATATTTCAGGTTTAGCTCAGTAATCCACAAAATTGAAAGGAATGCCGCGGATGGCATGGGGCTCTTTTTGCAAAAAGAAATATGTGGTATGAAATTACAAACTCAAATGCGCCTCCTTTATGAATCCCATACGTGCCGGATGGAAATCGACCTGGCCGGTGTCTAAGGGTCCCGGCCTTAAAAAGAGCGACACGCATGACGCCGCCTTCTACCGTGAAAGGATGCCAACCATGAAAAAACCATCCGGCCCGAAGATGCGGAAGAAAGGGCCGGCGGCGTCCCTGCCGCCGGAACCGCTGCCCCCGAGAACACAGAACGCGTTCCCCATCGTCGGCATCGGCGCCTCGGCCGGAGGACTCGAGGCGCTGGAGCTGTTTCTGAAGCACGTGCCGGAAGGCAGCGGCATGGCCTTTGTCATCGTCCAGCACCTGGACCCGACCCACAAGGGCATGATGGTGGAGCTGCTCCAGCGCACCACCCGCCATGCCGGTCGTCCAGGTCAGGGACCGCCAGAAGGTCGCACCGGACCGCGTCTATGTGATCCCGCCCAATAAAGACATGTCCATCCTGCACGGGGTGCTGCACCTGCTCGAACCGGCCGCGCCCCGGGGCTTGCGCCTGCCGATTGATTTCTTCTTCCGCTCCCTGGCCGATGACTGCCAGGCCCGGAGCATCGGCGTCATCCTGTCGGGGATGGGCTCTGACGGCACGCTGGGCCTCAGGGCCATCAAGGAGAAAGCCGGGGCGGTCTTCGTGCAGGCGCCGGCCTCGGCCAAGTTCGACGGCATGCCGAGAAGCGCCATCGACGCCGGTCTGGCCGACGTGGTCGCCCCGGCGGAGGAACTGCCGGGCAGGATCATCGACTATCTAAAGCACGCCCCTCTGATCGGCCCGTCCGATCCGTCCCGGGAGAGCAAGACCCAGAGCGCCCTGGAGAAGATTTTTATCCTGCTGCGGACCCAGACCGGCCACGACTTTTCGCTGTACAAGAAGAGCACCATCTACCGCCGCGTCGAACGGCGCATGGGCCTGCACCAGATCGACAAGATCGCCACCTATGTCCGGTTTCTGCGCGAGAATCCCCAGGAAATCGAGCTGCTCTTCAAGGAGCTTCTGATCGGCGTCACCAGCTTTTTCCGCGACCCGCCGGCCTGGGAGCAATTGAAGGACAAGGTCATCCCGGCCCTGCTGGCGGCCCATCCAAAAGGCGGGGTGCTGCGGGCCTGGACGCCCGGCTGCTCCACGGGGGAGGAGGCCTATTCCCTGGCCATGGTCTTCAAGGAGGCGCTGGAGCAGGCCAGGCCGGCGCGGAACGTTTCTCTCCAGGTCTTTGCCACCGACCTGGACCGGGACGCCATCGACAGGGCGCGCGCGGGCGTCTATCCGGCCAACATCGCCGCGGACATTTCGCCGGAGCGCCTGCGCCGGTTCTTTGTGCAGGACGAGCACGGCTACCGGGTGGGCAAGGAGATCCGCGAGATGGTGGTCTTTGCCCCCCAGAACGTGATCATGGACCCGCCCTTCACCAAACTCGACCTCCTGATCTGCCGCAACCTGCTGATCTACCTGGACCCGGGAATTCAAAAAAAACTCATCCCCCTCTTTCACTACAGCCTGAACCCCGGTGGCGTCCTGTTTCTGGGCAGTGCCGAGACCATCGGCGCCTTTACCGATCTGTTTGCCCCGCTGGCCGGCAAGACGCGGATCTATCGGCGGCTCGACTCCGCCCTGCGGGCAGAGCCGATCGAATTCCCATCCTCGTTTTTCCCCGATCCGCCGAATGACACGACCGTTCAGCCCCAGGCGCGGATCCCCCTCCCCAACCTCCAGGCGCTGGCGGATCAATTGCTCCTGCAGCACTTCTGCCCGGCAGCCGTGTTGACCAACGACAAGGGCGATATCCTCTATATCAGCGGGCGCACGGGCAAATACCTGGAGCCGGCGGCGGGCAAGGCCAACTGGAACATCTTCGCCATGGCGCGCGAGGGGCTGCGCTACGACTGAACAACGCCTTTCAAAAGGCGCTGCGGCAAAAAACCGCGTTCCACCTGAAGGGCGTGAAAGTAGGAACCAACGGCGGGGTGCAGGCCGTGGACGTCACCGTTCAGCCGATCGCCGAGCCGGCGGCCCTGCAGGGGATGGTGCTTGATCGTCTTTACGGACGTGGCCGCGCCCCCTGAAACCAAAGCGGCGGGCAAAACCCCGCGGGCGGCCGCCCGCAGGGACCGTCTGGCGGCGCTGGAGCGTGAACTCCAGCAGGCCCGCGAGGAGATTCAGACCTGCCGCGAAGAGATGCAGACCTCCCAGGAAGAGCTCAAATCCACCAACGAGGAACTGCAGTCCACCAACGAAGAACTGCAGAGCACCAACGAGGAGCTGACCACCTCCAAAGAAGAGATGCAGTCGCTCAACGAGGAGCTGCAGACGGTCAACCACGAACTGCAGGCCAAGGTGGACGAGCTGTCGCAGGCCAACAACGACATGAAGAACCTGCTCAACAGCACCGACATCGCCACGCTGTTTCTGGACGACGCGCTCAACGTGCGCCGATTCACCCCCCAGACCACCAGCATCATCAAGCTGATCGCCGGCGACGCGGGCCGGCCCATCACCGACATCGCCACCGATCTGGACTATCCGGGGCTCGCCGCGGATGCGCGGGAGGTGCTGCGGACCCTGGCCTTCATCGAGAAGCAGGTCGCCACCCGCGACGGGCGCTGGTTTTTGGTGCGCATCATGCCCTACCGCACCCTGGAGAATCGGATTGACGGCGTGGTGATCACCTTTTCGAACATCACCGAGGCCAAGAGGCTTGGAGGAGCAACTGAGGCAGACTCTGGCTGAGACTAAAAACCCCTGAAATAGAAACGACATGAAAAAGGACAAAAACCCTTCAGCGGGCGCCGCCGAACTGCGCCGCCGGGCGGAAGAGCGTCTGCGAGCCGGCAGGACGGAGACCGCTGCCCTGACGGAGGTCGATACGCAGCGGCTCTTGCACGAACTGCAGGTGCACCAGATCGAATTGGAGATGCAAAACGAGGAGCTCGTGCAGGCGCGAGCAGATCTGGAGGCGGCGCTTGGGGGAGTACACCGACCTCTACGACTTTGCGCCGGTGGGCTACTTGACCCTTGGCCGCGATGGGGCGATCCGACGGGTGAACCTGACCGGAGCGCGCCTGCTGGGGGTGGAGCGCGCCCGGCTGACGGGCCGGCGTTTTGGGGTTTTCGTTGGCGAGCCGGACCGGGCAGTGTTCCAAGCCTTCCTGGAAAAAGTATTTGCAAGCCAAGCGAAAGAGGAGTGCGAAGTGGCGCTCTTCAAGCAGGGGCAGGGGTCTCTCAATGTGCGCATTACGGCCACGGTTTCTCAGGACGGGCTGGAATGTCGCGCCATAATGGTGGATACCAGCGAGCGCCGGCTGGCGGAGGCCGAGACGAAGCGCTTGGCCAACTTCGCCATGCTCAACCCCAGACCCATCGTTGAAGTGGATGTAGCGGGACACGTGCATTTCTGCAACCCTGCCGCCAAGCAGATGTTCCCTGATCTTTTTCAGCGCGGACTGGGGCATCCGTGGCTTGCAGATTGGGTAGCGGTGCTGCGTAGCCTCCGGGAGGGTGGGTCAAAGTCAATTGTGCGGGAAGTGCACTTCGACGAGAAGTGGTACCATCAAACGATTCATTTAGTGGAAGATGCCCAACGCGTTCACATTTACGGGGCGGACATCACGGCGCGCAAGAAGGTAGAGGAGGCGCTGCAAAAAGCCCATGACGAGCTCGAACGGCAGGTAGAGGAGCGGACGGTCGAACTTCGGACGGCGCTTTCTGAAATCAAAACAATGAAAGACCAACTCGAGGCCGAGAATATTTACTTCCGTCAAGAGACCAAAATGAAACATCGACTCGGCGGTATTCTCGGGCAAAGTGATGGTCTCAAGTATGTTCTCTATCGAGCGGAGCAGGTCGCTCCTGCGAACACAACGGTGCTCATCCTTGGGGAAACCGGTACGGGAAAGGAGCTGATCGCTGCCGCCATCCATAACATGAGCCCTCGCAAAGATCGGCCATTGATCACGGTCAACTGTGCGGCCCTGCCGGCCAATTTAATTGAGAGCGAATTGTTCGGCCGGGAGAAGGGGGCATTTACCGGGGCCGATACGCGGCAAGTAGGCCGGTTCGAGATCGCCAACGGTTCCACCATTTGCCTGGACGAGATCGGGGAACTGCCGCTGGAGGTTCAGGCCAAACTGCTCCGGGTGATTCAGCACAACGAGTTTGAGCGCCTGGGCTCGTCCCGCACCATCAAAGTCGATGTGCGGATCATGGCAACGACCAATCGAAACCTTGAGGAAGAGATCCGCAAAGGCCGGTTCCGGCAGGACCTTTACTATCGGCTCAACATTTTCCCCATCACGGTCCCTCCACTGCGGCAGCGCAAAGATGACATCCCGCTGTTGGTCGAGGCCTTCATCGAGCGATATTCCAGGAAATTGGGGAAACAGATCACATCGGTCCCGAAGAAGACCATGAAGGCGCTCCAGGATTACCCGTGGCCCGGGAACGTCCGGGAGCTGGAAAGTGTCCTTGAGCGGGCCGTGATCCTGTGCTCCGGGCCGGCCTTGCAGCTCGCAGACAAACTGGATATTTCATCCCCCCCACTATCATCCGCCATAAGAACCTTGGAAGAGATGGAGCGAAACCAGATCCATAAAATCCTTTCGGAAACCCGCTGGCGCATCGAGGGAAAGGACGGGGCCGCAGCGATCCTGGGCCTGCACCCGAGTACCTTGAGAGCCAGGATGCATAAGCTCGGGATACTCCGCCCGGAGGCCAAGGGGTAGGATTAAGCTGCCCGGATTACCTCACTGGCCCCCTCAAGCCAAATGCGATAGGAGGCAGTCAAATGCGTAAGCGTATAATTACCCAGGACACTCAAGGTATCATACCCACCGAGGAAGACTGGATGGACTTGGAGAACTCAGCTCAGGCGGAGCTCACGTCCGAGGATGCGTCACACCCGATCGAATCGGCTTTAACCCCTGGTTTGGGATCGGGATGGAGGGCGTCAGAGCCCGGTCAGCAAACAGTCCGCCTGTTGTTTGACAAGCCGTTGAAGGTCAAGCATGTTCATATCGTGTTTCACGAAGATGAGCAGAAGCGCACGCAAGAATTCCTTTTGCGATGGTCATCCGACGGTGGTCGCTCGTGCCGGGAAATTGTGCGCCAGCAGTACAACTTTAGCCCCCCGGATAATACCCGCGAAATTGAAGACTATGAAGTAGATCTTGTCGGGTTGAGGGTGCTGGAAATAATAATTATTCCGGACATCAGCGGGGGATGCGCCCGTGCATCGATTGCTGAGCTGCGTCTATCATAATCACCAGATTATCTTTTGGAGCGTAGACCGGCCAGGACAAATCAAAAGGAGAAACCATGAACAAACCCACCCGCGCCAGCCACCCCAGGTACAGCCTTCTGCCCACGGAAGTCGAAGGATTCGATTCCCTGGCCGAGCTCGCCCTAGATATGCGCTGGTCGTGGAATCATAGCGCCGACGAGGTGTGGCGACAGCTCGATCCGGCACTGTGGGATCTCACTCAAAACCCGTGGGTCGTGTTGCAGACCGTCTCCCGAGAGCAGATCGAACGTGTGTCAGCTGATCCTACATTCCGCAAGAAGGTAGACGCTCTCGTACAAACCAGACGCCAGGAGGCGGAGGCTCCCGCGTGGTTTCAGCAAACATACCCCCAATCTCCATTAACATGCGTCGCTTATTTCAGCATGGAATTCATGTTGAGCGAAGCTCTGCCAATTTACTCGGGCGGCCTCGGCAACGTGGCCGGTGATCAGCTCAAGGCCGCCAGCGATCTGGGCGTGCCAGTGCTCGGAGTAGGGCTGCTCTACCAGCAAGGCTATTTTCGCCAGGTAATCGACGAGCAGGGAGCCCAACAGGCCCTTTTCCCGTACAACGATCCCGGGCAATTGCCCATCACGCCTCTGCGCGACCCGAACGGGGAGTGGCTGCGACTGGAACTTGACTTGCCAGGTTACCCCGTCTGGCTTCGCGTCTGGCAGGTTCAGGTGGGCAGAGTGACGCTTTACCTTCTCGACAGCAATGACCTGTCAAACCTCCCGGTTCACAGAGCCATTACCAGCGAGCTATACGGTGGCGGGCCTGAGTTGCGCCTCAAGCAGGAGATGGTGCTTGGGATCGGCGGATGGCGATTGCTTGCCACGCTCGGCATCCAGCCGGAGGTTTGCCATCTGAATGAAGGACATGCGGCCTTCGCCGTGCTGGAGCGCGCGCGGAGCTTCATGAAAGAGACGGGGCAGCCCTTCGAAGTCGCGCTGGCGGTCACGCGCGCGGGCAACCTCTTCACCACCCATACGCCTGTGGCCGCCGGCTTTGATCGTTTTGCTCCGGCTCTCATCGAGAAATATCTCGGTGGTTATGCCGAGCAGAAACTCGGCATAAGACTTCACGACTTGCTTGCCCTGGGCCGTCAGAATCCGAACGACTCATCGGAGAGTTTCAACATGGCCTATCTGGCGATACGCGGCAGCGGGGCGGTAAATGGCGTGAGTCGCTTGCATGAGAAAGTCAGCCGGCACCTATTTGAGCCTCTTTTTCCCCACTGGCCGGCGGAAGAAATACCCGTCGGACATGTGACCAACGGAGTTCACATGCCGACCTGGGAGTCGACGGCAGCCGACGATCTTTGGACGAAGGCCTGCGGAAAGGAATGTTGGCTGAAAACGACGGAAACCCTGGAGCATGCTATTCGGCATGCCTCCGATACCAGCCTCTGGCAGCTTCGTACCGATGCCCGCACGTCTCTCATTAAATACGCGCGTGAGCGTTTGGCCCGGCAGCTGGCGGTCTCCGGCGAGTTTCCCGATGTGATCGATAGTGCGAAGCATCTATTTGATCCCAGGGTACTGACATTGGGCTTTGCGCGCCGCTTCGCAACCTACAAGAGACCGCACCTGTTGCTCCACGACCCGGAGCGCCTGCTTCGCCTGCTATCCGATCCTGAGCGCCCGGCGCAACTCATCATTGCCGGCAAGGCCCACCCAGCAGACCGGGCGGGGCAGGCGCTGATTCAGGAATGGACACTTTTCATTCGTCGGCCCGAGGCACGCCTCCATGTGATTTTCCTCAGTGACTACGACATGCATTTGACCGAGCACCTGGTGAAGGGGGTGGATGTCTGGCTGAACACACCCCGGCGGCTCTGGGAGGCCAGCGGCACGAGCGGAATGAAGGTGCTCGTTAATGGAGGCCTCAACCTCTCGGAATTGGACGGCTGGTGGGCCGAGGCGTACACCCCTGAGGTGGGGTGGGCGCTGGGGGATGGTCAGGAGCATGGCAGCGATGCCGCTTGGGATGCCGCTGAAGCCGACGCGCTCTACGACCTGCTCGAGCGGGAAGTGATCCCGGAGTTTTATACCCGAGACGCGAGCGGCATCCCCACCGCATGGGTCAAGCGGATGCGGGAAAGCATGACGCGGTTGACACCGCGCTTCTCCGCCACCCGCACGGTGCGCGAATACACCGAGCAACACTACCTCCCGGCTGCCACCGCCTACCATTTGCGTATTGCCAATAAAGGCGCACTCGGCAGGCAAATGGTCGATTGGCAGCACAGTCTGGAGCAGAAATGGGCCACCCTATACTTCGGCAAAATGAATGTTGAAACTCATAGCGAACGGCACGTATTTGAGGTTCAGGTCTTTCTCAATGGGCTCGACCCCGAAGCGGTGAAGGTAGAGCTTTACGCCGCCGGCGTCACGGGCAGGGCTCCCGTGCGGCAGGAGATGAGGCGCGTTCGCCAACTCGCCGGTGCTTCAGGCGGCTACGTTTACAGTGCAGCTGTATCTGTGGCCCGCTCAACAGGGGACTATACGGTGCGGTTGATACCGCACTGCGATGGCGTTTCGATCCCACTGGAAGACGCACGAATCCTCTGGCAGCGATGATTCGATCGACGGAAGAAATGGTGAAAAAGAAAGCGACTTCAATCACCTCCGTGGTCCTATATATCGGCGGTGTACCTCTCGCCAACGGGTGGGATAGTCTTGCCCGCAAGAGGGCGGCGACGAACCTCAAGCTGCAGTTGGCCGAAATGAAGGAACGGCATCACCGAAGAGGGCACGACCACCACTCCATTCGACATGACGATAGAGTCCCTCAGTCTATTGAGGTTCCACCAAATGTTGAGGCCAAATAGATCATCTCACCCTTCTCTACGCGTCTCTCCCATTCATCTAATCCTTCGTTATTAATGTAAGATCCCAACCTCTTGCTTTTTTCCGGTTTCTGGCAAGCCATTTGCTATTAAAATTTGATAGATGAAAAGCATTCAATCCAACGTAAGGAGAATCCTATGGCTAACCAGATACTATTCTTTTTGGTCCTGTTCATATCGGCCGTATCCCTTGTCGACATCCCGGGGGCATGTTTGGCACACAGCCTGCCGATAATACGAAAATTGACAAATAAGACACCTCCCCGAAGGAACTGACCGCGGATCGACAAGGAGAAACAAAACAGGAGCGTACCAGGGGCTGAACATATTGGAACTAGGAGAGAATCCAGTGCAGACGGTGATAAAAACGACAGGCCCTACCCTAAAGGAACCAGCGCCCCCCGTGGCAACTTAATGAATAAAGCACTGAAATGTGCTCTTTGGGAGAAGCCAAAATGAGAAACCTAACACTTAATGGCGAAAGCCATGGATATAAAAAAGAAGAAAAAGTTTTGCCCAACAACCAAGGTCTAAACATGCCCATCACAGAAATGTCATCTCGTATCGAACAGCTGAAAAACGATCGCCCCGCAGAGCTGACTCCACAGAGGAAAAATATCGACAATGGCTTCGTCGATATGCACGGCAAATATGTGCTTCGGACCCGGCTTTCTTATACAGGACTTTACGGTAAAGAATCGTGGCCAAGGGAGAGGAAGGTGTGGGAGAAGGTTTGAAGAAACTGGGCTCAACTACCACGCAGTCATCCTTCAACTTGTATATTACGAAAGGAGATTCCCATGTCGGCCAACCTAATCGAATATTTCAACAATCAGCAGCGGTTGGGGACACTCAGCACCTCCAGCAAAAGTGGAAAGGTCAATTCAGCTCATTTCGGTTCGCCCTTCATGGTGGATCCAAAGACCATTATGATGGGTCTTACCAAGAATCGCACCTTTGCCTATCTTCAAGAGAACCCACACGCTGTTTTTATGATCATGGAGCCAGGAAAGACTCTGCCAGAGTGGAAAGGCGTGAGGGTTTACGTCAAAATGACAGATTGTTCGACCGCCGGCGAAAAGCTAGAAAAAATTAAGGCTAAGATAGCATCTGTTGCAGGAGAGGCTGCGGCTAAGATGATCCATGCAGCGGTAGTTTTTGAAGTGCAGGAGATCCGTCCGCTGGCGGATTTTGGGCAGGGATGGCAGAAGTCGTTCTGATGATGGTTCTTGCTGAGAAGCGCAAGAAATTGTCCCAGACGATCGTATCACTGATCGGCTCCTTAAGGACAGAAAAGGGATACCGGCGCTGCGACTTTTGCTACAGCGTGGAAGACAAAAATGAACTCTGTGTTTTTGAAGAATGGTATGCCTATGAGAATCTCAACAACCACCTGAAATTGGAGGGTCTTAACGTGCTTCGAGGGGTGATGACCCTTCTCCTGGAGTCCTATGAATTGGTGTTTTTCGCCGCAGCAGCGGGGAAAGATAGAGCGGATGCCTGGTATCAGTTGTCAGTTAAGAAAAGACTAAACAGGAGGAATACGAAATGAAAAGGCATTTGATAATCATTATTTTGGCTATGGTCGGTCTATTTCTTGGGGCGAATGGCTATACTCAAAATAAAAAAGGACCGGAGGTAAAAGATAAAACTATCAAAACAGCAGAAGGTCAGCGAATTAATGCTTTCATGGTGGAAAAAATCGTAGGCTCCGAGGTAGTCAATGTGAAAGGGGAGAAGTTAGGGAAGATTGAAAATTTAGTCGTCGATATTGATTCGGGAAGAATTCTGTACGCTGTCCTAGAATCCGGTGGTTTTTTGGGCATCGGTGATAAGCTTCTTCCCGTCCCTTGGGAATCCCTTGCAGCGCTTCCATCAGAAGGTATATTCTTCCTCAATCAGTCGAAAGAACAAATGGAAAAAGCACCTGCTTTTGAGAAGGACAAGCTGCCAAACATGGGGGATATGCAGTGGGGAGAGAGCATTTTCAAGTATTATGGTGTCCCCGAATATGAGTACCGGGGACGAATGGGAATGGGTTACGGTTACGGTCATGGTTATGGTGGTTATGGCGCTTATTACGGTTACCCGATGCATCCGAATACAGGGAGAGAAGAGCTATCCAAAAAAATATTTGACTCTAAAACAATTAAAACCATTTCAGGACAAGTAATAAAAGTTGACCGAGTCCCCGAGTCGGGATCCGGCATGGAAATGCGATTGACTGTCTTTATTGACAAAAAGGAGGTCCTGCCGGTTTACCTGGGTCCTGCCTTCTACATTGTAGGCTCTGAGGAAGCAAACCTCTTTAAAATAGGCGATCAGGTCACCGTGACCGGCTCACAGGTCATCGATCGTAGTGAGCCTTTCATGATTGCCATGACTGCGAAGCTAGGAAATGAAGTCTTGCGATTGAGAGACAAGGACGGGAATCCGGAATGGATCGGATGGAAAAAAACCGAGTGATCAAATCGTTAGAGAATCCG
>CAWAUC010000028.1:0-68615 GCA_963785045.1 uncultured delta proteobacterium | reverse complement strand
GATCCTGGTCGATAGGCGTCAAACTGAAGATCTCGGCCAACTTTTGGATATTTTTTTCAAGATCTGACTTCCCAGGGTATTCAGGCTGCGGATTCTCATATCCACAAGCCCGAGCATGACCCTTCGAAGCTTTCGCATGCTATGAGAATTTATCTTTTTGATCATCCGGACCAGCACCTCGGCATAGTCCGAAACGTCTTCATCGGCGTCTAAGAGGTCATGTCGGAGCGCATCGTCCCTATCCATCATTGCCTTTTGGGCGAAAAGATTTTTCATCATTTCACGATCACCGCGAGAAAGGGTCTTAAGGATGCTTTTTGGAACCTTCGCGTTTGCAGGAATTCTATCTGAGGTGTCCAGCTGTCGGCTGACAGACAAACCTGACTCGGCAAGCTCCTCCTCGTATTTCGAGGCCAGTCTTTTGCCGACGCAGCTCAGAAGGAAATTAGCCAGGTTGCCCCTTTCATTTCCGATAATCCTGCAGACTAACTGCACCAGGGCATCATTTCCGAGTGAATGCTTGACAATATGCCTTTTCACGTATTCAGCGCATTTGATCCACATGAACCGATCGTTCTTCATTTCCCCTCCATCCTCCCTTGGCATCAAGGTTTTTTGATTTTTGCCGATACCCATTCAGGCCCTCCTGTAATCCCGTTTATGACCCAGATTATAGAAAGGGCTCGTTCCATATTGCGGAACGGTTATGTCGATTTTTCGGAGGCTGTCTTGCCGAGCAAACTCGACCCTTACAAAAGCTACGGCGTCAAGCTGATCAGTTTGTTTGCCCGGCTGATGTTTTCCAGCGAGAGCCACTCCCTGACGGACTTGGCCCGGATGCTGGGGTGCTCCAAGCAGACGGTTTTGAGGTTGGTGGATGACATTCGGCGGGCTTACGGGGTGGAGATCGAGGAAAGTATCCAGGGCCAGAGGAAATATTTTAAGCTCAAAAAGCGGGTTGCAACGCCGGTATTGTCCCTATCGCCAAGCGAAATCACCGTGCTCCAGATGTGCAAGGCTTTCACCGAGCATCTTTTGGGAGCTGATCTCTTGAAAGATGCGGCTCAAGCGATAGACAAAAGCTTATCAAATCTTTCTGGCGGTCAAGGAGCGCCCAGCAAACACTTTGCCGTTCTCCCTTTCGGCGGCATCGACTACACTCCACACCAAGAGACCCTTCGTTCGCTGATCCGGGCCATGGAAGAAAGAAAGGTGTGCAAAGTCAACTATAGGGCTGCGTACGATGGCCGCGCCAAGACGTTTTTCATTAAGCCGCTGAAGCTCTTTTCCCACAAAGACTGCCTGTACCTCAGCTCGCAAATGGCACGCTACCCGAGGCGGGCTTACCAGAAACCTGATTTTGACCCGTTGCTGGCTGTTCACAGGATCACCAAGATCGAACTAACAGACCGGAATTTCGAATATCCCAAGAACTACAGCTTTGAAGCCCATTTCAACGGCGATTTTGGAGTCATCAAAGATGAGCCGTTCGAAGTAGAGGTGGAGTTCAAAGACTGGGCGGCGCGTTTTGTCTCCGAGCGTATATGGAGCCAGGATCAAAGGGTGACAGAAAAGAAGGATGGGACGGTTCGGCTGAAGTTCAAAACATCATCGGAACCGGAAACAATTTCCTGGATCCTCTCGTTTTCCGACGGCTGCAGGTTATTGAAGCCCAAGTGGTTGATCAAGGAAATCGAGGCAATCTTAGACCGGATTTCTAAAAAATATTCTTTATTTAAATTGGTTGCCACTTGAATGTGCTAGTTTAGGGACATCATTGCTGACACCTTTGGATGTCACTGCTTTTCATTCAGGTTAACAGAGCATCATCGAAATTAGGCACAATTTTAGGCACAGTTTTTATTGAAGGCATCGGTCAACGCCACGGTCCAGGGGCGTTCCAGATGCTGCGGAACACCCGTCGCTCAAAAAGGGATGCTGCGACAGGTGCAAGGAACAGCTTGACGACCGCGACCACATCCTCAAAGGCCTCCGGCGCGTTGGCGAGCTTGGCTTTTCTGATGAATCCCTGCCATTGGACTTTCTTGTCCCTATCCTGTGCGAACGAAGAATCGAAAACCCTGGGATTGACTATGACCGGTGTGCTGCGGTTCTCGAACGTTTTCTCGACCGCCTCAGCTAAAAGTTCGCCCCTGAAATCAAACGTTCGGCACAGGATCCAAATGTCGTAGAAATCTTTCATTCGGCTGTTCAGAACGCCAAGCCTTACCATGGCCTGGAACTTCTCGGCGATGGTGCTCTCCATGCTGTAGCCATTCAACTCCGGGCGTGAAAAGTCGAGAAGCACGGGGTAGGCGACCCTGCTGGGACCCGGAACGATGACATCCCCGAATCCGATGTCTATTTGCAGGGAGACGCGGGCGTTGCCCAGACTGCCTTGGACATGGACTCGCACGCCTTGGTATTCGGCGCCCTCTGTGATCCGTGCGGCAGTTAATGTTTCCGCATGGTATGACATGCCATCCGCTTCAACCTTCATCCGGCAGGCATCCTTCATCGCGGTTGCGATTACCTCGAGGCTGTTGTCGATTCTTCCGAGAAGATCGATGTCCATGGTGGGCCGTGACGCCGGTCCGATCCACGCTGCGAACATCAAGGCCCCTTTCAGGATGAACCTCTCTGCGTGGGGGCTCTTGGAGAGCCGGTATATAAACCGCTCGATGGCGAAGTGCTGCAGGAGTTCGTTGAAGGGGCGGGAGGATTCCCTGGCCTTGTTTAGGAGGCGTTGATGTACCGATGAAGAGGTGTTCCGGATGTTTTTTGCCATTACAGAATCGCCTCGAGGTATGGGCGAATGATCCTCGTCACGCGGCAGATCGATGCATATCGCATTAGGTCGTCCGCCTTGACGCGTTTGCGTTCACGGTAAAAGCGGACTGCCTCTACCGCGGTATCGAGGCCGATTCTATTTCGGAACTTGAAGCAGTCGGCGAGCGTCTTCTCCGGGTTGTAGATGCGCACGCTTACGCCGTCAAGTTCATGAGCATCCACGCCTTCTGTAAACGCCTCCCCTGTAAACCTATAGGTCTTGATCGGTGGGTGATCCACTCGTGGCTCCTCTGCACCGCGGGTCAGGGCCAGGTGCACCTCGTGAGGTATCTGGGTGGTGAGTTTGTGGAAGGCCAGCGCAGAAATCAGGCAAATTACCCCGCCGGGGATGCGGGTCGCGACGGTCACCAGGTCAGGGTTGCCCAGGGGAGGGCTGCCGGCAAGGCGGTACACACCGCGGCTTACCACCTCCAGCGCCCCAGAGTCGCGCATAGCGTAGATCGTGCTGGGGTGGATACCGGCTCGAAGTGCCTGTGCTGTGTGCAGGATGCCGCCGTACTTTTTGAAAACCCCAACCGCTCTGTCAAACCGGGAACCAAGGGTATTCGTGCCTCGAAGTTTCATGCTAAAATTACCTGCACTAATTATTTTATATAGGTAATTTTATCAATTACGGCAGGCGTGTCAAGGGGCTTATTTCTACGTCAGCCAAATATTCGGAGTTTGACAGATCCGGGAAAAAGTTGAAGCCTCCTCAGTCGTGAACCTCTCAAAATTCACCCGCAAGAGACGACGGATACCCTGGTCAATAGTCTAGTGCCCATCCAGAAATGGTGGATTTTGGTTCAGGCCATGGCCGCAGCGATTTTGCAACCGCAGGCGCAGTCAGTCTGCGTCGAGGATTGCAAAGAGCAAGAACGCCGGCCTGGGCCGAAAGAGGCCGTTTATGGGTGAACACTAGTCCAAGGCCGTGATCGTGTCGACGTATTTGACCCATCGGGCCCCGTAGTATCCTTCAGCGACCACGCGCAGCGGGAACCCGTGCTTTTGCGGCAAGGGCGCGCCGTTGACCTGCCAGGCAAGGAAGACCCTGCCCGATCGGATTTCCTCGAGCGGGAAGTGCTCCATCTTGTTATTGGAGCCCTTCGGGCCGCTGAACGCCACGTGGGTGACCCCCGGCTTGAGTTTCGCCTCCGCCAGGAGCTCCGCGGCTGAAATTCCCTTCCAGCGCCCGTTCTGTGCGAAAAACCCGGGGCAGATCAAAAGGACGTTGCGCTCGATCATCGAGCGCTGCGCCAACTCCGCGTATTTGAAAGCCATCGGTTTTTCGACGGCGCCGGTGACCTCCAGGCGCCAATGATCGAGAGAAACGGGAAAGGTCGACTGGCCCATGGTCCCGAATTCGTCCAAGGGGGTCGTCTCCAGGTTTCTCGCATCAAGATCGGCGGGATCCTTGGTGACCAGGGAATCCATGGGAGTGCCTTTCGGCAGAACCAGCTTTTTGGCCTCGGCATAGACCAGCTTCAGGCCCGACCCGAGAAGTCCCCAGAAGGCGGATGCCCCCGCCCCCAGCATCACCAGCAGCTTCACGGCTTCACGTCGCGTCTTCATGCTCCACCTCCTTATTGTGCATCAGACTGGCGTGCAGAAAAGATAAGACGGATATTTAAAGGTGGTATGAAAGTTCGGTAAAGATTCGGTAAAGATTCTCGATGCCGCCTCCCGCCGATCCGGTGCGCTACATTCATCAATTTTGTAAACTGGTACCTTTGATCAGCTAAACCCACATTTTGGTTAGGATAGGCGGCTGTCGATGAAAAGTAGATGATTCCCCCCATCGTTGACAACCGCTGGTCTTGTACTAACTCTTCAAACCACCCAGGGTGAATGCCATGGCTCCGCAAATAACCCATCTATCCCATCTACGACCCAATCCCTGTCATCGAGGAAAAGTCAAACCCGTGAAAGGAGATCATGCGATGTCTGCGATCACGATTAAAGATGGGACTCAAAAATAATTTCAATGGGTCATGGTTACCAAAACAGGTTATGAAACCAGATCACAAATCACCTGAGGAGATGCACAATGAAACAGAACAAAATAAGCGCGATCCACCACATAACCGCCATTGCGGCATCGGCTGCTGAAAACCTGAAATTTTACGAACAGGTGCTGGGCTTAAGGCTCGTTAAACAGACCGTAAATTTCGACGACCCATACACCTACCATCTCTACTACGCCGACGGAACAGGGTCTCCTGGCACCATTATCACGTTCTTTCCGTGGGAAGGCACCCCTTTCGGAAGCCCTGGTTCCGGTATGATATCCGCCATTTCGTTTTCAGCCACGATTAAGTCGATGGGGTACTGGCATGAAAGGCTGACCGGCAAGGGGATCGATGTTCAGCGAGGTCTGCGCTTCGGCGAGCCGGTATTAAAATTCAAAGACCCGCACGGGCTTTCTCTGGAACTGATCGGCGTTTCTTCTGCGCCATCTCCCATTCCTTGGCAAGAAAGCTCCGTGGAGGCGGGCCATGGCCTTCTCGGGTTTCATTCGGCCACAGCACACTTAAACTCTTTGGACCGAACACAAGGTCTATTGGCCGGAATCATGGGCCTGGAACTCCATGGCAAGGAAGGCAACCGCTATCGGTTCAAAATGCGGGACTCCCAATCACCCGGCCATTTTTTCGACGTGTTGATGGACCCGGGTGCCGGCAGGGGTAGGTCAGGGGCCGGTACGGTTCACCATATCGCCTTCCGCTGCCGGACGGACGAGGAGCAACTGAATTGGCGCAACCAATTGATCCAGGAAAGATTCCAGGTGACCGCGATCATCGACAGGAAATATTTCAAGTCCATCTACTTTCACGAGCCGGGTGGCGTGCTTTTTGAGATTGCAACCGATCCACCGGGCTTCACCGTGGACGAGCCGCTGGAAAAGCTCGGTGCGTCATTGAAGTTGCCGAGTCAGTACGAACCCATCCGGTCAAAGATTGTAAGCACCCTTCCGCCTTTGAGAACCCCGGAGTTTCAGCATGAGTTCCGGCGACCGGAAAAAGCCCTGGATGATGGGCAGACCACTGTGCCGCTCCACGGCATGGGCGGAAACAAAAGGATCTGATTGGAATTTCCAGGCGAATCAGCGCCCGCTCTGCGATAATCAGCCCGCGAGGAAAGGTGTTGGAAAATGGTCTGCCACGATTTTTCAGGCGCTTGGCCGAAGGCGTATTTGACGAGCGCGATGTCGTCAGGCGGGCTCATGAACTGGCTGACTTTCTTGTGGGTGTCGCCTCTCGATATGGGCGCTCTCAGGAGAAACTCGTTGCCCAAATAAGTCTTGAAAATCGTCTCGTTATTTGCTAGTTAGAAATAAAACAGCAAATAAGGGAGAGCACTCCTGCCATGATGGGTCGCCAGCCAAATCAACAGCAAAAAATGTTTTATGACCGTATCAATCTGGATCAGCGCATCCGCAGCGATCATGTCTTGAGGCAGATCGCCCAGCATCTTGATTTTGACTTCATCTGCTCCTGATTGGAACCCATTAGAATCCTCTCGTCACTTGGTTTGAATAAAGCGACTGAAGGCGGCCAATTCTTTTTCGACCTGCTTGAATACCGGCCGGATGCCCTTGGCCAAAGGCTTCATCTTATCCGGGCTGATATGGTACGTGTAGACATTGCGGACCACGTGGCGAAACCCCCGGCAGGGGTCGAGCTGCTCACGGGTTTTCGATGATATCACCGCCGGCCGGACATTCGGTATTTCCAGCGCCATTTGATCCAGAAGTTCCTGGTGCCAATTGACCCCCTGGGGAAGTGAGCCTTCCACAGCATAGGCTATCTTCTCTAAAACCCGTTCGATACCGGCCATAGAACAACTCCTTCCTTCTCTATGATGTCGCGCAGGCAAACGCCGCAGTCATCGACATCCACCAAATCAAGCTTCCACCTCCGGCTCCGGCCTGTCGCGAAAGCTACGGCTTTAAAAAACCGTGCCGGAGATATTCTCAAATCTATATCTTGCAATTTAAGAACTATTATGCGCAATTTTAGAAATAAGGCACAACCGCATTTGAAGGGTTATTGTAGGACGTGATGGGGTCAAGAAAGCGGCAACGAAAACCTTTCCATCTCCAGTTTTCAAAGGCGGGGCACTTCACGAGAAGGAAGCCGCCAACAAGCCCCGTGCGCACCCCGTCCAGCGAGAGCTCTCGGAAGAACGACCAGAAGTATCTGCCGAAGCCCCCAATCACGCCGAATAAAGACGACCTCTAAACAGAAATTTTAATTTATACCGCCCGATCCAAGCCCGCAATCTGCCGATGGTTTTTCGAACACCCCCCTTCGTGGAAAGCCCCCTGGAATTACCGGCGCCACCGCCCTTGGTCCCTTGTTGAAAGGTTCCGGAAGGTTCCGGCATCAGGCAAGCAGCGGAATGAAGCCGGCGGCTTTGAAGTGAGCGTCCTTGCGGAATGCCAGAAGGCTTACCGTTTTCATCTGCGACCTCCGGTTGATATTCAACTTCAAGTTGAACTTGAATCAATTCGCCCCAGCTTTCAAATTGGCACTGCTTCTCTTCCTCTGCTCTTTCCCCCTCCCTTTTCCCCCCCGGGGGGCGGTGCTTTTTGAAATTTTTTCTGTGGCCTGAACCGAAATCCACCATTTCTGGATGGATAATAGTATGGATAGCACACATTGCACAATTTATCTTGACATAGTAAAATTAAACGGCATATATTGCACAACATGCTTAGGCCGTTGTTTGAATATGACTGCCTGGTCCTTGGATGCGGCAACCCGCTGATCGGCGACGACGGCTTCGGGCCGGCGGTGATCCGGCAGCTGGAAGAAGCCTATGCCATTCCCGAATCAGCGGCCTGCATCGATGTCGGGACTTCGGTTCGCGACATCCTCTTCGATCTCATCCTTTCCGAAAAAAAACCGCGCCGGATCATCATCGTCGATGCTGCGGACACCCCGGGTATCGCGCCGGGAGAGATACGGGCCATCGACATCGACCAGATCCAGCCGGAAAAATGCTGTGACTTCTCGCTGCACCAGTTCCCCACCACGAACATGCTCAAGGAGTTGAAGGAGGAAACCGCCATCGACGTGCGGGTGTTCGTCGTGCAGGTGGCGGGGCTGCCCGAGGAGGTCATGACCGGCTTGTCCGCGCCGGTGCAGTCGGCCATCCCGCGCATGTGCGCACGGATCATGGCGGAAATCGGTTCAACACCCACCAGCGGAGGCTCATATGATTGAAATTCGGGTCGGTCAGCTGGCCGAAAAGCTCGGTGTGCATCGCAACACGGTCACGAACTGGATTCGCAGCGGCAAACTGAGCGCGACGGCGACGGTCGGTAAAAAATACCTCATCGAAAAGTTTGCGCTGCATGAATTCTGCCGGACACAGGGCATACCGTTAGAGACCCTGGAGCAACTCGTCGGCAGCGGGACGGTCATTCCATCGCCGGGTGCCCGCATCACTCCAACCCACTATCCCAAGAGCAAAGAGGTGAGTATGTCCGCAAAGCCCATCGGATCGGTCCTGGTGGTCGGGGGCGGCATCGCCGGGATGCAGGCGACGCTGGATCTGGCCAACTCGGGGTACTATGTGCACCTGGTGGAGAAGAGCGCCGGCATCGGCGGCGTCATGGCCCAGCTGGACAAGACCTTTCCCACCAACGACTGTGCGATGTGAATCATCTCGCCCAAACTGGTCGAGGTCGGCCGGCATTTGAACGTCAGTCTCCACACGCTGTCTGAAGTTGTCGAGGTTTCCGGCGCGCTCGGAAACTTCACCGTCAGGGTCAAGCACAACCCCCGCTACATCGACATGGACAAGTGCATCGCCTGCGGGCTGTGCGCCCAGAAGTGCCCCCGCAAGGTCGATGACGAGTTCAACCAGGGCCTGAACCAGCGCAAGTCCGCCTACATCAAGTACGGCCAGTCCATTCCCCTGAAGTACGCCATCGACGGCGAGACCTGCATCTACCTGACCCGCGGCAAGTGCAAGGCCTGCGAAAAGTTCTGCCCCACCTCCGCCATCAATTTCGAGGACAAAGCGGACATCGTCACGCTGAACGTGGGGGCGGTCATACTGTCGCCCGGCTTCAAGCCGTTTGACCCCAAGGGCTTCGACTTTTACGGCTACGGGACGATCCCCGATGTCGTCACCAGCATGGAGTACGAGCGCCTGCTCTCATCGAGCGGTCCGTGTATGGGGCATCTGACCAGACCGTCGGACAACAGTGAGCCGCGGCGGATCGCCTGGATCCAGTGCGTTGGCTCGCGCAACACCAACCGCTGCGCCAACGGCTACTGCTCGAGCGTCTGCTGCATGTACGCCATCAAGGAGGCGCTGGTCACCGCCGAGCACACCTCGGGCGGGGGACTCGAGCAGACCATTTTTTTCATGGACATCCGCAGCCACGGCAAGGACTTCGAGCGCTTCTACGAAGGGGCCAAGGCCAAAGGCGTGCGCTTCGTGCGTGCGCGGCCGCACTCGATCGAGCCCGGCAGCGGAAACTCCGGCGTCGTCATGCGCTACACCACCGAGGAGGGCCGCACGCAGGTCGAGGACTTCGATCTGGCGGTGCTGTCGATCGGCCTGGAGCCGACGGCGGACGTCCAGCAGCTGGCCGACATGTTCAAGCTGAACCTCGACCATTACCGGTTCGCTCAGACCTCGGACCTTGCGCCGGCGTGCACCAACCAGCCGGGCGTTTACGTCGCCGGCGCCTTCCAGGCCCCCAAGGCGATCCCGCGCTCGGTGACGGAGGCCTCCACCGCCGCCGCCGAGGCCGCCACGGACCTGATCCAGTCCCGCGGCGAGCTGACGCGCCGCAAGACCTATCCTGCCGAGCGCAGTGTCGCCGATGATGAGACGCGCATCGGCGTCTTCGTCTGCTCCTGCGGCATCAACATCGCCGGCGTGATCAACGTGGACGAGGTGACCCGGTACGCCAGGAGTCTGCCCCACGTGGTGCTGGCCGAAAACAACCTGTTCAGCTGCTCGGCCGACACCCAGGAGCTCATGGCGAAAAAGATCAGCGAGCACCGGCTGAACCGGGTCGTCATCGCCGCTTGCACCCCGCGCACCCATGAGCCGCTGTTCCAGGACACCCTCCGGGAGACGGGCCTGAACCCCTACCTGGTGGAGATGGCCAACATCCGCAACCAGAACGCCTGGGTGCACCAGCGCGCGCCCGAACAGGCTACGGAAAAGGCCAAGGATCAGGTGCGCATGGCCGTCGCCAAGACCGCTCTCAGCGTTCCCCTCGCGAGCGGCCGGGTCAAGGTGGTGCCGAAGGCGCTGGTCATCGGCGGCGGGGTGGCCGGCATGGCCGCGGCCATAAGCCTTGCCGACCAGAGTTTCCAGACCGTGCTGCTCGAAAAATCGGACCGGCTCGGCGGGAATGCCTGGAAGGTGAACGCCACCGACCAGGGCGAGGCCGTTCGTCCCTACCTCGAAAGCCTGATCCGGAAGGTGGAGCAGCACCCCAATATCAAGGTGCTCAAGAAGGCCCAGCTGAAAACCGCCGTGGGCTCCGTGGGCAGCTTCGTGAGCGAAATTCAGGTGAACGGGGACCCGCGGGCCGTCACGTATGGTGTGGCGGTGCTTGCGACCGGCGGCCGGGAATCGCGACCGGACGAGTACCTCTACGGCGAGGACCCCCGCGTCGTCACCCACCTGGAGTTCGACGTGCTGCTGCGGGACCAGCCGGCGGAGCTCAGGAAAGCGCAGAGTGTTGCGTTCATCCAATGCGTGGGCTCGCGCGACGAGCGCCGGCCCTACTGCAGCCGGGTCTGCTGCACCCACACGGTGAAGGCCGCCCTCAGCCTCAAAGGGCTAAACCCGCAGATGAACATCTACGTGCTCTACCGCGACATGCGCACCTACGGCGCGCGCGAAGACCTCTACCGCAAGGCGCGCGACCTCGGTGTCATCTTCATCCGCTACGACCTGGACCGGAAACCGGTCGTGCGCCGCGACGGCGCGGATCTCACGATCGACGTCTTCGACCCCATCCTGCAGCTGCCGGTCGCGATTGACGCCGACCGCCTGGTGCTGGCCGCCGCGGTGGAGGCGAACGAAACCCGTGAGCTGGTGGAGCTTTACAAGTGCGCCACCAACGCCGACGGTTTCCTCAACGAGGCCCACCCGAAGCTGCGGCCGGTGGACATGTCGGTGGACGGCCTGTTCGTGGCCGGGCTGTGCAACTACCCCAAGCCGCTGAACGAGACCATTGCCCAGGCCAAGGCCGCTGCCGCCCGCGCGGCGTCGATCCTGTCCCAGACGGAAATGACGCTCGACGCCATCAAGTCCTTTGTCACGGACAAATGCGACGGCTGCGCCCTGTGCCTGGACGTCTGCCCCTACCGCGCCATCAAGCTCGAGGAGTACGCCGGCGCCGACGGCCGCAGCCACCGGCGCATTGCCACCGACCCGGCCTTGTGCAAGGGCTGCGGCCTGTGCGCCGCCACCTGCCCAAAGGGCGGGGTCTACGTGCACGGGTTCAGCCTGGACCAGCTCAAGGCGCAGGTTGCAGCAGCCCTGGAGGAGGTGGCCTGAATTTTCCCCGCCTCCGGCGGGGAAAATTCAGAATGGTATTTTTCGTCGGCGAAGAAGCAAGTGATTGGAACCTGAGAATACTCTGCGAATATACCAATTTCTGGGCAACACAAAAGGGGAGACGAAAGATGAGCGAAAAATTTGATTTCGAACCGGTCATCCTGGGGTTCCTCTGCAACTGGTGCGCTTACGCCGGCGGGGATCTGGCCGGGGTGGGCCGGCTGCAGTATCCGCCGAACATGCGTGCCGTGCGCGTGATGTGCTCGGGCATGGTGCACCCCGATCTCGTGCTCGAGGCGTTCAACCGCGGGGCGGACGGGGTCATCATGATGGGCTGACACCTCGGGGAATGCCATTACCTGGACGGTAATCACAAAGCTCTCGCCCGCAGTGAAGTCACTAAGATGGTGCTTGAAACCCAGGGGATCGACCCGGAGCGGTTCGCAATCGAGTGGGTTTCCTCCGCCGAGGCGCCGCGGTTTGCCGAAGTCGTGACCCGGTTCACCGAAAAAATTCGCGGCATCGGGCCCAACCCCACCCGCCGCCGCAAGCCCGCCGCCACCCCCGCGGCGCACGTCAGCTGAAAAGAGAGGCAGTCCCATGACCGAACCGATCAAACTCGGCAAGGAAAAAATCAGCATTTTCAAGGACAAGGTCATGCAGTTGCTGCCCGACGGGGGCAACCTGAACGCCTGCCTGACCTGCGGCGCCTGCTCCTCGGGCTGCCCGGCCACCGGCATGGAGGGCATGGACCCGCGCAAGTTCCTGCGCATGGCGTCGATGGGCCTCGACGAGCAGATCCTGAGCAGCAGCTGGGTGTGGATGTGCACCCTGTGCTGGCGCTGCCTGTACGTCTGCCCGATGAAGATCGACATCCCCCAGCTTGTCTACCACGCCCGCAAGAGCTGGCCGCGGGACAGCCGCCCCAAAGGAATCCGCGGCTCCTGCGACATGGCCCTCAAACACGAAACCTGCAGCGCCATGGGGGCCTCCGAGGACGATTTTCGCTTCGTGGTCGAGGACGTGCTCGAGGAGGTCCGCGCCAGCCAGCCCGGCTGGGAGGACCTGCAGGCGCCGATCAACAAGGTGGGCGCGGAGTTCTTCCTCAACCAGAACTCGCGCGAGCCGGTCACCGAGCCGGACGAGATGGTGCCGCTGTGGAAGATCCTGCAGACGGCCGGAGCCGACTGGACCTACGGCACCAAGGGCTGGGCGGCCGAAAACTACTGCATGTTCATGGCCGACGACGAGAACTGGGAGCGCATCGTGCGCATCAAGGCCAAGGCCGTGGACGACCTGGGGTGCAAGTACTGGCTCAACACGGAGTGAGGGCACGAGCTCTTCGCAGTCCGGGTCGGGCTGCAAAAGTACAACATCCCCCACAAGTTCGAAATCCTCAGCATCGTCCAGCTTTACGCCCAGTGGATCCGGGAGGGCAAACTCAAGGTCAATTCCGACTGGAACAAGGACCGGAAAGTGAAGTTCACGGTCCAGGATCCCTGCCAGCTGGTTCGCAAGAGCCTCGGCGACCCCGTAGCCGAGGATTTGCGGTTCGTGGTCAAATGCGTGGTGGGCGAGGAGAACTTCGTCGACATGACCCCCAACCGCTCCAACAACTACTGCTGCGGCGGCGGCGGCGGGTCGCTGCAGGCGGGCTACGCGGAGGCGCGGCGCGGGTTCGGCAAGCTCAAGGTCGACCAGATCGCGGCCACCGGTGCGGCTTACTGCATTGCGCCCTGCCACAACTGCCACTCCCAGATCCACGACATCGGCGAGCACTTCGAAGGCGGCTATCACACGGTCCACCTGTGGACCCTCATCTGCCTGGCCATGGGAGTCCTGGGCGAAAACGAGCGGGCCTACCTCGGGACGGACCTGGCCGAAGTCGGATTGTGAGCCCGTCGCATGTCGGTGCTCCCCGAAAGGAGGAGATATGAAAACATTTTTCGACCTGATTCAAGAAGTCCAGAAACCGGGGCTCTGCCACCGCTGCGGCGGCTGCGTGACCTTCTGCAGCGCCGTCAACTACGGCGCGCTCGAGCTGGACCCGGACGGCAAGCCCCGCTACGGGGAAATCGAGAAGTGCATCGAGTGCGGGCTGTGCTATGCGATCTGCCCGGAAATCGACGAGCTTGAAGCCGAAACCCGGCAACGGCTCGGCTGGGAGCCGCCGATCGGTAGGGTCATCGAGACCACGGTCGCACGGGCCGGCGACCCGGCGGTCCGCAAGAATGCCACCGACGGCGGGGTTGTCACGGCCCTGCTCCTGCACCTGTTCGAGCGCGGCCGCATCGACGGTGCCATCGTGACCCGGCAGACCGGGGCCTTCCAGCGGCGGCCGTTCCTGGCCACCTCCACCGAAGAGATCAAGGATGCCGCAGGGTTCTTCTTCGACACCTCGCACGGCATGAAGAGCTTCGGCGACCAGTACCTGACCTTCTCTTCGATCGAGGAATTCGACCCGATGATGAAAAAGGGGTTGAATCGGGTGGCCCTGGTGGGCACCCCTTGCCAGATCAAATCCGTGCGGCGCATGCAGACCCTCGGCCTGGTGCCTTCCGAGACCATCCAGTTCTGCTTCGGCCTCTTTTGCTCCGGCAACTTCATCTTCGGTGAGGAACAGCGCCGGCACCTGGCGGAAGCCGGCGGTTTCGCATGGGATCAGGTGCGCAAGATCAACATCAAGGACGACTTGATGGTGCATTTGCAAAACGGCGAGCTCCGGCATGTCGCCCTCGATGGACTGGAGGCGATCCGGCGCCATGCCTGCCGATTCTGCCCCGACTACGCCTCGGAATTCGCCGATGTCTCTTTCGGCGGGATCGGCGCCGAGGAGGGCTGGACCACCGTCATCATGCGTTCGCCGCTCGGCCGGGCGGCTTTCGCCGACGCCAGGGGCGCGGCGCGGCTCGAGGAATTCAGCGCCAAGGATAACCCCAGCTACGCCACCCAGGCCCTGGCCAAGGTCCGCGCCTGGTCGGCCAAGAAGCGCAAGGCAGCCCAGCAGAACCGCAAAAATCTCGGCGGCCGCGGCGTGCGGGTGAAGGAATAGGCAACAGCGCAAAGCCGAAACAAGCCTCGCGCGAAGAGGCTCGAACCATCGGAACAGGAGGAACCCCCATGGGTGTGCGTGTATCGAGCGAATGGCTGAATTCGTGCTCGGGGTGCGAGATCTCCATCATCGACATGGGCGAGCGGTTGCTCGACGTGCTCGCGGTGGCGGACATCGTGCACATCCCGGCATTGGTGGACAGCAAATATTTCGGCCAACTGGGCAACGAAGACCATCTTCGCCTGCCGGAAGCCGATGTAGGCCTCATCAGTGGGGGCATCCGCAACGAGGAGCACCTGGAAGTGGCCCGCGAGATGCGTAAAAAGTGCAAGATCATCATCGCCCTGGGAACATGTGCGACCCACGGCGGGATCCCGGCGCTGGCCAACTCCTGGACTGCGGGCGAGATGATGGAACGCGTTTTTACCACCGAGACCACGGACACGACGGGCGCCTATCCGTCCGACGGCGTTCCGGTTCTGCTCGACAGCTGCTATGCGCTGGACGAGAAGATCAAGGTGGACATTTATGTGCCGGGGTGCCCGCCGCACCCGGACCATGTGTTCAACTGCCTGGTCTCCCTGGTGCAGGGCAAGATGCCCGAGCTGCCGTCCCGGAGCGTGTGCGACACCTGCCCCACGGTGCGCAAGGGCAAGGGCGAGCTGAAGCAGGTGCGGCGCTTCCTGCAGGCGCCGCAATACAAGGCTCCGGGCGAGCCCCTCGACCAGATGCGCTGCCTGCTCGAACAGGGACTTTTGTGCATGGGGCCCGTCACCCGCGCCGGCTGCGGCGGCGATGCCGTCACCCCGCGCTGCATCTCGGCTCGGGTGCCGTGCCGGGGATGCTCCGGTCCCGTGCGCCACGAGGGCAACCAACTGCTGGACATGCTGAATGCGCTGGCGTCCAACGGGATCGATTTCAAGACGATCCCCAACCGCGCCCTGCTGCTCAGGTTCTCGGGCGGCCACCATCTGCTCAAACCGGTAACCCACGAAAGGAGATCGAGTTGATATGACCCAGATCATCACGGTTCAACCGATCACCCGCATCGAGGGACATGCGTCCATCAACATCTGGCTGGACGACGCGGGCAACTACCAGGATGCCCGCGTGAATGTCATGTCCCTGCGGGGGTTCGAAAAATTCGTCGAAGGCAGGCCGGCCGAGGAACTCCCGGATATCGTCTGCCGGATCTGCGGCATCTGCCCCTGGATGCACCACCTGGCCTCGAACAAGGCCGTGGACGGCTGCTTCGGGGTCACGCCGCCGCCGGCCGGCCACAAGCTGCGCGAGTTGATGCAGACCATCGCCCACGCCGAGGACAAGCTGCTGCACTTCTATTTTCTGGCAGCGCCGGACTTCGTCATCGGCCCGGATGCCGACTACGCCGTGCGCAACGTGGTGGGCATCGCCAAGGCCAACCCCGAACTGGCCCAACAGGTGGTCAAGACGCGCTACATGGTCAAGATGATCCTGGACAAGTTCTCGCGCAAGACCATCCACCCCATCGCCGGCGTGCCGGGCGGCTTCTGCAAGCCGATGCTCGAAGAGGAGCGTCAGGACATCCTTGCCAAGATGCGCCAGGTGCTGGATTTCGCAATGTTCACGATCGATTTCGCCAAGAAGAACGTCTTCCCCAAGTACCTGGAGGCCATCCAGACCCTGGGGGTGATCACGACCGGCTTCATCGGCACCGTGGATGCGAACGGCGCCCACAACCTTTACGACGGCAAGATTCGCCTGATGAAGCCTGACGGGAGCTATGTCGACTTCAGCGTGCAGGACTACGCCGACTACCTCGGGGAGCACGTCGAGCCTTACTCTTACGGCAAGTTCCCCTACGCGAAGTGCTGGAACGAGGGTTTCGTCCTGGATGTGGACCAGCCCAAGGGCATCTACCGCGCCAATACGCTCGCCCGTATCAATGTGGCCGACCGCATGGCGACCCCGCGGGCCCAGGCGGAGCTGGAGGAGTTCCGGTCGCTCTTCGGCCGTCCGGCCCAGGCGACCCTGCTCTACCACTACGCCCGGCTGATCGAGGAGGTCTACGCCTGCGAGCGGGCCATTGAAATCCTGGAGGACCCCGAGATCACGGACCCGAACGTGCGAGCCAAAGTCGAGCCCAAGGCCGGCCGCGGCGTTGGGAGTGTGGAGGCCCCGCGCGGGACCCTGATCCACGACTACTCCACCGACGAGAACGGCCTGGTCACCCGCGCCAACATGATTGTAGGCACCACGCACAACCTCGGGCCCATCAACCTGAGTGTGAAGCAGGCCGCGCGCGCGTTGATCCACGACGGGAAGGTGACGGAGGGGATCCTGAACCGGATCGAAATGGCGGTGCGCGCCTACGACCCCTGAATCAGCTGTGCCACGCATCGCCTGGACGGCGATCACGGCGTGTCCATCAAGATCATGGACGCCCGCAACCGGGTCATCCAACATTGGCCGGAAACGAAGTAAGCAGGGCGGCAACCGCCGAGCCTTCCCTCCGCGGAAACCAACGGAGCGAAAGGCGCGGCGCTCGGACGTAAACACTGTTTGGCCAGGCGGCTCGGAGACTTACAGGTGCAAGGCATGCGACGTCCCGAGGAACGAGGTGTGCCAATGACGGGGAAGGCGCATAACGCCGCAGATGAGCGTTGATCAGCAGCCTGGCATGAAGGGAGGAGGAATTGTGAAAGGAACGACCCCCACCGTCTACCTGGCATCGCCGGTTTTTCGGGAGATCGCGGACAATGCAAGGGTGTCCGTGAGGTATAAATTCATGATCAACAAGGTGTGGAGCAACCTGAACACCGCCGCTCACGTCATCGTGGCCGACAGCCGGTTCCCGAGCGCGGAGGAGATGCAGCGCGTGGTGACGCAGAACGACGTCGACTTTATCGGCTGTCACCTCGGCCACCGCATCACCGAGCAGATCGTCTCCATCCCTAGCGTCAAGGCCGTCAGCACGAGCAACGTCGGCTGGGACCACATCCACCTGCATCCCGGTGTGATCGTCACCAACACGCCCGGGGTCCTGGCCGGGACCATCGCCGACTACACCGTCTCGCTCATCCTGGCCAATCTGCGAAACATCGTGGGCCTCAACAACTACGTCTGGAGCGGGCAGTGGGCCCCCGGCGAGAAGTGGGACTTGGACAGGCACATCACCAAGAACACCGAAAACCTGACCTACGGTATCCTGGGTCTGGGCGAAATCGGCCGGGAGGTCGTGCACCGCGTGGCGCCCTGGGGCATCCACGTCACCTACCATGACATCTTCCAGAGTGCCGAACTGGAGGAAAAGTTTCCCAATTTGACCTACTACGAAGACGTCGAGCAGCTTTTCAGGGCCGCCGACATCGTCTCGATTCACATCCCGCTCGCCGAGGAGACCCGGCACTTTGTCGGCGAGCACCTCCTGCGGCTGATGCGGCCGCGCGCGCTTCTGGTGAACACGGCCCGCGGCGCCATCGTCGACACCGCCGCGCTGATCCGGCTGCTGAAGACCAAGGAGATCGCCATCCACCTCGCGTTCGACGTCTATGAGGACGAGCCCATCCCCGCGCAGACGCTGAACGAGTTCCGCGAGATCGCCGCCGAGCGGCCGGACCTGCGCTTCATCTTCACGCCCCACAGCGCCACGGCCGACGCCGACACGCGGGCGCGGATGTCCGCCACCATGCTCGCCAATCTCAACTCCCTGGTGCGCTCCCAGTCGGTGCGCGACGTCAAGGAGCTGAACCTGATCCCGCCGCTCGCCTGCGTGAAGAAGGAGCCGCGCATGCTGGACGACTACCGCATCTTCCGGTGGTGGCAGGGTAAATGAGGCAGCAGGGAATTGCTTGCGGCAATGTGAAAGGCCGCGGGAGGGATTGCCCCCCACGGCCTTTCGGTTTTTATGCGGAGTGTGTTCTTGCAGGCGGGCCGCGCCGGAAAGGGCTATGCCGCGTGTTCCGGCAGCCGCACCTGCAGAGGAGGCACCCTGCCGACAACCGGCAGAAGGGTATAATGGAGACGGTCTATCTTTAATGCCTTATTTGCTAATTAGAGGGAGCAAAGACGTAACTTATTCTATTTGACGATGGATTCCCTCCTTAAAATTGTTTTGCACGCCACGAAAAGCCCGCCTGGAATATTCCTGCAGCACCGTCTAATCGCACTGACGGCCATTGAGGGTCACAAGTAATTTTTTTTAGTGCAGTGACAGTTCACCCGCATTGGAAAATTCGCTTCACGACATACTTAATCTGCTGCCCTATCTGATTCTCAAGAAGTGCCAAATTTTACGAATGGCCAAGGCATCGTTCTGAGCACCGCTTTCCCCCAGCGTCTCTCACCTCATTTCCGGTGAGCTTGTCAAAAACAAGGTGCCTGTAGACGAAAAATACACAGTTGACCCTATCGATTCATACGCTTGGACTCGTGTAAAAGAGACGCTACGGTGTGGCGCTGGATTTAACCGCCGGCCGGAGGAATCGGCTCGGACTAACTTGGGAAAGGAGGGCTCTATGGCAGAAGATACCAAGAAGGGCAAGGAAAACCTTCTAGTGCGATCCGCGGTTGGGGATACCAAGATCGGTGAAATTCGCCTGACCCTGGATGGGGACCCAGTCCTTAGAGGTTCCATCGAAGGTTTCCGGTCAAAAATGGATAGCTTGATGCGGGAGCAGCTTGCCGCGCTATCCTGTTGCTTCCATGGCTGCTGTGTGAGCTTTTGCTGCGTGAGGATCACATAGTTCCATCTATTCCACGCCTGAGCACGACAGCATTGGGAGAACATTTCAGGGACGCCGACCCCCGCAGCACGTGAGGGAGACGTCAATCAAAAGGAGGGATGTGATGAAGCTGTGGCCGAGCAAATATAACGTCGTGTTTCAGATCCAGCCGCCAGACCAGAAGCCCATATATATTCTCCAGAATCTCTTTCACGGCCAGGTGGATTTTTACGATTCATCCATCCCTCATCCATTATTAAGAATGTTGGAAAATCCACAGGTGATCGAAGTCAGCAACGACTCCCGTTCCAATATTCTGGACCACTTAATCGAGAAGGGTTTCCTTTACTCGACCGGCAAAGCAGAGGATGCGCTGATTCAAAAATACGTTGAAACCGCCGGACGACGAGAAGCCATCGTCCTCGGCCGCCGCGGAAGCCAGTATGGTTTTCTCCCTACTTATGCGTGCAACCTGAGGTGTCCTTACTGCTTTCAACGGGAATTGAACGACAGAGGCGGTTTGATGACGACCGAAATGGTGGATCTGGCCTTTCGGGCGATAGATGAGATAGAAGCGGGCATGCGAGAGTTAAAAGAAGAATTTGGAAAAACGGCGCCGGTCCCAGGCGTTTCCATTGCAGGCGGTGAGCCGTTGCTGAGATCGAATCGTCAACGGGAGGTATTGGAGCGCATCATCCAGGGTTCCGAGAAACGAGGGTTGCGTTATTCTGTCACAACAAATGGCGTGGAGCTTGAGAAATTTGTCGACTTGCTCGCCGGCACAAAAATGATCACGGACATTCAGATTACAATTGATGGACCCCCGCAAGTGCACGACAGCCGGCGTGCATTCATCAATGGCAGCGGCTCGTTCCACCGGATTGAAAATGGGGTGAATGCAGCCATAAAGAAGCGACTGCCTCTGTCTCTCCGGGTTAATTTGGATCGGGAGAATGTTGATCACATGGGTGACCTAGGAGCATTTATTCTATCTTCGGGGTGGTTAGAGGCAGAAAATTTTCACTGTTATGTTTCGCCGGTTACGGACAACAGCGACTTGGGAGGATACGGCGCGATTTCAGACGAGGGTGAACTCCTTGAGAAAATGCTCACTCTTTTTAATCGAGATCCAAGACTGGCCAAGGTTTTCAGCATAGAACACTTCCGGGGGTTCGATTACATCAGGAGGCTCATCGAAAAGAAGGAACCCAAGATGCCGGTGCTCTATCGCTGTGAAGCCGTGCTCGGTATGTATATTTTCGATGCCCGGGGAGATATCTATGTCTGCCTGGAAGCCGCGGGCGACCCAGAGCTGAAAGTCGGGTCATACGTCCCCCAACTTGAACTGCATGAGACTAAACTTGAAGAATGGTACACCAAGGACCTGGTGCACCTGTCGGCTTGCTCCAACTGCAAGGTCCGATTCATCTGCGCAGGCGGATGTGCGGTCAAAAGGTTCAGGGGTCAGGAAGCACCCGATTGCAAACCCATACTAAAAGAAATGAATATGGCCTGGAACTATTTACGAGAAGAAGTGATGAGGGATATTTCCATAACAGCTTAGCAGCAATCGGCCTTGAACACCGCATCCCCATCTCTCCGGGAAGCCTCCACGATGACATCCCGGCGGAGGCTTCCCGGAAAAGGTCAGGTCCGCAGATGCCGCGAAGCAGCCCTTAGTGTCATTATTCCTCAGATAAACTCTCCATTCCGGCTAGGGGCACCGTAAAAAAAGAACACGCGGTGCGAGAATACAGAACGACCTATGACATTAGGAGGGATTATGAAAACAAAACGCTCAACCGGTCAAAAAGGAAAGAACGAGTATATTACCAAAACTTCGAAGGGCTTTACCATTCGCACCTACGAGTCACCACCTCCGGAATTCGACCCACTCGTCGCAACGCCGCGTCTCTTACTGCATCACGGCTTTCCTTCCAAACCAGATAAGAAAACCCAGCCGAAGCTGCGGCAGATGTGGGACAAAGCCTTGTCACGCCCGCGCACCTGGATCATACCTATCTTTCGCGAAATTGAAGGGAAGTCGCACGGTCCTGCGATAAAACCCGGAAGCACACGGACTAAGATTGTTGCGCCCAAAGGGGTCGCGAATGCCACCAGTACGAACTGGTCCGGTAGTGTTGCACTGGCTCCTGCCAAACGGACCTTTGGCTGGGTAGCGGGGCAGTGGACCGTCCCGAATCCACACGCACCGGGATTCGGAATTTATTATGCCTCGGAATGGGTCGGCATAGATGGCTGGGGATCAAATGATGTGCTTCAGGCCGGAACCGAAACCGAGATCGTCAATGTGATTTTCTCAATCAAGCAGGTGTATGTGTGGTGGGAATGGTTTCCGTCCGGCGAAGTTGCGATTACTAATTTTTCCGTTTCGCCAGGCGATATCATGTATTGCCTGATCTGCGTAAATTCTACAACAACGGCAACAATCTATCTCACCAACCAAAGTAGCGGAGTCAGCACCTCCTTCACAATCACGGCCCCGAAAGGGACGACGCTGGTGGGGAATTCTGCCGAATGGGTCGTCGAGCGCCCCTCGGTCAATGGTTCTCTCACCAGTCTTACAGACACGAAGGCCGTTTACTTTGATGAAGGTATCGCCGGCTTGAGCGGAACGCCTTTTACCGTCGTCAATCTCGGCTCGGGAACGGCTGTCACTATGACGGGTAATAACAATGCAGCGTTGTCGGTTCCCACGTTGGAGACCAGTCAACTCATGAAAGTAGACTGGTTAAAAGCGAATTAGATCTTACCTTGGATAAGGCGGCCTTCTACGGCGGCACCGCCTTGCGGATCCTTTACGGGCTGGGGAAGGGGGGAACGCTGGTAAGAAAATCAGTTTGGGAAATAAAAGGGACGCCGTTAGGTTATAAAGTCTATCGGTGAGGGTCGGAAGTGGTAATAGTGTCGCCTGCCAAGGCGATCTCGAATTGATGCTGTGGGTGCCCTGTAGCATGTCATGGTGAGGGGCATTGAAAGAGGCAGGATATTCCAGAACGATGCCGATCGGGATCACTTTTTGAAGCGCTTGGGAGAAATTCTACAAGATACGCAGAGCCTTTGCTATATCGATTCCCTCAATAAGTGACTGCGTTTCCCGCGGCCAGTGGAAAGTGCTCACAACCAGTCGCGGTTGCTGCGCTTTTTCATCGGTGTGCGCCTTGCCCCCGGCTGTGATCTGCTATTTTGAGATGGCTTCTAATAACCTAATAAGCTAACAGTGTCCTCAGCGCTCAGCGCGACTGCAACTTTTGAGGTCAGTGTTAAAAATTAAGCACGGCAGCTGCGTCTTTTAGAATATTCGCACTTGTATTCAGGGCGTTCTGCTCCTCTTCGGAAAGCATCGGCCGGATGGTGGTTTCTATTCCCTTGGCTTTTAGAATCCGTGGTAGGGAAAGGCACACGCCGTGCACGCCTTCAATATTGGAGAGCGTCAGCACGGCACCTTCATCATCGCGGATGGCTCTTGCTACCCTGGCAATTCCGGCTCCGATTCCATAGTAGGTCGCCCCTTTGCCTGCAATGATACGGTAAGCGGCTCGGCGGACACCGTCGTCGATGCCTGCGATGGTCTTGTCTGTTATCGGACGATCAATCTGGTCTGCAAATTCAGCAACCGGCACGCCGGCGATTTTGGCGGTCGACCAGGCCAATACCTCCGAATCTCCATGTTCCCCCAATGCATACGCATGGACGGAATGGGGCGCAATGCAGAGATGCTCAGCCAGGAGAGCACGAAAACGTGCGGTGTCAAGGATGGTCCCGGATCCGATGACGCGTTTGGATGGAAGGCCGGAGATTTTCGTCACCACCTGGGTCATGATATCGACCGGATTAGAGACCACCAGCAGAATAGAATCCGGCGCGTGCTCAAGAACCCGGGGAACGACATTCGAAACCACAGCCGATAATTCCAACTTTCATAACGGCCCCTTTTCTTGAAATTGCCGGATTGGGGATAATATTTCGACCTGAACGGCGAATTCGTGCAATCTGCGAACCGCATTAAAGGCTGCCCGCCGGAGACCCAAGGTCGACCAAACACTAGACCAAAAGATCGAGCAATCCTTCCCTGTTAATGCCATGGAAATAGTGGCCCACATCCAGCGTTTCCAGCGCATCCTTTATTTCAGACCGTTCCCTGCGGCGGCCGATGAGGCGCTGTTCGAACTCGCTCAGGTCGCCGTGCGAGAAAAAGTCCCCGTAAAATTTCAAGCGCTCCAATCTGCCGCCGGTGACGCCGATGCGCGCTTCCACTTTGCCAGCGGGGAAACGGTAGCTGCGGCGGACGTTGAATTGGGCATAGGGGCCGAAGTTCCAATCGCGGCGAAGGTAGCGCTCCTGCATCAACCGGTGAACCCCCTTCAGGTCGCGGGCCGCAAGGCGGTATTCAACCATCTCCCTTTCCTCCTCGGCGATGGCCGCCAGCAGCAGAGCCTTGAGTTGCTCCACGGGAATCTTTTCGCCCAGATGCTCGCTGATGTTGGTGACACGGCTTCTGACCGAACGGATGCCTTTGGCCTGGATTTTGTCCTTGGAGACGGTGAGCGCGTGTTGCAGGTGATCCAGGTTGGAGTGCACCAGCAGAGTGCCGTGGTGCAGCACGCGATCCTTGGACACATACTGGGCGTTGCCCGAAAATTTGCGCGTTTCGATCACCAGATCGTTGCGGTTGCTGAAGGCCGAGCTGATACCCAGTTTGTGCAAGATACGGATGACGGGCAAAGTGAACTTTTTAAAATCAAAGGCCCCACCGCCTGCCCGGTCCGTGATAAATGAAAAGTTCAGATTGCCTTGATCGTGGTAGACCGCGCCGCCTCCCGATCGGCGACGGACGACATGCACGCCGTTTTGCTTAACGAACATCGGATTGATCTCTTCCAGCGTATTTTGACTGACGCCGATGATGATGGCTGGATCGTTCTGCCACAGCATGAAATAGGAGCGATCCTTGGGCAGAAAGCGCAGCGCGTACTCTTCGAGGGCCAGATTGAAGTACGGATTGCGGGATCGATTGTTTATGTAATACATGGTCATCTTCTTTCAGCCGGCCTGGACGGCAGCACGAAACGACCGGCCGCCGACTTGCGTCGTGACGAGCATGGATTTTATCTCACATGTTAATGCAGCAGGGCAGGCAAGCAAGGCCGCAATACCACAGCAGCAGACATGCCGGTTTTAAACAGCTTCTAATAGTCGAACCTAATATCTGTTGTAGGTGAAAGGGCACATTGTTATCTCTTCGTGGACGGGTTCAAGAAATATTGCAGCCCCCCTGTCGGCAATTTTCGCTAATAGCCTCTCTGCTTTGGATTCATCCAACTGGGCAAGCTTTTGATCATATTCCGTCCCGACCGGTTGTATTTGAAATGCCGATGCTGACGAAATAAGAAAAAGCGACGAGAAGATCAGGGATCGCCAACACCTGGAAAGGATTTGCATTTCAGCCTCCTCTCTGGGTAAAAAACTATTCGCGAGGGCTTAATTGCTATTCGCGGAGAATCTCTTTGTTTAGGCAGAATTAATTGAGATATAAACGAGTTAGCCAGAGAAGGCAAGAGGAACGTGGTAGAGGTGAAAGGGTACGTTGTTAAGTATTAAAGCTAACAGGCGAGGCTTGGGAGTAGTAACGGTGTCTCATGCCGAGGCGATCGCGAATCGATGCTGTGGGTGCCCTGCAGTATGTCATGGTGAGGGGCATCGAAAGAGGCCGGATATTCCAGGACGATGCCGATCGGGATCACTTTTTGGAGCGATTGGCAGAGGTTCTACAAGATACGCAGAGCCTTTGCTATATCGATTCTCTCCGTAAGTGACTCCGCTTCCCGCGGCCAGAGGGTCGCAGAGGAAAGCGGATTTCCTCTAATAACGCTAACAGCGTCCCCCAGCATCAACGCGAGTTGGCTCTCGAAGCACTTCACATACTATCCGACAGGGTTAAGACTATGATATACAGAAAGAATCTGCTATGATTTTGAATTGTTGGCGATCTTGAATACCATCCGACAAATTACGTTTCTGCTGGTTTCTGCTGACTGCAGCTTATAGATAAGTCCGGTGGATGACTCAAAGTACTATGTACAACGCAGTACCTCTCGGTGAGTTTCATCAAGTTTGCCATTTGATCAGGGTCAACATTTGCATCCAGGTCGAAGTTGAGCCGTATTGCCTTGAACCCAACGGGGACTTCCTTGGACACCCCGAGTGTCCCTCGAAAATCTAGTTCACCTTCTGCAGTGACAGTGCCATCCTTGATCTGGATGCCCATGGCAGTTGCTACAGCGCACAGCGTAACACCAGCGCATGCTGCCAGAGCCTCCAGCAGCATATCTCCGGAGCAAGCGAAACTTCCATCGCCACCGGTTGCTGAATGCAAACCAGCCTCGACGCGTCCGTGGCCGGACTGGATTTGGACCGATATGCGATTCTGATTCAAGCGGCCCTGAGCAAGCAAATTATACACCGCGGCCTGAGGGTCATGCATATATTTTTTCTTAATCGGCATTTGGACTGCACGCAACCCTTGACTATCCATCTCTTGGACTCCTTATTTAGGATCCATTCTTTTAACTGTAGAGTCGAAGGTGGGAAATGAAAAACAAAGAGAACATACAGCGGTCAAATAGCTTTGCGTTTCATTGCTGACCCTCGGTTATGTTGATAAACTTAAGTAACAAAGCCTGGTTGTCAATTTTACGAGGACAAAACACGGCTGTTCACTTATTCAATATTTTTTAGCCCCTTCATTGAGCAGGAGTGATGAGGGGCTGCGCGGCTTATACCGTCGATTTTTTCGCTGAAATACGCACTCCCCTGCATTGATTCGCCGGCTTGTCTGAATTAATTTCGATCGGAATCGGTGGCCGGCTTCGTCCGGAATGCCCAAATTAATTCCTTTTTTTTGAAAAACGCCCAGAATCGCAATCCTCTGAGAAGGGATTCGATGGCAATGAATTACACTCCGCTTCAGTATATCGGCCTCATCGCTTTGGGATTCGGTGTGAGTTGTTACGGCACGCTTATTGGCGCCGGGGGCGGGTTCGTCCTGATGCCGCTCTTGCTCTGGCTTTATCCGCATGAGCAGCCTCATGAATTGACGGCTATTTCGTTAGCTGTCGTTCTCATCAACACCCTTTCAGGCACCACAGCCTATGCCAGGATGAAACGCATTGAATACAAATCCGGATTGCTGTTTGCCGCCGCAACGCTTCCCGGTGCAATCGCAGGTGTTCTCACTACGGCAACCATTGCGCGTGGATTCTTTGAAGGGCTCTTCAGCGTTTTTTTAATCGGTCTGGCCCTGTTCATGCTCGTGAGGCCGAAATCGCATACTGCCCGCGAGTGGAAAGGCGTAGCCTCCCGTTTTACCTCGGGAATAAGTCACAGCACGGTGGCCGTGGACGGAATCGTCTATGAATATGAATCCAACCGGATACTGGGAATGGGACTTTTCCTCTTTCTTGGTTTTGCAGCCAGCTTCCTGGGCATCGGGGGCGGTAGTTTGGTGGTGCCTTTACTCATTTTTGTCATGAATTTTCCCGTCGCCATTGCGACAGGTACTTCCCAGTTGATTGTGGCCAGTCTGACCTTCATCGCCACCCTGGTGCACATCTTCCTCGGTTCATTTCACCATGGGGTGCACCGCATCGCAGCCATCGGCATAGGGATGCTGGTGGGCGCTCAATTGGGTGCGTATCTTTCCAGCAAAATCAAAGGGGAATGGATCATTCGAAGTCTGGCTGTGGCTCTGGTGTTGGTCGGTGCAAAAATACTCCTCGCTCTTTTCTGGTGATCCATGGAAACAAGACCAAGTGGGACGGTTTTCGCCGAACAAGGAGGGACCTATGCCCATTATCACTATTTCGAGAGGCTGTTACAGCCACGGAAAAGAAGTGGCTGAGAAGTTGTGCGCGAAACTGGGTTACGTTTGCGTTTCCCGAGAGATCATCTTGAACTCTTCCGAGCATTTCAACATACCTGAAATCAAACTGAGCCGCGCCATTCATGATGCGCCTTCCATCCTGGACCGTTTTACATACGGAAAAGAAAGGTACGTCGCTTTCATCCGCGAAGCCCTGCTGCATTACCTCCAAAAGGACAACGTAATCTATCACGGGCTGGCCGGCCATTTTTTCGTGCAAGGGGTCTCCCATGCCCTAAAAGTCAGAATCATGGCGGACCTTGAAGACCGCGTAGATGAGGAGATGCGGAGGCTGGAGAGCATCTCGCCCGAGGAGGCCAGAAAGACCCTCATGAAGGACGATGACGAGCGCCGCCGGTGGAGCCAGCACCTATACGGAATCGACACCTCCGATCCCAGCCTCTACGATATGGTGATCCACATCAAGTCCCTCACCACAGACGATGCGGTTGAGATTATCGCCGAGGCGGCGAGTCGGCCTTCGTTTCAGGCCACACCCGAGTCTCAGAAGGCGATAGACATCCTCTTCCTCGCTGCTCAGGTGCAGGCGGCCATGGTGGCAGAGTTCCCTGCGACGACAGTAGAAGTCGAGAACGGCGAAATTGTCGTCAGTACAAAGGGTTATTGGGAGGAAGGAAAGAAACTGATTGCCAATGTCGAGAAAGTCATCGACAGAGAAAAAGGGGGCGTCAAATTCACGGTGAGATTGAAGAACCCCTGATGGCAGCCTCAAGTAAGGTCTGTGAACCGGGCCAGTGCCGATCTCCACCGTCATGAGGCGTCTTTTAACGGGCTATGCCCTCTGGTACAATCGACGCCATCGCTGATGCGGTCACCTTTTCCAATAAATTCAAATTCTTTGGAGTCCCTCCAAAGAATCGATGCAGGAAGCTACTGAACCGAACGCCTTAAAAAATACCAAGTTTCCAGTCGTTATCTGAAAAACGCTTCGATGGCCACAGTCTTGAACCCTTTTTACCCTCAGATGGTTCAATAATCATAGTTGGCATAAAAAAGATGTTGACAACACAAAGGTCAATTGATAGTTCCACTATGCGTAATAAAAACAATAAATATTCCGGAATGCGGAATATGAATAAGAAAGACAACATCCAATCAATTCAAAAGTGCTTTAACCTCCTGAATTGCCTTTCAGCAGACGCAGCCCCCTTAAATCTCGAAGAACTCACCAAAAGATCTGCTTATACCAAAACTACCTGCTTCCGCTTTTTGAAAACTATGCGCGATCTGGGGCTGGTGGAACAGGACCCGAACACCAAAGCATATCAGCTGGGCCCCAGGCTCGTGTCTCTGGGGCTAACCGCTCTTAAAGGCATGAATCTGCGCAGGGCTGCGCTGCCAATAATGTTGAAATTAAGAAACGACACCCAAGAGACAGTTAACCTTGCGATATTGAACGACACCGAGGTTATTTTCGTCGAAAGAATCATGTCCGACTACTTGGTGAATACAAATATTAACATTGGAGACAGACTACCGGTTTACTGCGCGAGCCTAGGCAAGGCGATTCTGGCTTTTTTGTCGGTTGATCGCCAGGATGAAATTATTTCCCGCCTTGAATTCAAAGTTAAAACAGCGCGCACGATTAAATCGAAGATGTCACTGAAACAAGAACTCGCGGAAATCAGGTCCATAGGGTATGCCATAAACGACGAAGAATTGGAAAAAGGCTTAAGAGCGGTGGCTGCGCCTATTATCAATTACACGGGGGAGGCGTTTGCAGGTATCAACATAGCATGGTCTACTGCAAGACGCCCAGGCCGGCGTGTATTTGCGGAGTTCGCAGAGAATGTCACAGCTGCCGCAAAGGAAATTTCGTTCAAGATTGGGCATCGGTTGAAGGATTGACTGGGCTGTTCCAGCTTCATCGACGAATTATACTGACTTTTTTAAGGTTCGAAGTGGTTTCATAACCTCGGATCACCCCTGAGGGCAAGGCGCAGACCGATTCGAAAGCGCAGCAACCACGCCAGTACGTGAGCATTTCGAGAGGTCTGCAACACCGCCATCGGGGGTCAGACGGGGTTATAAAACCACTTCTATAGACAATAGAGGAATGATGGATAACTCGCAAAAAAATTTAGGGGCACTTCAAGGAATTCGGGTCCTCGATTTAACGAGGGTTTTGGCGGGACCGTTTTGCACAATGCTTATGGGCGACATGGGGGCTGAGATAATCAAGATCGAAGTTCCGGGACATGGCGATGATTCCAGAAACTATCCCCCGTTCATCGGTAGTGAGAGTGCCTACTTCATGAACCTGAACCGCAATAAGAAAAGCTTTGTTTTGAATTTGAAAGATATCCGCGGAAGGGAGATTTTTCTTGATCTTGTCAAATGTTCCGACGTCGTCTTAGAAAACTTTCGACCAGGAACGCTAGATAATCTTGGCATCGGGTATGATAAACTGAAAGAAATGAACCCCCAAATAATTTACTCATCCATCTCGGGGTTCGGCCAGTCGGGATCCAAAAAAAATCTTCCGGGCTACGATATCGTTGGGCAGGCCATGGGAGGAATCATGAGCGTGACCGGTTGGCCGGACGGCTCTCCCACCAGGACGGGCACCGCGATTGCAGATATTCTTGGCGGGCTATGTGCTTGCATCGGAATCCTGAGCAGCCTCATCGCCATAAAAAACGGAAGACCAGGGCAAAAGGTTGATATTGCGCTTGTCGATTCCGTCGTTTCCGCGATGGAAACAATCATTCAGATTTACTTGGTCGAAAAAAGAGAGCCAAAAAGAACCGGAAACCGTTACGAATTCATTTATCCTTATGACACATTTAAAGCGAAAAACGGCTGGGTTGTTATCGCTTGTGGCAATAACAAACTGTGGGAAGCATTCTGCAAGGCCATTGATAGGGCAGATATGCTCAATAATGAGAAATACAAAGACAATTATGATCGCGTGAAGAGCCATGAAGAAGTTAAAAAAGTTGTGGAAGACTGGACACTGCGAAGGGATGTGAAAGAAGTAGTCGATTTTCTTTTAGCGCGTAAGATTCCGTGTGCGCCGATATATACCGTTAAAGATGTCGTAGAAGACCTGCATATAGTGGAAGATAGGAAGATGATCCGCGAAGTCGATCACCCGATTGCCGGCAAGATTAAGGTAATAGGATCTCCAATCAACCTGTCAGAAACGCCTCCAGAGGTCTATACTCCGGCACCTTTATTGGGGCAGCATACTAACGAGGTTCTTAAGGACATCCTGAATTTTTCCGACGATCAAGTTAGTGAGCTCAGAAAAATAAAGGTTATTGAGTGATTAAAACAACATATTCAACATGGAGATCATGGGAAAGGAGATTTGGTGGAGGTTGACGGTAATCGAGGATTGGTTGAGATCACAAAATAATAAACCAGTAGCGCGCATAACTTTCTGAGGAGGCGCAGCAATGAAAGGAGGTGGATAAGTTCGGAATCTGCATTAATACCTCACATTCGATTCGCCCACCAAAAGGAGACAAGCGATGAAAAAAAAATTGGCTATCTGTTTCCAGACCTGTCTTTGTGCGTTGTTGCTTTTCGGGAGTAGCCTCCTGGCCGCTGACAAACCGGTTAAAATTATTTTCGAAAATGTCTATACTGCATCCCACGTGCGTTTAGGTGAAAAAGCTACGGTAGGCATGTGGCTTGAAGAATTAAATAAGCAAGGCAAAGGAATGATTGACATAGAGACTCACTGGGGAGGCGAACCTGTTCCAACGAAGGAAACATTGGACGCCCTATCAAAAGGCCTCATCGATATGCTCGTTGCCTACCCTCCTTTCTTTGGTGGGCAAGTAGGCATTGCTGATGTCTGTGCTATGCCAACCAATTTTAAAAATTATCAAGATATTTACGACCTTTGGTGGAACTCACCCATGGCAGCAATTATCGATAGGGTTTATCAGAAAAGGTTTAATGTAAAGGCGCTTTTCCCTATAATTTTCGGCCCCCAGAATTTTCAAATTGGGAAACGAACAAAAAAAATCCAGAAATTCGAGGACTTTCAGGGGCTTAAAATCAGAGCTGGAGGCGGGATGCCGAATTTTGCAGTGAAAGCAATCGGCGGCTCCCCCGTCGCGACTGTCGGCGGTGAGTATTATACCGCCATGCAAAAGGGAATCATCGACGCGGGCATTATGGGTACATACTCGCTAAAAACATACAGGATGTGGGAAGTTTGTGATCAAGTCGTGAATCCTCCACTTTTTCCCCATTCATGGGTGCTCGCTTGGATGAACTTGGATAAATGGAACAGCCTCGATCCAAAACTGCAGAAGTTAATTATAGACAGTGCTCGTGCGATCGTCCCCAAATGGATTTCGTTCGTCGAGAATGACGATGAGGCCATTCGCAAAGAAGCGAAAGAAAAATATGGTGTAGAATTTTACACTCTTCCAAAAGAAGATGTTGTAAAAATGGAGCATGCCACAGAACCCCTTTGGGACACCTATGTCAAGCAGAACGAAGCGCAAGGTTTTGGCAAAGAGGCTCAGGAGCTTCGACAAATTATTCAGAAGCGCTATAATTCTCAGAAATAGCCATTCTTTTTCATGCTGAGGGGGGCCGCAGCGCGCTCTGGTGAGCGGGAAGGGGATTATTTTATCATGAATGTGGAAAGGTGTCTTTTTCAGCGTTTGGAAAAGCTCTCCGACCAAATGGGATGGATTGGCGGAAGTTTAGCCTTCGTGATGATGATTTCAGTTTTGCGCGAGGTTATTGGCAGGTACCTACTGCATTCTCCTTCGGATTGGTCACTCGAATTAAACGGCTACTTGTTGGTCGGTATGACCTATTTGGCATCTGCACATACTGAAATCCATGAACACCACATCCGGGTCGATTTCATATACAACCTGTTTAAGGGTAAATTCAAAGCCATGGTCGATGTAATCATTTCGCTGATTGGACTTTGTTGGGGAGGTGTGGTGACCTGGCAAAGTGCTCTCTTGGCGCTTAAGTCGTTAGAAGTCGGCTCGAGATCTTCTCAGGCCATGCAGTGGCCCTTGTTTCCGTCCCAGGTTCTGGTCCCCCTTGGCTCATTCCTTTTGTGTCTTGCGCTCTTAGGAAAGTTAATTAAAAATGTGAACCTGTTAAGGCCGGAAAGAGGCTGAAATGGAATGGTACTCAATTCTGCTGATAGCTTCAGTGGGTCTATTGCTGTTGATGGGTATGGGAGTTCCCATTGCCTACAGCCTCGGGTTCTTGTCATTGGCTCTCGGTATTTCACTGATGGGACCGAAGATTTTATTTCTCTTCGGTACGCTGGCTTACGGTAAGATTAACTCATTTGAACTTGGAGCCGTTCCTTTGTTCATATTTATGGCGGAGATGATCCTTGTATCGGGAGCCGCCAGGGATGCCTTTGATGCGCTTAACAAATGGATGTCGCGCTTGCCGGCAGGACTTGCCATTGCTTCTCAATTCGCTTGTACTCTTTTCGCAGCAGTCTGCGGCGCCAGTACCGCCACCACGGCCGTCATTGGCGGTATGGCGGTTCCCGAGATGGTTCAACGTGGCTATGATAAACGCTTGGCCACTGGGTCCATCGCCGCTGGAGGGGCACTTGGAGTGCTCATACCCCCGAGTATTTTGCTGATAATCTATGGCATCATTGCCGAAGTATCTATTGGAACACTCTTTATCGCCGGCATTATACCCGGTATCATGTTAACGCTCCTACGGATATTTTACTTTATCATCCGAGTGGCCATTAACCCCGATATGGCACCTGCACGAGAAAGCTTCACGTGGGGCGAACGCTTAAAGGCAATATGGAAAATTTTACCTTTGCTGCTTTTATCGATTTTCATGTTTTCTGCTTTATACTTTGGGGTTGCTACTCCGACAGAGGTGGCAGGCGTAGGATGCTTTGCTTCCTTGCTCATTGCAGCCGGTTACAGAAGGTTAAAGTTTAGATGCCTCAGGGATGCTTTTGAGAAGACGGCCCATACCACTTGTTTCATCATGTGGATTTTAGTGGCTGCTTCCGCATTTGGGTATACCTTGAGTTTCCTGCGAGTGCCGCAATCCTTGGTAACGTGGGCCACTAGCCTTGATGTTTCCCCATATTCTATTCTGATCGCGGTAAACTTTCTTCTCTTTTTCCTTGGTTGTATTATGGATCCTGCCGCCATAATAATGGTCACCGTGCCAATTCTAGCCCCGCTAATGGAGAAAATCGGTTTTGATCTTATCTGGTTCGGAGTCATGTTCGTGGTGAATATGGAGCTAGCTGAGATCACACCTCCATTGGGGCTGAATCTCTATGTGATGAAGTCGGTAGCGCCTCCAGATATTACTTTGAAAGATATAACGATCGGATCAATTCCGTTTATGTTTTTAGACATTCTGGGTCTTATTCTCGTTATTATTTTTCCCGCCATTATCACATGGTTACCTTCCACAATGAAATGATACTAGAAAATCCTGGTTGCTCCTCCTGAACTTTTAGGACGGAAAAAAGAAGTTATTGAGTATCAACAGGGTGTTGAAAAACAAGTATTGGGCCGTTGGACATGGCGTGCGGCGTTTTGGAAAGCGCAGCCTATTGATTGATAGGTGAGCATTTACAAAAGCCGCACAACGCCGGATCACGGTTCGAGGCGCGGTCTTTCAACACCCTGTTAAAGTCGACAGGCGAGGCTTGGAAGTAGTGACGGTATCTCATGCCGAGGCGGTCGCGAACCGATGCTGCGGGTGCCCTGCAGCATGTCATGGTGAGGGGCATCGAAAGAGGCAGGATATTCCAGAACGATTCCGATCGGGATCACTCTTTGGAGCGTTGGGGAGAGATTCTACACGATACGCAGAGCCTTTGCTATGTTGGGTGTTGATTCCTGTAAATGGTGCCATAACCCCGTCTGACGCCCGACGGCAGCGTTGCAGGCCTCCCGCAATGCTCACCACCTGCCGTGGTGGCTGCGCGTTCGAATCGGCCTGCGCCTTGCCATCGGGCGTGATCCGAGGTTGTGAAACCACTTCTAATAACCTATTGAGCTAACAGCGTCCCCCTGCACAAGGCACGGCTAAGCCCATGGTTCAAGCGACAACTGTCGTGACACTCACCGGATGAATTTACTACCCTCACTTAAAAATGAAAATGCAAAATCCGGAACTATTGAATGCTTCAGGCGCCTCGTTGAGGACGCATGTCGGCGGGGTTAATCCCGGCAACGACCATCGGCTTCTTCATGGCATCGCGACGGAACGGCTCGCCCAGTTCCTGGTTCGTCAGCACCTCGATGAAAGTGGTCTTGCCTTCTTCCATCTGTGCCTTGATGGCAGCGTTCAACTTTTCGGATAGATCATTCATGGAGGTTGCCTGAACACCCTCCAACCCACAGGCCCGTGCGATGCCCGCGTAAGAAACATCCGGATCCAATTCGGTGGCGACAAAGTTGTCGTCGAACCAAAGTGTTGTGTTCCGCTTCTCGGCACCCCACTGATAGTTGCGGAAGATGATCATGGTAATCGCAGGCCATTCGGGTCGGCCGCAGGCGGTCATTTCGTTCATCGAAATACCGAAGGCGCCGTCACCGGCAAAGCCGACCACCGGAACATCGGGCTTGGCGATTTTTGCGCCCAGAATTGCAGGGAAGCCGTATCCACACGGTCCGAACATCCCCGGGGCCAGGTACTTGCGGCCGGCTTCGAAGGTCGGGTAAGCCTTTCCAATGGCGCAGACGGTGTGGGGACGCCCCTGTTTTTATGTGGCGGTGTCACAGGGAATTCGCCTGGGAAGAAGGCCGGAGCTGACAGGTGGCGGGTTTACTCGCAGCCTGGGCGGCTGGAGCGCGGTAAAGTCCATCCGCAGTTTAGGCATGACGTCCGTGGCCGTATCGAAATGGCTTGGAATCAGCCAGCCGGCCGTAACCCGAGCGGCCAATCGGGGCGAGGCTATCGCTGCCGCCAATAACCTCGAACTGCTTGAGAGATAAAACGCATTAAAACAGGGGCGCCCGGTAATTCCGGATGGACTCACGTCCCGCAAAAGGTTCGGTAGGGCTGCGCCGAAGGGGGCGGCGGCAGGTGATAGCCGGCCTGTTCCGGCGGGTCTTGGTGGGGTTGGGACAGAATAGCCAGAAGTTTTTCCATGACCGTGAAGTCGTCCCGCTCCACGGCCGCCGCCAGGGCCTCTTCCACCCGGTGGTTGCGGGGGATGACCGCCGGGTTGTGGGTGTTCATGAGCCGGCGGGACGCCTCCCAGGCTGCGGGTTGCCGTTTCAGCCGGGCTTGCCAGCGCTCGAACCACTGCTTGAAATCCGGAGCCCGGAACACGGAGGCTTCCGGCAGGGAACCGGATGCCAGATCGCGGAAGGTGTTGGTAAAATCCGCCCCGTGTCGGTGCATGCAATCGAGCAGGTCCTCCACCAGGGCGCCGTCATCCGCTTCCTGGTTCAGCAGTCCGAGTTTGGCCCGCATGCCTGCCAGCCAGTGATGGCGGAAGGTGTCTGGAAATCCAGAGATTACCGCGGTTGCCATCGATACAGCCTCTTGCGGGTTCTCGTGAATCAGCGGCAGCAGCGTCTCGGCAAACCGGGCAAGATTCCACTGGGCGATCCGCGGCTGCCGGCCGTAGGCGTATCGGCCGTCAATAATCGATGGAGCTGAAGACGGTATTCGGATCGTAGGCGTCCATGAACGCGCAGGGGCCGTAGTCGATGGTTTCACCGCAAAGGGCCATGTTGTCCGTGTTCATGACGCCGTGGATGAAGCCGACCAGCAGCCAGCGCGCCACCAGGGACGCCTGCCGCTCCATGACGGCCCTAAGCAGGGCAAGATAGGGGTTCCCGGCCGCGGCCAGATCCGGAAAGTGGCGCCGGATGGTGTAATCGGCCAGCGTCCGGATCTCGTCGGGTTTGCCCCTCGCCGCCGCATACTCGAAAGTGCCCACGCGGATGTGGCTGGCCGCCGTGCGGGTGAGAATCGCCCCCTGCAGGGCGGTTTCACGAAACACCGGCTCCCCCGTGGTCACCACCGCGAGGCTGCGGGTCGTCGGTATGCCCAGGGCGTGCAGGGCCTCGCTGATGATGTACTCCCGAAGCATCGGCCCCAGGGCCGCCCGCCCGTCCCCCTGCCGCGAAAACGGGGTCCTGCCGGACCCTTTGTATTGGATGTCGAAGCGCTCACCTTGCGGCGTCACCTGCTCGCCCAGCAATATGGCCCGCCCATCGCCCAGCATGGTGAAAGAGCCGAATTGATGCCCCGCATAGGCTTGGGCAAGAGGCTCGGCCCCCGCGGGGATCCTGTTGCCCGAGAAAACGGCGGCGCCCTCGTCGCCCTTTAGGGCATCGGGGTTCAGCCCCAAAAACCTGTGCCAGCGCTACGTTGAAAACCACGAGTTTCGGCGTGGGCACCGGTACTGGATTCATGCCGGACATAGAAAGCCTCCGGCAACCGTGCGTAGCTGTTATCGAAATTCCACCCGGTGTCCGGGCGGGTTTGTCTGCGGCTGGGCGTCATGGAATTCTCCTGCCTCTCATATGAAGTTCATAAGAGAATTGGGCAGCGATACCCGGCAGTCAAGAGACAGCGTGCCCGAGATAGCGTCCGACAACGGTCAGGAGACAAGCGCACAGGGGTTTCCCCTCCCTTTGAAAAAGGGAGGCCGGGAGGGTTTATCCCTTTGGCAAAGGGAGGTCAGAGTTGACAGGAGGCCGTTGAAACTATTATTATGACCATATAAATTTCATGGAGGTTCATATGGCGGGCTCCCAGAAAATCATTCCGGTGACCCAGGCCAAGAAGGGGCTTCTCGAAATCGTGAAGGAGATGGCCGAGGAGGACATTACCGTCACGGTGACCAAGAACGGGGTCCCGGTGTCGGTGTTGATGTCGGTGGACCGCTACGAGTCTCTGCTGGAGACCATCGAGATCCTTGCCGATCAAAGCGTCGTCAGGGCCCTGGCCCGATCGTCGCGGGAGTTTAATGCCGGCAAGGTCATGACCCACGAGGAGGCCTGGGCAGAGCCGTGACACGTGCCTATAGGCTCGTATATGCGGCCGTTTGCCGCAGTCAGATTCTCCGGCTGCCCCCGACGTTGAAACCCCTTGTGAAACGGGCAATCGAACTGCTGGCGCAGGAACCCCACACCGGGAAACGTCTCGAGCGCGACATGGCGGGATATCTTTCGCATCGTGCCAAGCGCTACCGGGTTGTTTATCGGATCGATGAGAACGCGCGTACGGTTGAAATCCATTACGTCGGACACCGCAGGGACATTTACGAAGTTTTCGCTGAAGAGGTCCGAAGGCGGCGGAGGCGGCCGTAGGTTTGCGCGGCGCACCTGACCCTGCTCCTGTCAAGCCTATTTTATTAGTGCATGATTACGAAGGGTTGAGGATTTCACCGATTTTTAGCAACACTCCACCTGCACATTTTCAGATCTTTTCTTCGGCGGATTCTCTTGCCTGAAGATGAGCCCTCGCTTGATCGTTACGATTATCCGGCATCTCCATGCGGTGGCCGCCAGGAGTGCCCATCATCCTTTATCCAAGCTTTGGGCTCGGTCCGCCTGCGGCGGATCCCTCCAGAGGTCGTTTGGCTCTACGTTGTTGCTCGGGCTCTCTCGCCGAAGAGGGTAACACCGTTCTAAGCTTGAATGTGGGCGGGGTTAAAGGGCTCCTTTCGCTTCATCAACGTCTAGGCAACCACCAACATCTTGGCAGCGATCTTTACCACGGCGATGGGGGACAGGGGATGGCGGACGCTGGTAAGAAAATAAGTTTTGGAAATAAAAGGGACGCCGTTAGGTTATAAAGATTATTGGTGAGGGTCGGAAGTGGAAATAGAGTCGACTGCCAAGGCGATCTCGAATCGATGCTGCGGGTGGTCGAGCCACTAAGTTTCATCGTGATAGAGGATTACGGCACGCGAGGTCTTCAAGGAGATATACTGCAGTACGATGACCTGGATGATGACGTCAAAAAGAACGACTTTTTTTATTTCTGGCGCAACATCGGCCGCACGAAAAAAGAGCTCACCGACCTGGGGCGTTGGGGTCTGGGCAAGACCGTCTTCCAGGCGGCCTCCCGTATCAACACCTTTTTCGGCCTTACCTTCCGCAAGGATGACGGCCGGGCCTACTTGATGGGGCAATCTGTTCTCAAAATCCATAAAGTAGACGGTTTCCGCTACGCACCATATGGGTATTTCGGGCTCTTCAGCGGGCATCTCGCTTTGCCGGTCGAAGATCCGAGCTACCATGAAATGTTTTCAAGGTATTTTGCATTAGACCGAACCGGCAAGCCCGGCCTCTCCGTGATAATCCCTTACCCGGACAAGGAAATAAACCTCAGAGGCTGCGCCAACTCGGTTATCCGGCATTATTTTTTTCCGATTTTGGCCGGACGGCTCAACGTGGAGTTCAGGTTCGACGGCAAAAAAATCCGTCTGGATGCATTGAACCTGGACGACTATCTCAAGAAATCCCAGTGGGCGGAAAAACAAGGGCTTCCCGGATTGATGGATCTGGCGCGCTGGGCCATTCAACAACCGAAAGAAACGTTCATTCAACTGCAGGAACCCCAGCCTGGAAAACGTCCCAAGCTCACCGAGGACCTGTTCGGCGCCGGGCAGCTCGATTCGATTCGTCGGGATTTTCCCGAAAGCATCCGGCTGGCCTTCTACGTTCCGGTAGCGGTTTTAAGGCAGCCCGGAGACAAGCTTTTCCACACCGGTTTTTCCGTATTCCTCGAACGTGATGAAAAACTGGACAAGCCGGAAGACCATTTTATCCGGCAGGGGATTACCATCCCTGAGGTCGCCTCTCTCAAGCACAAGGGAATCCGCGTGATCGTTTCCATTTCAGACAGCGATCTTTCCGCATTCTTGGGCGATGCGGAAAACCCCGCCCACACGCAATGGGAACGCAATTCGAAAAAGTTTAAAAGCAAGTACAAGCTGGGCCCGGCCACGCTGGACTTCGTCAAGTCCAGTCCCCGGGAGCTGGTCAAAATTCTGACCCAACCCCAAAAAGGCCGCGACGAGAACCTGCTGAAGCATATTTTTTCAATGCCGCTTGAACCGATCGGGAGCGCTGAAAAGCCGGGCCAAGACAAATCCGGGAAAGAGAATACGCCGCCCGGGGGCGGAGATATCATCGAGCTTGAGCCCGGCAGCTATCTGCAGTTGAGCGCGATTAAGGGCGGTTTCCGGCTGAGTCGGCGCACAAAGGCAACTCAGGTCCCACGCTTTATAACCCTCTGGATTGCCTATGAGGTCCGCAGCGGTAACCCCTTTAAGAAATACACTTCTCTTGATTTCGATGTGAGCCAAGAACCAATTCAGGTTAAGGCTGATGGCGTCAAGCTCATGCTCGCCAAAGAAAACGCGATCCAATTCGAGGTGATCCGAAGCGATTTCAAAGTGAAGGTGACGGGTTTTGATACCCACCGCGACCTGCGCGTGAGAACTCATCCGTAGAAAAGGTCATGATCCGAAAAATCAACTTTACAGGCCGCAAAAAGATTAAACGGACGAATGTCCGTGTGGATATTCTGCGCGATGCTGAAGGCTGGAGATATTTCAACCTTCATGCCGATATTTCCGATCTCAAACTCCCGTCGAACGCCCGCATTTACGCTGAGGCCTACCACCGAACGGCATACCAGCGGTATGATTTTGGAAGCCTGTCCAATCAGAAAAGGCCGGATGACCGTCGGCTGAACCGCTTTTCGGATAAAACCACCCCGCTTTTCCGGGTCAAAGTGGTGGACCGGACCTCGGCGCATGGACGCATTCTGGCTGCGCTTGACAGGATTCGGCCGGAAAGCGTTGACAGCGAGCCGGCCGGCAGCCACTCGCTCCTGTTTGTCGAATATGAGGACCTGGGGAATAAGATATGGCAGCTCGATCTTGAAGGGGATTGGCCGGTTTTGAAATTGAACCAAAAGGTGGACGAGATCAGCCTGGTGGCAAGCTCGGACAAGCGCTTTTTCGCTTTGGTTTATCCTGAGGTTTTCCGGCAAATTCTGACTCGCATCCTGGTTGAAGATCAACACACCGATCCGGATTGCGATGATGACTGGCCCAGTTTATGGCTAAAACTTGCGCGCCAATTGCCCGGCATGGACGATCCGCCTGCTTCAAAAGGGGAACAAGAGATCTGGATCGACAACGCGACCGAAGCCTTTTCAGCAAATGAAGAGTTACCCGAACGGCCCGACAAACTTATAAACGACGTCAATTTGTGGAGCTGGATGTCGCTTTTTTATTTCGACCAGGTGTGCCCGGCCAATGATAAAGGAAGACGCAAACCAGGAAGAGACTATCGACACATTCCTGAGCCTGGATATCGATCGGGTCATCGGCATTTAATATCCGGTGCCTATTTGGTCTATACCGTTTATGGGTGGGGAGAGGAATTATCAAAACTGCCCCTGCATACAGCTCTATCAGTTGAGAGCCACTTTCATCATGAAATTGCCACACGACAAAGCTTCATTACAAATCGAGGAATAATGGAGGCGTTGCATATTCTTTATTATGACAATCTCCAGAATAAACCCAAACGTGGTCCAATAATGAATAAGACCGCACCAGGATCGCTTTACCGCTTTGTTGATGTCATCCAACAATTGGATGTGACCTACGACCTCTACAGCATGTCCGGCCCCGAAATCATCAGTCTCCTGCCCGGGGAATTTAACCACTGGAAACCCAATTGAGTGTCCCCAACATGAAGAAAAGAAAGGGGTCCAATATCGATTATTGATTATATGGGGATCTTGCTGCAAATCTAGATTGTCAATTTTAATGGCCGAATTTGCGCTGCAGTGATTTGTGTTGCTGAAATTGAGCTTTGAAAATCCCTGCTCTTCAGTTCATCACCGAGACACCCAGCCCGAACATCCCACATAGATAATGATCGGTAAAAACTTCCATCTGCAGGATCGAATAGAGCAACTGATCGTGCTCGAGCGATCGCTTTTGTGAAATTCGGCCAACGCTCCGGAATGCCCCTACATGGCAGCCTGACTGCTTGGCCGATTTTGAAAATATGCTCTCCACAACCACGTCCTTGGTCAAACTTTTCGGCAGAAGGCCTCCTCTCAGCCAGTTGATGTCGGAGAGCTACCGGTCCAGGAAAGCCTACGACATCACACCACCGACCGGGTTTCCGTCGCGACCATCCCCAGCGCCAAAGGGATAAACTACGCGGTCGTCTTTTGGCCGGGCCTGGGTTACTTCACGCCCACGGGCCGGACCGAGGAGCAGATCCTCAACTTGGTCTACGTCGGCATCACCCGCGCACGCTATCGGCTCATCATTCCCTACGTCAATCAAACGCCCCTTATAGACACCCTGCGGATCGCCTCGTGAGGAAGCCTTGATACACCAAGGACGCGCCGCTTGACAGGAGCGATATATGTGTATAGACTAGTCTCGAACTAGTCTATTGAGGTGGCTGCATGAAGACAGTCGGGGCATATGAAGCCAAGACGCATTTGTCGCGGTTGCTGGACCAGATCAGCAAAGGGGAACGAATCGTCATCACCAAGCATGGAACGGCCATCGCCGTTCTGCAGCAGCCTGAAAGCACCGAAAAAAGCGATCCCTCCGCCGTGATTGCGGAAATAAGGGAGTTCAGGGAACAGCACAGTCTTGGGGAAGTGAGCATCCGCGAGTTGATCGAAGAGGGGCGGCGCTGAATGGCCCAACGATTCGTCGTCGACAACTCCGTGGTGATGGCCTGGTGTTTCAGGGACGAGTCCAACGCCTATGCCGATCGGGTCCTTGAAAGCCTCTCCGTGGCATCGGCCGCGGTGCCGCCCATTTGGCCTCTTGAAGTGGTCAATGTGCTGCTTGCGGCGGAACGCAGAAAGCGTCTCACCGAAGCAGACAGCCTGCGCTTCATTGCCCTGCTGAGCCAGCTTCCCATCCAGGTCGAACTGCCGCCTCCCGCCGAGGGACTGATGGCCGGTATTTTGCCGATCGCCCGCCAATACAGCCTCACCAGCTACGATGCATCCTATCTGCACCTGGCCATGCGAAACGGGATAGCGCTGGCAACCCTTGATGCGACCTTGAGAGCCGCCGCAAAGAAGGCCAAAGTCACCCTTTGGGAGCGGAAGTAGCTTTGAACTTCCGGTATCGTGGGAGGCTTTCGATCGGATCAGGCTTGACAGACCTGTCACGGATGCTGGGGTGCTCTAAACAAACTGTGCTGAGGTTGGTCGACGAGATCCGGCTGGCTTACGGGGTGGAAATCGAAGAGGCGGTCATTGAGCGCAGAAAATATTACCGGTTGAAAAAGCGCGCAGCAACTCCAGCGCTTTCCCTCTCGGCAAGCAAAATGACCGTGCTGCAGATGTGCCAGGCCTTCACCGAGCACCTATCCGGTCCCAGGTTCTTATCTGCTGGCTGGCGCTTCTACTGGTCCGCATCGCCGAAGTGGAAACCGAACTCCCAAATGCGTCCTGAAGGTCGATTTGGCCTCATAATTTCATAGGCACTACGCTGAATTTCATTCAGTCTGTATCCTGCTGATATGTTGTTGTTTTCCCGTTTTCGTGTAACTATGACGGTCGAACCCGGGATAAAGTTAAATTGATTTTCTCAAATTTGTTGCAATATATTAGTGTTAAATCATGCAGTTCATTCCAATTTTTGCCGGACCGAAAAATCAGTTAACACTTGGGCGGCAGTTCGGAGTTCTTCTTTTGTCTCAGTCCTTCAATTCGGCACCACCTGCAATAATTTTTTACAGAGACCCAGAAAGGAGATGAGCGATGACTGTCATTACCCCCGACCTTACCCGTCAGTTCATCCAGGAAGTCAAGCTTCCCGCCGCTCCTCGTCTTAGGCGTGCATTGACTGACCTGCCTTCTGTTGAACTAAAGGCCAACGAAGCTCAATCGCTCGTTGTTGGCTCCGGCCTCATTATCGCCTCTGAGAATGTGCCGGTCCAGACACGCGAGGACCTCATCAACTGCACGCTATTTGCTCAGCTTGCAAGCAGTGGGGCTGTAACAAGCCCGGAGAACGTCAGGGAATGGTATGACGCCTATTTTAGAACCCTCACGGCGCTCGGATGGGCACAGAGCGACACCCAGTTCCAGGATTACAAGTTCAATACCGTGAATGTAGAGACGAACAAGGTCATTCTTCAAGTCTTGTCTGTTCTGTTGGGGCCGCAGGCCGCTGTATTGGTGGTTATAAAGACCGCGCTTGAGGCACTGCAATCGATGAACGAGAACAGCCCCATGATCACACTTTTCGAAAAGCAGAGCAGGGTCGAAAAGTATGCTCGCTTCCAGGTTGCGACGGCCCAGCTCGACGCGAACGGGCTCCTGCAAACCGCATTGATCGGCTTCCAGCTGAAAGCGAAAACAAAGCTGACCCAGGTTTTGTTCTTCAAGTTCTCGTCGAGCTCTACGAGCCTCAAGTACGCCGCCGGCAAAGCCACGATCTATGAGGCAGCCCTGGCCGATCAGCGCGCCGCGATTGCACAGCGTCTTGCCGCCTACCGCAGCACTTTCGTGGGTCAAGTGACGTTCCCGCCGCCTCCCGGCCGAGGCTCACGAACTACACGCAAGAGCAGGGCGGCGAGCTCCCGTGGTAAAAAGGGGGTAAAGATCAGCCGACTCCTGCTCCAATAATGGCCAAGGCAAAGGGAAGAACGATCACGATCAACGAAGGGCAGCGCCACGGACCGACTTGATGATGAACGATGGGCAATCGTTAAGAGCTTCATCAAGCAATTCTGGAGGTTTTTGGGTGCAACCGCGGTGAGTTCGCACTGGCAAGCCTGAGCCTAAAAACCCGCACAGGGTGCAAGCCACACAAGTGGAATCGTGTGCCACGCTCCCCCACGGAGAAATCATGGCCAAAGCAAAGAAACCCGCGCATCCTCATTCATCGCATTTCGATCAGCATCCCGCCGCCAAGGTGGCATTTGCCGGCGTGCGCTCCGCGATCACCCGGCACGGCAAGAAGTTGCTGGCGATGCCCAACGTGATCGAGATCCGGCCGGGCTTCAAGTTCACCGGCGGCTGGATCACCGACCAGCCCGCGATTGTCGTGACCGTGCTGCGCAAGCTGTCGCCGGGCGAGCTCAAGCCCAAGGAACGCATCCCGGCCGAGATCGACGGCATCCCAACGGACATCGCCCCGGCGACCCCCGCAGAGCAACTGCGACACCTGGCCCGCAGGACGCGTGGCGCTCCAGCCGCTCCGCCGGTACCGGAGTTTTACCTGCCCGGCGTCGCTCACGCGGAGGGTCCCCACGACGCGTGGCGCCGTGCGTGGAGTCGGCGCCAACAACAAGAACTACCGCAAGCCGCCGAAATTGCAACTCAAGGAGGTCAACGACACGGTCAACCTGATCTGCCACGCAAGTCCCGATGCCGGCTGGCCGAAGTTGTACGAGTTCATTGACGGCATCAAGAATCACTTCACCTTTGCGATGTACGACTTCACCGCCACGCACATTTACAGCGCCCTCAAGGACGCCATGGACGCAGCCCAAGGCGAGCTCGATATTTGCTATGACCCCAAGGCTTCGACCGCCCGGGCCGGCGAGATGACGGAGGCGGACATCATGGCCGATCTGGAAGCGGCTTTCAAGAAACGCTGCGAGATTGCCAAGGCCGCCGTCGGCAACCTGTACCCCAATGCCTACCACATCAAGGTCGCCGTCCGCGACAGCAAGGCCTTCTGGATCTCCAGTGGCAACTGGCAAGGCTCTAACCAGCCCGACGCCGACGCCTCGAAGCTGAGCGTGAACAAGCAGCGCAAGCTGCTCGCCGAGCACAACCGCGAATGGCACGTGATCGTGGAGCATCCGGACCTGGCAAAGATGTTTGAGAAGTACATCCAATGGGACATGACCGAGGCAGCGCGCGTGCAGAAGCGCGGCGGGCCGCCCCTGCAGCCGACGGAACCCGACTTGCTCCTGCCGCCGGAGCCCCATGGCGGTGACGCGGGCGGCGCCGACGCCGGTGCAGATCTTTGCGCCGCTTGTGCTCAAGGCGGCCAAGGTACGCATCCAGCCGCTCTTGACGCCCGACAACTACGGCGACTTCATCATCCCGCTGGTGAAGTCGGCCAAGAAAACTCTGTTCTTCCAGAACCAGTACATCAACTACGGTCCCAACGGCGGCGTGCTCGACAAACTGGTGGACGCCATGGTCGACCGCATCAAGCACGGCGTGGACGTTAAGATCATTTTGCGCGACGGCGACACACGCAAGATGCTTGAAGCACTGAAGAACAAAGGATTCGATACGGACAAGATCAAGCTGCTCAAGGGCTGCCACAACAAGGGCATCATTGTCGACTCGAAGGTCGTGGTCGTCAGCAGCCAGAACTGGTCCGGCGACGGCGTGCAGTTCAATCGCGACGCCGGCTTGATCATGTACCATCCCGGCATCGCGCAGTACTTCGAGAAGATCTTTCTGTACGACTGGAATAGCCGTGCCCACCAGAAGGCCACCGCGGAGAGGGCCATGCCCGTCGTGACTTCCGCTGGCTGCCGCCGGCAAGAAAACGCCGAGGCGCGCCTGCTTGGCAGACAATCCCGTGGAGTGATTTCTACGGCGATTAGATGGGATCGCCTGTCCCTCAGCAACGACCATCTTGCAAAAGCGCTGACCAAGGGAATTGGATTTGTGCTGAAACAAGCCACCGAACCTTTCGAAACCCTAATGAGGAGTATCGCATGTCGGCTTCACCAAGGTTGCGGAACAATTTCGCTCAGCTCTTTTTGTTATTTGTCACAATCACCATTAGTTCAAGTTGCGCCGTTCTGACTGAAAATCAAATTAAAGCTGTAAACCAAAGCTGACTTCCGATCATTACACCGATGCGTTAAATGCGAAATCTAAGGATCTCGGGGAATCCTTGGATTGCCGGTGCGCCTCCACTGAAGTTCCCATTTCCGGTTGGCGTGGGTTAGCATGGCGTTGAAGTAGATGGGGATCGAGTTGCAACATTGATTGCCGCAGCACGAAGGCCTCAGGGATTTTCCGGGGCACTCTGGACAGCACTCCCCTAAAACTGCGCGATCCGGGCTGAAAGCGAAGGAGGTCAGGAATGAACGCCGATGAATACCTGAAAGAGCGGGTTGAGGTTCAGATTCGGTGGTTGAACGACAAAAGCGGGTGGAATCAGCGCTGGTTCAAGAAACTCCGTGCCGTTGAGATCATACTGGGCTGCGCCATCGCATTCCTGGTCGGCTACGCCGACGCCCACGCTGCGATCAAGGTGGCCGCGGGAGCCATGGGCGTGGCGGTAGCCGCCATCGGGGGCCTATTGTCCCTCTATCGCTTGCAGGAGAACTCAGTCGAATACCGTATGACTTCCGAGAGCCTCAAGCGCGAGAAGTTCCTTTTCCTGACCCAGGCCCCGCCTTTCAACTCCGAGGACCGCTTTCAGGTTCTGGTCACCCGGGTCGAGAACATTCTTGGCGTTGAAAACGCGAAGTGGGGGGAAGCAACCGGGCTCAAGTCTTCCGACAGCCCTCGGCCGTCCGACGCTTCGTCGTAAAGCCCATTGAGCAACGCGTAAGACACCCTTTACAATCAGGGATTGTGGATTACTAATTGTTTCTAATGGCTTATGAAGGTAGAGCGATTTATCAGAACACACAGGGGCCCGACGGGTTATCCGCACGAATCCAAATGAAATTCGCTCAAGGCAGGTGCTGCGCATCTATAGCAGGCCGGACAGTTTCATACAGTGCCGACTAGTCTTCTGAAAAGGACGGCGGTGATGGCTCAGATACCCGGCTACGAAAACGACATCTTCATCAGCTATTCCCATAATGACAACGTGGGCCTCTGGAATCGCCCGGGCTGGGTGGACATTTTTGACCAATCCCTGGACAACTGGCTTCGAAAGCGCCGAGGGATGGCCAACCTCAAAATATGGCGCGACACCAGAAGGATGCAGGGGAATACCCTCTTTGACGATGCCATCCAAAATGCTCTTAAAACATCCGCCCTTTTCTTCGCCTTAACCTCTCGTAACTATCTGCAGTCGGATTATTGTCGCAAGGAGATGAGTTGGTTTCACCAATATCACGGGCAACGCCCCGGAGGGTTGCGCGTAGGTGAAGCATATCGAATCCTCAACATCCTGCTTCATAATATTCCCCATACGCAATGGCCCGCAGAGCTTCAGGGTGCTGCCGGATTCCGCATGAACGACGCAGGTGACGACGAACATCTTGGGGAGTTCACCTCACCGAACGACAATTCGTTTGAAAAGCAAATGCGATCGATCGTGGATTCGGTCGAATTCGTCGTTCAGCAAAAGGCTTCTGCTTCCCTCCCGAAAGCAGAAGACGGACATCGAGCCGACCGTCTCGTCATTTTCATGGCGGATGTGGCCGACACCCTTCAGGATTTCAAGGAACGAATCGCTGGCGAGGTACATAACCACGGCCTGGAGATCTTGACCAGCATCCCTCCCCCCATGGATGCTGCCGGGCATTCCGATGCTTCAAACCGGGCACTGGCTGAGGCCAACTTTTCCATTCACTTGCTGGATCGGTGGCCAGGCCGAAAAATTCTGGACCGCAAAGAGACAACCTATCCCCGTGAACAGCACGAAATAGCTTTCGGTAAAAGAATCCCGCAGTTGGTGTGGGTGCCCCCTGACCTCGACATCGAGGCTGTTGAAGACATCCCGCAGCGCCAATTTCTCAAAAATTGCCAAGACAGGCCAAGGGAGCTGGCTCAGTATGAATTGGTAAAGTGCCTGCAGGCTGATTTCATAAACCTGGTCTTAGAGCGAATTGCCCGCTGCCGGGAATCGACACCGGATTCGACCAGAAATCCGAGCTATCTCATCGACACACATCAGAAGGATCAGAGATTCGCATTCCAGCTCGCGGACTTCCTCTCAGGTAAAGGAGTGGATGTGGATTTCAACCAAGAATCCCAGGATCCATCTATCAGCCTCGCCAAATTCGAGCAGTCCGTAAAGCAGGTTAAAAACCTGATACTGGTTTCCGGCAAAGTTGGTACGGCTTGGGTGGTGGGGCGAATCAAGAAGGCCTTCAAAGCAATTTCCGAGCAATTCGAATCCGAGGACCGATCGGTCCTTGAATACATCTGGGTATTTGTGGCGCCACCCAGTGGTGAGAGATCCGACCTCCCGGTTTTCCCACCTCTGATTCACATTGACATCTTGGACAATAGCCGCTCCGAAAGTATCGATCCTGAGCTCACCGATAGACTCCTATCGGCTGGTGCGGCGCGATGAATAACCACCTCGCCGGACTCAATCCATTTGTCGGCCTTAGACCCTTCGAAAGCGCCGACAGTCTCTACTACTTCGGGCGAAAGCAGCAGACCCGGGCCCTTTTGGACCAATTGAATGCACATCGATTTGTGGCCGTGGTGGGAAGCTCCGGATCCGGCAAGTCCTCGCTGGTACGTGCAGGGCTCATTCCCAACCTGGAAGCCGGCTTTCTGGTCCAGGATCTGGATCTATGGAAAATCGCCATTTTCAAGCCCGGTGATTCTCCCCTTCGGAACCTCGCCACAGCCATGGTCTCGGTGAGTGGGGCCAGCGATGCCGCTGTAGCTATCAATGGCTTGCTGGCAAGGATCAGGCGGCAGGGCTCGCAAGCGTTGGTCCATCAGGTCCAACCGGCCCTGGACACAACCGAGAGCAATCTGCTCCTTGTTGTGGACCAGTTCGAGGAGTTGTTTCGCTTCCAGCAGATTAGGACGACCGAGGTGCGTGAGGAAGCAGCCGATTTCGTTTCCATGCTCCTGAGCCTGGCCGTCCAAACGGTTATCCCCGTTTACGTTGTGCTGACCATGCGCTCGGATTTTCTGGGTGAATGCGACGCCTTCCAAGGCCTGCCGGAAGCCATGAATGCCAGCCAATTTCTGGTGCCACGTCTCACTCGCCACCAGCGCCGGGAAGCAATCCTGGGACCTATTCGACTTGCCCGGGCGGACATCACTCCGAGGTTGACGGACCGGCTGTTAAATGAAAACATCGACAGCCGCGATGATCTTCCGGTGCTTCAGCACGTGCTGATGCGGACTTACAGCATGCAGGCCAAGAACCCCAAGGGTCCCATCGATCTCGAACACTACGAAATGGCGGGAACTATTCAACATGCACTAAGCATCCATGCAGACGAAGCGCTGATTGGCCTGAGTGACCAAAGCCTCATGATGGCCAAGCGAATGTTTCAGGCCCTAACGGAGACGGATGCTTCAAACCGCCGCATCCGTCGACCTGCCAGTCTTTATGAAATAGCGGCGGTGTGCGGAAGAAAGGAAACGCCGGACACGGTCATGGCCTTGATCAAACGCTTCAATGCAGACAACCGCAACTTCCTAGTGCTTTCCACCGGGGCATCCACTGAGAACCGGTTGCTGGATATTTCCCATGAAAGCCTCATCCGGCAGTGGAAGTCCCTGGCTGCCTGGGTGGATGAGGAGGCAGAGTCCGCCCGGGTTTATAAACGGTTGGCGGAGAGCGCGGAGCTTCACGCCAGCGGTAAAGCGGGTTTTTACCGCGAAGCCGACCTCCAGGTGGCCCTGGATTGGCAAAGCCAGCAACAGCCCAATGCCGAATGGGCCGCCCGCTATCATCCCAAATTTAAGCTGGCCATTGGTTTTTTGGAAAAAAGTGTAAGAAAACAAAAAACGAACCGGTATTTTGTTGCCTCGCTTCTTGTCTGTGTGTATTTCTGCATCTATTCCTGGCTAACGATTGCAGCAACCGATGATGTGTCGCTAGCAACCAATTCGGTTTCTCTGCCGATCATCGGAACCAAGATGCCCGGCGATCAGATTTATTTGGTGCTGCCGCTGCTCTTATGCAGCGTTTACGCATACTTTCTTTTTTACTTGCAACGTCTCTTAGTGATGCTTGCCCATCAGCCAGTCAAATCCTCGGATGGACGATCCCTGATGGACAGGCTTGAACAAGCGGGCATGTATTCCCTCGCATGGTTCACCGTACCGGTCACGGTTGTTGGATTTTGGGTGCGGTACTTACCGCGCCGTGATTGGGCAGTCACGGGTTTGCATATTATTTTTATCATGCTCACATTCGGCTTGGTGATGCTTTTCCATCGTTTGGTCGGACAAGAAAAAGATGAAGGATTGCGGACAGTTTGGCGAAGCGTGAAGCCTGCGGAAGCCGGTTTCGTCCCATTGATTGCCTTGGTTTTCTGGTCCATTTCTTTTGGGGCCTTCATCGGGACTCCGGCGCGGCAATTGACTGCATCGTTGAATCCCCATGCAATAGTCCCATGGATATTTGATAGACTTGGCTACGATCTGTTCTTTGACTTCAGGGAAACAAATGTTTCGCAGTTACCGGAGAATTATTGGTGTATTGCCTCGAAAAGCGATCGTTTAAAATCGGTTAAAGGTGCTTTCCTGAAGAAGGCGGATCTACGGTATGCCGACCTGTTTCGCTCCTTTATGGTGAACGCGAATTTGCGCAACGCCGATTTGGTTGGCGCACGGCTGAGAGAAGCAGATTTTGAACGCGCCGATCTCCGTGGAGCCAAGCTGAACGGGGCTGATTCGAGGAATGCCAATTTCCGGGGTGCTGATATTCGCGAGGCCAGCCTGGCGGGCGTCAACTTCACCGGGGCGGATCTTGAGGGAGCCCAAATGGGCTTCGCGGATCTTCAACGTTCCGATTTCAAAGATGCGAATCTAAAAGGCGCGGATTTGAGATGTGCCAACCTGCGTGGTGTTTCAGATCTACCGATCCAAGATCTGGCAAGTGTAAAATCTTTGTTCCGAGCCGAGATGGACGAAACCATCAAAGCAGAACTTCAGAAAATAAAAAAAGAGCTTTTTGCCAAACCTTCCGATCCCTGGCACGACATGACCACGCCTTACAACATCGGCAAGAAGGACATCTGCGAATAATGGGTCGAACCTTCCTTTCATGATTCAAGCACTTCCTCTGGAGGCACCGGACATGCGAAAATACAATTTATCGATATTGCTGATCTTGTTGTCGATCATCAGCCGGATGGTTGTTTTCCCCGGGGCGATTTTGGCTCAACCCTATACCCGTCTCAATCTCGACGCCAAGAGAATCCAATGGAGGTATCTGGTATTCGAGGTTAAAAGCATATCAGTTGATGTCACCACCGAAATCCGCCTGGAATTCCCGACCCAGTCTGAAGCTGAGGCGGCGATGATCGAGAGCCGCCAAGGAGATCCGGTTCGAGTCCCCGCCAGCGGATGCTATAAGTTTACCGTCACCACGATCATCGACTCGATTCTTCAATCGCCCGTTGAATCCGTGGATCATCTTTGGTTCGACCCACGGGATGCAACCGCATTGGGACGGGATAGTTTAAGGCAGGGTGAAGACGACTTCAAAAAGGTCTACCGATTCACCCGGCAGGGAGTCTTCCGATTCCAGCGCGAACCCAAAGACAAGAAAGAGGCATCGAAGCAACCCAGTCAGTGGACCAAGGTTATCGACCGGTTCTATCCTTATGACACCGACAAATTGGGATGTCCCAACGTCACCGATCGGCTGTTGATGACTTACATCGCGTCCGCTTCTGAAATGTTGGACAACGACCAGCCACTATCCTTGTGCGTGTTTGGAAAAAGGCAGTTGTTTCAGGTCAAGCTGCGATCGGCCGGATTGCAGAATTTAAAAGTCGACTATATTGAAAAAAATGAGCAGGGCGAGAACCACAGGCAAGGCCAGATCAAAGCCTTCCAGATTAATCTCGAAGCCAAGCCATTGGAGTCGAATTTGGAACAGGTGGAACATTTTTCGTTTATGGGTTTTTTAGACAAGATTTCGTTTTTCATCGACCCGGAGAGAAATCTGCCGGTCGAGCTGAAGGGAGAGATTCCACCCATCGGAGTCGTGTCGATACGGTTGAAAGAGTCTCATTTGCGAAATGGCGCTGGGTAACGTACGCTGAACCGCAAAATCAGATTAAAAGTCCTTACGGTCGAAGATTCCCTGCAGCTTGCTGCAGGGTTTTTCAATTCCGAACCATGGTCCGGCGGATCTTTCAGCGGTACTGACGGACGGCCGCAGCAATGATGGGCTGCGAGAATGTGGAAGACTATGTCGTAACACCGCGTATAAGAGCGAAAGGGTTTCAGCCACCACGTGAAACTCTTTCGCTTTTGGTATGTCGGATGCTCAAATGGGTGGGCCGGCGTCTATTGTGGGAAGGGAGGCGGCAAATAGCGCGTGCGTTCCTCCGGCGTCAATTGGCGCTTCACCCGCTCACGCGCGAGAGCGATCAACTGCGTCGTCGTCCCGCCGAGGTTGAAAGCGTACAGATCCACCTTGCCATCGAGTCCTGCTGTGACGACGCGCCGCCCATTGGGACTGAACCCCGGCGAACGGACCGGCCCCGTGTGGCCGGTCAACTCAGCCACCCGGGCCCCGGTCCTGGTTTCGAAGACCTCGGCGGGGACCTCGTCCGACGTGGTGACCAGAAAGGCCCCATCCGGACTGAATGCGATTTCATCTGACTGGGAATCTATCTCGGCGACTTTCTTATAGCTGACGGCGTCCCAAACGTGAATCCGCCTGTCCCCCGAGGTGCAGGTTACGATCCACTGGCCTTCGGGGCTGAATGTCGCCCATATGACTTCTGCGTCGTGCGGCAACACGGCGATGCTTTTCCCTGTAGTCGCCCGCCAGATCCGGGCGGTGCGATCTTCGCTGGCGGTGACGACCCACTGGCCGTCCGGACTGTAGCCGATGTCGAGAACTTGCGCGGTATGCCCCTCCAACTCAAAAAGAGCCTTCCCTGTCGCGACATCGCTCACAGCGGGGTGCCAATCCACTAATGCCACACGCTTGCCATCGGGGCTGAATCTGGCACAATAGAGCCGGCTCGCTTTCCGCATCTGTGCGTAAGGGCTGGCCAACGGATGCAAGCGCTGGCCGGATGCGGCATCCCACAGCACCGCGTCTGCCTGCTCCGCTACCGTCAGGATCTGCTTGCCACTCGGGCTGAACTGGGCGGCGGTCAACCCCTTCTGTTTGATCTCAAACAAACCCGCCCCGCTATCCGCGTCCCATACCCGAGCGGTCTCGTCGTACCGGCTGGTCGTACATATGCGCTTTCCATCGGGCGAAACGTCGGCGCCCGTGACGCCGCCGACATGGCCGCGCAGTTCGAGCGCCATTTTGCCGCTGGGCAATTCCCAAACGCGGGCCACGTTGTCCGCGCCGCCCGTGATCACCCGCTGGCCATCCGGCATGAACCCGGCGAAGTAGCTACCCCCGGCGTGGCCCGGCAAGCTTAATTCGGGCGGCAAGGTCTCGAACAACGACTGACGCAGGGCGCTATGCGCTTTGGCGGTGGGATAAATTCTGGCCGCTTCAATCGCTAACAGGATGGCCAATTCACGATCGGTCTCGAGCACCGCCAGCGACCTGTCCGCTACGTCGTGAGAGATCGATTCCCGTCGCTGCTTTTTTGCCGCATTCTCGATATCCTCTGCCAGGTGGCCTGCCGTGAACGACGCCTGCCGGGCCACGAACGCGGCATACCCCGCCGCGATCATCAGCCCCGCCAATCCCGCCACGGCGAAACGAAGCCAGCGCATCGTTTTTCGGTGCTGACGGATATCTTCGCCGATGATTTCATCAAGTGAGCGGCCTCGCAGCGTGGCGGACAAACTGGCGATGGCTTCGAGAAATTTCGGCTGACGCAGCGAAAGGTGCTCGGTGGTTTTGGCGAACCGCAGATCGAGATAGTTTGGTTCCTCCTGGAAAACTTTCACCAGGCGTCGGGGCAGGGCGGTTGTCTTGGTCCAGTCGAAATCCCCCGCCGTTCGGTCCCAGATTAACTCGCCGTCAGTCCAGACAATCAGCAGATGACTGGCCGAACGGTTTCGCAGCCACCAATCGACTTCCTGCTCAACCCATTTCGATTGCGCGGCCTGCGGCGAAGCCAATAGGAGAAAGTAATCCGCATCTGCCAACGCCTTCTCAATCGATCCCCACAACTCCGGCGTCACGGCGAGCCCCGTCTTGTCACGAAATACGCGCATGGCCCGCAGCCGATACCAAGGCTTGGCGAATCGATGCAGGCCTGATTGCAGCTCCGGGGCCAAGAGATCATCCGCCGCGTGGCTGTAGGAGATAAACCCTCTGTATTTGCAGACCGTGCCGGGGGAGGCCGTTGCGCTGATTGCGTTCATGTCTGCCGGATGTTTCTGCGCGTGCGATTATACAGGGGCTGATCGCCCCTACTCCCGATAAACAAACTGTTGCCACTCTCAAGCCTTCATTATGTTTCCTAAGATAACCCGAATGTTCGAGATCAGCAATATAAACTTAAAAACCAGGTGTTGCAGCCAGCTTTCGACACTCAAGGGCCGGCGCGGCTCCTATCTGGGCGTCCTCAATGGGATCCAGGGTCTCGGTCTATGACAAAGGTCTTGACATGGGAGATAAAGTGATAATCTACATCTCATATGTAACTATCTAACATCAGGGAAAAAACAGGCTTTGCCGCATACGCATCCGAGATATGGCATGTGCTTGTATAATGAACCTATTCTGAGCTGGGTTGCGAATACGGACATATCAAAGCGTGCTAAAGCCTGAACTGCTTTTTTAATGAGGACCAAGGCGAAGAGTACGGTTTTGAATTCAGGTCCGTTTTTTCCACGCCGGGTTTTTGGAGAGGTAAAGATGATGAAACCGCTTTGCTTTGTTCTTATGCCCTTTGGGAAAAAGACTGACGCTGCTGGGATTTTCATAGATTTTGATGGTATTTACAAAGAACTCATCGCGCCCTCAATAACTGCTGCAGGTCTTCAGCCGATCCGCGCCGACGAGGAGGTGACGGGCGGGATAATCCACAAGCCCATGTTTGAGCGCCTCATGCTTTGTGAGTACGCTGTTGCGGACTTGACCACGGCGAATGCCAATGTGTTCTATGAACTCGGCATACGCCACGCAGTCCGGCCGTGGAGCACCGTGCTTCTCTTTGCTGAAAACAGTCGCTTGCCTTTCGACATTGCTAATCTGCGGGGTGTGCCTTACCGGCTGTCCTCTGGCGGAAAACCAGCGGACGTTGAGACTGTCCAAACCGTTCTGACGAAGCGCCTCGTTGAGGCCAAGAACGCGGCCACGGACAGTCCTATCTATAACTTCGACCTTATCAGAAACGTTCCAATGATCGATCATTCCAGGACCGACGTGTTCCGCGAACAGGTCAATTACTCCCTGGACATGAAGCAGCGGCTCACTGGGGCAAGGAAAAAGGGGCTTGCGGAGCTGAAGCAGATTGAACATGAGCTTGGAAACATTGGAGACGTTGAGGGAGGAGTGGTCATAGATCTCTTTCTGTCCTATCGTGCGGTGGAAGCATGGCAGGATATGATCGGGCTGGTCAAGAAAATGTCATCCCCTCTGGCAGCAACCATTATGGTACAAGAGCAACTCGCCCTGTCATTGAACAGGGTTGGCCAGGGTGAAGAAGCTGAGAGGATACTTTTAGACCTCATGAGCAAACGCGGTCCGAGCAGCGAGACCTATGGTATTCTCGGCAGGGTTTATAAGGACAGATGGGATGCAGCAGTGAAGCGCGGGGAGAAAATACTGGCCAGGGGTCTGCTGGAAAAGGCGATTGATGCCTACCTCAAAGGGTTTGAAACGGATTGGCGGGATGTTTTCCCCGGCATCAACGCGGCTACCCTCATGGAACTGAAGGACCCACCTGATCCCAGGCGAAACCAACTCATCCCTGTTATCGCATACGGCGTTGAAAGAAAGATTGCGTCAGGGAAACCCGACTACTGGGATTATGCAACCCTCCTTGAATTAGCAGTGCTTGCTCAAGATGAGGATAAAGCCGCGGGAGCCCTCAGCGATGCCCTTGCGGCGTCTCGTGAAGTCTGGGAACCTGAGACGACCGCTCGGAATCTCCGGCTAATACGTGAGTCTCGTGAGCGGCGTGACGAAAACAGTCCGTGGGTTAAGGAGATTGAGGAGGAACTCGTGAAAAGGAGGTAGCATAGTTTTAACTGAGCGCAGAATACAGATGGGCTCGGAGAAAAATTAGGCATCACAGTGAGCCCAAGCCTGTGTGAGAGTTTCCAGGCGAGGACTGTAAAATGAGCGGGACCATGGGGGAACCACTATCAATACTAAATGGAATACACCAGAGACTCGTTTCGGCCCGGACCGCGTCGCATCGTTCCTGGAGGATGCCGATGGTTCTGACGGCGGGTCTGATGTGTCTCATGGTGAGCTGCGCGAGCGGAACGTCGCAGGTGCCGTCAGAATCGACAGGTTCGGCTACCCGCCAGATTGACCCACAACAGGCGGAACGAATTCAGAGGGTGATGATTCCGCTCCTTCAGAACATGGACCATCCCATCCCTTTGAGTCAGGTGCAACTGACAGTGCTGGAAGACAAACAAATCAATGCCGCCAATGCCGGCGGCGGAAAATTCTACGTCACGAGCGGTCTTCTGGAAAGGGCCAATGATGATCAATTACGGGGCGTCTTGGCGCACGAGGTGGCGCACGCAGACCTCGGCCACGTCGCGAAAGCCCAGGCCCTCGGGACCGGGATGAACCTCGGCATGATCATCCTCGATCAAGTCATCCCCGGGTCGGGGTACATCACACCCCTGATCGCTGACCTGGGGGTGATGCGGCCTTTCAGTCGGTCCGAGGAGTACGAAGCAGATGCGCACGGAGTGGACATCCTCAGGCGGGCGGGCTACCCCGGCAAACAGATCATGAGCGGGGCGCTGACCTGGCTGCTGCAGGCATCGGGCCCGAGCGGAGGTTTTCTCGAAAACCATCCAGGCACTGAAGATCGAATCCAACGGATTCAGAGTTTGCCGTAGGGAAGAGATTACCAGCAGAAAAAAAGAGGAAAAGGAGTATGGCTTAACCCGGAAAAGCTCGGGGTCAAATCTTGGTTATTGATACGGAGAGATTAGGTTCGGGCACTTGAGATAATCGCGAACTATCTCAAAGCTTGATTGACAAAAAATCCCGCCAACCTCAAACAAATTTGCAACTTCCTGAGCAAGCACCTTTCATCTTGTATTCTCAAGTCATTCTGATTCTCGATCAGAAATCGATTAAGGGCAGGAAGTCCAAACCTCGAACCACCCTGAATTGCGGCGATTTTATTGCCTGTTGCAAGGTTAATGAAGACTATGATATTATTCGACATATAAGCGCAATAAATTAGGCAAATAAAATAGATCTATCGTTTTGAATTGTCATCGTCGTCATCAATTTAGGAAGAGATTATTGCCTGAATTTTGCACGACATAAGGGTTGAAAAATAAAATACCATCTGGGATCCTGTCATAGCAACGGTTTGGCCAAACCTAAACAGCTATAACAGGAGATACCCAGATGGTAAAACGACGGGAAAAGGTTAGCAGGAAAAGCCGCGGTGGTAAAGGATTTTGTGCCAATCGCGCAAGGGCCGGAAAAATCAACGCTTCCACCGGGTTTGAGACCTGCAGCGAGCAGCTGATCCCATTTGGCGGGCTTTTGGCGTTGATTAAATTTTTCGATCTGGTGGCTTTCGGGAAATTTTTCACTTTGCTTACCAGGCACCCTGCCGGCAGCCCAAGCTGGGCCACTATGGGATGATGGCAGGCATTTTGATGCTACTGTTTATCGGGTTCAACCGGATCTGGCATTTCGTATACGTTCGCTTGGACGCGATGCTCTGCGGCTTTTTCAGGGTAAGCCGGCTTCCGGCGGCCAGCACCTATTGGCGTTACGTGGACAGCCTGGGAATCAATCAGGCCCAATCGGTCTTGAAGGTAGCCGATATGCTGCGCGAGCGGGTCTGGCAATTGTGCGATTTGCAATACGCCCGGATTCGAATCAACATCGACATCACCGTCAAAACTGTTTTTGGCAACCAGCAGGGCGCCCGCAAGGGCCACAATACCCAGCACCGCGGCAAGCTGGGCCTTCGGCCGATTCTTGGCTTCATCGAAGAAACCCGTGAGTATTTGGTCGGCAAACTGCGAAAAGGCGTCACCGTTTCCGGTCAAGAAACCGCTGCCTTTATTGCCGATATCCAAAACCATCTGCCCGGCTGCGTCCGGGAGGTACTGCTTCGGGCCGACGGCGAATTCCTATCCTGGGAAAGTGTGCAGGCGGCGATGACGGCCGGTTTTGATTTCATCATCGCAAACCGGGGATGCACCCCGGTATTTGACCCAGCCGGCTGGTATCGGCCCTGGAAGCGCAAGGTGATTGAATTCAATAGCTGCTTTTATCGGCCAGGCGGTTGGGAGCACGTCTGCCGTTTTGTTGCCATGCGCATTGCAAAGGAGCAGAAACCACCATCGAAGCAACCCCAGCAGTGCGTGCTGTTCGAAGGGGATGCTTTCCTTTCTCCATTTTTTAGACAACCGACGCGGCCAAACAAAACCTTGGCTTGGCCCCGGCTACTGGCCTCAGCGTTTTGCCCTGCCGGTGCAGGCAAGAATTTTCTTGCATGATCAAAAGGGAACGCAAAATCTATATGTTGAAGACGACTTCGGACTGCTTGATACCCAGCGATAGCCCCGCCTGAAGGGCTGCGGGTTCCCACTCGCGATCAGCGGGGGTGAAAGAAAATTTTTCCCCGCCAATCATAGCGGTGAGTTGCGTGCAAAATTCAGGTAATAACATGGTAAGCTAACAGCGACCCCAGCATCCCCACCTGTGCTAAAAAGCCATGCCAACGCTGAAATGCACCACGTATAGGTCTTCGTCTCGACTCTTTTCGCGGTCCGGATTGAACCCGACATCCACGCGCGCCGCTCCAATTGGCAACAGGTACTGCAGCCCGCAACCCACGGCCGGCCGGAACCCCCGGAAGAAGTCGCTCAATGTGTCGGATATAATCTGCTCGCGGTTTCGATACGGCGACTCCCCTTCTGCAGCGCGGGTACGGTTGGGCGACACGTTGCCGAGGTCACCGAAAATGGTGCCGGTAAAGTTGCCGATCAACCGCTGGCGAAACTCCGCGCTGAAAACATTGTAGCCGAGCCCCCCCGTGGGCTTGCCCGAAGTGTCGCGCGGGCCGAGTTTGAACTCCTTGAAGCTGCGCACGGTGTTTTCGCCGCCGTTGAAAAAGCGCTCGGCCGGCGGTACCGTTAAATCCTCGCGGCCCGGAATAATCAGACCGGTGTCATAGCGCAGCCCCAAGACGGTGGAATCAGCGATCCGGAAGAAGACGCGCGAGCCCAGCGTGAGCCGGGTGAAGTTGACATCGCCTCCCAGCCAGCTTTCCGCCTGCTCGACGGCAGTGAAGGCCTTTTGCCCGCTGGTCGGAAAAAACAGGTCGTTGCGGGTGTCGTAGGTAGCCTGCAATTTTATGCTTGAAAGATCGTAGTTCTGCTGAAATTCCTCTTCCTGCACCGTGGTGCCCAGGTCGGAGAGCCTTGTGTTCCGCAGAGTATAGCCACCGGTGAGATTAATGGCAGGATTCAGTTCCTTGCTCAGAAAAAAGCTCCCGCCGTAATCCCTGCGGGTAAAGGCGGGTTCCTCCCGGTGGTCGGCAAACCCGGTGAGTTCGGCTCTAAGGCTCGTATCGAGGAACCACGGGTCTGCGAGGGTGTTGGAAACTCCCTGGGATTTGCGTGAACCGGACAGCCCTGTGTCCCACGAGAGCGCAGATCCAAAAAGGTTCTTGTGGCGGTAGCCGACCTTCATCATAAGCTGTTCGTATGAACCCCAGCCCGGCTGCACGTAAACTTCCTGAGGTGGAATCTCCTCCACCTTCACCACGAGGATCTTTTGACCCGGGTTCTCGGTGTTCTCCAGTTCAATATCGCATTTGCTGAACACACCCGATTTGAAAAGCTCCGAAGAACTCTCCCTTTCGAGTGTTAGGTTGTAGGGGTCGCCGGGCTTCAGTTTTAATCGCTTGCGGATGAATTCCTCACGGGTTTGATCCACCCCCAAGATGCGGACATCTTGAATCGTGACCAGGGGACCCGTAACGATGTCCACGTCGAGATCAACCGGGCCGGGACCCGCCGGCAACCGGTCGTGCACATCAAAGGCAGCTTCGGGATATCCCAAGTTGCCGAAGATTTCCCCTGCGCGGGCCTTGACCACCAGATCCAGTCTCCGCGTGTATGGTTGGTCAACCATCTCTCTGGATAAACCGTCCAATGCTCTTTTCGCATCGGCGGGGATATCACCGCTGAAGGTCACGCGGCGGATCCAGTAGCGGGTCCCTTCATCGATTTGGATGGCGATATCCACCCGGGTACGATCTTGGTGGAAGACGTATTGGGGGCCCTGGACCACGAGGTCCAGGAAGCCGAGACCCAGGTAGAGATCCCGAACCGATTCGACCGCCGATTCGATCTCTGATCTTACAAGAGGGTAGCCGGTTTCACCGAAAATCGTGAGACGGTCTCCTCGAAAGCGCGACTCGATGGTGGTGCGCTCCACGGCATGGTTGCCGGTTATGGTGAGCTTGTCCACCAACACCCGCGGCCCCTCATCGATTTTAAACACGACCGTAGTAAAATTTCCGGTTTGCGATATGTGGTAGTCAACTTTGGCAAAAGCAAATCCGTCCTTCCAGTAGACCGACTCCATCTGGAAAGCGGCGTCGTCGATGTCAGCTTGCCGCTGCCCTCTTTGCTCAAAAGCGGCAAGTTCATCCGCGGCCGCTTTACGAAGGATTGTCTCGCTTTTGGAGATGTTTCCCTCGAACCGCAGTTCGACCCGGCCGGGCTCAAGTTGCGCCTCAACCGCCGTCATCTGGAAATTCAATAAAGCCAGCCCCGCAACCGCCAGGGTGAGACGGAAAAGAAACCGTGATCTTCTTGCACAGGTCCTATCGAAAACGGAAAGCAATTCTCACACCACCATTATAGTATCCGTAGCTGTCTTTTTCACCGGTCAGAAACAGCGTGCCGCCCTTATGGAAAAGGCCGTCCACTACTCGGAACAAGACATGAACGGTTTCGTCCCCTGACGGGGTGACTTTGCTGCCGACATCCACGTCGAAGCGATCCATGATGGACTGGGTTGAAGGGTTGGACCCGGGACCTCCGATCCGCGACATCATGTCCTTCCCCAGGAAGAATGCCACATCGAGGTCGTGCGATTTACCAGAATTTATATCCTTGCGCGTTTTTGGGGGCTGGCCGCTCAGCACCAACAGCAGCAGCTCTTCATTCGCAAGAACCGGTGATGAAGACAGAGTCACCGTCGGCTGATCGTATGGGCCTTCCACCACGGCGACAACATCGTACCCCTGGAGCCTCCCACGGCCGTTAAATTCCAGCAACGGACGGTCGGGGTCGGGTGGCTGGAAGCGAATCGTGCCGGGTTCAAATTGCATTCGCCCTCCAGGGAGATAGAGAGTGCTCGCATTGAAGAAGACCTTCCCGGTCAGGATCGGCTTCTCACCGGTACCGGTTAAGCGCAGCTCCGGACGTGCGGCGGTTCGAACCCGGTTGTTCCTTATATCAAAGGGGGTTGTTCCTGTGATCGTAACACCAAAAACCACGTCTCGGAACAACTGCGAACGAATCGATAAAAGCTCAAGCGGCGAGGCCGAACTTTTTTGAGCGGCGCCTCTTACTCCCCCCAGCAGGTCAAAATTCTTCTCATAACGACCATCGGTGATGGAGAGCGTACCGCTGAGCTCGGGTCGCGAAAAGGGTCCAGCCAACCGGAGATCGGCTGCGGCGCGCAGTCGAATCTCCTCGGTGCGGTACAATAGGAGGTCGTCTCCGTGGAGCGAAAGTTCGACCCGGCCGTTTTCAGACAGAGGCGACGGCTTTTCGATGCGGCCCGTTATCCGAAAAGGGGCCCCGCCCAATAGACCTTCGAGAGACCGGATCTCGAGGCCGGGTTGTTCCAGGCGGGCTTTGATGTCGAGGGATTCGATGGGCGGAATGCCCCATTCCGCCCGGAGCCTACCACCGTTTAGGGTGATGTTGACCGGGACGCTGGTATGGGAAGGAGGGGCTTCCCAGTTGCCTTCCAGGGCAAGCTCGGCATCCAAGGTTCCGATCGACGCCGGCACCCAAGAGGGGATGAAGGCGTGCAGGTTGGCGCCCTCCAAGTGAAAGAAAAAGTCAAATTTACCATCGCGAGAGATTGACCCATTGGCGGTTATGTGGCCTTGGGGACCGTAGGCCTCGAAACCTTCAATCGACAAGGTCCCGTCCTGTGTACCGTTTATTCGGGCTGGTTGTTTCAGATCCAGCTTGATGCGCCCCCCGCTGATGTCAAAGCGCTCCAGAACGCCGTTGAATGCCTGGCCTGTGGGGTCAAGGGTGAAGTGCCCCGCAAATGATAGGTTGCCGGCGGCCGAGGGCAGTTCGGTGGAATTGAAAAAGACCATCTGACCGGATACCTGAGTTCGGATGGGAGTCTCGGAAAACGCTGTGAGGGCTGCCTGCAAGCGCCCCAGGAAAAGCTCCGCAGCCGCTCCCATTCCTGGCGTGTACATGCTGGAAAACGAACGGCTTGCTCCCGCAATGCACAGGGCTGCCACGAGCGGCAGCGCGATCCACCTGAACTTGGTTTTAGCTGGGCTGTGGGAGTCTGTCATTTTATGAGCCTGCGGTGCATGAAGCGAGGAGTCAGGGTTGAAACGAGGGCGCGGCAGGCGCAACAAGGAAAACGGCACCAAGCCACGGCTCTGTCTCGCAATGGCAGGCTTATTGTAGTCAAGAAATTGCCGGCGGTCAATTATGCAAAAAACACTTTCCGTTCGATTTCGACGGATGGCTTCCCGAGGGAGGGGATAACAGACGTGCCCGCGTGGCGATGGAGATGTTGGCATCGGCTATTGCGTGCAATGACAGGGAGGCGGTCGATGCTCGGCACAAGTTCGCCCGCAAACCATATGCCCGAGAATACCGGTGGGAGTCTTCTCCCGGGAGCGAGGTCGCGATCCGAAAGGCGATTTTCGGGGGAGTAGGGGACATCCTAATTTTTAATGTTTTATCTGTTTATTTGGTCCCGGAAAAAACCTAGAATACCTTGCAGAGCGCGCACTGACTCGCTCGGAGTGTTGCATCATAATATCTGTTGTAGGTGAAAGGGCACGTTGTTAAGTATTTAAGTCGACAGGTGAGGCTTGGAAGTAATAACGGTGTCTCATGCCGAGGCGATCGCGAATCGATGCTGCGGGTGCCCTGCAGCATGTTATGGTGAGGGGCATCGAAAGAGGCAGGATATTCCAGAACGATGCCGATCGGGATCACCACATGCCGGCCTGCCGTGGGTGCGTTTTATTCGGCAGAAGACAGGCGGTCGGGTCCAGCGCGGCCGGACGGATGCCATTGCCACTAGTCTAGACATTATGGTTGACAGTTTAACATCGGGCATAGCTGGGAGTCGTCGCTATGAACCCGCGCAAAAACCTCCCGGGCTCCGACGAGCACTCCGGAGCCCATTCTCGCCCGGGAGGCTTTTGCGCTGGCCAGCCCGGTAGCGCCACACAAAAGGCCTGCCATCCTTGCAAACGTGGGTTATGCTGGGAGTGCTTATAACCCCAACACAGAGCCAAAACCAAGGAGGCAGGCCATGAAAGACAATAGCATATTCGTCGGTATGGATGTCCACAAAAATTCCATCGATATCGCCATTGCCCAAAAGGGCCGCCAGGGTCAGCTGCGGCACTTCGGCACGATCGAGGGCAGCTTGGCGGCCCTGGACAAGGTAGTGCGAAAACTGGTCAGCAACGGGCAGCGCCCCTGTTTTGCGTACGAAGCCGGTCCTTGTGGCTACTCGATCTACCGTCACTTGACCGCCAAGGGGTTTGACTGTGCGGTCGTGGCACCATCGCTGGTACCCAGAGCAAACGGCAACCGGATCAAGAACGACCGCCGCGACTGCCTGATGCTCGCCCGTCTGCACCGGGCCGGGGAACTGACGGCGGTTTGCGTTCCCCACGACGATGATGAAGCCCTGCGCGATCTGACCCGCGCACGGGAAGACGCCAAGAGTGACGAGAAGAAAGCCAAACAACGGCTGCTGGCCTTTCTGCTGCGCAGCGGGCATCATTATAGCGGGCGCGCGTCGTGGAGCCAGGCCCACATGCGCTGGCTGGCCGACCTCAAGATGCCTCACCACTGCCAACAAATTGTCCTGCAAGAATACATCGAGGCGCTGAGTCACTGCAGCCTGCGGCTGCAGCGGCTGACCGATCAGATCCGGCAGCTGGTGCCGCAGTGGCGGCTGTTTCCGGTGGTACGGGCTCTTCAGAGCCTGCGCGGCGTCTGCCTCATCGTTGCGGCCACCACAGTGGCCGAGATCGGCGATTTCAAGCGTTTTCAAAATCCCCAGCAGCTGATGAGTTACCTGGGCCTGGTGCCCTCGGAGCATTCCAGCGGCGAGAAGACCCGGCGCGGTTCGATCACCAAGGCCGGCAACACACATGTGCGCCGCATGCTGGTCGAGGCCGCCTGGGCCTATCGGTTCAGGGCCCGGGTCAGCCGAGCGCTGCTCAAACGCCAGGAGGGCCTGCCGCAATCCATTCGCGATGTGGCCTGGAAAGCCCAAGTGCGGCTGTGTGCGCGCTACCGACGCCTTTGGGCCAGGGGCAAGATCAAAGCGGTCGTTACTACCGCCATCGCCAGGGAACTGTGCGGCTTTATCTGGGCAATCGCCAATGCCCTCGAAGGGCCAACGGCCTGAGGAGCGTGCCCGGTTATCAAAGAACCACCACCGGCAAACGGAGGACGCCAACGCACTGACAACTTCACATTCCAGGGCAGCCACAGGGGCGCAACCCCGGTCAGGAGAACCCTCGTGGACACTATTGGACAGCCCTTCCGGGCCGAACTCCCGAAGCTAGACCGAGGCAGCTCCGCGACGAAGCCAAGTCATGCGGTAGCCAACCCGCGAATATCAGAGTGATCTACCGTCGCCATATGGGTTCCGCCCCTTTGGATGCCTTGGAATCAACCTACGACAAGGAACCGCTGGATACCAGTTGGCAGGATTTATTTTTTCCTCTTGACAACTGTCAACCATATCAATGTCCATTAGAACCATTTCAGGTCTGTGTTTCTCCACCATTGCAATGGCAGAAGAACCATCTTCTGCTTCAGCTACCACTTTTATGCCTGGTTGCAGCACGATGGTAGAACGCAGGGTCTTACGAAAAATAGCATGATCGTCAGCTATGCCAATTCGGATAGTTCCCATTGATCACCAGCGGCTAAGTGGTCAGTGATATAACACTCAGTGTCCGGAGAATAGATGAACAAGGACTCCAGGACAATAGGGTCCATCATGTATCCCGGAATGGACCCGATTCCCTGTGCACCAGAGTGAACTGAACGAGCAAGGGACCAATTGGCAGACTAATTTTAGCTGGTAAAATCAGGCAGATGTCGATATAATCAACTGACCATCTCGTTGGGACTACTATGGGGATATATTAATGCCAAGCGATAGCTCGAATCTAACCCCACATCAAGAAAATAGAAGCAAGCGAGATCTAAGAGCCTATCCAACCCGATGGTGGAAATTAAATTTACCGGTAACCCCATTTACCAGCTGAAGGTCCGAGACATATCCGATGAAGGGGTAGGAGTTCTTGTGAGACCGGATTCAAGGCTCTTGAAGCTGATCGAGATCGGTCAAGAGATCAGTGTCAAGCTGATCTTGCCAAGGAATTACAGGGGACCATCCGGCACTTTCCGAGCCAAAGTTGAGCATATCACCGAGATCCAAGAAGGTCGATTCAAAGGCCACATGATTCTCGGCCTATCTTTCCCCACCGGGGTTAATTCTGGTTAATTCATATTTATCAACTTTGCTCCCAACCCCCAGCATCATCACCATGGTTTTATTATCTTTTGTAATGGCCGACGGCTTCAAGAACACCACGGTTGATCGGATAGAGTTGATCGATGACCCTCTTCTGTAGTTGATCATCCGTCATGGCTTCACACCCCAACAGGGTCTCCAGATATTGGCTGGCTGTTGGAACAACTTCGATGCAATCGTTGCAGGCAACAAAACCCTCGCAAAAGAAGATAGGGTTGCAGCTCGTGTATAGATTCTCAAGCTGCCCCTCCTTGGAAACATGAGGACAGCACGTCCAATTCCAATGAGTCGTGCCCTCACCAGTAAGGTTCCTTTTGATCCTGAGGAGCTTCCTGTTAATTTGGAACAAGGGGGCGATGAAGTCCTCTTGAAACTTCCGGTCTGTCATGTGCTGGCATGAATCCATAAACTCGTTGAGGTCTCTTTGGGATAGGACCATCTCGTAGCAGTCATGGCAGAAACATTTACCGAGAAGGATCATGATGGAACCAGAACCCATGTAATAGTCCAGCAAACTCTCAGGATTGGACAAATGTGAACAGACAGACCAGGACTTCCTCCGGTCATCAAGCCCGGATCTCCTCGACGGGATAAGTCTCAGTGCAGTGACGTTCCTTTCTCCATAACCTTTCCTGCCCGAAAGATTCGTTTCAGAGCGAAGGTAGTCCTTTACGGATCGGACGAACAAAACCAGCCATCATGTAACCAGCCTCCAGCACAGTGGAATGTGAATCTACAAGCTGACCGGTCCATTTAGCAAGATACAAGCCAAGTTTGGTAGGAATTGAATTACCAGCGATTTCAATAAGATAAACTATGCGTGGATGGTGGGTGGGTCGAATCAAAACAATTTTTTGGTGCTGGACCGTCAATTATCCGGTCCTCTTCAAACTGACGAAACCCTGTCGAGTCATAGGAAAATGCCGGGGGGGTAGGTGGCAGACGAGCAGTGGGTAGGCTGATGGTCGCAGAACCGCCAGGGGAGATTCAGAGATTGTGGGATCTCACACAGAGATTCCGGTCTCTGCGACATTATGGGCAAAGACAAAAAAGACAGGTCCGAAGAATTCGATTTTTCTCCCTCTCCGGACCTGCAACCGCATCGGGATACCGGAGGTGCAAGTTCACAATATCCCGAATTCATGTTGGCAGGTGTTAACAGAAAATGCAAGTCTAAAAATTCATCCCGTTTGCCTTGCAAAAAAATGAAGGAATAGCTTTTTGTAGGAGGAATATAGTTGGACCCTCATGCCAGCAAAAAGTAAAAGGCAGGGAATAACCCCTGCCTTCTAAGTCGATCCCTGCTTGCTTGATCAGTTTGTGAGAGGGAAATCTAACTGATAGCTGGCTCCAGATGGTAGTGTGCCATCAGGATAGTCAGGATCAGAAGCAGGTGGAACAACAATAGATTCATCGTAGTTGTCTTGGATTCCGGCTGTTGCTGGATCATCGTCCAATCCAGGGTTGTAGTTTATTTGAACCGTATATGCTTGGTTCGGGACAAGCCAAAAGATCGAGTATGGTGTATCATTGGCACCATTGGTGGTGTATTTATCGACTTGAACCTTCGTGTATTCTTGTCCAGTGCTGTCTACTACACTGATCACTACGTAGGTGCCAGCGAAGCTTGTATTTGCAATAAACCCCTCGATTGTTGCTGCCTCATCTGTATTTACGAGGTGAAGCACCGGTTTCAGCTTATAGGTTGGGTTGCCGGCTGGACCTTCTACCACAATGGACTTGCTCAAGTCAAAATCAACTGTGATGTTGACTGCTGCACTCTCTGTGACATCGAAGTCAAAGTTCTGATCGGTTTTCAGATTCTCGGAGGGGATGGTTAATGTGACATCCTCTATCGTACCACTGTTATCAAATCTAAGAACGGCATTGGTAACAGACAATCGGATTTGGGTGTATTTGCCTGATTCAAGCGCAACTGGGGGCACAAACTGCGTGGTAGATCCGTCGGTGAACTCCAGCAAATCGATTGTGTATGGAGTTTGCACCATCGGCAAAGATTTCCACGCACCACCGGATGTGTGAACCAGAACCTCATCAATCGTGACAAAACAATTCGTCACATTTGCTGGAAGCATCGGTTTTGCATCGGTCATCGACAGTGATACGGTTCCGGTCGAAGAGCCGTTGCTGCTACCACCACCTCCACCACATCCGAAGGTTACAGCCAAATTAATTGCTGAGAGAACAAGAATCAGACACTTGGAAATTTTCATACCCAACTCCTTTTTGTTTGTTCCGACCCACTATCGAGATGGGAATTTTATCCCAGGCACGGGTGAATGGCAAGCTGTCATGAAAAGGAATAATATCGGTATGCTACGAGCGATGAGAAGCCTAACGTCAATACCACGACACTGAGAGGCTGGGAGCAGGGTCAATGATGAGGGGGGACTACCGGATGAAACGAAAGAGGTTGTACGTTATCAAGATGATCAAGCCAGTAGCAAGGAATAGCAGCACCCTTCCCATGTTTTTCTTTCTTCGGATGGTGGACTACTGCCTGATATCATGTATCGGCAACTTTCAAAGAAACTTGAGCCAGAGATCGGGTGAAGTTGGAAGGATGCATTGCATTTGCTGGGGTGGGTCACAGGTGGGGATCCCTCTCTCTTTGCATCCGGTTGAACAAGGTCTGATTGCGGATCACAGACTCACAACAATGCCCACGGGAATATCCCTCAGGCGAACAGAGAGGTTCAAGATTGAACGCAGAATCTTGAGTGGTGGGTTGGGGGTGGTCGGAAAGAGCAGGTCAGGTCAGAAGGCTTCGTGGGT
>CAWAUC010000027.1:0-307210 GCA_963785045.1 uncultured delta proteobacterium | reverse complement strand
GTCGAACTGCTCTACCACCCCGATGAGACCGCCCGCGTGGAGGTGCGCTGCCAGAGCCAGTCCTACGGCTTCCTGCACCCCGTGGATGTGCACGTCAACTGCCGCGTCAAGCGCAACCGCAACCGCGCTACCGAGATCGCTACCGCCACGGAAAAACCCGCCTACCGCGGCGGTGCGCTGTGGGGAAATGAAAGGAAAAAAACGCCATGAACCCGACCTACCGTAGCTTCTTCGGGCTTAAACAGGAGCCCTTTGCCAACGACTTGCCCCTGGAGGATATCCTGCTGACCGCGGAGCTCACCGATGTCAGCCAACGCTTCGACTATACGCTTCGCATCGGCGGCATCGGCCTTCTGACCGGTGAGATCGGCAGCGGCAAGTCCACAGCCCTGCGCTATGCCGCAGGCCGGTTGCACCCCTCCGAGTACTGCAGCCTGTATGTCACCGCCACCACCGGCTCCATCCTGGAACTCTACCGGCAGATCTTGATGGAGCTGGGCATCGACAAGACCAGTTCCTCCAAGGCGCTCTTGACCCGGCTCATCCGCCAAGCGGTGGTGGAGATGACCGAGGGCCAAAAGATCAAAGTCGCCCTGATCGTCGACGAGGCCTCGCTTTTACGCATGGAGGTCTTCTCCGAGCTGCACACGATCTGCCAGTTCGACAAGGACTCCAAGCCCTACCTGCCGCTGATTCTCGCCGGACAGGGCAGCCTCCAGGATAAGCTCTCATATAAAAGCTCCGCCCCACTCGCCTCCCGGGTGATCTGCCGCGCGCATCTGAAAGGCCTGGATATAGAGGGCATGCAGCAGTACCTCGCTCACCATCTGAAGCTTTGCGGAATCAAGAAAAGCCTCTTCGATGAGACCGCCATCACCGCTATCCACCAGGGCTCAGGTGGGCTTTTACGCAAAGCCAATCATCTGGCTCGCGGGGCCCTGGTGGCGGCGGCCAATGAAAAATGCCAAACCGCCAGCGCCGAGCATGTACGGCTGGCAGCCACCGAACTGATCTGAACCGTGACAAAGGGAATACGACAATGCAGGATCTTCACGATGAGCTTGTTTATGAAGAGAAAATGGACCGCATCGCGGGGGAGCTCGAAGAGTTGATGCTCGATGCCCTGCTGGCGGCATTGCGAAAGCTGCGCGAACGCGATGAATTGTTCCAACGCATCAATCAATCGCCACCTAAGAACCGCCCGGACTTTTGACACCGGGCGTCCGACTGGCAGTGGCGGTTCATTGAATCTGAAAAAATCCAGTCTGGTTCAAAATAATCAGAAATTTGAGGCCCGTTTATTGTGGGGTTCTACACCCATCCCCATGAACCCCTTCCTGAGTACCTGGAATATGAACTGGACCTGCCCTGCCAGGAACCGTGATTTTTTTTTGGCAATGCCGAGATACCCTGTCCCCAAAGTGTACCTTAATTCGGTTTTCCCGACAAATTTTTTTAGATCCTTTGGGACGATCAAACGGAAACAATACGAGTGTGCATTACGAACCAAATAGGACGGTGAGTGGGATGTGCATTCCATTTCGATTCCACCTCTGAATTTGTGTAAGGTTTTTGGAAAAGGTGGAATTGATGGTCGAAGTGCAGCAAAAAGAAAAACCTGCTGCAATCTTAATGACTTACAGCAGGTTTCTCATTGTGGTGCCGAAGGGGAGACTCGAACTCCCACGAGGGAACCCTCACTAGACCCTGAACCTAGCGCGTCTACCAGTTCCGCCACTTCGGCATAAAAGAATTGATTTAGCCTTGGACTTGATTTATCTATTAGTTTTCGGAAAACATGTCAAGTGCATTGTGCGCTTCGGGAACGGGTTTGTATGCTGCTCATCGACCAGTTGGACAAGATAACTCAGCCATTTAAGGGCGCGGTGATCACGATCGGCAATTTCGACGGGGTTCACATCGGCCACCAGGCCCTGTTTTACGAGGTGATCGAGAAAGCCTACGCGATCGGCGGAACGTCGATCGCCATGACGTTCGAGCCGCATCCCCTGCGCCTGCTGCAGCAGCATAACCGCCTGCCCCTGATCACGCTCCTGGAGCAGAAGATCGAGCTGATCGAACGGTCCGGCATCGACGTTCTCATCTGCGTGCCCTTCACGCAGGAGTTCGCTGCGATACCGGCCGGAGCCTTCGTGGAAGATCTCCTGGTGCACAAAATCGGCCTGAAGGCGATCGTGGTCGGCGAGGACTACGCCTTCGGCAAAAACCGCGAAGGCAATATCGGCCTGCTTAAAGACCTCGCGCCGCGGCTCGGATACGAAGTGGTCGTCACCAGCATGATCCGGACGGTCAGGGGTATGTCCGAGCGCATCAGCAGCACCGCCATCCGGGAGATGGTCCTGGAGGGAAAGATGGAGCCGGCCTGCAAAATGCTCGGCCGCCACTTCCAGGTGCGCGGCATCGTTGTTCGCGGACGCGACCGCGGCGGCAGGCTGCTGGGCATCCCGACCGCGAACCTCCAGCTGGGAGATGAGCTGTGCCCCAAGACCGGCATCTATGCCGTGACGGCACAGGTCGCCGGGGGGCTGCACCGCGGGGTTGCCAACATCGGCTTTAGCCCGACCTTCGAAGACCGCCAGTTCACGGTGGAGGTGCATATCATGGACTTCCACGACGACATCTATGGCCAAAAGATCCACGTGAACTTCGTCAAGCGCCTGCGCGACGAGATGACGTTTACCAGCATCGACGCCCTCAAGCGGCAGATTGAGCTGGACATCGACTGCGCGCGCCGGGTCTTGGAGAATCAATGAATACGCTTCTGAAAGGAAGTACGGACCGATCAACCCTGGTCATGCCCAAGCTGCGGATCCTGACCTACCCGGACACGTTTCTGGCCCAGCCGACCAAGCCCCTGGCCAATATCGACGGCCGGGTGCAGGAGATGATCGATGCCATGGCGGAGACCATGTACCAGGCGCCGGGGGTAGGGCTGGCGTCCATCCAGGTGGGTTGGGACGAAAGCCTGCTGATCTATGACATTGCGCCACGGGCGGAGGGCCGGTCGCTGCATGTCGTGGTCAACCCCCGCATCATCGCCAGGGAAGGCGAGATGATCTCCGAGGACGAAGGCTGCCTGAGTGTCCCCGACTTCCGCGCGGACGTGAAACGTGCGGAGCGAGTCCTGGTGGAAGGCCATGACCGCCACGGAAAACCGGTCCGGATCGAGGCGGAGGGCCTGCACGCCATCGTGCTGCAGCACGAAATCGATCATCTCGAGGGCCGGCTGTTCATCGAACGGATCAGCTCGCTCAAACGCGAGCTCTACAAACGACGGGTCAGGAAGGCGATGCGTACCAGTGAAGAGAAACTATAGAATCGTCTTCATGGGCACCCCGGATTTCGCCGTGCCCGCCCTGCAGGCCCTGCACGCCGCCGGACACGAGATCGCACTCGCAGTGACGCAGCCGGACCGGCCCAAGGGGCGTGGACGCAAAGTCGAACCCCCGCCGGTCAAAGTGGCTGCCGCCGCCCTGGGCTGCCCGGTGGTTCAGCCCGCCACCTTGCGCGACGAAGCGACCTTGCAGGCCCTGAAAAAAGCAGACGCTGACTTCTTTATTGTCGTTGCCTTCGGCCATCTGCTGCGGGAATCCGTTCTAAAAATGCCTCGGATGGGCTGCATCAACGTGCACGCCTCCCTGCTGCCCAAGTACCGAGGACCCGCCCCCATCCACTGGGCGGTGATCAACGACGAAAAAGAGACCGGCGTCACCACCATGCTGATCGACAAGGGCCTCGACACAGGTGACATCCTGATGAGCGCCACCGAGGCCATCACGCGCGATGACACGGCCGGGACCCTGCATGACCGTCTGGCGCAACTGGGGGCCGGGCTGCTCGTCGAGACCCTGCAAGCCTTCGCCGCGGGTACGGCCCGCCGGGTCGCTCAGGACCACAGCCTGGCAACCTATGCGCCTCTTCTGAAAAAAAACGACGGCCAGATCGACTGGAAAAAGCCGGCCGCGCGCATCGAGCCATTTATTCGCGGCATGGCGCCCTGGCCCGGCGCCTTCGCGTTTCTGAGGGGTAAGCGGCTCAAGGTCTTTCGGGCCGAGGTGTCGCCCATGCACGTCAGCGCGCCGCCGGGAACGGTTCTGGAAGGCTTCTCCGATGAACTGACGGTTGCAACCGGCAACGGCGCCTTGTGCATCCTCGAACTCCAGGGCGCATCGGGCAGCCGCCTGCCGGTTTCCGAATTCCTGCGGGGGCACCGCATTGCTCCCGGCGAATCGCTCGATTGACATCCGGATGGCCAAGCCCCATGAACCGGCCGACCGCCGCGTTGCCGCTGCGCCCATGACCTCATCGCCGCGTGTCATACGAAAACGCACCCAGCGCCTTACGGGCGCGGACGCCCGCAGCTTAGCCGTCTCGCTGCTGACCGAACTGGAGACCGGCCAAAGGACCCTGGACGCCTTGCTGGACGAGGTCGGAGACGCCGCCGAGCTTCCCGACCGGCGGGACCGGGACCTCTTCAACGCCCTGGTGTTCGGCGTCCTGCGCTGGCGGGGACGCTTGGATTATATCCTGGCGCGCTTTTCGAAACTGCCTCCCGCCAAGATCGAACCTGCGGTCATCAACATCCTGCGGGTCGGGCTTTTTCAAGTGGTGCATCTCACGCGGGTTCCCCCGTCGGCCGCCGTCAACACCGCGGTGGACCTGGCCAAGTCCCTTTCGACCCCGCGCGCGGCGTCCTTCGTGAATGCCGTTCTACGCAAGGCGGCGGCCGAGCACGACCGGGTTGTCTTTCCGGATCGAACCCGGTCGCCGGTCAAGGCGCTGGCCGCCGAAGCCTCCTTCCCGGAATGGCTGCTCGAACGATGGCTGAAGCGTTACGGCCCGGATAACACCAGAGCCCTGTGCGATTCGATCAACGCCATACCGCCTCTGACACTGCGTGCCAACACGCTCAAGACCTCCCGCACAGAGCTCATGGCGGCGCTCAACGAGCAGGCAGAAGCCGTGGAGGCCACCACCCGAGCGGCCGACGGCATCCAGGTGCGGGGCCTTCAAAAAAAATTGCCGGACCTTGCGGCGTTCCAAAACGGCTGGTTCCAGGTGCAGGACGAAGCCGCCCAGCTGGTGTCGGTTCTGCTCGACCCACAGCCGGGCGAACACGTGCTGGATGCCTGTGCAGGCCGCGGCGGCAAGACGGGCCACCTCGCTCAACTCATGCGCAACCGAGGAACGATCGTGGCCGTTGACACCAGCGCCGGGCGACTCGCCCAGCTGCGCGAGGAAATGCGCCGCCTGGGGGTCACCATTGCCGAGCCGGAGGAATGGGATGTGGCCGGGGGGGCCGCCGAGCGTTACGCGGGCCGTTTCGACCGGGTGCTGCTCGATGCGCCCTGCTCCGGCCTGGGCACGTTGCGCCGCAACCCGGATATCCGGTGGACCTCTTCCCAGAAAAAACTGCGGCCGCTGGCCGGCGTGCAACTGAGACTGCTGGAGGGGGCCGCCGGCACACTGAAACCCCATGGGGTCATGGTCTATGCCGTGTGCAGCCCCGAACCGGAGGAGACCGAGGCCGTCGTGAAGGCATTTCTGGAAAAAAACCGCAGCTTCCGGGTCGACCGGCAGCCCCGTGACCTTCCCGAAGCCGTGCGGCCGCTGGCCGGCCCGATGGGTTTCTTGCAAACCTATCCGCACCTGCATTATATGGATGGCTTCTTTGCAGCGCGTTTGAAAAAACTTTGACGGAGAACGAAGACATGAAACTGATCGCCCCCTCCATTCTTTCGGCTGACTTCACGCGCCTGCAGGACGAGATCAAGGCGGTCGAGGCGGCCGGAGCCGACTGGATCCACGCCGACGTGATGGACGGGCATTTCGTACCCAACATCACCTTCGGCCCGATGGTCGTCGCAGCCGTGCGGCGGATCACCGCACTGCCGATCGACGTGCACCTGATGATCTCCGAGCCCGATCGCTACATTCCGGACTTCGCCCGCGCCGGGGCAACCTTCATCGGTGTGCATGCGGAAACCTGCGTGCACCTGAACCGCACGGTTCAGCTCATCCGCGATTCAGGGGCCCGGCCGGGGGTCGTGCTGAACCCCGCCACCCCCCTGGATGCCCTGCGCTGGATCCTGGAGTACCTGGATTTCGTGCTGATCATGAGCGTCAACCCGGGATTCGGCGGGCAGGCCTTCATCCCCAACGTCATCGCCAAAATCGCCGGCCTGCGCAAGATGATCTCGGAAGAAAGCCTTCAAACCCTGATCGAGGTCGACGGCGGTGTCAGCGTAAAAAACATTGCGGACATCGCCGCGGCCGGCGCCGACGTGTTTGTGGCCGGGTCGGCGATTTTTAAGAGCCCGGATTATCGCCAGACGATTCTGTCCCTGCGCCAACTGGCCACCCGGTGAGGAGAACGCCATGAGCCAACCATCCCCGTCGCCGCCTCGAATCCTGGTCATTCACGGCCCCAACCTGAACCTGCTGGGCCAGCGCGAGCCGGAAATCTACGGCCGAACGACACTGGATGAGATCAACGGCCGCCTGGCCGCCCTCGGCGCGCAGCTGGGCCTTACGCTGGACAGCTTCCAGTCCAATCACGAAGGCGCCATCGTCGACCGCATCCAGCAGGCCGCCGGTGTGTACGACGGCCTCATCATCAACGCGGCTGCTTTCACGCACACCTCCATCGCCATCCGGGACGCTCTATCCATGCTGAAAGCGCCGATCATCGAGGTCCACCTATCCAACATTCACCGACGCGAGCCGTTCCGCCATACCTCCATGACGGCCGGGGTGGTCACCGGGCAGATTCTCGGCCTCGGCGCCGCCGGTTATGCCCTCGCCCTGCGAGGGCTGGCCGAGATGGTCCGGCCGGCTGTGACCATGGCATGACACGATCAATGAAACCACTTCCATCCATCGGGTGCTGGGTCGTTGCGGCATGGGTTCTTGTAAACGGGCTGGGATTGCCGGCCTGGGCGGGGGATGCCATGAGCGAGGCCGAGAAGCGCGCTAAAATCGAAACGATGTACCGGGATTATAAGAAAGACTTTCCAGACGTCCAGGACATCACGCCGGCCGCGGCCATGCAACTTCTGAAACGCAACCAAGCCGTCTTCGTGGACGTGCGCGAAAAAAAGAGCAGGCCGTGTCCATGCTGCCCGGTGCGATCACCGAACAAGAGTTCTTGAACCACCTCGACCGCTACCGCGACAAGACCATCATCGGCTACTGCACCATCAGCTACCGCAGCGGAAAGCTCGCCGAAAAGCTGAAGGCCAAGGGTGTGGTCATGCTCAATCTGCGCGGCGGTTTGCTGGCCTGGGTTTACGCCGGCGGCAAGGTCTACGACCGCAACGGCGAAACCCGGCGCATTGACGTCTATGGCCGCAAATGGGACCTGGGGCCGAAGGGCTATGAGGCGGTCTGGTAATACTTCCGGTAATACTCCAGATCGGCGCGCTGGCTTCGGCCCAACCGGCGGTCGACCAAAAAGCGCACAAAAAGCACCAGGATCGTTGCTACCTTCCTGAACGAATTCCCTGTCCGCCAGCGCCGCCCGGAGGCTCTGACCCCTTGGCCTAAATAAACCACCCGTCCGACCCGCTTGAGCCGCAGAGAAAGCTCCACATCCTCCATGAGCATCAGGGCCGGCACACCCCCGATGCGGCGCAGCGCTTCGGCCCTGGCGAACTGCGCCTGGTCCCCGAAGGCGATGCCGGTCGTCATGGCCTTGAGATTGTTCAGCCACGCGATTGACCGCGTGACGAGTCCCCCCCCTTCAAACGCCATTCCGAAACATCCCCCCGCCGCGTCCGGCGCCGCCGACAGGGTGTTGAGGATCCGCTTCGCCGCATCGGCCCGCAGCACGCTGTCGGCATGCAGGATCAACAGGACATCCCCCCGGGCGGCTTCAGCCGCCGCACCGATCTGGATCCCCCGGCCCTTCCCGCTGTGAATCACCCGCACGCCCTTTGCCCGGGCGATACCGACGGTCTCGTCGGTCGAGCCACCGTCGGCCACGATGACCTCGCAGACCGGCGCGCCAACCGGGATCGCGGACAGGCAGCGCGCGATGTGTGCAGCTTCGTTGAAAACGGGGATGAGCACGGATACAGAGGCTGGAGTTGCAAACCGGCGCTGCCGGACGAGATACCCCTGGCGGACGATTCCCCAGACCAGCAGGCCGTAAAACGGCAGATACTCCGGAAGCTTGAGCCAGGGAATCTCCTGGAAGAGACCCGTGCGCAGATCCCCGGCGATGACCGGGAAAGTGAACAGGACCGCCGCCTGCAGATACAACCATGCCCGCGACGGGAACACACACAGGAATGGCGCGATCAACACCAGGTACCAGGGATGCAGGGTCGGCAAAAAAAGCAGCCCACAGCCCACAGCCAGATAGGCACTGTGCAACGCATCGTCCACGCTCAAAAAAACCCACGCAAGACACAGAAAAAGCAGGCCGCCCAAGACGGGCAGCACGGCCGGCCCCAAGCTATCCCGCAAAACGGCGGCGATGGAATCGTTGTAATACATCGCCGTACCGAATTCCGTGAGGGAACTGAAGATGCCCCAGCCGGCGTCCAGGTATGGGACAAAAAGCAGAAGCGGGATGCAGACGGCCAGCTGTCTAACACCGTTTCCGCGCGCCATCAGAAACGGAGCGGCGACCACCGAAAGGTACTTGGACATGACGCCAATCCCGAGGGCCATCGCGCCGGCGGCAGTCTTGCGGTGCTCCAGGAGCACACACCCCAGAACCAGGAAAAAAACCTGCACCACGTCCACGTGCCCCTCCCCGGCGGTGAACACGATCACCAGGGGATTGGCCGCATACAGCAGGAGCCTCGCCGCCGGAAGCCCGCGGTGCCTGAGCACCCGCACGAGCAGCGCCATGACCCCCACATCGAAGAGGACAAAAACCGCTTTGAAGAAAAGGACGGAAGGGCTGATGGACGCGAGCAGCCTGAACAGCAGCATGGCTGCCGGCGGATAGACGGCTGCGAGCCAGCGGTGGTTGATCCTCTCCCATACGGCACCGAGTTCCCCGACCGCCAGGTGGACGGCGGACGGGTTGTCCGGCGGGATGGCATAGGGATTGAGGCCGTGATTCTGGACGGCGCCCTCCCAGATGTAGCGGAAAATGTCGTTTCCCGGGGGATACGGCAGAAACAAAAGCCGACCGCAGACGCCAAGAACCAAGACCAGGATCCAGGCCTGCGCAGGTTTGAGGTTTTCAGGAAAGCTGCGGACGAGCGCGAGGAGCAGGATGAAACCCATTGCATAAAGGAGCATGCTCGCCGGCAAATGGCGACCCAACGGCCCCATGGCGGCCAGCGCCGCCATGTCGACGAACCAAAGAAGGCATAAAAAAAAGAACGTTCGCACTATCCAAGCTCACCGTCTTGCTTCCACGCCATGCTACAGTTCGCGGTTCTTGGAATCTTTATCCAATCCAAAATATTAAATCCCCGGACCGGGGATTTAGTCGTAGTATTCGAGACCGAGATGGGTGATCAGCTCTTCCCCCTTGAGATGCCGCAGGGTGTTCTTGAGTTTCTTAAGCTGGATGAACAGGTCGTGCTCCGGGTAAAGACCCTGGGCGACCATGGGGGACTTGAAGTAAAATGACAGCCATTCCTGGATTCCGCTCAAGCCGGAACGCACGGCGAGGTCCATGAACAGGGCCAGGTCCAGCACGAGAGGGGCGGCCAGGATGCTGTCCCGACACAGGAAGTCGACCTTGATCTCCATGGGGTAGCCGAGCCATCCGAAGATATCGATGTTGTCCCAGCCCTCCTTATTGTCGCCCCGCGGCGGGTAATAGTGGATGCGCACCTTGTGATAGAGGTTCCCGTAAAGGTCGGGGTAGAGCTCCGGCTGAAGGATGAAGTCGAGCAAGCCGAGTTTGCTGACTTCCTTGGATTTGAAGGACTCGGGGTCGTCCAGCACCTCCCCGTCGCGGTTGCCGAGAATGTTGCTGGAAAACCAGCCGCTCATCCCGAGCATGCGCGCCTTGAATCCCGGCGCCAGAATGCTCTTCATCAGCGTCTGGCCGGTCTTCAGGTCTTTGCCGCAGATGGGGGCCTTGTTCTTCTTGGCCAGCTGCTGCAACGCGGGGATGTCGAGGGTCAGGTTCGGCGCTCCGTTGGCATAGGGAACCCCCTCGGCCAGCGCGGCGTAGGCATAAATCATGCTGGGGGCGATGCCGGGGTGGCTTTCCCTAAGCCCCTGTTCAAACGCCTCGAGGGACTGGTGCACAGGGCCGGGCTCGATATAAATTTCAGTGCTGCCGCACCAGGCCATGACCACACGCGCCAGGTTCCGGCTCGCCTTGAACGTGCGGATGTCTTCGCGGACCTGGTCGGCCAGATCCATCTTGCTCTTGCCCTGCTTCACGTTGGTGCCGGTCAGCCGCTTCACATAGTTTTGCTCGAAGACCGCCGGCATGGGCCGGATCTGCTCCAATTCAGGCCGCAGTTGGTCCAGCAGGGTCCGGTCGAGCACACCCGCCTTACAGGCCGCCTCATAGGCGTTATCCTCAAAGATGTCCCAGCCGCCGAATTCGATGTCCTTCAGATCGGCGAGGGGGACGAAGTCCTTGATCCGGGGGCAGCGCTTTTCCGTGCGCTTGCCGAGCCGGATCGTCCCCATCTGGGTCAGCGAACCGATGGGCTTCCCCAGGTTTTTTCTGACGGCGAAGACCCCGGCGATGAACGTCGTGGCAACGGCCCCGATTCCGGGGATGAGAATCCCAAGCTTCCCTTCAGCCGGCTTGATGTCATACACAGTCTTCATGTCTTTTCCCCACTGGCGGAGGCCGCCCCGCAGCGCCCGCGGAACGCTGGTTGCGACGACGGCAGTCGCCTTTCCGATTTGGAATTAAAGGATCAAAAATTTTACGGTCTCTCAAGCAGTTAGCCGAGAAGGGTCTATATGGGATAGCACCTGTTCTGTCAAGAATTCCTTTCTCCTGATAAATCTTGCCAAACCCAGCCACCGCCCGATATAATCCCTGCAAGGAAAACATCTAGTGGCCCATTTCCTTTGCGCCTTCATCGCACGGGATGCTGGATGAAACGCGATTCGTTGGCCGGCAGGATCGATCATCTGGAGCTTATTTTATATGAAAATAGGTACCTTACGTCTGATAACCATCTATCAATTCTGTGTTGCGATCCTCTTTCTGGGTTTAACATTAGGAAACGAAATTTTAGATATTCCACATTATCTTTTTAACGATACACCAACATCCTATTCGCAAAGAATCGGTGAAATGATCATCGAACTATCGGTCTTCTCGATGGTGGTGGCAACTCAACTAATCTTATTCAGGAAGCTATACAGGCGAATTCGGGTATTAGAAGGATTCATACCCATATGTGCCAACTGCAAAAAAATCAGGAACAAAGAAGACCAGTGGGAGCAAATGGAAAAATACATAACCCAGCATTCTCTGGCCAGATTTTCTCATGGGATTTGCCCGGATTGCGCCAGACAGCTGTACCCGGATTTATATCATGCCAAAAAATAAAAGCTGATCCAGTGTCAGCCGATCAACGCCCAGCCCCTTCTTTTTTCTCGGGATGGCACAATACTGTTTCGCCCGGGTTACCCCCGCACTATGGACACTTGACAGGAACCTCACGCGTACAAAACATTATATCGCGTGGCGGCTTTCTTGCTTCTGCCTTCAACTTTCCGGCGTTGTGGACCGACACGCCTTGCCAGAGGAAAGTGTACCTCCGAAATGACCTCTAAAACTCAAGCACGGTGACGACGATGGAAAACAAAGATCCCAATAATGATGTCGGCCAGGAAGAAAATCCGCCTTCAGACTCGGACTTCGAAGATTGTTGCTGCTGTTGCGAGTCTGAAGAGGAATGCAGTCTGGAAGCGTAAGACCGGAACTGCGAAATAGTTCGCCCGGGCACTCAACAGGGTAAGGTGAACTAAACGTGTGAATTGGCTTAGGACGAATCCAAGTGGCCGCAGCAATCTTGCGGCCACTTTAACGCACAGGGGTTTCATTTCTGATCAGTCCGGGAGCAGGTCATAAAAAAAACGCATCACATCCGAGCGCGTGAGGATTCCGATTACCTGGCCGTTCTCGACCACCGGCAGGCGCCCCACGTCGTGCTTCACCATGATCGCGGCGGCCTGCTTCGGGCTTTTGCCCGGGGCAATGGTCAGCACCCGTGTCGACATGAAGGCTTTGACCGGCAATTTCAGCTTGGATTCCTTGCGCACCCGCCGGAAATCGCGGCGCGAAATCATCCCGACGATCCGTCCGTCGTCGACCACCGGGATCCCCGTGATTCCCTGATGGCGCAGCCGCATGGCGACCTCTTCCATGGTGGTCTGGGAAGTGACCGTGCTTACCGGGAAAGACATCAGGTCGCTGATCTGCACCGATGACTGCTGGTTGCCCTGGATCGAGTCCCGGATCGACTGCTCCACCGCATCCGCATGAACGGCCTTGAGCTGGACCGACCCGGCCCGGGGATGGCCCCCGCCCCCCATGCTGCGCATAATCGCGCCCACGTCGAGCCCCTCGGCCTGCCCGCGGCCGATCACGATACAGCGGCTCCGCTCGGATTCGGAAAATATACCGAAGGCGGCGTCGACGTTGAGGATCTCCATGACCATCCGCACGACCATCGCAAGACCGTCGACGTGACCCGCGATGCTGACCTTGTGGATGCTGACGCGGTGCCCCTTGATCTTCGAGCGCTCGGCGTTTTGCAACATCTGGGATAAGATCGCCTTGTGTGTCTCACCGTAGGCCGGCTTCAGAAAGGTGCTCAGGATGATCAGATCCGCCTTGCGCTCCAGAAGCCAGCCGGCGGCGTGGGCGTCTTCGGACGTGGTGGACGGGAAGGTGAGATTGCCGGTGTCCTCGTAGATGCCCGCCAGGAGGAGGGTGGCCTGCATGGGCGTGAGCAGTTTGCGCTTTTTCTTCAGCTCCCGCACCAGCAAAGTGGTAGTGGCGCCGATGGGTTCGATGCAGCTCGACGAGGCGTGAATCGACCCGCGTTCGATGTGATGGTCCCACAAGAGGATCTCTATCTCTTTGCGGTTTTTGAGCGGCTCCATCCGGTCCAGGCGGCTCCAGTTGTTCACATCGACGACGATCAGCCGGTCTACCGCCTTCAGATCCACGTCGGCGGCCGTGTGCGTCAAAAAAAGCTCCTTGTGGATGGACAGAAAGGCCTTGACGTTAGGGTTCAGGTGTTTCGGGAGAACCGCCAAAGCATCCGGAAAAAGAATCGTGGCGGCGATGACGGAGGCAAGTCCATCGAAATCGGTGTTTTTGTGCGTGGTGACGATCTGCACTCGGGTCGGCTCCTATTGGCAAACTCCCACTTATAGTCTATCACATCGGCTTCCGGCCGCACAAGCACCGGTCATACCCGGACTCCGCGGCGGGACTTTCCTGAGCTCCGGTTGACAGAAACGCATGGTTTGATAAAAGTGGCCTGCGAGCTTGATCGTCAAGGGGGATCGCCGTGAAAAAGGCCATTCTTTCAATTCTGGGGCGCGATCGGCCAGGGATCGTAGCCGCTGTCGCACGCGTGCTGTTCGAGCAGGGCTGCAACATCGAGAACGTGAGCCAGACGATGCTGCAAAGCGAGTTCGCCGGCATTTTCATCGTCTCCCTGCCGCCCGGCCTCACCGTCGAAACGCTGCACGAGGCGCTTTTCAAACGCCTGTCGGTGGTGGGCCTGCACGTGCACACCAAACCGTGCGAACCGCCGGAAGAGGCCGCCGCGGCCAAGCCGTCCGAGCCTTTCGTCATCACCACCCGGGGCCCGGACCGTAAGGGCCTCGTTGCCAACATGTCCCAGGTCATCGCCAGCTACGGGGCCAACATCACCAACCTGCAGGCGGTGTTTAAAGGCGGGGACGACCCGGGAGACAACCTGATGATTTACGAAGTGGACGTTCCCCTGGCCATCGACCCGCAGGCGCTCGCCCGCGATCTGCGGGCCAAGGCGGAGACGCTGCACCTCGACATCAACATTCAGCACCGCCACATTTTCGAAACCCTTCACCGCATATGAGACAGGGAGATGCATGCTGACTCAACGCGAAATCGTCTCCACCCTGGAGATGCTCAAGAACGAAAACCTGGATGTGCGCACGGTGACGTTGGGTGTCAGCCTGCTCGATTGCGCCGGATCCGATCTCACTCAGGTGCGGCAGCGTGTCGCGGACCGTATCTGCCGCCTGGCCGGGGAACTCGTGCCGGTCTGCGACAGCATCGGCCAGAAATACGGCATCCCCGTGGTCAACAAGCGCGTGGCGGTGAGCCCCATCGCCGTGGTGGGGGCCGCGCTCACGCCGGCCGAAATGGTGGAGTTGGCGCACACCCTGGACGCGGTGGCCCGGGAGATCAACGTGGACTTCATCGGCGGCTTCTCCGCCCTGGTCGAAAAGGGCATGGCCCGGGGTGACCGGTCCCTGATTGCAGCCATCCCAGAGGCCCTGGCGAACACCGAACGCCTGTGCGCGTCCGTCAACGTGGCCTCAACCCGCGCCGGCATCAACATGGATGCAGTCATCCTGATGGGGCAGACGCTCAAACGGGCAGCAGGGCTCACCGCCGACCGCGACGGTGCGGCCTGCACCAAACTGTGCGTGTTTGCCAATATCCCGGAGGACATCCCATTTATGGCCGGCGCCTACCTCGGCCTCGGTGAGGCGGACGCCGTCATCAACGTAGGGGTGAGCGGACCCGGCGTCGTCAAAAAGGCCATCGACCGGGCGTTTGCCGCCAATCCGGGTATGGACCTGGGGGACATTTCCGAGCTGATCAAACGGACCGCCTACAAGGTCACCCGTGTAGGCGAGCTGATCGGCCGCGAGGTGGCGCAACAATTGAAAATCCGCTTCGGCGTGGTGGACCTCTCCCTTGCACCGACGCCGAACGTGGGGGACAGCGTGGGCGAGATCTTCCAGAGCCTCGGGCTGCTCGCCATCGGCGTGCCGGGGACCACCGCGGCGCTCGCGCTCCTGAACGACGCCATTAAAAAGGGCGGCGCCTTCGCAAGCGCGCGGGTCGGAGGCTTGAGCGGCGCCTTCATCCCTGTGAGCGAGGACCTCAATATTTCCGAAGCCGCCCGCAACGGACACCTGTGCCTGGAGAAGCTCGAGGCCATGACCAGCGTGTGCTCGGTCGGCCTGGACATGGTGGCCATTCCCGGCGACACCAGCGCGGAGACCCTATCCGCCATCATGGCGGATGAAATGGCGATCGGGGTCATCAACAACAAGACCACGGCCACGCGGTTGATCCCGGTGCCTGGGAAAAAGGCCGGGGACCAGGCGACCTTCGGCGGGCTGATGGGCCATTCCACCATCATCCCCGTCAACAATGCCGCCGGGGACAACCCGTTCATCCGGAGAGGCGGGCTTATCCCCGCCCCCATCCACAGCCTCCGGAACTAAACGCTGAAAAGCGGGACGCAGCGGCTGGAACTGCACTGGCGGGGCTTCAGCGCGCCCGACGTCTCCCCCGGTCCTCAATTCACGGAGACCACCGGGCAGGGCGCCTGCAAGACGACGAACTGGGCCGTCGAACCCATCAGGATCTTGCCTACCTTCGAGCGCCGCTTGACGCCCACGACGATCTCATCGACTTTGTTTTCCTTGGCGAATTGGACCAGATCCTCGCCCGGCGCCATGCCGCGGATCAACAGGTGGGTCTTGCAGCTGACTCCCTTCTCTTCGAACATGCTTTTCGCCCACTCCAAACCGCGCTCGGCGTCTTCGATGTCCCGCTGTTCCTGCTCGGTGCCTTTTTCCATCGATGTAACGACATCCACGCTTGCACCGAACGATAGGGCGTGCTTCCGGGCCACCTTGAGCGCCTCCTTGGACGAGTTGCTTCCATCGTAACCCACTAAAATCCTCATGTCTGTCTCCTCTTGAATCTGTCTGCTCGGGCGGGTTGCCCAGGCTCCTCGCCATGACCATCGCTACACCGATCATTTAATAAAAAAGACCGCTGCTGTCAAATGCCGGCCGCGGTCTTTGCGCCGAAGCCCTTGCGTGCTCCGGACAACTAGTCATAGCGCTGATATCACTCGGGCACCCCCATGAAATGTGTTTCCACGTGAAACGCACCGAGCCCGGCGTCCGTCCGGCAAAAGGCCCTCCGGTCCGCGCGGCGGGGCCGGGTGCATATTCCTTGACACGCAATGTGAATTTATCTTAAATGTTCTGTTTTGAACACCCTGTTGAGCTTGTTTCGAGCTGGGGCCTTCGGGTGGCTGCCTGTCACGCGAACGGGCGTGCAGACTCGCATCGAGGTTGACATCATGCCCATGATCTTAGCGCCGAAAGATTTCTACCGGCTGGGCCTCATCGCCGACACCCACGGATATCTTCCCTCAGATGCGCTGGAGGTTTTTCGAGCGGTGGATCTGATTCTTCACGCCGGCGACATCGGTTCAGCGCAGATTCTGCGCAGCCTGGAGCAGGCCGCCCCCGTGGTGGCCGTGCGGGGCAATATGGACGGCGGCCCATGGGCAACGCGCCTGCCTGAAAAACAGTCCGTCCAAGCGGGAAGCCTCATCATTCATCTGGTCCACGACCTTATGGGCTTCCACATAGAGTCCGATCAGGATGCCCGCGTGGCGGTGGTCAATGGTCATACCCACCGGCCGCTGGTCGAAAAGAAAGACGGCGTTCTGTTCGTCAACCCGGGCAGCGCCGGGGCACCGCGCCACGGGGAGCGCTCCTGCGTCGCACTTCTCGCGGTTTCCGGCACGTGCGCCACAGCGGAGCTGATAAGCCTCCGCGATTAAGCGTCTGCACCGGAAGCCGGCGGCTTGGGGCACGGTCAAAACGACGTGAGGGCTGAGACCAGTGGCTTGATGCGCAGAGCTTAGTCCATCCGGCTTCACGCCGTCCGCATCGTATCCCAGGATGTCACCGCTCGCGCTCGAAGACCAAAATGGACCGTTCGGACGTGCGGCCGGGAATCGTGTAGGAATGCCGGCGCAGCGAGAGCGCAGCGCCGAGACTACCGTTTCCTGCGGCGATGCGCAACGCCGCGAATTCCTCTGCCGGCACCCCGCCTTTCAGCGCAATAATGCGGCCCTGCGCGCTGAGCAGCGGCACCGCCATGCGCACGAACGGCTCGATCGCCGAGAGCGCCCGGCTGACGATCACCTCATACCGCCCAGGCTGACCGCAGCGCCCCGCAAGCGCACCTGCGCGGGTGTGCAGCGCTTCGATCCGTTCCAGGCGGAGTTCACGGATCGCGTGCCGCAGGAAGCTTACCTTTTTGCGGGAGGCATCGATCAGCGTGGTCCGCAGCCCGGCCAGCACAATGTGCAGAGGAATGCCTGGGAAACCGCCACCCGAACCGATGTCGAGCAGAACGGCATTTTCGGGAATGAGACCTGCGGGGGCCAGCGAATCCAGGTAGTGGCTGAGCGCCATCGGCCGGGCGGCGGTGACGGTCGTCAGGTTGGTCACCCGGTTCCAGGCGAGCAGTTCTGCGGCGTGGCCTGCAAAAACGCGGGTATGAGCCGGGGTCAGCTCCAGGCCGAAGGCCCGCGCCCCCTCGATGAGAAGCTGAGACCACTCGTCTGAGCCGATTTCCATGATGACTCCAGCGTCAAGCACTGGCAAGCCGACTTTTTTGGGACCTGGTCCGATGCCCATGGCCGGCAGTGACAGCGGCCTACATGAGGCACACGCGTCTGACCTCGGAAATATCGGTGAGGCCCTGGATGACCTTCATGAGGCCGTCCTGCTTCAGGGTCGACATGCCTTGCTCCATGGCCACCTTGAAGATTTCCTCCGTGTTGGCCTGCTTCTTGATCATCAGCTTGACCTCGTCGGTGCCCTCCATGAGCTCGTGGATCCCCATGCGGCCCCGGTAGCCCGTGCTGGAGCAGGCCTCGCACCCGCCGGGTTTGTAAAGCTTTATATTCTCGGAGTATTCCAGCCCCGTCCGGCCAAACCACTCCCGCCCATAGAGCATCTGCAGTTCTTCGAACCCCTCCCGGTCGAGCAGGTATTCCTTCCGGCAGTTGCTGCACAGCCGCCGGGTCAGGCGCTGGGCCAGGACGCCCAGGAAGGCGTCGGAGAAGTTCAGGGCGTTGAGCCCCATGTCCAGGAGGCGGGTCACGGTCTCGGGGGCGCTGTTGGTGTGCAGGGTCGAGAAGACCAAGTGCCCGGTCAGCGAAGCTTCGATGCCGATGGAAGCGGTCTCCTCGTCGCGCATTTCGCCGATCATGATCACATCAGGGTCGGCCCGCAAAAACGCCCGCATCACGCGAGCGAAATCGAGGCCGATCTTCGGTTTCACTTCCACCTGCCGCAGTCCCTGCTGGGTGATTTCGATGGGGTCTTCCGCGGTCCATATCTTGACCCCCGGATTGTTGATGTGGCCCAGGAGCGCATGCAGCGTTGTCGTTTTACCCGAACCGGTGGGACCGACGGCCAGCACCAGTCCATAGGGTTTGGCGATGATCCGCTTGACCACCGCCAGGTTGCGCTCGTTGAGGCCCATCTCGTCGACTTTCATGGCGCCGGCGGAGGCGAGCAGCCGCAGGACCACATCCTCGAAACCGCCGGCCGTGGGCAGAGCCGCCACGCGCAGTTCGAAAGCCGGCACGCCCTTGCGCCGAAACTTGATCTTGCCGTCCTGGGGCAGACGCCGCTCGGCGATGTCCAGGTTCGACATGATCTTGATTCTGGAGACGATGCCGCGCACCATCGCATTCGGAACCTTCATGTACTCCTGACAGACACCGTCCAGCCGGAAGCGGATGGTGGCCGCCTTGGTCACAACCGAGGGTTCGATGTGGATGTCGGAAGCGTTCTTCCGGTAGGCAGCGATGATGACCTGGTCGACGAGCTTGACCACCTGGCCGGAGCTCTCATCGGGCTCCTCGGCGCCGGTCTCCTCGTGTTCCTCCTCAAAGCTGATCTCTTGAATCATGCCCACGTCCAGCGGGGTTTCCTCGGCTGGGCTCGTCTCCTGCGAGGGCTCTTTTGCGAAGAAATGCTGGATGAAGGCCTGGATGTCCTCTCGAATCGCGACCGAAAAATTGATCCGCGAGTTTTTCATCAGGGTCTTGATGTTGTCGGTCTTGTTCAGGTTGCGCGGGTCGTCGACGAGAACCTCGATGCCTTCCTTGCCCCAGCTGATCGGAATCCACAACTCGTTGAGCAGAAACGCCTTCTTCAGGTTGGACAGAAGCTCGAAGGGCACTGGCAGCGCCGGGTCGAACGCCCGGTACTTGCACCCGTAGAACAGGGTGAAGGACTTGCCGATAGCCTCTTTCTTGATTTTGTGCGTTCCGATCAGCACATTCTCGACGCTGCAATGCTGCTTCTTGGCCAGCCCGAAGGCTTTCTGAAGCTGATCGGTGGTGACCATTTTCTCCCGCAGCAGGTAGTCGTATTTAGAGCCGGAGGCAAAGGCGGCCGCGACCGATGCCAGGCGCTTGGCGATCTCCGGGTCGTCCGGGTGCAGATCTTGGGCGGACTTGTACAGGTCGTGGGCGTGGTCGCGATGATCCCGTTTCTCCATTTCGAGGCCGAGCAGGTAGGCGATGCGCCCGGCCTTGGTCTTGTTGAGGCCTTCCACCCGCAGCAGGGATTCGATCTCTGCGACGGCATTTGACGGCGAGTGCAGCTTGAGCAGGCATTCAGCCAAGGGGGGCACCAGCTTCTCCGGAGGATAGTCCTCGCCGAACAGCTTGGCATATTCCGCCACCGCCTCAGTGAGCAGCCCCATCTCCTGGAAGGCCGAAGCGCTGTCCACGATCGCAGCAATGTCGCCGGCGCCCGAGATCGCCTCCCGGATGAAAGACAGATCCTTGAGCGACATGCCGGGCTGGGTGGTGCCCTCTTCCTTGGCGATCTCCTGCTTCAATAGCGTGATCCTGTTCTTGATGGTTTCCTGGATGTCCGACTGATGCGGGGAAACGGCCGGCAGGACTTTCTCGTAGATGCCGAGGGACTCGGCGAACAGGCCCATGGAGCGGCAGACTTCGGCTTCATTGATTCGGGAATCGATGTCCGTTCTCATTACCGTGCACTTGCCTTTCGGTTCGTTTTGAGCGTCCAGGGCGCCGCGCATGAACAAGGCGTCATTCGGACGCAAAGGTCATCGGGCTACAATGGGCTTTTTAACCGGCTTATGGTCCATGTTCTCAGAGTTACGGCAAACGAAAGAACCGTCCCAGGCCCTTCTTTGGTTTGAGATTCTTGCTCCCGAAGGGCTTGCCGGAACCCTTGTTTTTTTTAAATTCCGCAACGAGAATGTCGCAGTTCAAACGGATCATGGCAGCCGGAGCGATGCGCCCCATCGTCACCACCAGCATGCCCTCGTCCGCCTTGCGGACGTAGATCCGGCCCTTTTCGAAAATGAGGTCCGCCTCTCGAGTGAGGTCCAGGGAGACAAGCAGCGCCTGCCAGTCCCGGGCGGCGGCTTGGTCCATGCTCCCGGCGCCGGATCCCGCAAACAGCAGTTCTCCGGCGGATGAAAAAAACATGACGCTCTTGACTCCCTCCACGGCCACCAGGTCATCGAAAAGTGCGCTCATCGGTCTCACGGCCTCATTCGTCCACAAGCTGAAGGAGCTTGTCCCGCGGGCATTTCGGATTCACGGCCACGACAGCGTGGTCGCCGGGCAGCAGCAGGTAGTCGCGCGAATCGCCCTGATCGATATAAGCAAGTGCCAGCTTTCCAAGCTTGAGCCGCTCCCCGCACTGCGAGATGCGATGGATACGGGCCGTCCAGCGCTCATCCTGGACAACGTCCTCCACCCCGCATCGCATACCGAGCGTGCGCTCGATTCTCTGCCGAACCCCTTTCAGGGCGCCGTCAGGGGATGGCCCCGATGCGGACCGGGGGGTCCCGCCTTGACCCTCCAAACGCTGGGCCTTGAATTCATCCGACCGGCGGGCTCCCTCCAGGAGGAGGGTGCTGAGTTCTTTATTGATGCGATTTTGCCGGACCGTGCAGTTGTTTTGAATGGTCAGGCTGACATTGTCCCAGGCGAAGATCTCATAGGCGGCCATTTCCCCCTGCCGCTCGCCCACGCGGGCATCGCACAACTCTCCCTCCACGAAGAAAAGGACCCCTTTATCTCCGGTAGTTTTTTCCTCCAGCCGAATGGTGCAGGTCTTCAGCTCCATCTCGATTAACTGCAGGAACATCCCGGAGGAGACGTTGTGCAGCGTGCCGCCATCGGCCTCTTGGCGCAGCATGCTGACGATCTGCCGCGCCAGGTTCTCGATCAGAAACGGCTTGGCGATGAAGGCGACCGCACCGCCCTTCCGCGCCAGTTGCTCCATCCGAGGCGTGCTGTAGCCGGTGATGATGATCACCGGGATATCGGGAAAGTTCGCCATGATCGTCGCCAGCAGCTCAAAACCGTCCACACGGGGCATTTTGAGATCCGTCACGACCAGGGAAACCGGCTGCCGCTTGAGGTATTCCAGGGCTTCAACCCCGTCGCCGGCGAGCAGCACGGAGAAGGAGTCGGCGTATCGCGCAAACCCCTCCTGAAGCGCGAGCAGCATTTCGCGGTCGTCATCCACCAGCAGCACGTTTTTGATCATGCCCTGTCTTCTCCGTCGGTCGTCAGGATGCTTTTCTCAATGTCCACGATTTTCACGCCCGCCACGTAGTCCATGGATTCGTAACGCTTGATGGACGCGATCTTGCGGGTGATGGCGGTCATCCGATTGACCTGCTGCTGCACCTTGAGGATCCGATCGAAACAGGCCCCCTCCACCGATGCCTCGTCCAGCATCTCGTTGAGCAGGTTGTTCACGATGGTGAGGGGCTGGTTCAGGTGGTGTGCCACTCCGCCGGCCATTTCCAGCGCCCCCTGGAACTTCTCGACCTGAACGCGCCGGTTCTGCCGCTCCACCATCCCGGTGATGTCCCGCCCGAACAGCTTGATATGATGCGGCTGGCCACCGTCGTCCCACAGGTAGGCCCGCCAATCCAGGTGCCGGGGCCGGCCCTGCGGGTCCCGAACCGTCAGGATCGTCTTGCCGCGGCCGAGTTTCCGGACGTCTGCGAAAAAGACCAGCAGCAGTTGCCGGTCCTCGGGTTCGAAGAACTGAAAAAGCGGCTTGCCCGGCGCCTGGGTTTTCGTCACACCGAGAAGCTCTCCCGCGGCCTTGTTGACGTCGAAGATCTCTCCCTGGAGGCTGACGCTGATCAGCAGCTCGTCCAGTTGGTCGAAACCCTCGCCCAGCGGAGGGGGCGCCTGCACATACATGATCTCCGTCGTGATGTCCCGCAGCAGGCCGTCCACGTGCACCACCATGCCGTCGTCGTCGAACACGCCGCGCGCGGTGACGGCACACGACAGGGCGGAGCCGTCCCGTTTCCGAAAGCCGATCGGGATATCATGCAGCCTGCCCTGCTGCAGCAGGGAATCCACGAGATAGCCCCGGTCTTTCATGTTCCGGTAAAGCGCCACTTCGGGCGAACCGATGAGCTCCTTGACGGAATCATACCCAAAAAGGCCGGCGAAACATCGGTTGCAGTAGACGATGGTACCCTCCAACGTCGACCTGAAAAGCGCCGCCGGAAACCCGTCCAGGAATTCGACCTGACGCATGAGGATGTGCGAGCCCGCGTCCACCATGATATCAACACCCGCAGCCGGGTTCCGGATGGAGCAACCCCATCCCGTCCCCGAAAGACTGCCCCTTGGCGCTGCGAACCGTGCTGAAGGCAGATCGGCGGACATGCACCGGCCATCGAAGCCAACTTCTAACTTAATGCAAATTATGTGCCGCAAATCTGTCGGCGGGAAACCCCGAGCCGCACGAGGTGGCGGAGGTGCCGTTGGGCCCAGCTCTCCAGCCTTTCCCTAAAAATGCCCTCCGCTCCGGCCTCGGCGGCCAATTCCGTGACGGTTTCGGTCAGCGCCTCCACGAGTTCCCGGAGGGGCGTATCACCTGAAAATCGGATCTTTTGATTTGAAAACTCAAACTCACCGGCAAACGGATCCAGGAACGGAAACCGCTCGGCCTTGGCCAAGAGCTTCTGTTTCAGCCGGCGGTCGAAGCCTGGCTGGACCCGATTAACCGTCAAAACCTCCTCGGTCTGCCCGATAAGCTCCTCCAGCATGGCAAACGTGTCCGCCTCGAACCCGGCCGAAGCGGCACCGCTGCCGTTCACGAGCGAGACGGGGAGTCGACCCACCCGACACAACGCGTTGCGGTCCTTGCACCAGAGTACGAACTTCACCGGATGCCCGGACAAAGGGCTGAAATCGCCGTCGCTCCATGGATACACTCCGCCGATGATTCGGCCGTTGTCGAAAAATATCGCCGCTTCCCGGCTGCCATCGGTGGCCGCCACGTAGCCGGACACCCGCTCGGATCCCAGCCTTTCGATCAGGCCGTCGAGATCCAGAGCCTCGGCGATCAGATCCCGCTCACCGATTTCCGCGGCGGGGATGCTCGCCCAGTAGTAGACAGCCCGCGCGGATAGTCGAAACACGCTAATGCGGAAATTGCAGGCCGGCCCGCTTTCCGCGAGGTACTCGACAGCGTTACAGCCAATGAGGGTCTGCTCAGGGCTCTTAAAAGCACCGTCGAGTAGACCGTCTTTGTCGAAAAAAATCACGCCCTCGGCCGCCGGCGCCCAGAGCAGAATACCGCCGCAGCCAATTTCGCCCTGATAGTGCTCGATCAGTTTGCGCACATCGACGTAGCAACTGTGCAGGTTCTCAATGACCGGCTCGGTTTTCGGAATAACGATGATCATGTCAGAGGCTCATCCGCTCCCGTAACAGGCGCAGATTTTCCCCCAGGCGGGTTACCGCCTCGGATAGAATGCCAAGTTCGTCGCTGGATCCTTTTTCGACCTGGGCCGCAAAGTCCCCGGTGTGGATCCGCGCGGCCGCAGCGGCCAGGGTCCGGATTCTCCCCGCCAGCCGCAGGCCGAAAATGAGTACCACGAGCAAAACGGCGAGAAATGCCCCGCCGAGGATCAGGGCGGCGGTCATCCCCGCCTCCCGCGTGAAGGTGCCGATCCCATTCTGGGTGGGGATTGCCGGCCCGGCCGGTTCTTCTACCGATGCCGCGGCGGATGCTCCAGGAACGCGTTCCTCGATCCGCTGGCCGGCCGCCTGGGAACACTGCCGGTCCAGGCCGGATACCAGGTTTTGCATCTGTTGCAAAAAAATAAACACCGCCCCGGTCATGACCAGCAAGGGGAACACCAAAACAATGATCACCATTTCCGCTCGCAGCCCCGGACGGTTCCGATGCGACCGGGGCGACGCGGCATCTTCAAGCACAGCTCCAGCCGGCGACGCAGCCCCCCCCGCCAGCGGCGCCTCCGGCGGTTTTGACACCACGATCTGATGCCCGCAGCGGCGGCAGGTGAAGCCGGCGGCACTGCCCCGGATCCGGGACGGGACGACGCTGTACTTCTTCCCGCATTCCTCGCAAATGATGATCACCTGGCGCTCGGCGGGTGCCACGCCGGCACCGCTGTCCCGCTGCGCCTGTGGGGCGTCTTCGGTCAACTGTTTCCTGTCCATGGCGGTCCTATTTAGTGTCCATCCATAAACGCCGTCTTTCGGCCCAAGCCGGCGTTCTCGCTCTTCGCAATCCTCGGCGTAGCCGCACTACGCCTGCGGTTGCAAAATCGCTGCGGCCTTGGCCTGAACCGAAATCCACCATCTCTGGATGGACACTATCTAACAGAATGTTGAAAAACAATCACCCTGCCGTCAGCCAGGGCGGCTATTGGCTGGAGGCTCGGAGGCTGGAACGCCAGGAGGCTAAAAAAAAAGGCAGAAACGGTTTTGCTTCAAGCTTCCCGGCTTCCCAGCCTTCTATCTTCAGACATAAAACGCATTTACAACAGCCGCACAACACCGGCTCACGGCCTCAGGCGCAGTTTTTCAACACTCTGTTCAAAACCGGTCGCCGGGCTGCGCCCGGCCTTCACGGCCGTCTGGCTGAAGTCCTCAACTCATCTTTGAGCGTCTGCAACTCCGATCGAATGAACGCCTTAAGTTCCTCTATCGCCTGGGCCAGGGTTTCCGGTGAAACCGCAACGCCTGGCGCAGGACTGGCCGGTGCCGGGCTCGGAATGCTGGCCTTGCCCGCGGGGCCTGGCCGGACCGACGCCCGGCGTTTCTGAATTTTATCCCTCAGCGCCTGGTAGCCGATCATTTCGGTCTGCAGTAATTTTTTACGGGCCGGGGCCGGCATTCCCGGAGAGCTCACGATCTCTTCCAGCCGAGCAAACACCGAGTTGAGCACCGTGAAGGTGCTCGGGTGGACGTTGCTCCGACTGGCCTTGATATACTGGCCGAGGGACCCGAGTATCTGCAGGAGCATGCTGATGATTTTATCGCGCTGGTAAGCCTCCTTCAGCAGCCGGATATGGTCCTGGAAGTGGTCGAGGGTCTCGGGAGTGATTTCCCAATCGATGGAAAGCACCGTCTTCTTCAGTTCACCCAACGGATAGTCCGGGGGCCTGGCCCGTGTGGGGCGCACGGCTGGCCTGGCGGGCGCGGCCTGGGGGGCGGGCATGGCCGGGGGGACGGGCACGTCCGGGGGGGCATCTTCCTGGAACAACTCATCCAGACGGCTCTCCAGGTCGGAGCTGAGCGTATCGAATTTGGATGTGTCGGACAACGGGCTTCCTCCTATAGAAGTTCTTTCTTGATGGAAGCGATCGTCAAGGAAATGATTTTTTTGAGGGTCGCCACCACGTTGGTCCCTTTCACGGCGCTGGCGACAAAATGGGGTGCGTGAAACTCGCGGTTCAAGTCACTCTCCAGCACATCGACCGCCAGCATGGGAATGCCCTGCTCGAGCAGGTCCATCTTGTTGTACTGCAGCACCCAGGGCAGGGCGTTCAGACTCTTTTTGTAGCTCACTAGGTTATCCTGCAGGTTCTCTATCGACTGAATGTTTTTCTCGCGACGCACAGCCATGGCATCCGCGACAAATACGACCCCGTCCACGCCGCGCAGCACGAGCCGGCGCGTCGCGTTGTACTTCACCTGGCCAGGGACCGTGTAGAGCTGGATTTTGATGTTGTAGCCGTTGATCATGCCGATGTCGAAGGGCAGGAAATCAAAAAATAGGGTGCGGTCGCCGTGCGTCTTCACCGTCACCATCTCGGAGTTGATCCGCTGCTGGAACTTTCGGTAGATATACTCCAGGTTGGTCGTCTTGCCCCCCCGGCCCGGGCCGTAGTAGACGATCTTCACCTGGATAACCTTGGTTTTGAGATTGACGAATGCCATTCGATTCCTGCCCGCCGGCTTCGCAGCCGTTACCCTGCGCGTGCGGATCGGCCGGTCGCTTAGGCCTGCGCCGCCATCAGCGACTCCAGGATCCGCTTGAGTTGTTCGACCGACTCACTGACTTTCAACCGCAGGAACCCGAGGGAGATGTCGTTGCCGAAAATCGTGATCAGGAGGAATTCGGCCGAGATCTTGTTGAAGTGGATGTTTTCCTTCTTGCCCTTGTGGAACAGCAGCGAAAACTCGCTCTCGCCGATGATCTTTGCCATGGCGCTCACGGCGCCGAAATTACCGGCGGCCAAGGCGGCCAGTGAATAGATGTCGTGCTGCTTCTCCCCGTTATCGAGATTGGTGATGATGTTGCCGGCCATATCGATCAGGAAAACACACCGCACCCCGTTGTCGATCAAGTCGGCCTTCAAGATTTCCTCGATCCGGTCCAGTTGCTTTTGATCCAGCGTGTAAGACACGTGCCCGCCCCTCCATAGATAGTGTTGAGTTCCCGATAAAATAAGGTTTCGGCTGCTTGCGGTCCGTGCTTGAGCCGACAAGATCTGATGACTTCGTAAATACCCAAATTTCGGCGTATATTTCTTAAATTACACTAAATTCCGATTTTTCGCAAGGCCTAAAGGACGGCGGCGCTCAACCGGCCGACCGTGAAACCGCAGCCCGGCTGCCGACGGCCGCAATTCAGCCCGCGTGCGAGCCGGCTTCCGGCCTCGCTTCAGGCTTCGCCTCGTCCTCCACGAAGTCCATGTGAACCTGCACCTCACTGCCGCTCGAGAAGGTCACCTGAGCCCCCGGGTAACGGTGTTTGAACACCCGCAGCATGGAGGCATTTTCGCGCAGCACGGTGGCGGTGAAGGCTTTGTACCCGTTTTCCTTCGCGATCCCCTCGAGCAACTCCAGCAGGTAGGAGCCGATCCCCTGCCCCTGACAGTCTTCGCGCACCACGAAGGCCACTTCGGCCCGATCGTCGCCTTCCTTGGCGTAGGAGCCGATGGCAACGATCTCCTTGTGCCCAGCCTTCTGCATGAGGCCGACGATGGAAATGTTGTTACGGTAATCGAGGCTAGCCCACTGCTTTTGGGCAACCTCGTGGGTGAAGGTGCGCATCTTGTAGAAAAAGCGCATGTAAATGGTCTTTTCCTGCAGGGAGTAGAAAAAGTTGCGATAGGCGAACTCGTCGGAGGGCAGCAGCGGCCTCAGCTCCAGGGCCTTGCCGGTCCTGAGGGTAAACGATCGTTTGTAGGCTTCGATGAAGATGAGGTCATCCGTCGAGGGCGGCAGTTGGTCCGGAAAGATGTAATGGCGTTTTTTAGCGACCTCGATCAGCTCTTCACGGAATTTCGGATGCGCAATCTGCGTGAGCTCCATTACCCGCTGGTAGATTCCCTTGCCCTTGAGTTCGGCGATGCCGTACTCGGTGACCACGAAGTTGACATCTCCGCGCGTGGTAGCGACCCCGGCCCCTTCGCTGAGATGGGAGACGATGCGGGAAATCTTTCCAGCCTGGGCGGTGGAGGGCATCGCCACGATGGAGAAGCCGCCTTTCGACATGGCGCTGCCGCGCAGGAAATCCACCTGGTCGCCGATCCCGCTGTAAAACATGTACCCCATGGAATCGGTGCACACCTGCCCGGTCAGATCGACCTCAAGGGCTGAGCTGATCGAGATCAGGTTGTCGTTGCGCGCGATAACCAAAGGGTCGTTGACGAAATCCGATGCCCGAAAATAAAAGGCGGGATTGTTGTCCACAAAGTCGTAGAGCCGCTGGGACCCCATGCACAGGGAAGTGACGATCCGGTCGGGCAGCAGGCTTTTTTCCTTGTTGGTGATCGCCTTCTTCTCGAAAAGCGGTAGAAAGCCGTCGGTGATCACGTGCGTGTGCAGACCGAGGTTCTTCTTGCCGTCCAGATGCTTCAGGATATGGAAGGGCAGATTGCCGAACCCGACCTGGAGGGTCGCCCCGTCATCCACGAGCTCGGAGACGTAGTGCCCGATCCGGCGGGAGACTTCATTGTCCTGAATGGTAGGGAAGGACTGCACCAACGGCTCGTCGTAGGGAACCAGCCAGTCGATGTCATCGACGTGAATGAAGCTGTCGCCCCAGGTGCGCGGCATACGCTGATTGATCTGCGCGACCACCAGGCGGGCATTTTCCAGGCCCGCCCGGGTGATGTCCACCGAAACCCCCAGGCTGCAGTAACCGTACTTGTCCGGCGGGCTCATCTGGACCAGGGCCGCGTCCAGGCCGATGCGGTTGCTGGAGAAAAGGCCCGGGATTTCGGAAAGGTAGCTGGGGATGTAGTCGATCCGGCCTTCGAAGGCCGCCTTGCGCATGGTCCGGCTGATGAAGAACAGCTTCAGCGAGAAGCGCTTCAGGAACGAGGGGCTATCGATAAAGTGGGAAAGGGTGTAGGACAGCATCTGGTAGAGCATGATGTCATTCAGGCTCGGGTCGGCCACCATGGCCTTGATCAGGTGTTGGGGCTCCCCGCACCCCGTGCCGATGAACACCCGGCTGCCGCGCTTGATTTTCCCAACCGCCGCCTGGGCGGCAAGAACCTTCGACGCGTAACGCTGCTGCCAATCCATTGGTATCCCCTGCAATGATGATATGCCATTTTAAATTTTTTATTGTAGCAGAAAATTCGCTTCAGATCGAGATAATATTCGGGTGCAATCGAAATCGTCCGGGTCTTGCAATACGATCGACGGCCGGCAGTGATCTGCGCTTTGAAATCCGGAAACGGTTCCGCCGGCGGATGCGCGGACCCGCCCAAGCCCCGAACGGGGAGTTGAAGTGCCAATATTTTTGTTGACAACTGATCCACGCATAATATATTTTTGCAAGTTATAGTGAAATCCATGCACAATCGGGCCTGAAGGTCCCGTTTCGGGATGACCGAGACGGGAATTTTTTTTACGGGTTTTTGCGCAGCCATCATAAAAGCATCTCGTTACGCAAAGGGCAAGGTCACATGAAGAAAGACATCCGCAAAGTCAGGAACATCGGCATCAGCGCCCACATCGACTCGGGCAAAACGACCCTCACCGAGAGGATCCTCTTCTACACCGAGCGCATCCACGCGATGCACGACGTCAAGGGCAAAGACGGCGTGGGCGCCACCATGGACTGCATGGAACTCGAACGCGAACGGGGCATCACCATCGCCTCGGCCGCCACGTTCTGCGAGTGGGACGGACATGAGATCAACATCATCGACACCCCCGGCCACGTCGACTTCACCATCGAGGTCGAGCGCTCGCTGCGAGTGCTCGACGGCGCCATCCTGGTGCTGTGCGCCGTCGGCGGCGTGCAGTCCCAGTCCATCACCGTCGACCAGCAGATGAGCCGCTACAAGGTGCCGTGCATCGCCTTCGTGAACAAGTGCGACCGCACCGGCGCCAACCCATTCCGGGTGGTCGACCAGCTCAAACAGAAGCTCGGCCACAACGCCGTGGCCATGCAGCTGCCGATCGGCCTCGAGGCCGATTTCACCGGTGTAATCGACCTGCTGACAATGAAGGCGGTCTACTTCGACGGCGAGAAGGGCGAAACGTTACGGACCGAAGAGATCCCGGAACCGATGCGCGAGCTGGCGCTGAGCAAACGCGAAGAACTTCTCGATGCCGCGTCGATGTTCTCCGACGACCTCATGGAGGCGCTGCTCGAGGAAAAAGAGGTGGGGCGCGACCTCATTCTGCCGGCGCTGCACCGGGGCGTCATCAGCCGGCAGCTGACCCCGGTGTTCATGGGCTCCGCCTATAAGAACAAGGGCGTGCAGCTGCTGCTGAACGCCGTGAACGACCTGCTGCCCTGCCCGAGCGACGTAGATAACTATGCACTCGACATGGACCAGGAAGAGGCGACGGTTCTGCTGACGAGCAACCCCGAGGACCCTTTGGTCGCCCTGGCCTTCAAACTCGAAGACGGCACCTACGGCCAGCTCACTTATATCCGCGTCTATCAAGGCTCCCTGAGCAAGAGCGATACGATCATCAACGTGCGTACCGGCCGAAAAATAAAGGTCGGCCGGGTGGCGCGCATGCATGCCGACCAGATGGAGGAAATCGAAACCATCTCGGCCGGCTACATCGGCGCCCTCTTCGGCATCGATTGCGCCTCCGGCGACACCTTCGTGGCCCCGGGAATCAGCCTCACCATGACCTCCATGTACGTCCCGAAACCGGTCATATCGCTGGCGATCAGCCCAAAAGACCACAAGGCCGAGATCAACATGTCCAAGGCCCTCAACCGTTTCACGAAAGAGGACCCGACCTTCAAAACGCATGTGAACCCGGAAACCAACGAGACCATCATCTCCGGCATGGGCGAGCTGCACCTCGATGTCTACATCGAGCGCATGCAGCGCGAATACGGGGCCGAGGTCACCGCCGGCGCGCCCCGTGTGGCCTATCGCGAGACCATTACCCAAAAGGCTGAATTCGACTACCTGCACAAGAAGCAGACCGGCGGCTCCGGCCAGTACGGCCGGGTATGCGGCTGGATGGAGCCGAACGCCGAAAGTGATTTCGAGTTCGACAACAAGGTGGTCGGCGGCTCGATCCCCACCCAGTTCATCGCCGCCTGCGAAAAGGGGTTCAGGGAATGCATCGCCAAGGGACCGAAGATGGAATTCCCGGTCACGGGCGTCAAAATTGTCATCAACGACGGTGCCTCTCACGCCGTGGACTCCTCAGACATGGCGTTTCAGGCGGCTGCCCGGGGAGCCTTTAAGCAGGGTTACCTCAAGGCCAAGCCGGTCGTCCAGGAACCGATCATGAAGGTCGTCGTCGAGGCACCGACAGACTTTCAGGGCCCCGTCATGGGCTCCCTCAACCAGCGGCGTGGCATGATCCTCGGTGCCCAGGATGAAGGGCCCCTGTGTGTCATCGAGTGTCTGGTGCCGCTGGCCGAGATGTTCGGGTACTCCACGGTGCTGCGCTCCCTGACTCAGGGCAAGGCGCAGTTCACGATGGAGTTCTCGGCCTACAAGCAGGTGCCGCAGTCCATCGCTGAAGAACTCGAAAAAAAGGCGAACGAACAGAAGAAAAAAGTGGCCTGATCGCCGATGAACTTCGAGCCGTCGTGCCACCCATGCCGTTTCCGGATCAGCCGCACGCCGCCAACGGGTCAGCCCGCGGCGGCGGTCATCTTCCTCAAGGAGAGCTATATCGCCATGCTGAAAACCAATCTTGCCCTGCGCAACCCCCTGCAGTTCCTCGGCGGACAGTCCGAAGACCTCCTGGCGCCCGGCCAGTTCGGCGGCGTGCTTGCCCGCGCCGGGGTCGGAAAGACCGCGCTCATGGTGCAGATTGCGCTAATATCCATGTTGAACGAGCGCAACGTGCTCCACATCAGCCTGAACCAACCGGTCCACAAGGCCAGCCTCTGGTACCGGGACATCTTCGGCCACCTCGCGGCCGGGCATCCTGCGCCTCAGACGGAACAGCTCTGGGAATCGCTCCTGCCGCACCGGTTCATCATGACGTTCCGCGCCGAGAGCTTCAGCGTCCCCCGGCTGGAGGAGCGCCTGACGGACCTGATCGAACAGAAGATCTTCATTCCTCGCATGCTCATCGTGGACGGCCTGTCGTTCGACGAATCGATCCGGGACATGCTGTCCGAGTTGAAGAAGCTCGCCCGCCTCCACGGCCTGCACGCCTGGTTCAGCATCCGCACCCACCGGCACCAGGACCCGGGCCCCGGCGGCGTGCCGAAGCAACTGACAGACCTGGACGACCTGTTTGCCGTCGCGATCGAGCTGACGCCGGTCGGCGAGGAAATTCACGTCAGGCCCCTGAAGGGGGTCAACCTGGCGCCGGATCACGCTCGTCTGGTCTTGGACCCGACGACGATGCTGCTGAAGGACAAGGCGGCTTGACCGGAGCCGCCGGCCGGCCGTGAAAAACGAAGGTCTGATGTGAAGAAGCATTCCATCCAGCTCGCCGCCGGCCTGCTCATCGGCTCCGTCTGTGTCTACCTGGTGCTGCGCGGCGTCGATTTCGCCGAAGTGGCTCGCGCGTTGGCTCAGGCGCAATACGGCTATGTGCTGCTGGGGGTCTGCGTGATGATGGCCAGCAATTTCCTGCGGGCATGGCGTTGGCGGTATTTGCTGGCACCTGTCAAGACCGTAAACATTGCCAGCCTGTTCACGGCGCTGATGATCGGCTATGCCGCGAACAGCTTCATGCCGGCCCACCTGGGCGAAGTGCTGCGCGCCTATGTGATCGGGAAAAAGCAAAGTATATCGGCGAGCGCAAGCCTGGCGTCGATCGTGGTCGAGCGTATTCTGGATGTAGTGTCGCTGATCGCGCTCATGGGCGTCCTGCTGTTCGTGCACCCGTTTCCGGCCTGGGTCGTTGAGAGCGGGACCCTCATGCTCGCTGGCGCCGCCGGGCTGCTGGCGGCCCTGGTGGCTTTCAAGCGCGGCGAAGCCAAGGCCTCCCGGCTGCTGCAGCGCGTGCTCCGGCCGCTGCCGCTGCCGGTCAGCAGTAAGCTCATCGCGCTGATGGTAACGTTTCTTTCCGGGATATCCCCGCTCCGGTCCCGCTGGCACTACCTGGCCGTCGTCGTCCTTTCGGCTGGCATCTGGCTCTGCTATGCCGGCGCCTATTATGCCTGCCTGCAGGCCTTCCATCTGACGGCCACCTACCACCTGATCTGGTACGCGGGACTGGTGGTCTTGGTGCTCACCACCATCAGCGTCGTCATCCCCTCCACCCCCGGCTACGTCGGCACCTTTCACTACCTGTGCCAGGCAGCGCTGATGATGTTCGGCGTCCCCGCCGCCGAGGCCCTGTCCTTCGCGATCGTGGCCCACGCCCTCGGCCTGCTGCCGGTGACCCTGCTCGGGCTGGCCCTGGCGAATTACGAAGGGGTGTCCATCTACCGCACCAGCGCCGAGAGCCGCAAGGCGGCATAAGGTTGCAAAAATCGCCGCGGCAAGCATATTATAGTGTTTTAACATGGTGTTTAAAAACAAGCATCAGGCTGTCAGCCAAGGCGTGCGGCGTTTTGGAATAGGATGTACGAGACCTGATCGCAGGAGTCTGTCATGAGTCGATGGGTTCAACGCGCGGCCATCGTGGTGATTGGGCTGGGAGTGCTCGGCGCAGGCGCGGCATGGTACCTGAAGGGCCGGAATGGGCAGGTGATGGCTTACCGCACGGCGCCGGTGAAGCGCGGAGACCTGCTGGTGTCGATCAGTGCCACCGGCACGGTGGAGCCGGAGGAGGTGATCGACGTGGGTGCTCAGGTTGCCGGGCAGATCATGTCCTTCGGCAAGGACGCCGACGGCCGCACCGTGGATTACGGCTCGGTGGTCAAAGAGGGAACGGTCCTGGCCAAGATCGACGACTCGCTCTACTCCGCCGATGCGGCCCAGGCCGAGGCCCAGGTCGAGTCCGGGCGGGCGGCGCTGCAGCGGGCGGAAGCCGACCTGGGCCAGCTGCGGGCCAAGCTTGAGCAGGCCGAGCGGGACTGGCAGCGGGCGCAAAAGCTTGGCCCCTCCGAGGCGCTGGCCCAAGCCAGCTACGACGCCTACCAGTCGGCCTTTGAGACGGCGGCGGCCAACCTCGCCGTGGGCCAGGCGGCGATTCTGCAGGCCAAAGCCGGTCTGGCCCAGGCCCAGGCCCTCGGCCGGCGGGCCCAGCGCAACCTGAGTTACTGCACGATCAGCTCCCCGGTCAATGGCGTGATCATCGACCGCCGGGTGAACATCGGGCAGACCGTGGTGGCGAGCCTGAACGCCCCCAGTCTTTTTCTGATCGCCAAGGATCTCAAACGCATGCAGGTCTGGGTGGCCGTGAACGAGGCGGACATCGGCAAAATCCACCCCGGCCAGCCGGTGACCTTCAGCGTGGACGCCTATCCCGGTGAGACTTTCCGGGGCGAAGTGGGCAAGGTGCGGTTGAACGCGTCCATGACGCAGAATGTCGTCACGTACACCGTGGAGATTGTCACCGACAACTCCAACGGCCGGCTGCTGCCGTATCTGACCGCCAACGTGCAGTTCGAGTTGCATCGCCGCACCAACGTGTGGCTGGTGCCGAATGCGGCGCTGCGCTGGAAGCCGGCACCGGATCAGGTGGCGCCGGCGTCTCGTGCGGCCTTGAGCCACTCCGGCGAGGGCCGTGGCAAACCCCAGGAAGGCCAGCCGCCGGCCGCCGGCGAGCCTGCAGGGCGCTCTGACCTCTGGCTGCCGGAGGGCGACCGCGTTCGGCCCCTGGCGGTGCGGGTGGGGCTGAGCGACGGAACTCTGACCGAGGTCGCCGGCGACCATTTGACCGAAGGCCTTGACGTCGTGATCGGTATGCAGGCGCAGGCGAGTGCTGCGCCGGACACCAGCAACCCCTTCGCGCCCAGCTTCCGACGGGGGGCTGCCAGCACCGGCAGCGGCAAGCCCCGATAGGCTCCTGCGATAGAAGCACGTGATATGGAACTCATCGAGCTGCGCAACATCTACAAAACCTACCGCCTGGGCGACATCGATGTGCCCGTGCTCAAGGGGGTCTCGGTGACGGTCGCCCGCGGGGAACTGGTCGCCCTGATGGGGGCCTCCGGATCGGGCAAGAGCACCCTGATGAACATCCTGGGCTGCCTGGACCGCCCGACCTCGGGCGAATACTGGCTCGACGGCGAGAATGTGTCGGCTCTGTCCAACGACCAGCGGGCCCTGGTGCGCAACCACCAGTTCGGCTTCGTCTTCCAGAATTTCAACCTGCTGCCGCGCACGAGCGCCCTGGAAAACGTGGCGATGCCGCTTTCCTACACGGCCGGGCATCTCACCGATCGCCAGGCCCTGCAGCGGGCGCGCGAGATGCTGCGCCGGGTCGGTCTGGAGGACCGCATGGACCATGAGCCCTCGCAGCTCTCCGGCGGCCAGCAGCAGCGTGTCGCCATCGCGCGCGCCCTGGTCAACCATCCACCGCTGATCTTCGCCGACGAGCCGACCGGCAACCTGGACTCCCGCACGAGCGAGGAGGTGCTGCGCATGTTTGAGCAGCTCAACGCCCAGGACGGCATCACCATCATCATCGTCACCCATGACGCTTCCGTGGCCAAGCACGCCCGGCAGATCATCCGCCTGCACGACGGGGTGGTTGTCGAGGGGGCCGCGGCCGGGGAGAGCCTGCCGCCGGCGGCGCCGGGGGAGGCCCGATGAAGATTTATCGCACCGCGCGCACGGCCATGACCGCCCTGCGGCGCAACCCGATGCGGGCCCTGCTGACAACCCTCGGCATCGTCATCGGCGTCGGGGCGGTCATCGCCATGATGGAGATCGGCGCCGGCTCCTCGGCGGCGATTCAGAAGACCATCGCCACCATGGGCGCCAACGTCCTTCTGGTGCTGCCCGGCACCGCGGCCAGCGGCGGGGTGAGCTTCGGTTCCGGCTCCGTGACGACGCTGACCCCCGGGGACGGCGAGGCGATTCTGCGAGACTGCCCTTCCGTGCGCAACGTCGCTCCGATCGTTCGTGCCCGGACGCAGGTGGTGTACGGCAACCGTAACTGGGTGCCGCAGCAGATGCTCGGCACGACCCCTGAATTTTTAGACATCCGGGACTGGGCCAACCTGAGCGACGGCGAGACCTTCACCGAACGCGACGTGCTCAACGCCAACAAGGTCTGCCTGGTAGGGCAAACCCTTGTGCGCGAACTGTTCCAGGGTGCATCGCCCGTCGGCAGGGAAATCCGTGTGAAGAATGTGACCTTCCGTGTGGTGGGCGTGCTCAGCGCCAAGGGCGCCAACATGATGGGCTCCGACCAGGATGACATCCTGCTCACCCCCTGGACGACTCTCAAGTACCGGGTGACGGGCTCAACGCTCACCAACACCAACCAGAGCGCCGCCGGCAGTTCCACCAGCGCCGTGAACACCTTGAACAACCTTTACTCCGGCCAGCCCCCGGCGCTCTACCCCAAACCATCCGAGATCCAGGCGGCGGACACGCCGCTGCCGGTGCGCTTTGCCAACGTCGACCAGCTGCTGACCGCTGCCCAAAGCCCGGAGGAGATCCCGGCGGCCATCCGGCAGATCACCGATGTGCTGCACGAACGCCACCGCATCCGCCCGGGGGAACCCGACGACTTCACCATCCGGGACATGACCGAGATGACCAACACGCTTACCTCGACGACGCGGCTGATGACCAACCTGCTGCTGGCCGTGGCGATGATCTCGCTGGTCGTCGGAGGGGTCGGGATCATGAACATCATGCTGGTCTCGGTCACCGAGCGCACGCGCGAGATCGGGCTGCGCATGGCGGTCGGCGCACGCGCGCGGGACATCCTGCGGCAGTTCCTGGTGGAGGCCGTGGTGCTCTGCCTGGTGGGCGGCAGCGTGGGGATCCTGATAGGTCATGGCGGCTCGCGTCTGGTGGAATTGCTCCTGCGCTGGCCCGTCGAAACCTCTCCGGTGGCCATCGCCGCCGCGGTGCTGGTCTCGGCCGGTGTGGGCATCATCTTCGGCTTCTACCCGGCCTGGAAGGCCTCGCAATTGGACCCCATCGACGCGTTGCGCTACGAGTGAGGAGGATGCTGTTCATGTCGGCGCTGAATCTTTGGCTTCACGAATGGCGTCAGATAATAGGCAGGGTGGTGGCATCCGGCGTTTGCGTGGCTTTATGCTACGGCTGCATGGTCGGCCCGAACTTCCAACCGCCGGCGGTGGCGGTCGCTGAGCGCTGGGCCGGACCGGCTCCCGGCCCCGCCCCCTCCGAGACGGATCTGGCACACTGGTGGGCCGCCTTTGCGGACCCGACCTTAAGTTCGCTTGAAGAGCGCGCGGTGCGCTCCAACCTGGACCTGAAGCTGGCCGAAGCCCGCATCCGGCAGGCGCGCGCGGCACGTGCCATCGCGGTGAGCGGCCTCGGGCCCACGCTGGACGCCACGGGCGCTTTCCAGCGCAGCCGCAACCCGGGCCAGTCCTCCGGCTGGCAAAAAGGGCAAACCCGCGGGGTGGTGTCCAACACCTACGATGCCGGCTTCGACGCCGGCTGGGAGATAGATATCTTCGGCGGCATCCGGCGCAACATCGAGGCTGCCGATGCCGATCTGCTGTCCACCGTGGAAACCCGCAGGGACGTGCTGGTGACGCTGACGGCCGAGGTGGCGCGCAACTTTATCGAGCTGCGCACCTTTCAGCAGCAGATCGAAATCGCGCAGCAAAACCTGGACACTCAGACGCACACTGCCTGGCTGACCCGCCAGCGCTTCGAGGGCGGCTTTGTAAGCGGCCTGGATGTGGCGAATGCCAACGCCCAGGTGGCGACCACCTCCTCCCAGATCCCGGCCCTGGAGGCAGCGGCCCGGCAGTCGATCTACGCCATCGGCATCCTCCTGGGCCTGCCGCCGGCCGCCCTCGTTGCCGAGCTGTCCCCGGCCTCCGCCATCCCGGCCGCTCCGCCCGCGGTGCCGGTCGGCCTGCCTTCGGATGTGCTGCGCCGCCGGCCGGACATCCGCCGCGCCGAGGCCGACATCCACGCGGCCACCGCGCGCATCGGGGTGGCGACCGCCGAGCTGTTCCCCAAGTTCACGATCACCGGCGCGCTGGGGGTGCGATCCGGGGATTTCAGCTCCTGGTTCACCTGGGCCCAGCGCTTCTGGTCCTTCGGGCCGGCGGGCAGCTGGCGGGTCTTCGACACGGGCGCCACGCGTGCGGCCATCGAAGAACAGCAGGCCCTGCAGGAGCAGACCCTCATCGTCTACCAGCAGAGCCTGCTGACCGCCTTGCAGGAGGTCGAAAACGCGCTCATCGCCTCCGCCAAGGAACAGGAGCGCCGTGCTGCGCTCATCGACGCCGTTGCCGCCAACCGCAAAGCCGTTGCTCTCTCGAAAACGCTGTACACCGAGGGGCAGACGGACTTCCTCAGCGTGCTCGACGCCCAGCGCTCCCTCTTTGCGACCGAGGAGTTGCTGACGCTTAGCACCAGCACCGTGTCGACCGACCTGGTCGCCCTTTACAAAGCGATCGGCGGCGGCTGGAATGCTGATATGACAGAAGCCGGTCCGCCCACGGCACGCTGAACCGCGCTGCATCGCGTTCGGCACCGCCAGGGGGGTATTCGAAGTACATGCCCCGGAGGACATCGATGATCGGCAGTTACCTCGGAGAACTTTCCCGGGCAGACCCCTTGCACGGATATCTGCAACACCACATCGCACCCCAACTGGGCTTTGCGTCGCCCCATGCGTGTTACCAGGTCTTTCAATTCGCCTACTCCCGCAACGTCTATCTGTATGCGGAAAAGCACGGAGGACCCAAACTGGTCGGTAAGTTTTTCAAATTATCCAACGCGGACCACGCCCGAAAATCAGGTGAAACCGAATTCAACAACCTGCTTTTCCTGCGCGGCCTGGGCCTATCCGCCCGACCGCACTATGTGGTCCGCCCCTATGGGTTCAATCCGGACATCGACAACCTGCTGGTACTCGAATACCTATCAGCCGAGCCTCTGAGCGCAATCATCACCCACGCCATCCACCGGGGCCGTCGCAGCCGTCTTTTTCGGAAACTTTCTGCTCTGGCCCATTTCCTGGCCGAACTGCACCACCGCACCGCCGGCGCGGGCACCGTCCATTTCGATGACAGCCTTGAATACATGGGCCAGCTGTTGAGATCCCTGACCGGGAGGTGGGGACTGGACTGCACGGACCGCGACGAGTTCTACGGCCTGCGCGTGGCGTGGCGCACCCGCGGCTGCATGTGGGAGGACCGCGAGGTGCTCGTCCACGGCGACGCCACCCCGTCCAACTTCCTTTTCGGCAAGGGACGGGACGTGATCGCCATCGACCTGGAACGGATGAAATGGGCCGACCGCGTTTTCGACCTGGGCCGCCTCTGCGGCGAACTGAAACATTCCTTCTTTCAAGCCACCGGCGACCTGTTTGCGGCCGAGCCGTTCATCGGCCATTTCCTGTGGGAGTACTGCGGCCATTTTCCAGACCAGGAGAGCGCCTTTCGCTCCATCACCCGGCGCATACCCTTCTACATGGGCATCACCCTGTTGCGCATCGCCCGAAATTCCTGGATCGACGGGAGCTACCGTTGGCGGCTCGTCCACGAGGCCCGACAGATTCTGAAGGCACCGGCATGATCATCCGCGGCATCATTTTCGACGTCAACGGCACCCTCATCGACATCTTGACCGATGAAGGCGACGAGAGAATCTATCGGGCCATCGGTCATTTCCTGTCCTACCAGGGAATTTACCTGCATCGCGAGGAGGTCCGCGACCGGTATGAGCAAATCCTGGACAAGCAGCGCCGCGCCAGTCCGGAGGTCCATTATGAATTTGATGCCGTGCAGGCCTGGCGCGAATTCCTCGAGCTGAGCCCGGACGCGGCGGCTGCCCTTCCGCCCGACAAGCTAACGCAGATGCCTCTTTTCCTGGCCGAGATGTACCGGGGCATCTCCCGCCGCCGTCTGAGGCTCTACCCGGAGGTGAGGGACGTGCTGGACGAAATGCATTCTCTCTTCCAACTGGCCCTGCTTTCCGACGCCCAAAGCGCCTGGGCTCGGCCGGAGCTGCGCGCGGTGGGAATCGATTCGTATTTCGACCCGATCGTTATCTCCGGAGATTACGGGTTCAGAAAGCCGGACCGAAGGCTTTTCGAGGCCACCCTGGCCGGCATGGGGCTTGCGGCCGATGAAGTTGTTTTTGTCGGCAACGACATGTATCGGGACATTTTCGGTGCCGGACAACTCCACATGAAAACCATTTTCTTCGCACCTGACCACATCATCCAGCAGATGGACGGGGTTGACCCGGACCACATCATCCATCGGTTTGGCGAACTGCCGCAAGCCATCCGCTTCCTCGAACATCACCTCCAAAAGGAGTAAGCGCCCCCATGCTTGTGCGAAACTTTATGGCCAGCGATGTGGTCACCCTTTCTCCGGACCAGACCTGCCAGGAGGCGCTCCAGGAGTTGCGGCGCTGCAAGGTCCGCCGCGCACCCGTAGTGCTGAACAACAAGCTGGTGGGGATCGTGAGCGAGCGGGACCTGTTGCGGGTCCTGCCCGGAACCTGTGCCCAAGCCTCCACGCTGGCCGGCGAGGCAGGCATGGATCTGCCCGTCCGGGACATCATGCGCACCGCGGTCATCACCCTCAGCCCGAACGATCACCTGAAGCGGGCCGCCAGCGTCATGCTCAGACATCGGATCGGCGGGGTTCCCGTCGTCCAGGGCGGGCAGCTCAAAGGGATCATCACCGAATCCGATATTTTCAAAGCATTCTACGGGATCCTGACGTCACCCCGAGGCTGGATCATCCTCTTCGAGGAACCGGCCCAAATCGCCGATGCGCAGCACGATTACGTCAAGCTTTGCCTGGAGCATGGCTGCCGGATACACACCGTTCTCAAATACCCGAACTCCACGGGGGCAACCATGTACTACCTGTGTATCGAGGGCGAAAACATAGATGCCTTCGTCGGGAAGCTGCGGGCCATGTCCAACCAGGTGATGCTGGTGGAATAGGCGCAGCTTCCCGGCGCGCGTCGCACCTTGCGTGACCCCATGTCCTTGCGGCGGCCATGAGGGACACGGCGACGGGTGCGGAAACAGAATCTCCTCTCACCACATAGAAATGGTTTCATAACCCCGTCTGACCCCGATGGCGGCGATGCAAACCTCTCGGAACGCTCACAACCTGCCGAGGTTGCAGAGCTTTCGAATCGGCCTGCCCCTTGCCTTCAGGTATGACCCAAGGTTGTGAAACCACTTCTAATCACCCTCATCGAAAGGGGTTTCGCGATCCCGGCAATTTTCGCAAAATTTACGCGGCACGCCTCTTCCAATCCACCGCATCTTCATGATGTGCATTTTACCGCACCTGGGGCAGATGCACTCCATCTTCGATTTGGCGAAACCTTCACCTTCGGATACCTGATCGGGCTCTAAATCGGCATCCTCTAATGACTCTTTTATGTGCTCGCCAAAAATATCCGCTTTATGTAATGCCATACATGATCGCCTCCAATACTCAATTGATTGTAATCTAACCATTATCCAACCAGAATCAACCATTTGATGGCGTGGGCATGCACGGTTCAATGGGCCTCTCGATCTGCCCTGGCCCTTCCCGCCAATGTCTCCTTTCACCCTGACGCCCAGGACCGACGCTTTCCACCGCCACCGTGTGAGGTCGGGTGCGACAGGACTGGACGAGGCGCATATTCGTAAATATATTGGCCGGCGGACACACGTGAAGCGTACGGTCAATCAAATGAAGGAGGCGGTATGAAAATTCTAGTCGTGTATTACTCGATGTATGGCCACATCAACCGCATGGCTGAGGCAATTGCTGAGGGTGCCAAAACCGTCAAGGGAGCTGAGGTTGTATTGCGGAGAGTCCCCGAAACACTGCCGCAAGAGGTGCTGGTTAAAATGGGTGCCGTTGAGGCACAGAAAAAATTTGAAAATGTCCCTATTGCCACTGTGGACGAACTCGCGGCATCCGATGCTGTTATTTTTGGTACACCGACTCGTTTTGGCAACATGTGCGGCCAAATGCGGCAGTTTTTGGATGCTACTGGAGGCCTGTGGGCTAAGGGAGCACTGGTCGGCAAGGTGGGCAGTGTCTTCACCAGTTCCGCAACTCAGCACGGGGGGCAGGAATCTACATTACTCAGCTTTCACATCACGTTATTGCACCAGGGTTTTGTTGTTGTTGGGCTGCCATACAGTTTCCAGGGGCAAATGCGTAACGATGAAATAACGGGCGGCTCACCCTATGGGGCGTCAACGATTGCGGGAACTCAGGGAGAGCGAGCTCCTACTGAAAATGAACTGCAAGCCGCTCGGTTTCAAGGCGCCCATGTGGCGACCATTGCATCCAAGCTTGCCAAATGACGAACGGCACACGGGCCTGGTCTTTGACACCTGTGGGGGAGCGAGGGATCTTCAACTGAAGGCAGGCAGCGGGTGCATGGAAATTCGACTGCGAATTCCCATCTGCTCACATCCACCACATCCTCATATGCCAGTTGCCCACGAGCGAGTTGATGATCGCACCCGTGATAGATCCAATCAAAATCAAAATGATCAGTGCCGGTATGGTCGCCACTGCCCACTTGACCATGAGAACGACCATTGATGAAAAGGGAATTTTGATGTCTGCCACAACGACCTTGCCGTAGTCTACTGACATTTTGGTCTCCTCCTAACAGTCTGTGTCATTGATTGATCTTCTTCCTTTACATCCAGTGGCTTTTCGAGAATCCGAACCTCCGGCCGGGCGGCCAGGTTTCGCTCCACGAGGGGGTTCCATTCGGAACGAACCGGCTCAACCGATGGCGAAAGCGGGTGAGCGTTGGGCTCGGGGCCACGGGTGTTTTTCGCTATCCCGGGATCAAGAGCACGCCGATTACCGCTCTGAGAGGGATCCTAACGCTGGAGGAGATCAAGAGAAGGGCGGGGCCGGGCACCGGGCCAGCGCCGCTTTCGAGTGCTGCCAACTGCCGAGCATCAGGGGTAAACTAAAAAATCGACAGGCCACCCACGGTATCCGCGCTGCGCAACAAAAGGGAAAATTGCGGGAATCATATAGCCCTAACGCCGTCACTTTTATTATGTCCTTGGGATCACTTTTTCAAGCGTTGTTTCTCCTCGACCGATTCCAGCAATCGGGTTCAACAACGACAAGGCCCCTGCCCTGCTTCCCCTCCCTTTTTACTCTATCTCATAACCCATTCCCTTTTTCAAACCCAATGTTGAGATCGGTCACAAGATCGAGCCTGCAACCCATCTCTTTCTTCCCAACCCAAACGGTTTCATGTTTCCAACGATGGATGGTGGACTGAGCGGCAATGGTCGGCGGGTATTGGATTAGGCAGCCGAGTGGTGGGTTATTGAAATAGGCTTCTGGCATTCAAGGCTCTTTCGCCCAGCGTACACCAGCGGGTTGACAAACCAGCCAGGCCGATTCACTTTTTAAATTAGAAAAGTTGACGAATCCGGATGACTTTCGGACCACCGTTTTCTGATCCGGGGTGGCCTGTTTTCCTCTCCTTTGCCAGGCCACCCCTTTTTGCACCACACCTTTGAAAAACGGAACGGATTACTTCGCCGGGACGTAGGGAATTTCCTTCCCCCACCAAGCTTGCTCGCTCGACATTTTGGCCGCTTCAGCTCCGGTATTCTTGTACCCCCACCAACTGAAGGCCACATGCTGGTTAGTCTTGAAGAGAGAATCATGTTTATAGAACTCCGACGTGCAACCTCCGATCAACATAACTGCGACAAACAACAGCAACAATTTCTTCATTTTTCAATCCCTCCTTTTAGTGTAATTCGATTACCTCTGCGGCCACGGTTAGAAAAAAAGACTCACTGAGTTTCCAACACCCCCCTTTCCATTCCAAACAGCTTCATTCCAGCAACGCCATGCCTTGAAAAAAAAAGCCGCATCGCCCTCGAATGGGGCAAGTTGGCTGTTTCTTTCTGAAACCTCTAAATAGGGCCACACCCAAAGGTGATTAGGCCGATATTCTCAGACGCATTCTGCCGAGATATTGAATTGGTAAGCAAAAAAAATGCCTGCCTATTGAATATTCAATTACGTTTTAAATTCGAGCTATTATGTATTCATGGAGGTTCAAGCATTACGAGGCTTAGAGAAAAAACGTCTTATAACTGTGAAAAAAATGAAACAGCACCGAGGTAATATACCGCTTACCAAACGATCCAGTTTGGCCCAAACTGTAGATAGGCCAACTTTGCTTATAAAAGTATTAAAGGTTTGAAGGTCAGTGGTTGTGAAGAAGAATTTTTTCATTTTGGGGAAATCTTTTCATCTTTAGCGGAAGTAGTAACGCTTGCTTTGCCGAGTGACGCTACTTCTTCTTTATTGGAATTATACGTTTCCTTGTTGGTCTGGCAGTAGACCGTATCGCCTTCCACCCAAGTGTTTTCGGTCGGTATAATTTTTCAATTTTTTAATATCACAACCGCCTGACCATAAGATTTTTTCTCTTGCTCAACATACTTTTTATCTATAATTTCTTTCACCTTCCCTTTTCCTACTGACATAGTTGCGCCAAGTTTAGACCAATTTATTTTCCCATTTTCTTCCCAACAAAATTATGCCTCTATAACCTTCCCGGTTTTCAATATGACTTCACACGCATTTGTATTTGGCAAATTAAAAGAAAATAAAAAGACTAAAATAGCAGTTGGTTTCGTCAGTTTTTTAAACATTTCAGACCTCTCTAAAATGTATAGTTCTTAAAACTTCTATTTGAAATGTCCAATAAAATCAGCTGAATTGTAATACTTTTTGAGTTGGCATTGGCAAGACGTTCCACCTGTTTCGCCTTATGTGTTTAAAATTTCGCCATGTGCTTCCAATCCTTTAGTTTTGATACAAGACTCATCAAAACAAAGAAGGCAACCCACCCTACCCCATGAGCTGCCTTCTCCCCTACCCTAAATTTCAATCAATCAACTCTATCCCGAAACCTTCTTCAACGCTATCCCTGCCTTTGTTTTCCGGACCGTAAACTTGTCCCCTGCACCGATGCCCAGTTCAGCAACCTTTTCCGATGATAAAATGATACTGCCCCGTTTTCCGACACCGATTGGTTTTGCCTTCCTAGCTTTACCAGCGCCTCGACCACCCTTAATGGCTGGCACCTTTCCTTCGGCAATCAAGGCGCTCATATAGGCCGTCTTGAGTTGGGTAGACGTTTTGAATCCCATCTTTTTCATGATTTCGGCACTGCTGGTTCCATCCTTGACAAGCTTGATTAACTTGGCACCGTCTACGGATTTTTTCTTCGGCATTCTTAAATCTCCTTTTTGTGATAATTTAATTAAATGAAACTGTTAATTGCGCCGGATAATATCAACACTGTTTTGATAAAATCAAGGCGAATTTCAAAATTAATGGTTTTTTGTCCTTTTTCAAGAGCGCTTGAATGGCGGTTCGCTCGTTTCAAGGCTGCTACCTGACTTTATCTGCTTCTATCCACAAAAAAAGGATATGACTTAGAAGTGGATAACCCCGTCTGACGCCCAATGGCAGCGTTGCATGCCTCTCGAAATGCTCACAACCTGCCATGGTTGCTGCGCGTTTGAATCGGCCTGCGTCATGCCCTCGGGCGTGACCCGAGGTTTTGAAACCACTTCTAACCATGCGCCTTCAGCTTGACTTTGACAGGAACGAACCGATGCTGGTAAAAGTAGGATATGCGGTATTGACTGCGATAGAAAGGAGAATTTGTTGAACGATACAGAAAAACACACTCTAATGAAAAATCTGCGTCGCCACGTTTCCCATCTTTCTGTCAAGATCGGCGAACGTCATCTCTGGAATGGCGATTCATTAGAGCAGGCCGCGCACTATATTGAATCTGAATTCAGAGCGGCTGGCTATGTACCGATGCGTCAAACCTTTATGGCTTATCGCAAACCAGTCTCAAATATTGTCGCAGAAAAAAATGGGTCCAGCCAACATCTTATTGTCGTAGGCGCGCACTATGACTGCGTTCCCGGCTCCCCGGGTGCGGATGATAACGCATCTGCGGTGGCAGGTATGATAGAGCTGGCTCGCATGCTAAAAGACATCCGTTGTGCCAGCAGCTTCAGATTTGTAGGCTTCGTTAACGAAGAGTCGCCCTCATTCGGCTCGGAATACATGGGCAGCATGCAGTATGCCAGGTACTTGAAAGAACGTGGCGAAAATGTAGTTTTCATGATTGCGTTAGAGATGATCGGGTATTTTGATAAGCGAAGACTCCAGACTTATCCGATAGGCTTGATGCGACGTTTCTATCCAAAAACCGCCGATTTCATCGCAATCATCGGCGATCTCAATTCCCACCGGCCTGCACGCGCGTTGGCGCGCAAAATGCGTCAAGAGGGATGCGTTAGGACCGCCACGCTAATAGCTCCTCGACAATTATGGGGCATTGATCGATCCGATCACAGCGCTTTCTGGAGGCAGGGCTTCAAAGCGGTGATGGTCACCGACACCGCCCTGTTTCGCAATGAAAACTACCACCGAGAAACCGACACGATGGATACCATCAATTTCGAACTGATGACTGATGTGGTTGAATCGCTTTCGGCCGCTTTAGCGGGCTGTTGAAAACGGCGCCTCGCGCCGTGATCCGGCGTTGTGCGGCTTTTGTAAATGCTCACATATGACTGAATATGCTGCGCTTTCCAAAACGCCGCACGGCTTAGCTGACGGCCCGACACTTGTTTTTCAACACCCTGGTAGTACGGAGGCAGCCGGCAAGTTGAATCTGGTGGCGAGTGACTGAATCAGTTTGGATTTGACATAAACAGGCCGATGAGGGAAAAAGAATATAAGGAAGCCAGAAAGAACCTGATGAAAAAATACAACAATTAGACACGGTCGAGCAGATGTAATTCAAAAGCACGGGGCGAATCGAACACCCTGCGCTTTTAACGCAATGACCGGTTTCCTGGCAAAAGATTCCCATACATCTTAACCAACCAGTAACCCAGATAGCTATTTTACAGACGGTCCTGATTCCGGTGCTTTCATCCGACGTATCACCGAAAACCCCTTGCTGAGATGGTCGCAATAAATCTAAAAGTCTTGTTAATCCACAGGCAAACCGGACCTACTCCAAATCTGCAATTTCATAAACCTGCACCTTTGATCTGTTAAACTAAAACCACTTCGTTTCCGGTCCGGATTCGACATAGGCACGGAGTCCACCAAAATATGGACCGGGAATCCGACCCCCTGATCGACGCCTTTGGCTTGCAGCTGCCTGGTCTTGTGGTTATGCTCCATCAGCTACAAATGCGGGTCGTTTCCCTCGCCCCCCTTGGCCTCCGTTAGGCAGCGGCTTCCTTGATCAACGCCAGGGTCTCGAGCCCCCTGCCTGGTCAATTATTGTGATCGCGAAACCACCGTGCACGATGACGTAGTCCCTCACCTGTGCATCTTCCACCAGCAGCAGGCTGCATTTCGGCGTACCCCGTCCACGTCAATGACCGCCATGTTGTTTTCGATTTCAGTTATTTTAGATGGAATCGCGAGACACATGATGTGGGCCTCCTATTTTGCGGTAAGCTACACCGAGCTGGTCCATCATGGGAAAGTAGCCTGTTTTTCATTGCTCGATCCTCCTTTTCATTTCGTATTCTCTCGAGGTTTTGAATCATGCGCTTCATATTGTGTCCAATTGAAATATCTTATTAACCTATTTTTATATATTGCTATTTTCTATTTGACATATTTTGATTGTGAATGTTACAGTCCATTAAAAAAAGCGAAGAGGTTTCGCATGTATTTCTACCGCGGCTTTACCTGAGTGAGTTACCTGGACGCGATCCGGGTGAGATACGCGCAGGATCAGGCCGAGGTTCCCGCTTTTCTTCCCTGCGATTCACTGCATCTCCACATCACCTCAGCCTGAATCCAAATCGGGTCCACATCTGAAGGGGCAATGGTGCTGGGCACCCCGCGGTCTTCAAAACCGTCGGCCTCGTCTCACCCACGAGGAGGAGGTTCGATTCCCCTTGCCCCTTCCAAACGCTTCGGCATCTACTCGCTATGGAAAGCCATTATACCATTGGGGTTGCCGGCCATGTCGATCATGGCAAAACAACGCTGGTACGCTGTTTGACGGGTGTCGATACCGATCGAAAGCCCGAAGAAAAGCGCCGTGGAATGTCGATTGAAGCCGGTGTGGCACCTCTCGACCTGCCCTCCGGCAGGCGGGCGGCGCTAATCGATGTCCCCGGCCACACCGATTTTCTGAAAAACACCATTCGCGGGCTGAACAGCGTCGATTTGGGAGTCCTGGTCGTTGCCGCCGATGACGGAGTCATGCCGCAGACGCGAGAGCACCTGGAGATACTTAAATTTTTCAGGGCAACCTCCGGCTTCGTTGTATTGAGCAAGACCGATCTGGTGGACCCGGACACGGTTGAATTGGCCGAACTCGAAGTGCGCGAACTATTGAATGGGACATTTATAGATGACCGTTCCCTGTTCAAGTTTACTTCAAAGGATCCTGAGCGCGTACCTGATCTTGTTCGAAATATAGATATCGCTTTAGCCCAGCTTCCGGCCAAGAAATCTGATCCTGCTTTCCGCCTGTGGATCGACCAGATAAGAAGTCTGACGGGTTACGGAACCGTTGTCAGCGGCACCGTGTCCTCCGGGATGATCCAGTGCGGTGATGAGATTCAGCTTATGCCGACCGGCACCACCATTCGTGCCCGAACAATTCAATCTCATGGAGCTTCGATTACCCAGGCCTTTGCCGGGCAGCGGGTCGGTATCAACCTCCACCGGATTGCCGTCCAGGACGTTGCGCGAGGCATGGCCCTCGTAACGCCTGAAGCCGTGCGCCCCGCCTCTATCTTGAATGCGGATATCCGCGTATTGACGAGATCAACGACCGGCATCAAGAACCGTCAGAAAGTAAAAGTCTACCTCGGAACGTCCATTACCAATGCCATGATCATCCTGATGCAGGGCAACCGGCTTGATCCGGGTGAAGCCGGCCTTGCCCAGATTCGGCTCTTGAAGCCGGTTGCCGCTTTGCCGCAGGATGCCTTTGTGATTTCGCCGCTGAACATCAACACGGTCGTTGCAGGCGGCCGGGTGCTGGAAACTGCGCACGAAAAATATCGAGCCTCAAAATCCGAGTTTATTCTCCCCATGCTTGCGGCTCTCCGGCAAGCGGATGTCAACGCCTACACCGAGCGCGTGTTCGCCGGTGCCGCGGGCCAACTCATCACCGCCAGGGACCTGTCCGCAAAAACGGGGCTGCCGTATTCTCAGTTTGAGTCCTTGATCGGTTCGAAAGTCCAGAAAAAAGAGTTCATCTATATCAAGGGCCGCGGCGCCATCCAAGCCAATCACATGGCTGCCATCAAGACCGGGTTTCTGGCGGTCGTAGAGGAAGCATTCCGCCAGGAGCCTCTTAAAAAGACAATCCTCGTTTCGGAAGTGGCTGAACGACTGGAAATCCCGGTTGAAAAAGTTCTGCTTGAAATCACGGCCGATGAGCTTTGCCGGGAGGGCAAGCTGGTTCGCCTCCACGGAGGATACCAGACCCCCGATTCCGAAAAGCCGCTCGATGAACAGCGAGCCACATTAGTTTCATCGCTGTTGGAATACGCACAACAATCCGGGCTCACACCCTTTAGCGGGGATACCTTCTGGAAGCTGCACCGGCCGACATTCGAAAAAGCGGATATCCAGCAACTGCTCAACTACCTATTTTCGCAGAAAAAACTGGCGCGGTTAAACGACCACCGCTTCCTGTCCCTGCAAGCCCTTGATGAAATCAAACAACGGGTGGCGCAGGCCATTGGGCGGAAAGGATTCGTCACGGTGGGCGACTGCAAGGAACTGCTGGGCTACGGCAGATGGGGCGGCACCCACGTGCTGGATTACCTGAATAAAATCGGTTTCACCGCGAGGCGGGAAGACAAACACTACCTGAGGCAAAACCACAGCTGATGGCGATCCACGTCTACAATACGATGAGCCGGCAGGTGGAGCTGCTGGAGTTCATCTCCCCGGGAAAAGTGGGCATCTACGTGTGCGGCCCGACCGTCTATGACGACCCGCACCTGGGGCACGCCCGGTCTGCGGTGGTTTTCGACGTGATTACCCGCTATCTCCGTGCGCAGGGGCATGCCGTCACCTATGTTCGCAACATCACCGATATCGACGACAAGATCATCGAAAAAGCACGCCAACGAAATCAGGATGTTAAGACGTTGGGCCGGTACTACGCCAATCGATATCATGAAGCCATGCGGCGTTTGAATGTTCCCGCACCCGACGCTGAGCCTAAAGCCACTGAATACATCCTGCCCATTCAGGACTTCATTGCGAAGCTGATCCAGGGCGGGCATGCCTATGAGTCCATTGGCAGTGTGTACTTTTCAGTGGAATCATTTAGGAATTATGGCGGGCTCTCAGGGCGGGCCGTCCAGTCCTTAGCCAGGCCTTCGGATGCCCATGCCGAGAATGGCAAGAAACAGCCCGCTGACTTTGTTTTGTGGAAGAAGGCCAGGCCGGAGGAACCCTCATGGCCCAGCCCTTGGGGGAATGGGCGTCCCGGCTGGCACATCGAATGCTCGGCCATGAGCGCCGCTTTGCTGGGAAGGACCTACGATATTCACGGCGGCGGACTGGACCTCGTCTTCCCGCACCACGAGAACGAAATTGCACAGTCAGAAAGCCTCTTCGGAAAGACCCCTGCCAATTGCTGGATGCATAACGGGCTTGTTTTCATTGAGGGTGAAAAGATGTCCAAGTCGCTCGGAAATGTCTTGAACCTCCATGAGCTGCTGGAACGCTATCAACCTGAGGCGCTGCGGCTTTTCTTATTATCCAAGCAATATCGGCGTCCCATCGAATTCTCCCACGCGGCTCTGACGCAGGCGAGTGGGGCGTTGAGACGGCTGCAAAAATTACTTTCCTGCAGCCACCGAGTCTCTGAGGCAGGCGGGGGAGTTTGTCTTTGCCGCGGTTCTTTGTGGTCCGATTTCTGCAAGGCTATGGACCAAGACTTCAACATTCCACTGGCGCTCTCGCACGTCTTTGCGGCCATCCGTTCGCTCAACCGCAACCCTTCCCTGGTAAGATCTCCGGCAGACGGGGCGACATTGGACGCAGGCAGCCGTCTCGCTTCAGAACTCTGCTTCATCTGCAGGGACATTCTTGGTTTAGTGAACGAGACCGCGAACGAAAATATGCCGGCTGGGCGGATAGCCGGAAAGGCCGCTCAGCCGGTTTCAAAAAATCGGCAAACCCAATCAAGGAGGATCATCATGAGTGAAGACTATCGCAGCATGTGGCAGAACCTGGGGCTTGATCTGGTCGCGCACGACGCACTTCTGGGTGTTCTTGGAAAATTTTACCGGGATATCTACCTGGCCCAGAAAAACCGACCGGAAGGAATGGCGTATTTCGATTTTGTCATGAACGAGGTGCACGGCCTGCGGATCAAGGAGCTGGTGGATGAGAAAAGGGCCGGTCGCAAGGTCATCGGCTCTTACTGCGTGTTCGTGCCGGAGGAGATCGTGCTTGCGGGGAACGCCACGCTGGTCGGCCTCTGCGCGGGGGCGGATTTCGCCATGGACGAGGTGGAGAAAATTTTGCCCCGCAACACCTGCGCTCTGATCAAGTCCACCTTCGGCTTCAAACTCGGGAAAGTGTGCCCTTATCTGGAAGCCTCCGACATGATCGTCGGGGAGAACACTTGCGACGGGAAAAAGAAGGCGTATGAGTCCCTGGGGCCTCTGGTGTCCAATCTCTATGTGATGGATATCCCCCAAATGAAATCGGGCCAGGGCCGCCATCTGCTTAAAACCGAATACCGGCGTTTCAAGGAGGCGGTCGAAAAACTGACGGGCGTCACCATTGATGCGTCCCGCCTGAAGCAGGCCATCGAGATCGTCAACAACAAACGCAAGGCCATTCACCGGCTCTCCAGCCTCCGCCACGCCGATCCGGCGCCGATTTCGGGCCTGGACGCCCTGCTCGCAAACCAGGTGTTTTTTTACGACAACCCGCAGCGCTTCACGGACTCGGTCAATAAAATCTGCGACGAGTTGCAAACGCGTGCCGCGCAAAAACAGGGAGTGTTTCCGGCAGGCACTCCGCGCATTCTCCTGTCGGGCTGCCCCATGGCGGTGCCCAACTGGAAGCTGCCATGGATCGTCGAGACCTCCGGAGCGGTCATTGTCGGTGAGGAGTCCTGCGTGGGCGAGCGCGGCACTCGCAACCGGGTGAATGCGGACGGCAACACGGTGGACGAATTGATGGATGCCATCGTCGATCGTTATTTCCAGATCGACTGCGCCATCTTCACCCCGAATCCGGACCGTCTGGACCATGTCGAAGAGATGGTCAAATCCTATAAAGCCGATGGTGTGATCCACTACGGGCTGCAGTTCTGCCAGCCCTATCTGATGGAAGCAATCCCGCTATCCAAGGCACTCGAAGACAAGAAGATCCCAACCTTGCGCATCGAAACCGATTACAGCATGGAAGACGTCGGCCAGCTGAAAACACGGGTCGAGGCGTTTATCGAGATGCTGAAGTAAGAACTATGCTGAGCTTTCCCTATGCGCTGTGCAGGAATTGATATCGGTTCCCGGGCCATCAAGCTGGTGGTTGTTGAAAACGGAATTATCGTGGAGCACCGCCAAGCTGACACCGGCTATGACCCTATGGCCGAGGCCCGCAAGATGATGCAAGGTGTCTCCTACGACTGTATCCTGGCAACGGGTTATGGCCGCGGCCAGTTCGAAGTGGATTTCGACGCACCTACCGTTACCGAGATAAAGGCTCATGCCGCCGGAGCCCGGTTTTTCTTTCCGGAGGCGGTTACGGTTCTCGACATCGGCGGCCAGGACAGCAAGGCCATCGCCATGAACTCATCGGGCAGAGTCGTCAAGTTTGAGATGAACGACCGCTGCGCCGCCGGCACGGGGAAATTTCTTGAGATCATGGCCAAATCCCTGGGTTTCAGTCTCGAGCAGTTCGCAGACGAAGCGCTGGGGGCTCAAAAGGACATCCAGATCAACAGCATGTGCACGGTGTTCGCCGAGTCCGAGGTCACCTCTTTGGTGGCGCGGGGTGAAGACAGGCGCAACATCGCCCTGGGGCTGCACAAATCAGTGGTCCGGCGGGCGGCCGGCATGCTGAGGCGTGTATACTCCGATGGAACGGTCGTTTTTTCAGGCGGAGTTGCCAAGAATCTTTGTATGCGGAAGCTGATGGAGGAAACCTTGCAGCAGACCGTCCTGACGGCGGAAGATCCACAGATGGTTGGAGCAGTCGGGGCGGCCTTGCTGGCAGGTCGATAGGCCTTTCTCCATTGGGCACAGGAACAAATTCGACCCGGCCGAACACCAACGAGCAGGGAGAAATGAATGGCGGCAGGCGGATTTTCACATGAATGAATCCATACGCGCTGACGATCAGAAATGGGTCTGTCTGAGCCGAAAGGTGCTCGAGCGGATCTCATGCCTACGCATGGCCGGAACCGCCGGAGGGCTTCTGGCGGACAAGGCCGAGGCTGTTATCTCAAAGCTGAAATCGGGAGAGGGCTGGCAGCCGGACCAAAAGAGGGCCCGGCGCACTCAGTACGGCGAAAAAAGAATCCGGAAGTGCATCAAGTATGACCTGGGGTGGGGATTTCGACTGATCACTGTATTGCGCAAGGGGTGTCTTTTCATTTGCCATCTGGGGCCTCACGATGAGTGCGACCGCTGGCTGGAGGACAACAGCAGGATCAAAAACATGGATATCGGCAAGTGCAACCTGTATCGGATGGAGCCCCGAAAACCAGTTGAAGGGGTCGCCTATTCGGAGAAAGCCTCAAAAATGATGGACGATCTCGACGAGCAACTGCTGAAATTGTCCGATCAGTCCCTGCGTCTTATTTTCAATGGTTTGATCGAAGCGCGCAAAAATCCACGGTTTTAAATCGAATCGCCGCACCAACAAAAAAGCCGCCTTGTCGAGCTCCTTGCGATACAATCCACCGCTGGCAGCCTCGATCAAGACGGATTACAAAATGCCGCTGAGCAGAGGCTTAAATCTCCACATGTCTTCAAAAAAAACAAGCATTTGATTCTCTCGGAATCCGTGATTAGAAATTAAATGAAAGGATAACGCCGGCCCATAATCAGCTGTGCGCAAAGATGGAAGCGGATGGAACTTTTGTTCACCTGCCTGCGTCGGCAGATCGAATTCTCTTCGGCGGACTATGAAATCTGCGACCACCGGGGTGCGGCGATGGACGCCTCAGGGAACCGTTATCTGGATGCCAGGATCAAGCTCGCCTCGCCTTGTCCCCACTGCGGGGAAACCCATGAATATCGGGTGAGCGACCTGGCATGCCCGCTGGCTGCTTCCAACGGCCGCTCAAAAGGGCCGCCCGGTTGTCCGGCGGAGCCACCCTTCCGAAGGATACTGGAAAATCGATGAACACGAAACCACCAAACGAGTCGATTCGCCTGACCGCCACCGTGAGCGGGGCCGGCTGAGCTTCCAAACTGGCTCCAGGGGATCTGGATCGGGCCTTGTGCGGCATAGTATTTCCGACCGATGATAATGTCATCGTCGGTCTCGAACGGGCGGACGACGCCGGGGTCTATAAGATTTCGAATGATTTGGCACTCATCCAAACCGTCGATTTCTTCACCCCCATCGTGGACGATCCCTACGCGTTCGGGCAGATCGCGGCCGCCAATGCCCTGAGCGATGTCTACGCCATGGGCGGCATCCCGAAGACCGCGATGAACCTGGTGGGCTTCCCGGTCAAGGGGATGGACATCTCCATTCTGCGGCGGATCATCCAGGGCGGAGTCGATAAACTCGCGGAAGCAGGTGTCGTCCTGTTAGGCGGCCACAGCATCGAGGACAAGGAGCTGAAATACGGACTATCCGTAACCGGGTTCGTGCACCCGCTGCGCGTGCTCACTAAAAAGAATCTTCAGGCGGGCGACCGATTGGTTCTGACAAAGCCGCTCGGCACAGGCATCGTCAACACCGCGATCAAGGCCGGGATGGCACCGGCCGGACTCGTCGATCAGGTGACCGCACTCATGGCCGGATTGAACCGCACCGCAGCCGAGATCATGGCATCCTTCGACGTGCATGCCTGCACGGACGTGACCGGCTTCGGGCTGCTGGGGCACCTGGCAGAAATGGTTTGTGGCTCCGGCAAGGGGGTGCGCGTTTTTTCGCGAAGCGTGCCGATGATCTCGGAAGCCCTTGAATATGCGTCCATGGGCCTGATCCCCGCCGGTGCCTACAAGAACAAAGAATTCCGGGAGTCGATGGTCCATTTCGAGGCCGGAGTGGATCGCTCCCGGCAAGATGTGCTTTTCGACCCGCAGACCTCGGGGGGGTTGCTGATTGGTGTGAACGCAGCCCAAGCCGCAGATCTTGTGAAGACCTTGGGGGAGGCCGGGATCGACGAAGCCGCTGAAATCGGTGAAGTGCGCGCTGAATCCGAAGAAAAGATATGGGTAGATTAATACCTCAATTTTGCACGACATAAGTGTTGAAAAATAAAAAACCATCTGGGATCCTGTCATAGCAACGGTTTGGCCAAACCTAAACAGCTATAACAGGAGGTACCCAGATGGTAAAACGACGAAAAAACAATACCAGGAAAAGCCGCAACGGTAAAGGATTTTGTGCAAATCGCGCAAGGGCCAGAAAAATCAATGCTTCCACCGGGTATGAGACCTGCACCGAGCAGCTGAGCCCATTTGGCGGGCTTTTGGCGCTGATCAAATTTTTCGATCTGGTCGGTTTTAAAGAAATTTTTCACTCCGCTTATCAAGCGCCCTGCCGGCAGCCCAAGCTGGGCCACTATTTGATGATTGTGGGCATTTTGATGCTACTGTTTATCGGGTTTAACCGAATCTGGCATTTCCTATACGTCCGATTGGATGCGATGCTCTGCGGCTTTTTCAGGCTCACCCAGCTGCCGGCGGCCAGCACCTTTTGGCGCTACGTCGACAGCCTAGGAATCAATCAAGCCCAATCGTTCTTAAAGGTAGCCGCTATGCTGCGCGAGCGGGTCTGGCAGTTTTGCGATATGCAATATGCCCGGATCCGAATCAATATCGATACCACCGTCGAGACCATCTTTGGCAATCAGCAGGGCGCCCGCAAAGGGCACAATACAAAACACCGCGGCAAAAAGGCACTGCGGCCCATTTTATGCTTTATCGAAGAGACCCGCGAGTATCTGATCGGCAAGCTGCGCAAGGCGTCAACGGTTCCGGGCAAGGAACCGCTGCCTTTATTGCAAAGATCAAAAACCATCTGCCCGGTTGCGTGCAACAGGTGTTGCTTCGGGCCGATGGCGAATTTTTGAGCTGGGCAAGGTCCATGCGGCGATGAAGGCCGGTTTTGATTTCATCATTGCCAACAAGGGATGCACCCCGCTCTTTGATCCAGCCGGCTGGTATCGGCCCTGGAAACGCAAAGCTTTTGAATACAACAGCTGCTTCTATCAGCCCACCGGCTGGGAGCACGTCTGCCGGTTTGTGGCCATGCGCATCCCAAAAGAGCAGTAAAAAGCCGTCCAAGCGATTCAAACGTGCGTCTTGTTTGAAGATGAGCGCTACAGCTATCGCATCTTCTGTACCAGCCTTGCCGGCCCGGCGCATCAAATCATCAGCGAGTACGACAAACGGGCTGATGTGGAAAACCTGGTTGGCGAAGCCAAACGCGAAGGGCTGGACATGATCCCTTCGGCCAAATTTAAAACCAATTATGCTTTTTTTCAAATTGTCATGCTGGCCTACAACATCTGGCGTAGCTGTCCTTTTCGTACCATCAAAAGCTCAACACCAAATATCAAAACCGATATCTGAGAGGTTTTACCATGAAAGTAATCGATGCTCGTGGATTGGACTGTCCGGCGCCAGTGCTGCACACTAAGGCGACGCTTCAGGAGGAAAAACCGGCTGCCGTTAAAGTCATAGTTGACAACGCAGCCTCTCAGCAGAATGTGCAACGGTTTCTGGAGTCACAGGGGTTTCATACGACGCTCGGACAACAAGGAGCCGATTGTACGGTAATCGGAACCTGTGGCCCGGAGCTCGGAGAGCAAGTCCAGGCATCTGTTGTGCCGGAAGCAGACAGCAAGAAGATAATGGTGATGTGTGCCACCGATCGGATGGGGTTCGGGGACGACGAGCTGGGCTTGAAATTGATGGTCAACTTCCTGCGCACGCTTAAGGAAATGGGGCCTGACCTGTGGCGGTTGGTTTTTGTGAACAATGGCGTGAAACTCACCATCGACGGTTCGGAGGTCATCGAGGACCTCAAAGCCTACGAGAAGGCGGGCCTGAAAATCCTGGTGTGTGGCACCTGCCTGAACCATTTCAAGCTGCTGGAACGCAAGCAGGTTGGCGAGACCACCAACATGCTCGACATCGTCACGGCGGCGCAGCTGGCCGACAAAGTGATCAGCCTCTGATACGAGTTGTTTTTTCTCTCGAATCCGAGTATTTTCTTAAACAGCCGCGGCGAAAGCCGCAAGGCCCGTTGACTCACCCCAAACTAAAAGGAGGAGAGTATGAAATACGGTGCACGGAACAAGATCAAGGCGAAGGTCAAAAGCGTAAAGAAAGGCGACATAATGGCTCTGGTTAAATTTACTGTGACCGAACCCCATGAAATGGCATCGGTGCTGACAACAGAATCAGTAAAAGATCTCAAGCTCAAGGCTGGTGAGCAAGTTGAACTGATCATAAAGGCGATTCACGTCCTTCCCGTAAAAGAGTAGATCAGGCCAAGTATATTCGGCTTTGTAGGGTTGGAGCTATCATTTTCACTCCAACCCTTTTTAGTTTCATGGTTAGCCTTGGATTCAGCCCCTGTTACATGATGGTGACGTTTGAATGCTCAAGGGGCATTCTCTTAGTCTTATTGATGCAATCTGAAAATTTGAGAATGACTGGACCTCGGCGATGAATCGAATCTCAGGAGAATTTTGAAGCTTTGACGGTGTTCGTCAGGTAATCTCAAACAAAACGCACTTCAAAAAAGTGTGGATATGATCTTGGCTGGGAGAAACCTGTAGAGATCGTGCACAGTGATTATATCAAACGAAAAGTGATTGCCCAGATTCAATTGTTCCTGACGGCTTAACTCTCCCCTTTTTCATTCCGAAAGCATCGGGTATCCGAGCCATTTCTCCAAGCGACAGAAATCTCATTACGCCCCCCACCTCTCCCGCCGCTCCATCTTCACTCCAAACGGCGTCCCGGCAGCATCTCCTCAAACGCTATTTCCATCGATTATCTGACGATTCCCGCAACCGCCACAGCTTCCTCTACCCCCGCCTCGACAATCACCTCGTCATGGAGGCATTTTTCTTTCGGCATGCGGAAAGGTCCGGTATCCGCGAAGGGAGTCCATTCGGAACATAGCTACTAAACCGTTGCTGAAAGCGGGCCAGCGTTGAGCTCGGTACGGGTGTTTTCCGCTATCCCGGGACCGCGCACATGCCGATTACCGCTCTTAGAGGAATCCTAACGCCGGAGGAGATCAAGAGGAGCGGGATTGGACATCAAACCAACGCCGCTTTCGGGCGCGATATGGTGCCGGACATGAGGGGAAAACTAAAAATTCGGGAGGCTATTCATCAGATGCGCGCTGCACAACCAAAATCAGCCCCCACAAATCGTTAACAGACCGAGATATTGTATAAAAAATGGAGGCGGCACCCGGATTCGAACCGGGGAATAGTGGTTTTGCAGACCACTGCCTTCCCACTTGGCTATGCCGCCATAAAAAAATGGAGCGGGAAACGGGATTTGAACCCGCGACTTCGACCTTGGCAAGGTCGCACTCTACCACTGAGTTATTCCCGCTCAACTGAACCCGGATATTTAGCCACTTCTTGCGGCGTTGTCAACAAAAAAGCCGGGTTAAACCAATCTTTTGAACTTGATGAAATAATCCACCCCCGACCACACCGTGAAGGCCAAGGCCAGGTACAGCAGCACCTGTCCGATGACCTGCGCATCGAGACCCAAGAACGAGTAATGGATCATGAGGGGAATGATGGCCGCAATCTGGAAGCCGGTCTTGAGTTTCCCCAGGCGCGAGGCGGACACGTCGATGCCTTTTGCCGCGCTCACGCTGCGCAGGCCGGTGACGGCGAGCTCGCGGCCGACGATGACGCAGACCATCCAGGCCGGCACCCAACCGTGGGCGGCGAGCATGATGAAGGCCGAAGAGTTCAGCAGCTTGTCGGCCACCGGGTCCATGACCTTCCCGATAAAGGTCACCTTGCCCTGCCGGCGCGCCAGGAATCCGTCCAGGTAGTCGGTGATCGCTGCGGCGCTGAATACTAAGGCGGACACCAGCGCCAGGAAGCGGCTGGGGAACGAGAACAGGACGATGATCAGCGGGATCACGGCGACCCGAAACAGCGTCAAGCCGTTCGGATGGTGGGCCGCCTCTTTCAACCGCGTCCACGTGTCGGTGCGCTCCGACTGCTTGGCATCGCCGGTGGACCGCTCGTCTCCGGGGGAAAATCCGCCGGCATCTTTCAGCGGAGCGGCGGGCGATGTGTTGTGCGGGTAGTCTGTTCGTCCCATAGCGACCGGCTACTCCCCGGTTTTTGAGTTTGCGCTAACGTAGCGATCACGGCAGTCCTGGCTGCAGAACAGCAGGTCGCGCCCCGCGTGCCGCAGTGCCACCCCGTCCCGCCGGGGGAAATAGACACCGCACTGCGGGTCCTTGACCATGACATCGTCGATTCGGCCGAGTTGCGCGCCGTCCACTGGAGTGGAGTGGGTCCGGCCCAAAATCCACTTCCGGGCGAAACGATAGGCCACATAGGCAAGCAGCGCGAAGGCCATCAGCCTGTACATTGATATTCCACGACCTCCTGCCCCTCCCCGCCCAGTTCCAACAGCAGTGCCCGGGCAGACTTTCCCAGGACCGGGTGCACCACGTGAGGGTCTATATCACACAACGGTCTTAAAACAAAACGCCTGGCGTGCATCCGGGGGTGCGGTATGCTCAGACGCGGATCGTCAAAGACCAGCTGATCGTACAGCAGGATGTCCAGGTCGAGCACCCTCGGCCCGAAACGGACGGCAGGTGCGGTCCGTCCCAGCGCCTGCTGCACAGCCTGGAGCCGCTCGAGCAGCGGCAGAGGGCCGAAGTCTGTCCCGATCTTGACCACGCGGTTGATGAACCAGTCCTGGTCGGTGTAGTCCACCGGCTCGGTGCGGTAAACGTGCGACTGGGCGAGGATTCGCACGCGCCCGTCGGAGGCGAGCGCTTCCACCCCCCGGCGGCAATTACCGAGTTTGTCCCCAAGATTGGAGCCGACCGATATGAAGGCGATGTGGTTGTCCACCGAGCAGCACCCCGGCCCCTCAGCGCCAGGCCTCCTCGCACAGGTGGCCCACATAGATGAGCCTCGCGCCTCCCTCCTGGTAAATGTCGTGAAACCTGCCGCCGTCCCGGCGGAAATGCACTGTCAGGGTCTCGCCGCTGCGCGTACGCACCCGTATGGGCGAGGTCAGGTTCAGGGTGGCTGCCGCCACCAGCGCGCCGGCCACGGACCCCGTGCCGCAAGCGAGGGTCTCGTCTTCCACCCCACGCTCGTAAGTGCGAATGGCGATGCCGCCGTCGGAATCCACACCGATGAAGTTGGCGTTGGTCCCGGCGGGGGCGAAATCGGGGTGAAAACGAATCTCCCGGCCGAGGCCCCGAACGTCTACGTTTTCAAGATCGGATGCCATCATCACCACGTGCGGCACCCCGGTGTTGATCGAGCTGACCTGGAGCACCCCGGAGGCAAGATCGAGGTGCACCGCCTGCCGCAGGTCGTGGGGGTCGGTCATTTTCACGCTCACCCGCGGCCCGTTCACGCAGGCGTGGATCACTCCGGCTTCGGTCTCAAAGCGCATGTCGGCACCGGCAATGCCGCAGATGAAGGCAAAGCGCGCGGCGCAGCGCGCCCCATTACCGCACATCTCGGCCGGACTGCCATCAGCATTGAAAAATCGCCAGCGGAAATCGGCCGTGGCGGACGGATCGATTAAAATGACCCCGTCCGCCCCCACCGAGATCCTCCGCCGGCAGATGCCGGTGATGAAACGCGGCAGCGCTTCCTCATCCACAACCCGGGCCCGGTTATCGATCAGGATGAAATCATTGCCGCTGCCGCTCATTTTGGTGAACGCAATTGGATCCATGAGTCACCGCAGATCCCCACCCCTCATCCTTCAAAACGTGACCTCAATCGGCTTCGAGTCTTTTCCTTCGTACCCCTTGGCGTCGTACGCTACGACTTTATAGACATATTTGTAGCCGGGCAGAAGCGTCTCACTGAAATGCAGCGGGCTGCCCGGCTTTTTGCCCCGGGACGTCACGTCGCCGATTTGCCTGAATTCGAGCTTGCAGTCGCTGCAGCCCGCCTCCGAGGCCATTTGCCGGGCCCGCATGATATGGAAACCGGCGGGAGCCGGTTGGCCCTTGTCCTGCAGGGGCGGAACCGTCCAGCTCAGCGTGACCCGGTTCTCCTCGAGCCGGAACGACAGATCCGCTGCGACCGGCGGCATATACTTCGCCGGCGGGGACGGAGGCAGCTTGCGGCCGCAGCCGAAGAGCATGCCTGCGAGGAGGACGGAGACCAGAACCGCCGCACACCGATTCGGAGTCGTGCGCTCGGTGAACCGCCCCTTCCAGAGTTTTTCAGGCATGAGGCTCCTTTTGGCCTTCACCACTGAAAATGCCATCCAGGCATCCTATGAGCGCATCGATCTCCGCGCGGGTGATGACCAGCGGAGGGACGAAGCGCAGGATGTTGCCCTGCACGCAGTTGATCAGAAAGCCCTGCTCCATACACTTGAGCACGATGGGCTCGCCGTCGATTGCGAGCCGCAGGCCGAGCAGCAGCCCCACCCCGCGCACCTCTTCGATGACCGCATGCCGGCGCTTGAGCCATTCGAGCTTCGAACGGAAGTACTCCGCCATCTGGCAGGTGTGTTCTAGAATGCCGTCCCGCTCCATGGTTCGGCAGACCTCCAGGGCAGCCGCCGACACGATAGGTGTGCCGCCGAAGGTCGTGGCGTGGGAGCCCGGCCCGAAAGCGGCCGCCACCTGCTCGCGAGCCAGCATGGCCCCTATCGGCAGGCCGTTCGCCAGTGCCTTGGCGAGCGTCATGATGTCGGGCTTCACCCCGGAATGCTCGTAGGCAAAGAGCTTGCCGGTGCGGCCCATCCCGGTCTGGATCTCGTCAAAAATGAGCAGCAAACCGGCCTCGTCGCAAAGCGCGCGGACCTGTTGGAGGTAGTCGGGGTGGGGACATCGCACCCCGCCTTCGCCTTGCACCGGCTCGAGCATGACCGCAGCGGTGGCCGGTCCGATTTTCGCCCGAAGGGCCGCGATGTCGTCGAAGGCCGCAAAATCGAAACCCTCCAGCAACGGGTCGAACCCGAGCTTGATCTTTTCCTGTCCGGTGGCCGATAGGGTCGCCATGGTCCGGCCATGGAAGGACTGCTCCATGCTGATGATCCGGAACCGCTCACCCTGCCCGGTCTCTTTGAAATATTTGCGCACCAGTTTGATGGCGGCCTCGTTCGCCTCGGCCCCGCTGTTGCAAAAGAACACCCGGTCGGCGAAGCTGTGGGCCGTCAGCCAGGCGGCCAGCTCCATCTGGGGGACTGTGTAGAAGAGGTTGGAGACGTGCCACAGCGTGCGGGCCTGCGCGGCCAGGGCCTCCGCGATTTTCGGGTGCGCGTGGCCCAAGCCGCACACGGCGATGCCGGCCACGAAATCGGTGTAGCGTTTTCCCGCGTCATCCCACAGGGTGCAACCGCTGCCCCGGGTGATCACGACCGGGAACCGCTTGTAGGTTTTGGCGATCACCTCGTTGGCCCGATCCATCAGCGCGCTTGTCATTCCAACACCCTCCTTTATTTGCACCGTCCGGCGGATTCCCGCCCGACAACCAACCCAACAAAATCAGTGAACTCAACAAACCCAACGAACTCAATGGACTCAATAGACTACAATATAAACCGGCTGAGATCCTCGCTGCTGATGATGTCCTTCAGCCGGTTCTCCACATAGCCCGGATCGACGACCACCCGTTGTTCGGGCAGGTCGGGCGCGTCGAAGAGGAGCTCCTCGAGCAGCCGTTCCATCAGGGTGTGCAGCCGGCGCGCGCCGATGTTCTCGGTGCGGGTGTTCACCTCTTCGGCCAACCGGGCAATCTCGTCCACCGCCTCCTTCGAAAAAGCGATGTCGATCCCGTCGGTCTTCAGCAGCGCCGTGTATTGCAGCACCAGGGCGTTCTTCGGCTCGGTCAGGATGCGCACGAATTCGGCCCGTCCCAGTGCATCGAGCTCGACCCGGATCGGGAAGCGCCCCTGAAGCTCGGGAATCAAATCCGACGGCTTCACCGTATGAAAGGCGCCCGAGGCGACGAACAGGATGTGGTCGGTCTTGACCGGGCCGTGCTTGGTCGCAACTGTACAGCCCTCGACCACCGGCAACAGATCGCGCTGCACCCCTTCGCGGGAGACGTCGGGGCCATGACTGCCGCTCTTGGCGACGATCTTGTCGATTTCGTCGATGAAGATGATCCCGGCCTGCTCAACCTTTTCGATCGCCTGCTTGACGATCTTTTCCAGGTCCACCAGGCCCTGAGCCTCTTCATGGGCGAGCGCATCCATGGCCTCCGGCACCTTGAGTTTGCGCCGCTTGATGCCCTTCGGGAAAAGCCCGCCGAGCATGTCCTTGAAATTGATCCCCATCTCCTCCATGCCGGCGTTCGAAAAGATCTCCACCATCGGCCCGCCGCCGCGATCCTGAATTTCCAAGTCGACGTAGCGCTGGTCGAGCTTGCCCTGCCGCAGGAGGCTGCGCAGTTTTTCCCGGGTGGAGGGGGGCTCAGCCGCAGCCGCGCTTACCAGCTCGATCTGGGTCTCGCCGGGGTCCGGGGAGCGTCCGGTCTGGGCGGGGCCGGCCTTGGGCAGCAGCAGGTCCAACATGCGCTCCTCGGCCATCAGGCGGGCCTTTTCCTTCACGGCCTCATGCTCGCGAGCCTTGTCGAGCGTGATGGTCATCTCGAGCAACTCGCGCACCATCGATTCGACATCCCGGCCGACGTAGCCTACCTCGGTGAACTTGGAGGCCTCCACCTTGTGAAAGGGAGACTCCGTGAGCATCGACAGCCGACGAGCGATTTCAGTCTTGCCGACCCCGGTCGGCCCGATCAGAATAATGTTCTTGGGTGCGATTTCATTGCGCAGTTCGGGCGGCACCTGCTGCCGCCGCCAGCGGTTGCGCAGCGCCACGGCCACCGATCGCTTGGCCTGGTGCTGACCGATGATGTATTTGTCCAGTTCCGTGACGATTTCGGAGGGTTTCAATATCTTCAAATTTCTTCCACCGTAATGACATCGTTCGTGTAGATACAGATGGAGGAGGCGATCTTCAGGGCTTCCTCTACAATGCGGCGCGCGTCAAGGCCGGTGTGCCGGATCAGGGCGACCGCGGCCGCCAGGGCGGCGACCCCGCCGGAGCCGATACCGATCACGCCTTCATCGGGCTCGATCACATCCCCGTTGCCCGAGATGAGGTACATCCGCTCTTCGTCCACCGCCACCATGGCGGCCTCAAGCCGCCGCAGGTACTTGTCGGTCCGCCAGTCCCGGGCGAGCTCGGCCGCCGCGCGAGTGAGGTTCCCGTTGTACCGTTCGAGCTTTTCCTGCAGCCGCTCCGATAGGCTCAGGGCGTCGGCGGTGGCTCCGGCGAATCCAACGATGATCTTGTCGTTGTAAATGCGCCGCACTTTTTTAGCGCGGTGCTTGATCACGCTGGCGTTCAGCGTGACCTGGCCGTCGCCGGCGACCGCCGTCCGCCCCTGGTGCCGGACGGCCAGAATGGTCGTGCCGTGATACGTCATAGCCGACTCACCGCTCGCGTTCATCGAAGCCTCGGTCCCACTGCATTTTAAAGATTGATGATCTCGTAAAATGTTATCCGGTTCGATGACTTTGTAAAAAGTCAAAGTTCAAGGCGCGCGATTCCCGTGGAGCGAGGCGTACTTATAGTACGCCGCAGCGACCGCGGGATGAAGCGCAACGCCGAAATTGGGCTTTGTACGAAGTCATCAGCGTTTCATTTCCGCGGATGCGCTTTGTCATAGGTTTCCATCAACCGGTCGATGCTCACGTGGGTGTACTTCTGTGTCGTGGAAAGGTTCCGGTGTCCGAGCAGCTCCTGCACGCTGCGCAGGTCCGCACCGGCATCCAGCATGTGGGTGGCAAACGTGTGGCGCAGCCCGTGGGGCGAAATCGGGGTCGCGATGCCACAGGCCGCCGCCAACTTTTTCAGGATGCGGGCCACCGATCGCGGCGTCAGCCGCTGCCGCTGGCGGTTGAGAAAAACCGGCCCGTTGCGCTCAACCCCGATGCCCGTCTCGGTGCGCAGCCGCCCCCGGTAGCGATCGATGGCCTCCAGGGCCGGGCGGCCGATCGGAACCACGCGCTCCTTGCCGCCCTTGCCGAACACCCGCACGGTTGCCGCCGAGGCGTCGATATCGAACGCGTCCAGGCCCGTCAGCTCTGAGACACGGATGCCGCAGGAATAGAGCGTTTCGAACATGGCCCGGTTGCGGGCCGCGAGCAGGGCGTCGCTCTCGATTGAATCCAGCAGCCGGAAAATCTCGTCGACGGTCAGATAGACCGGGATGGTCTTCTGCCGCTTGGGAGTGAGCAGCCCTTCGGCCGGGTTGGCCTCGATCATGCCCTGCTTCACCAGAGACTTAAAGAAGCTGCGCAGGGTGGACAGTTTTCGCGCAACACTCGATTTCTGGTTTTTCTGGTGCAGGTACCCCAGGTATCCCCGGATCATCAGGGGGGTGACACCATTGGGCCCGAAGTCTGTTTGTGAGCCTTTCCCGGGGGTCTGACCGCCCGCGTTGCCGTTCAGGTAGGCCGTGAACTCCTCCAAGTCCCGGCGGTAGGCGCGGCAGGTGTGGATCGAGTAGCCCTTTTCGGCGGAAAGGGACTCGACAAACGTACGAACGGCGTCTATCAAAGCAGAAGGCGTCATTGCTGCAATCGCTCGTGTCGTTGGCGGACTCGTAAACACCCGCTGTGCAGACGATCTGAAACCGTGGTGCGCGCCTGCCGGGAACCTGCGCCGGGCCTGCCGGGCGCAGGGCTCACCATTGAATCAACCCGTCGAGCTCCACCCACGAGGCCACTTCCACAAACGGGTGGGGCTGGCGATTCCAGGGCTGGGCGAAAAGAACCGGTGTGATGCCGGTCGGCGCCAGCGTGAAACAGGTTTCCAGCCGGTCCTCGACGAAATGGGTGATCCCCCGCTCGAGCAGCACGTCGGTCTTGGCCTCGAACGATCCGGTCGCAACGATCTTGACACCGGCGGAATCCTCCCCGAGAAGGCCGCGCACCCAATCGTCCACGGGGCCTATGTGTGGCCGCGCGGTGACCAGCAGAAGGGGCTCGCCCCGCCGGGCGACCCGCCGCAGGACCGCGGCCGCACCGGGGATCGCTTTCAGAGGCCGCGTGTACCGCCCCTCCAGGATCCGGCTCAAAATGCGGTCGATCACGTCCGGGTCCATGCCGATGCAGTCCACCAAGTTGTAGCAGGTGATGTCCTCGTAGCGGATCCCGCGCACGTCGAACTCGTCCCGTGCGATCTCGAGGAAAAGCGCCATGGTGTCCGCAATCACCCCGTCGACGTCAAAGGCGACCGAGGCCGGGTCGATCATCGCCGGCCGCACCGCTGTGGGCCGCGCAAACGAGCCGCCGGCCGTCATGGGACTTCAGGCCGACGCATGCCGGGTCTTCTTCTTGAGCCGGGAGATTCGCCGCCGGAGGACCGTGGCCGTCTTGCGGTTGTTGGCCGTAATGGCCTCCGCCCGCTGGGACTGCATGGCCCGGATCTGCAGCTTGAGCTGGCGGGTCGACGCATCGGTCTTCTTCATGGGTGCCGCCTCGATGTCCTTGGCCTTGCGCAGGGCGTCCACCAACTGCTCTTTCTTCATGCCGTGTACGCCGAAGATGCCCCCGGCCTGCAAGGCGGCCTCCTTCAAGTCCTTGGTGGTCATTTTCTCCAGGGGGCGCCCCCAGATTTCGATTTCCTTCTTCTCGCTCATGGTCGGATCGGCTCCTTGTGCATGGCGGCAGGGGAAAACACGAACGGAGGCCGATGAGCCCCCGCCCGATGGTGACGTCAGAATGACATCCCGCTGCCGGTCGTGATGCCAGTTCGATTGTTTCCAGCGCTCGATTCCATAAACTATTTTGTTTTACCCTGTCAATAGCGAAGAAGCCGCCAGTTCACCTCGTGGCGGCCGGCGGTTGCCGTCAGGCCTTTTCCTTCTCCGCCGGCTTCTGAAAAAACGGTTTAAAAAGATCCAGGGGAATCGGGAAAAATGTCGTCGCGTTGCTCTCCGCCGCCATTTCTTTCATGGTTTGCAGGTAGCGCAGCTGCAAGGCGACCGGATGGTGTTCGATGATGCCGGAGGCTTCCGCGAGCTTGGCGGCCGCCTGGAACTCGCCCTCGGCGTTGATGACCTTGGCACGTCGCTCGCGTTCGGCTTCGGCCTGCCGTGCAATGGCCCGCTGCATCTCCTGGGGCAAATCGATTTGTTTGAGCTCGACGGTGGTGACCTTGATGCCCCAGGGGTCCGTATGGAGGTCCAGGATCTCCTGGAGCTTGGCATTGATTTTTTCGCGTTCGGCCAAAAGATCGTCGAGCTCGGCCTGGCCGCAGACGCTGCGCAGAGTGGTCTGGGCGAGTTGGCTCATGGCATAGGCGTAATTCTCCACCTGCACGATCGCCTTCACCGGGTCGACGACGCGGAAGTAAAGCACCGCGTTGACCTTGACCGACACGTTGTCGCGGGTGATCACGTCCTGGGGGTCCACGTCCAGTGCCACCAGCCGCAGGCTCACTTTGACGATGCGGTCAATGATGGGGATCAAAATGATCAGGCCGGGTCCCTTCGCGGCGATGATCCGTCCGAGGCGGAAGATCACGCCACGCTCGTATTCGTTGAGAACTTTCAACGAGGCGGATAGAAAAAACAGGATCAGTATGACGACTGCCAGTCCGGCGTACATAAAAACCTCCTTGTCAGGTGGGTTAAGATGCGGATAGCCCTGCGGTTACGCCTTGCGGGGCCCCTCGGCGGCCGGTTCCACCTCCAACAGCAGGCCCGTGACCGCGACCACGCGCACCTGCGCGTTTTCGTCGATGGGGGTTCGGGAGACGGCATTCCAGAGCTCGCCGTGAACGAAGACTTTGCCGTGGGGGGCCAAGGCGTTTTTGACGACCCCGATTTCACCCACCAGCCCGGCGGAGCCGGTCACCGGTTTGGACACCTGGGAGCGGAACACCAGATAGGCCACAGCGGTGAAAAAACCGGAAACCACGACCAGCATCGGCGTGAGCACGTCCCAGGAAATCCGCTCTTCCGGGCTTGCACCTTGGAAGAGCATGAGCGATCCCAGGAGCAGGGAGATAATCCCGGCCACGCTCAAAAGGCCGTAGCTCGCTATCTTCATCTCCATGACAAAAAAAATGATGGCCAGCGCAATGAGCAGGACCCCCGCGTAGTTTACCGGGAGCGTCTGCATGGCAAAGAAGGCGAGCACCAGGCAGATCCCGCCCACCACCCCCGGGAAGACCGCCCCGGGGTGCGAGAACTCGAAATACAACCCTGCGAGTCCGATCATCATCAGGATGTAGGCGATGTTGGGGTTGCTGATGATGTTCAGTACCTTGGTCCGCAGACCCTCTTCGATCACGATTTTCTTGGGCGAGTCGAGGTGGAGCACCCCCTTGCCCGCAACCTCCCGGCCGTTGATCTGGCGGATGAGATCGTCCGTGTCCCGGGCGATCAGGTCGATGACGTTTTCCTTCAGCGCCTCGGTTTCGGTGGCCGACACGCTTTCCCGGATCGCCCGCTCCACCCACTGCGCGTTGCGGCCCCGGCGCGCGGCCACGCTTTTGGCCTGGGCGACCATGTCGTTGACCACTTTTTCGGACATCGTGCCGCCGATGTCCTGCCCCCCCGCCCCCACCGGGTGGGCCGCGCCGATGTTGGTGCCCGGGGCCATGGCGGCGATGTCGGCGGCCATGGTGATCATCACCCCGGCCGAAGCCGCCCGCGCACCGCTGGGGGCCACGTAGACGACCACCGGCACGGTGCTGGCGAGGATGTCTTGAACGATTTTGCGCATGGACTCGGCCAACCCGCCCGGCGTGTCCAACTCGATGATCAGGCAGGCGGCCTTCTGCGTCTCGGCGGTCTTGATGCCGTGGTGAATGAAATCGGCGGTCCCGGGACTGATGGCGTCCGCCACGCGGATAATGAGCACCTCGTTTGCTGCGGCAGCGGCATGGCCGGCAGCGCCGATCAAAAGCAGCGCCGCAAGCATCCACCCCACGACGTTAGCCTTCATAGGGGTACTCCTTCATCAGCTGCTTCATGTCCTCCCACACCTCGCGCTTCTTTTCCGGGTTGCGCAGCAGGTAGGCGGGATGAAAAGTGGGCAGCACCCGCACTCCCTCGTAATCGTACAAGCGGCCGCGCAACCTTGAAATGGGCTCCGTCGTTCCGAGCAGGCTCTGCGCGGCACAGCCTCCCAGCGTGCAGATAAGCAGCGGCCGGATGGCGGCGATCTGCCGGCGCAAAAACGGGAAGCAGGTGGCAATTTCGTCCGGCTCCGGCACACGGTTTTCGGGCGGACGGCACTTCACCACGTTGGCAATATAGACCTCCTCACGGCGGAGCTTGATCGCCGCGATGATACGCGTCAAGAGCTGCCCGGCGGCGCCGACGAACGGCTCCCCGACCCGGTCTTCGTCCTGGCCCGGGCCCTCGCCGATGAACATGAGCCGGGCCCGGGGGCTGCCGGCCCCGAAGACGATGTGGGTCCGGCTCCGGCAAAGCTTGCAGCGCTGGCAGTCGCCGATATCCTCCCGGATCATTTCCAGGCTTTCGGGCGACGGGGACTGGGCCCGGCGGGAGGGCGGGCGTCGGCCCCAGGACCGCAGGGCGTCCAGCGCCTCCGGCGCGCAGTCGAATCCCCTGACCCCGCTGCCGGCGAGCTCGCGCAGCGTGCGCGCGACCTCGTCGATGGTCTGGACGAACCTCTGCGTGTCGACCATGTTCACCTGCAAGCCTTCCGCCACCTTTATTTGCGGATGCCGGTATCGACGGAATCGTTGGCAGGCACGACCCAGACGTCCGCAAATGTCTGGAAGGTTCCGTCTTCGATGAGGATCACGCACAAGCGCTTGGCCTTTTGGTACATCAAAAAGGATTGGGGCGCACGCAGCTCGCTCATCATCTGCCAGCCGTCGTTCGGCATGTTGGCCTTGAAAAACCGGATGAGCGAATTCGCGTCGACGCGGCCGGCCATGCGCAGCACGCCCATCGGTTCGCCGGCGCCGCTGTAAACAAACGACGCATCGCGGTCGACGATCATGTCCCGCGGCACCAGCACGTCCCCGAACTCGTGCACGTCGGGCAGGCGTTTTTGGGCTTCGACCTTCTTGGCGTCCCCCGTGTCCATGCTCTGGCAGGCGGCAAGCACCATCAGCATCATCGCCGAAGCGATAAGTTTCCCGGCATTGGCACCCATTTTCAACTGACTCACCGAATCCTCCTTTCATGTATCGCCGGTCGAAGATCCGCCGGCGGATTTCGTCTTCCTCAAATACCGATCGTCGGTCGCAGCGATTCCGCGATCGAAATCGATGGCAGGCTCCCCCCCCCAACGCCTTCAGCCGCGAAACATCCAGAACTTTGCGCGGCATACCGGCGCTCTGCCCAAAGCGAGGGGTCGGTAATGTCATCACAGGTTATTCGAAAACGAATGAAGGCACAACCATTTTTTAGGATCCGGTGGGGGGATCACGTTTCGTGATAATTCGGGAGAAAATTTTTGAAATAGTCGATGGTGCGTTGCAGGCCCGATTCCAGGTCGATGAAAAAGCGCGCGACATCCACTTATGATGTTGAAATCTTATTTTCGGGATGATAGATATATTTTTCTCAAAATTGAAGAACCCGGCAGCCCGCTGCAGGGAATCTTCGACCGTAAAGACGGTTAATCGAATTTGGATATTCGCTCGCGAACCCCGCAGCCGGCTGCCGGATGCGCTCGCGGGTGCGGTTCAGAAATCGGCAATAATCCAATTCCGCGGAGGTGGCCATGGATAATTTTACGTTCGGACTGACCCTGCTTGTCGTCGGGATGGGAGGCACGCTGGTTGCTCTGGGGATACTCGCCCTGATCATGAGTCTGCTGAAAAAGATCTTCCCCTTCAAGGAAGAAAGCTCTCAGCTAGCGAGTCGAAAGCGAGGTTGCGCTATGTTCGAAGCGATTGTGAATGGATTGAGTGGTCTGACGGCGGGTTTCGCCAACCTGCATTGGTCCAATCCGGTGATGATTGCGATCGGCTGCCTTTTTCTTTTCCTGGGGATCAAAAAGGACGTCGAACCTCTGCTGCTGGTGCCGATCGGCTTCGGTGCCATCCTGACCAACATCCCGCTGGCGGGGATGATGGAGCCGGAGGGGTTCCTCAGAGTCATCTACAACATGGGGATCGCCAACGAGCTTTTCCCCTTGCTCATCTTCATCGGCATCGGCGCCATGACGGACTTCAGCCCCCTGCTGGAGAACCCGAAGATCTTCCTGCTCGGCGCGGCCGGACAGTTCGGCATTTTTCTCACCATCGGCCTGGCGCTGCTATTCGGCTTTGACCAGCTGGATGCGGTGGCCATCGGCGTCATCGGTGCCTGCGACGGTCCGACCGCCATCTACGTATCGTCGAAATACGCCCCCCATCTGCTGGGGGCCGTTTCGGTGGCGGCCTACTCCTACATGTCGCTGGTGCCGATCATCCAGCCTCCGCTCATGAAAATGATGACGACGGAAAAAGAGCGGCAGATCAACATGTCGGAGCTCACCACCACCACACCGGCATCCAAGGCGACCAAAATCGTCTTTCCGATCGTCGTGACCATCTTCGGCGGTCTGATTGCTCCCATGGGCCTGCCGCTGCTGGCAACCATCATGCTCGGCAATCTGCTGAAGGAGAGCGGGGTGGTGAGCCGGCTGGCCAAGGCCTCCGAGAACGAGATCGCCAACGTGGTGACCCTGTTCCTCGGCATTTCCATCGGCGCGACCATGGAGGGCCGCGCGTTCCTGAACCCCCAAACCTTGATGGTCCTGGCGTTCGGCTTTGTGGCGATTTGCCTGGATACGATCTGCGGGGTGGGGTTCGGCAAGCTCATGAACATCGCCACGGGCGGAAAGATCAACCCGCTGATCGGAGCGGCCGGGATTTCCGCCTATCCCATGGCGGCGCGGGTCGTTCAGAAAGAAGGGCTGAAATACAACAAGTTCAATTTCCTGCTCATGCACGCGGTGGGCGCCAACACCGGCGGCCAGGTCGGCTCGGTCATGGCCGCGGCGATCATGCTCTCGGTGCTGAAGGGCATGGGAATCATTCCGTAGCCCTGGTTCGCGGGGCCCGGACCGGAAACCGAGCGCCTTCGGTTACTCGGGATAAAGTTTACGATAGCCTTCCCGCAGCGCCGTGGTGGCATCGATTACGTCTTTCTTGTATTTCTGCTCTTTGAGGTCGATCAACCGGAAAGACCGGGTGTCGTGGTCGGACCGGATCACGGATCCGGCCGGAATCCACGTGTTCGCCGGGACCTTGGTACGCATGACGATCGACCCCACACCCACCCACACGGACTCCTCCAGTTCTGAATCGTAAACCACCGCACGGATGGCGACGAAGCAGTCCTCCTTGATGGTCGCCGGGCCGTGCACGATGACCCCGTGGGAGATGTTGGCTCCGGGCCCGATCGTCACCTTGCTCCCCGAGCGGCCGTGAATGATCACCCCGTCCTGAACGCAGCTACCCTCATGGATGATGACCGGGTGAACCTTGCCGTGTTCATCGACCTCATCGGCCCGGATGACCGTCATGGGCCCCACGTAGACCTTGGGGCCGATCACCACGTTGCCCATGAGTTGCGCGCTGGGATCCACGAAAGCCGTCGGATCCACTTTCGGCCAGTCCCCCACCGGATTCGGTCGAATGCCCGCTTGCGGTATCTGTGAAGTCATGGGCTGCTCCTCCTCTGAATGTGATAAGCCAGGAAACCATGTCCAGTCAGGGCCGGCAACGTTAAACGTCAGCTCGACCGGCCGGAACTATAAAAAAACCGGCCAGGCCTGTCAATTGCAAACATCCGGCCGTCGCCCAACGCACCCGCGCGCAAGCGCCATTCGAACCTCAGTGCCAGCCGGCCTCATGCCAGGCCGTGATAGGACCGATACCAGGCGACGAAACGCTCGATCCCTTCTCGGATGGGTGTGGCCGGTTTGAATCCGACGTCGGCCATGAGATCGTCCACGTCGGCATAGGTCGCCGGCACATCCCCGGGCTGCATGTCCAGGTATTGCTTCTGCGCGGCCCGCCCGAGCACGCTCTCGATGGTGGCGATGAAGGTGTTGAGCTCGACCGGCTGGTTGTTGCCGATGTTGTAGATCCTGTAGGGAGCGTAGGAGGTGCCGGGGTCGGGCCGGACCCCGCTCCAGTCGGGGTTGGGCGCGGGCAGGCGCCCCATCACACGCACGACGCCCTCGACGATGTCGTCGATGTAGGTAAAATCGCGCTGCATCCGGCCGTGGTTGAAGACCTGGATCGGCCGTCCCTTGAGGATGGCCTCCGTGAACAGAAAAAGGGCCATGTCAGGCCGACCCCACGGACCATAGACGGTGAAGAAGCGCAACCCGGTGCAGGCAAGCCCGTAGAGGTGGCTGTAAGTGTGGGCCATCAGCTCGTTGGCCTTTTTGCTGGCGGCGTAAAGGGACACCGGGTGGTCGACGTTGTCATGCACCGAAAACGGCATGCGGGTGTTGGCGCCGTAGACCGAACTGGACGAGGCGAACACCAGATGCTGCACGCCGTGGTGTCGACAGCCCTCGAGGATGTTCGTGAAGCCGACGAGGTTGGAATCGACATAGGCGTGAGGGTTTTCGAGCGAGTAGCGCACGCCGGCCTGGGCGGCGAGGTTGACGACTACCTCGAACCGGTTGTCGGCAAACACCTGCTCCAGAGCGGTCCGGTCGGCAAGATCCGCCTTGACGAGCTTGAAATTCGGGTGCGACACGAGTAGTTTCAGCCGGTCCTGCTTGAGCGCGACGCTGTAATACGGATTGAGATTGTCGAATCCGACGACGCGGCAGCCGGTGTCAAGCAGCCGCCGGGCCAGGTGGAAACCGATGAATCCGGCCGCGCCGGTCACCAGGACCTGATCATAATGAAAGTTCATGCGCTGCTCCTTGTCTTCGCATGCGAATAAGGGGTTCTCACCCGATGGCCCCCCGCGATTGGCGATACCACGCGAAGGTCGTCGCCAATCCCTCTGCCAGGCTCAGCCGGGGGGCATATCCGAGCCGGTCCCGCGCCTGATCGATGCAGGCCACGGAGTGCCGGATGTCTCCGGGCCTCGGCGGGCCATAGGCGGGTACCGCCGTTGTCCCGCCGAGGCGTGAAACGTTTGCCCAGAGATCGTTGACAGAGACGGCGCACCCCGTGCCCACGTTGAAAATGCTTCCGGAGGCAGAGGCCGTTTGGGCCGCCAGCAGGAGCGCCTGGACCACATCCTGCACGAACACGAAGTCCCGGCTCTGGGCGCCGTCGCCATAAATGACTGGGTTTGCGCCGTCCAGGGCTTTGGTCATGAAAATTGAAATCACCCCGGAGTAGGGTGATGAGGGGTCCTGTCGCGGGCCGTACACGTTGAAAAAGCGCAGGCAGACGGTCTCCAGACCGAACAGGTCGGTGTACACCCGGGCATGATACTCCACGGCCAGTTTCTGAACGGCGTAGGGCGTCATCGGCCGGAGGACCATGTCCTCGCGCTTGGGCAGCGCCGGGTCGTCCCCGTAGACGGCGCTCGAACTGGCGAAGACAAACCGCCGGGCCCGCGCGCGCCGGGCCGCCTCGAGCACGTTGAGGGAGCCGGTTTCGTTGACTGCCGCCGACCCAAGCGGGTCGGCGGCAGTCTTGGGCACGGAAACCACCGCGGCCAGATGAAAGACAGCCTCGCAGCCGGCCGCCGCCTCTTCCACCAGGCGCCCATCGCAGATGCTCCCGCGGATGAAGCGGATGCGGCTCGCCACAGCCTCCAGGTTCGATGCGTGACCGCTGGACAGATCGTCCAGCACCGTGACCCGGCACCCGCCGGCCGCCAAGGCCTGCGTCAGATGCGACCCGATGAAACCGGCTCCGCCGGTTACCAATGCGCTTTCGAAAACAAACGCCATGCATACCCCCGTTCCGGAACGAGTTCGCTGCAAACCGATTCAAATCTTACCCCAACCGCGTTGAAAACTCAATTTCCTGAGAGTCCTCCTTGATGGAACGATAAAGGGCGGCCCTTGACTTTCACTCCGGTTGAATCTACGTTTCTGAAAAACCAGGCACGATCCGATCGACCCGGGCAACACCGCGTCGCAGCGCAGGCCGGCACGCCTGACATCAGCCCATCACGAATTCGACCAGAAACCATATGCCGCATATCCAACTCAAGCTTTATGCCAGCCTGCAGATGTTCAGGCCGCCGGAAGGCGAGGAGTATCCCATCGCGGCCGGCACGACCATTCGGGACCTTCTCAAAAAGCTCAACGTCCCGGAGGAAAATGCCAAGCTGGTTTTCATCGACGGGGCCCAGGCCGCTCTTTCCTCCACCCTGCAGGGCGGCGAACGGGTGGGACTATTCCCTCCCGTCGGCGGCGGCTGATGACTGCGGAGCGGGTCTCCAGCTGGACTGCGGGCTCGGCGCCCGCATGCGCATGGAACTCGAGCAGAGCGATGCTGGAGTTTATCGGAGGGTTCAGTTGCGGCTGCGGACGGGATCGAGGTAGTCTGCGGGCTGAATACCGAGTTTTTTAATCCGGTACTGGAGGGTGGAACGCGGCAGACCCAGCAGTCGCGCGGCGCCGTTCGGTCCTCCCATGGCACCGCGCGTTCTAGCCAGCGTCTTGACGATGTGCTGTCGCTCGGCCTCCCGCAGGCTGGCGGGGTTTTCGTCCACGCCTTGGCCCTGGGGCAGTGCCGAGTCGAGAATCTTTTCCACATCGTCGGCGGAAATCTCCTCCCCCGGGCGCAGGATGATCATCCGTTTGACCAGGTTCTTCAACTCCCGCACGTTCCCCGGCCAGGGGTATTCGCACAACCGGTCCAGCGCCCGGCCGGAGTAAAGCGGCTCCGGCCGATTCATCTCCCTGGCCTGCGTCGAGGTCAGCTTCTCCATCAGCATCCGGATGTCCTCCTTGCGGCTTCTCAGCGGCGGCACATGGATCGACACGATGTTCAGCCGATAGTAGAGGTCCCGGCGAAAGGTCCCGGACCGGATGCTTTCCTCGAGGTTCTTGTTGGTGGCGGCAATCACCCGGCAGTCGATCTGGATGGAGCGGGAATCGCCGACGCGCTCGAACTGGTTGTCCTGGAGGATATGCAGCAGTTTGGCCTGGAGCTGGATCGGAAGCTCGGCGATTTCGTCCAGGAAGATCGTTCCGCCGTGCGCCAGTTCGAAACGCCCGATGCGTCGGTCGCTTGCGCCCGTGAAGGCGCCCTTGGCATGGCCGAAGAGCTCGCTTTCAAAGAGCGAAGAGGCCAGCGCCGGGCAGTTGGTTTTCACGAACAGATGGTTGCGGCGTGAGCTCAGGTTGTGGATGCGGCGGGCCAGGTAGTCCTTGCCCGTCCCGGTCTCGCCGGTGATCAGCACCGTCGCGTCCGTGTCGGCCGCACGTTCGACCAGTCGCATGATCTTGGTCATGGCCGGCGATTGGTAGAGGAACTCGTCGTGCTGGTAGTCGTCGCTGCTCTGCAGCAGGAACTCCTTCTCGCGCTCCAGGTTCTTGTTCAGCTTTGCCAGCTCGGTGTAAGCCAGCATGTTGTCGACGGCGATGGCCACCTGCCGGGAGGCCTCCGCCAGGATCTGCGTCAGCTCGGAAACGTGCTCCGGTGCATTCCGGTACGAGAAGTGAATTGCGCCCAGGATGCGATTGCGGACGAGCAGCGGAAAGGCCATGGTAGCGTTCAAGCCGGCCTGGACGAGCGCCCCGATGGACGTCAGGTCGGTGTAGCGGCGCAGGTCGTCGATGATGATCGGCTGGCGCGACTGCACCACCATCCGGGCGATGGCGCCGTCGGCCAGCGGGCGGCTGGGCCGGGTCAGGACGCCTCCGGGTTGGACACCGTCGGCCGCGGCGAAATAGCTGATGGATTGGGTCTTGGCATCGTAAAGATTGATAGCCATGCGATCGTAGGCAAAGTGCTTGCGCAGCTCCTTGGCCAGGGCCTGGAAAAGGTCCTCGCGATTGGTCCGGGTGACCACCGCGTTATTGATTTCCAGCAGCATTTTGTAGCGGGTTTCGGCATTCCAGTGCATCGGGAGATCCTTATATTGCGGGCAAAGAACGCAGCCCCTCCCGGACAGAAACGCCAATCCTGCCGAAAAATCAAGCGCAAAATTCGGCGTCGTGCCCAATATTGGGCACTCCCTTTGGGCAGCAAAGCCGGAATATACATCTTTTTATAATGATATCATGATGTTAATTTTTTAAAAAATCTGGCAGTACCTTTGCAACTGGAAGCAAGCGGCTGAAAACAATCTCCGGTAGGAGCTTCCATGGACATCGAGTTGAAATACGGCGACGGGAAAACACGGATTCACATCCCGGAGAAGGCCGACGTTTCGATTCTGCAGCCTCTGCAGCTGCCCATCCTCGAAGTCCCTGGAAACTTCGCTGAAGGCCGCCCTGAATTCCCCGCTCGGCAGCGAGGCTTTTGAGAAACTGCTCGAAAAGCGCAAGCCCGGCAGCGTGGCCATCGCCATTCCGGACGAGACGCGCCCAACCCCTTCCAAGGAACTGCTCGGCCCGCTTCTTAAAATGATCCGCTCAAATCAGAAGACAAGGCCCGCTCCTGCAGTCACCGTCCTGATCGGAGGGGGGCTGCACCCCCCGGCCGATCAGGCGGCCATCCAAAGGCTCCTGCCCCCGGACATCGTGGCGGGCTGCCGGGTGGTCACCCACGATGCCCGCGCCGCCCGGATGATGGACTACGGCGTCACGTCCCGGGGAACGCCCGTGCGCATCAATGCGGAGTTCGGCATGGCCGACTTCAAGATCGTCATCGGCCAGGTGGACCCCCACCAGTTCGTGGGTTTCACCGGAGGATCCAAGGGAGCGGTCATCGGCTGTGCAGCGGCCGAGACGATCGAAAAGAATCACAGCCTCATGTCCGAAGCCGACGTTCGGGTCGGCCGCCTCAGGGGCAACCCCGTGCGCGAGGACTTGAACGAGGCCGGGGAAATGGCCGGGATCGATTTCGCCGTCAACCTGGTCCTGGACGCCGATAAAAAGGTCGTGCACCTGGCGGCCGGAAAGCCCATGGCCGTGCTGGAGTCCTGTGCGGCGACGTGCGCCGAGGTCTACGGGGTCGGCATCGCCGAAAAGTTCGACATCGTGGTGGCCTCCTGCGGCGGCTATCCCAAAGACATCTGCCTGTACCAGGCCCAGAAGGGGCTCAACCTGGCCTCCCACGCCGTCAAACCCGGCGGCCACATCCTGCTGCTGGCGGCCTCACCCCAGGGGGTGGGCGATGACATTTATTTCGATTATGTGTCCCAGTTCACCACACCGGCGGAGGTGATCCGGGATTTCAAATCGACGGGCTTCCGGATGGGGGCGCACAAGGCCTACCTTTTCGGGCAAACCCTTGTCCATTACAACGTGGCCGTATTTTCCGACCTGGACCCGGGGGTGCTGCGCAAATGCCACTTGAGGGCGGCGGACCCGGCAACAATCGTGGCCGAGTGGGTCTCGGCCTTCGACGGCACACCGCGGTTGGCGATCATACCGAATGCCAACACGACGTACTTTTATGAATCAAATGGACCAAAAGACGCCGTTTATGGATGGGCACTAACGAACATCCAACCACCGGGCCGGCTTCACCAAAGCCGCCCAATCACACAAGGAGGAATGCGCATGATTCAATTTTTGGTTCACGAAAAAGCCGACAACGTCGGGGTGGCCACCGTCGACATCAAGGCGGGCGAGAAAGCCAAGGGGCTTTACATGGACTCCCAGAAGCCGGTGCAGGTCAAGGCCCTGCAGGACATCCCCCTCGGGCACAAGATCGCCCTGGCGCAGTTCAAGAAAGACGACAGTGTTATCAAATACGGCCATGACATCGGCCGCGTGGTGGCCGAGATCAAGACCGGCGAACACGTTCACATTCACAATCTGAAAACCAGGAGGTGGTAACCATGGCCAAGACCCAAACCCCTAAAGTGTTCGCCTACCGCCGGGAAAACGGCCGGGTCGGCATCCGCAACCACGTGCTGATCCTGCCGCTGGACGATCTGAGCAATTCCGCCTGCGAGAAGGTGGCCTACAACGTCAAAGGCACCAAGGCGATCCCGCACGCCTACGGCCGGCTGCAGTTCGGCAAGGACCTGGAGTTGTTCTTTCGCACGATGATCGGCACCGGCGCCAACCCCAACGTGGCCGCCGTGGTCGTGATCGGCATCGAGCCGGAGTGGACCAACCTCATCGTCAAGGGCATCGCCAAGACCGGCAAGCCCGTGACCGGCTTCAGCATCGAGCGCTACGGGGAGTTCAAGACCGTGGAGATGGCCAGCTGGAAGGCCAAGGAGTACCTGCAGTGGGCAAGCGAGCTGGTGCGCGAGCCGGTGAGCCTGAAGGAGATCTGGGTGAGTGTGAAGTGCGGGGAGAGCGACACGACCAGCGGGCTGGCCTCCAACCCGACCGTGGGCAACGCGATCGAAAAGCTGGTGGCGATGGGCGCCACCTGCAGCTTCGGGGAGACGAGCGAGATCACCGGGGCCGAGATGGTCTGCAAGGAGCGCGCGGTCAATCGCAAGGTCGGCGAGGCGTTCATGAAGACCTGGCAGGCCTATGAGGACATGATTCAGGCCAACAAGACTGATGATCTGTCCGGCTCGCAGCCGACCAAGGGCAACATTCGCGGCGGACTGACCACGATCGAAGAGAAGGCCTACGGCAACCTGCAGAAGATCGGCAAGAAGGCCAACTACGTCGGCGTGCTGGACAAGGCCGAGGCGCCGACGGGCCAGGGCCTGTGGTACATGGACACCTCGAGTGCGGCGGCCGAGGCCGTGACCCTGTGGGCGGCGGCGGGCTTTGTCGCCCACTTCTTCCCCACGGGCCAGGGCAACATCATCGGCAACCCGATCGAGCCGGTCATCAAGCTGACGGCCAACCCGCTGACGGCCCAGACCATGAGCGAGCACGTCGACTACGACTGCTCGGCGATTCTGCGGGGCGAGATGACGCTCGAGCAGTCCGGCGACAACCTGTTGCAGATGCTGATCCGCACCTGCAACGGCCGCCTGACGGCTCAGGAAGCGCTGGGCCACGAAGAATTCGTGCTCACCAAGCTGTACGAGAGCGCCTGATGACGCACTGCCGGGAGAGGGCTTTTCCGTCCTCTCCCGGTGGCAGCGGGTTGATCGCTTTGCATGTGCATGCTAACGGTCCACGCTCATCGGAGGCAATCCAGTGAAATCCGAGATCAACGACATCATTCTGCTGGCAACCGCCAAAGAATATCCGGACAAGACCCCGTACAGGAGCCTTTCCGTCGCGAACGTCTTGGCTCTTGCCGACCGGACGGGCATGCGCGGCGGGGAGATCGAAATTGCCGCTCTTGAAAACGGCATTGTCCCCGAACGCTATGCGCGCAACATGCGCAGTTTCTCCCTCGCAGATCAGGCCGCCCTGCTCCAGGCGCGCGTCGCCGTCGTCGGCCTCGGCGGCCTGGGGGGCACGGTGACCGAGATTCTTTCGCGCCTCGGGGTCGGACGGCTGACGCTGGTCGACGGCGACCGCTTCGAGGACAGCAACCTCAACCGGCAGTTGCTGAGCACCGTCGAAGGTTTGGGTCAGCTCAAGTCCGAAGCGGCCCTGGCGCGGGTCGGCCGGATCAACCCTTCGGTGGAAATTACCGCCCTCACCGAGTTTGTGACGGTGGAAAATGCGGAGGCTGTGCTCGGAGGCTGCGAGGTCGTCGTCGACTGCCTCGATAACCTGCGCACCCGCTTCCAGGTGGAGGATGCCTGCCGCAGACTCGGCTGTCCGCTGGTCTCCGCGGCGGTGGCGGGCTCATCCGGCCACGTCACGACCATTTTCCCCAAGGACGCCGGACTGCGCCTGATCTACGGGGAACCTCAGAACGCCCCGCTGAAGGGCGCCGAAACCGCCCTGGGCACCGTCCCGTACGCGGTCACCTTCCTGGCGGCCCTCGAGTGCGCGGAAGTGGTCAAGGTCATCCTGAAGAAAGGCAGTCTGCTGCGGCACAAACTGCTGGTGGCCGACCTCATGGATGGGATCGTCGAAGTCATGAACTTGCGCTGATCCCATCCCGGAATTCTCCATCACCCCCGAATTACTACCATTGCCGCCCCTTTTGCTTGACACACTCAGCGCTTTTCGCCATACTGCTGATGCGACCGCGCTCCATGAGGCAGAAGTGGCTGCTCCTCAAAGCCAAACGCACCACCCGGCGCCCAGTTCGCAAACGAAAGGGTAGAATAATGACCAGCCTTCATATCGGCAGACGTTGGCCCCTGGCGGCGGTGATGATCCTTGCCGTTGTCGCCGCCTGTGCTTCCTCGAACGTGCTGAGCGTCAACTACCAGCTGCCCTCGCCGGCCGGCGAGCGCTTAGCACGCAGTGTGACCATCACTTTCGTGGATGGCCGCAAAAGCGATGCCTTTCTCACCCCGAGCGCGCGAAACGAGCTGGAAGGGTTTGCCGGCGTTTACGCCCTGACGGTTACAAGACCCGGCGATGGCGGAGAGCTGAAAGGAGCCTTTCCGGTCGATACGCTGTTCAAGGAAATGCTGCGCTACCGCCTGGAGAGCGCCGGTGTGAAGGTGGTCCCCCCCGGCATGCAGGCCGACGCGGAACTAAAACTGGAGTTGAAGGAGTTCCAGCTGGATTTTGGAGACCGCAAATGGAGCGCCGCCGTTGCCTACAATGCCCAGCTTTTCAAAAATGCAACGATGGCCAGCCAGCAAGTCATTGACGGCAGCGCGGAGCGCATCTTTCTGCTGGGCAAGAGCGATGCGGACAAAGTGGTCGGAGAACTGGTGAGCGACACGATCAACAAGCTGGATGTGGCGCTGCTGTTCAAGCAGGCCGGCATGTAGGAGGCCGCCATGAACGAGTTGGATTCACGCCCGAGCCTGGGGCGATTCGGTGTCACCGCCCGCCTCTTTCACCTGGTGGATGAAATGCCCAAGGACAAGCAGCTGATCCTGCTCAAGCAGCTGCTCGGGGAGCGCATCACCGATCACCTGTGCAAGCTCGTCATCGGGATGACCGACGAGCAGATCCAGAGGCTCTGCGAACAGTTGGAGGATCTGCCGTTCGAAGACGCCCAGGTCACCACCATCAACCTGGACGAGGATGCGGCCTCCCTGCGGCAGATCTCCCGCACATCCTGCCAGCTGAAGGCGATCTGCGTGGCCGAGGGCCACACCTTCGAAAGTGTCATCATCGACATCAGCACCGTCGGCATGTTCATCAAGTCGCCGCCCGTGGCCTACCCGGCGGGCGCACCGATCCGCGTCAGCTGCCGGCTTCCCGGCCGCCCAAAAGCCCTGGTGTTGAACGGCGAAATCCTGCGTAACGAAGCAGCCGGCATCGCCGTGCGGTTGACCGGCGTGAGCGCCGAGCAGGAATCGGCCATCCGCAATTTCATCCTCAACCGACCTCAGAATCAGATTTAAAAACCACTTCTACCGCCCGTCTGCCTCCCGAACCGCCTCCTGATACTCGGCCTGCAGCGCGGAAATCAACTCCTTGACTGAGACGATCTCCGTGGCCCGGTACGCATTGGCGCCGCAAAAGGCGAAACCGTTGTCCAGGCGCCCCCGCTGGGCATTGACCAGGGCCAGCGCGATGCAGTAAGGGCTTTTCGTGACGTCACAGGTAATAATGCAGTGGTAAGGGCATTTGAACGGCTTGCGCTTGCCCGCATTGACGTCGTTGATGAAAGCGTTGCGCACGGCTCGGCCCGGCAAACCCACCGGGCTCTTAATGATGACGATATCTTCCGGACGGGCGGATAGATAGGCCTGTTTGAACTCGATCGCGGCATCGCACTCGTGAGTGGTGACGAAGCGGGTGGCCATCTGGACCCCTTCGGCGCCCATCCGAAGGAGTCGATAAATATCCGCCCCCGTGTAAATGCCACCGGCGGCAATGACGGGAACGTGCTTTCCGTATTGCTCCTCAAGCCGGCGCGCTTCCATTAAGACGTCCGGGAGCAGCTTCTCCAGGCCATATTCCGGGTTATCGATTTGCTCCAGCTTGAAGCCCAGATGCCCGCCGGCTAACGGACCCTCGAGCACGAAGGCATCGGGCACATAGTTAAATTTTTCAGTCCAGCGCTTGGCGATGATGCGTGCCGCCCGTCCCGAAGAAACGATAGGCACCAGCTTGGTGGGCATGCGATCGGTTGCAAGCGAAGGCAGGTTGAGGGGCAGACCCGCCCCGGCGAAGATAAAGTCGATCCCCTCCTCTATCGCCGTCCGGGCCAGGTCGGTGAAATTGGACAGGGCGACCATGATGTTGACGCCAAGGAGCCCCGGGCCGTTGGAAAGCGCCCGGGCCTTGCGGATCTCGTTACGCAGAGCACGGTTGTTCTTCTCGACGAACCTCACCGAAGGTTCGAACTCCAACATGCCGATGCCGGCCGCGCCGATGACGCCGATGCCGCCCTCCCTGGCCACGGCCGAGGCCAGGCCCGAAAGGGATATGCGGACCGACATGCCGCCCTGGATGATGGGCAGTGGGGCGATCCGATCGCCGATTTTCAATGCGGGTAACGCGCTCACAAATCCTCCTCTGTGAATCGTGACTGCGCAGCTGTTTAGGCGAAAGGCTGAAGGCTGAAGCTTAAAAACATATAAAATCCTTCAGTCTTCTGCCTTCAGTCTATTTGCTTGAATCGTTACGAATTTAATCCATATGCAGGAACAAGGCCTTCAGCGGAAGGCGCCCCGGCGGTATAGCCGCCACGACAGCACACAGGCCGCAAGAATCGGGTGGGGTTTCAAACGCGCCGGCACCTCGACCGTGACACCGGTGTGCCGCTCGATTTTCCACAGGATGTAGTCCAGCCCGCCGGTGAATGTGAATGCCCCCTTGAACAGCCGCAGCACGGTGAGGGCCTTGCCCTGCAGCGAGCGGATTTCCCAGGCGATCCGGCCCGCGAACCGCGTGGCCGCAGAAACCCGGGCGCGGTAGAGCCGCCCGCCGTCCCCCGCAACGATCTGCACCGGAACCGGCAGCACCGGCAGGGCGGCATCGGTGATGCGAACGTAGTGATCCGGTGCGGAACGGAAGAGTGCGGCCATCTTTTCCGGTCGTTCGGCCCTGAATTCGGTGCGATAGCTCAGCGTGAGCCCTCTCAGCCAGAGGTCCTCCACGCTGAAATCAGCCGCTAACCGCGGGATCACCCGGCTGAGGAAGGTCAGTACCGCCTGGCCCAGGGCCGCGCACACTCTCTCGGCAACGACCGGCCCGGATGCGTACAGCAGAACCGTGGGCTGGGCAAAACGCCCCCAGATGTAGGAGTGAAACCAGGCCGGCGAAGCGCCGCGCTCCAGGTCGTCCATGGAGAGCACGGCGTACTTGGCGCGCACCATGCGCCCCTCAAAAGGGATTTCCAGATAGAACACGTTGGGAGGCAACAGCTGGTTCAGCGCGGCCCACCCCGAGGAGCGATACGCGTCGCGGTAGCGGCCCACGATGACGTAAAGGTCCACCATGCCGCCGCGGTCGTCGCCCGTTCGCAGGCACGACCCATAGAAAAGGATGGCCTGCACCGCTTCGCCGTAAGTCGCCCGAATGCCGTCCGCCAGAGCGCATACCGCCGGTGGCGCCGGGAGCACCGAGCGTGAGCGGATGGCATTCAGAAGCTCCTCCGGGATGTTGGGCATGGCTATAACCGCAAAAACTCCGCTATACCGCCTTCCTGAATCACGAGAGGCCCTCGCTTCGGGTCGGCCCGGAACAGCTCTCCGTCGATGGCGAACCCGCCGTCCATGTTCAGGCGGATCTCATGCGCGTTGACACTGACGTAACCGTTCTCCGGGCTGGCATAACGGTTGCGGTGACCTTTGGTCAGGGCCGGCATCGCCCGAAACAAGTGCCGGAACCCGGTGCTCACGGCGGTAAGATGCAGAGGGTTGTCACCCTGCGCCCAGAACGGGCGCAGGCCGAGGATCAAGCGATCCAAGGTGCTGATCATAATCAGCAGGTAATCCCCCTCGGCGATGTCCTCCCGGCCGGTCCGAATGGCTGTGGACACCGGCGCAACGAGGGCGTCCTCCCGGCGGGCCAGTCCCAGGAGGAAACGCGCGAAGATGAGCAGATGGGCCGGATCCCCGCTCAGTCCCAGCTTGTGCACCCGCGAGTGGAAGAACTGGATGCCCTGGTAAATGCAGCCGGCACCGAAAAACATCCCGTAGAGCGGCTGCGGGTGGGAGGAGTTTTCGACTCGCAGCACCGCCCGGCGCAGGATCACCGCATCCCCGTCCCCGTGGTGTACCCAGGCGATCAAGCGCCGCAGGGCGCTGATGGGCGAGCCCGTGAACCCTATGTCCATGGAGGTCATGTTGGTCGTGCCGCCGCACAACAGCGCAAGCAGCGGCAGCGGCCGGAACAACCGCTCGGAGAAGAGCGACGTCAGCACCGCCTGGACCGTGCCGTCGCCGGAGTTCACCGCAATCAGGTTCACATCTGCGCTGGCGAAATCCCTCAGCACCAGCGCCACCTCGGCGGCCGACCGGACCTCTCGATGCAGGATGCCGGGCTGACCCGCCAGGAAGCGGCGGACCGCGCCCAACCCGCGCCGCTTGTTGCTGCCGCTGAGAGGATTGCTGATCACCCCCACCCGCCACGGCCCGCGTCGCGGCACCAGCCCCGGGGTGCCGCCGCCGGAAATCGATGTGTTTTCGGACGCGGCATCCACGCCGTGCTGCCCCCTCTCCTTGCCACCGCGGCCCGGCCAGCGGCCTGTCATCTCCCGTCGGTTGCCAATCGCGGCAGCCTGCTATATATATGCGGGCATGAATTTTGTAAAGCCCGGCACGTCCAATACGCGGTTCACCCTCGTTCACATCTCCGACTTTCACATCTGCTGGCCAGCTGACAGCCCGGCACGCCAGTTCATCAACAAACGCTTTTTAAGTCGCATGAGCTGGTGCCTGCACCGCCGCAGGGAGCACCGCCCCGAGATGCTTACCGCCCTCATCCGTGCGGTGCGGCAAGTCGAGGCCGACCTGATCGCCGTAACCGGCGATCTGACTCAACTGGCGCTGCCCGCCGAATTCAAGCGCGCACGCGCATGCCTCGAGGAACTCGGCCCCCCGGAAACCGTTTTTGTGATACCCGGCAACCACGATGCGCTGGTGGCCACGGCCTGGGAAGAGAGCTTTGCGCACTGGGCCGACTACATGGCCTCGGATGCCCCTGGCCCCGATGGCCGCCCGGAGTATCCGGCATCGCGGGTGCGGGGCTCTGTTGCCGTGTTCGGGTTGACCACGGCCCATCCCACGCGCGCTTTCTCAGCTGCCGGCAGCCTCGGGCCGGCGCAACTGGAGCGTCTGGCCGCCCGATTGGACGAAGCCGCCGCTGTGCAGACCTGCCGGGTAGTGCTGATCCACCACCCGCCGATGGAGCGCGCCGTCTCCCCCCGCAAACGGTTGACCGACGCCGGCGCGTTTCGGGCAGTCATCGCTGCGCACGGCGCAGAGCTCATCCTGCATGGCCACTCCCATCTCAGTTCCAAGGCAAGCCTGCCAGGGCCATCGGGCGCGACCCCGGTTTTCGGGGTTTCCTCCGCCTCGGCCGCCGGCGGTTCCCTCGAACGCCGCGCCGGCTTCCGCGTGTTCCGCATCGCCGGAATCCCCGGCGCCTGGCGGATCACCGTTCAGGATCACCTCGGCCCTGTCGCCGACGGCACTTTCCAGGCCGGCCCTGAAACCCCCGCCTGAACCGCGCCACAGCACGAAATCGGTAGAACCTCTCCGGGTCTTCCACCAGAGGCGGGGGGATAGAGAAAAACCAAGACCGGTTTCAGGTGCCGGACCGGGAGGCAAGGGCTTGTGCGAACTGCCAGTCGCTCACCGTGTCGACGTCCACGGCGGCTTCCGGAAACGGCAGAATCACCGCTCCGACCTCGATCCCCATGCGCGCCGAAACGTGCCGCAGGGCAGCCTTCAGCGACAGCAGCCCCAGGCCGTAGCGCAGCACCATCATCCAACCCAGCGCGCCGATCATCTTGAGCGGCTGCTTGCGCTGGTGTTCAACCTGCCGCCAGAGATCCGCCGCCGCCCGGCTGCCAGGCGTAAGAAAGGCATACAGGTTGCACCCGCAAACAGGACCGTCGCTGAAGCGTGTCTTCGTCCGCCGCATGCCTGGGTAACTGGCCACCGTCAGGGAGTGGGAAGCCAAGCCTGCCGCCACATCGCACCGCAAGGCCCGGGCCTCGCGGCAGAAATGATCCACGACCGGCGCGCTCAGCAGCGCGTGATCGGCCGTGGTCAGCAGTACCGGCGTTTCAGGCGCCAGGGACTCCAGAGCGGACAATGCACTGGTGCTGGGGGTGGCTTGATTCGGCATCCAGCGGACGGCGCCGGAGGCGATCCGCTCCTTGAGCTGCGGGGCACCGTCGATGATCCGGGCGGAGGGGCCGCAAAGCAAACAGGTGCCAACCTCTTGCGCTTCGTCCAGCGCATCGAGCACGCGCAGCACCATGGGCCGACCCCCCACCGGGGCTAACGCTTTGCAGGGCACCCCGGCTGCACGCGCCACCGGGTCGTCCGATGTGCGGTCCGCAGCCAGCACCACGGCAGTGAAAAGACTTGTGGAATCGCTTACCATATTGTAGAACGTTTTTATCTCATGCGAATGGCCGGTTCAATCCGGGCAAAAACGGAGAGGATGTCCTTTGCGCCTGGCTATAATATAAGGATACAGAGAGCGCCCTCGCCTCCGCCCCGTTCAGGGCGTCCGCCCGGACAGCCGGCCCCCGGACCGTGCAGGGTCTTGTTAAAAAATGACGGCCCCCCGCGCAGCGGGAGGCCGTGGCCGGGGGGTCCTGTGGCGAGCATCACCACTATGGGTGGTGGCTCGTGTCAGCACCGCCGCCAGGGACCCGGGACCCCAGCGGCAAACCGCACGGCCGATGCTGTCGGATGGGTCGAAACTCCCGCCGGCCGAAGGTTTTCCGAGACATCCATGTTTTTGACTCTTTCACATGTCGGACCGATTTTCAAGTCGATTTTGGTTTTTTTGAATAACCCTTGCATTTCCGAAAAACATGGTTTATTAGATTGTCGCTTTTTTTGGGTTAGCTTTTAAAAGATTCTTGGGTTATAATCAACATCTTGAGCAGGCAGGATCCGTTTGGGATTTGACATCCCCGTTTAATTGATATACATCTTTACGAATTTGATTTATTGATTTCAGACGCAAGGGATTGATCGGTGCACCGTGAGTCTCTATTGACTGCCGTTGTGAGACTTGGTTGATCGGAGCTGATTCTCGAATCCTGCATAGAAACCAAAGAGGATGATGGATCATTATGGAGGCGACACCGACCGAACATCAGTTACCTTTGAGGTATGGTGATTTCTCTTCCCTGGCGGAGGCGTTGGACTATGCCGCGCGCGGGGAAACAGGCGCCAACTTCTACAATGGCAGAGGGCAACTCGAGGCCGTCCTGCCTTATGCGGTGCTGCGGGATGAAGCCTTCGAGATCGCTCGCCAGCTCATGGGTCTGAACCTGCCGCGCGGATCCCGGGTGGCCTTGGTGGCGGAGACCTGTCCGGACTTTCTGCGATTTTTTTATGGCTGCCAGTACGCCGGGATGGTCCCGGTTCCCCTGCCCGCCTCGATCCACCTGGGCGGGCACAAATCATACGTGGCCCAGCTCCGACGTCTGCTGCTGACCTGCCGCGCGGAAGTGGCCATCGCGCCAAACATGTTTTTATCGTTTTTAACCGAAGCCACCGAGGGTCTACCCCTGGCGTTTGTCGGCACACCGGAACAGTTTTCCGAGGTACCGAAGGCGATAGGCCCGCTCATACCCTCCGGCCCGGACGAGCTGGCCTACCTGCAGTATACATCGGGCAGCACCCGTTTTCCGCGGGGCGTCATGATCACCCAGCGCACCGTCATGAACAACCTGGCCAACATCATCCGCAACGGCGTCAAGGTCCGGACCGGCGACCGCAGCATGTCCTGGCTGCCCTACTACCATGACATGGGGTTGGTCGGCCTCGTTCTATCGCCGATGGCCTCTCAGGTGACGGTAGACTACCTGAAAACCCGCGATTTCGGAATGCGGCCGCGCCTGTGGCTGACGCTGATTTCCCAAAATCACGCGACGGTTTCCTTCGGTCCGCCCTTCGGATATGAGCTTTGCGTCCAGCGGCTGCGGGAAGACACGGCCGACCAGTTCGACCTGAGTTCCTGGCGGATTGCCGGCGTCGGCGCAGAAACGATCCGCCCCGAACCGCTGGCCCGGTTTGCATCGATGCTGGCGCCGAGCGGCTTCAACCCCAATGCCTTCACGGCCTGCTACGGAATGGCCGAGTGCGCGCTGGCGGTCAGCTTCTCCCCTCTCGACGAGGGCGTCCAGCTGGACCTCGTCGATGCCGAACAGATGGCCGAATCCCAGAAAGCGACCCCGGCAACGCTTACCGCGCAGAGCGGTCCTGCCCAGAGCAAGAGCTTGGTCAAGTGCGGATTTGCGCTTCCCGGCTACGACGTCGAGGTCCGGGACGACAGCGGTCGCCCGCTGCCCGAGCGGCACGTGGGAACTCTCTTCGTGCGGGGGCCGAGCGTCATGTCCGGCTACTTCGGCGAGGAAGCCCTGACGCGCGAGGTGCTTTCGCCGGAAGGGTGGCTGAACACCGGCGATCTGGCCTACATCGTCGCCGGCAGCATCGTCATCACCGGCCGCCAAAAGGACTTGATCATCATCAATGGGCGCAACATTTGGCCCCAGGACCTGGAGTACATCGCCGAAAGCCAACCCGAGGTACGAACCGGCGATGCATCGGCCTTTTCGGTGACCGCCCCCGACGGCCAAGACCGGGCCGTCCTTGTCATCGAGTGCCGGGACTCCAACGCGGCCAAACGCGACGAACTGGTATCCCGCCTCCAGGCCCTTATCCGCCAGGATCTGGGGACCGAGTGTTTCATCGAACTGGTGCCGCGCAATACGCTGCCGCGCACTACATCCGGAAAGCTTTCCCGATCGGGGGCGAAGAAGGATTTCCTGCAGCGCGTCGCGGACGGCAAGACCGAGCAACCCGGCGCAAATTACGAGACCTACGCCTTGCGCCGCAAGGCCTCGTGAATCGGATCCCCTGGGATTCTCAGACCCCGGCACGATGAGCCATTTAGACATCGCCCTCAAAATGAAGCGGTCATCGCAATCGTCGCCGTTTTCGATGGATGCGAGGGGCGCTGATTGCTGAGGCGTAGCATGCCTCGCACGTTGGCCCTCACCGGGGCCACTGGATTCATTGGAACCGCCCTGCGGCGGCGGCTGGTTTCCGCCGGATGGGAGGTTCGGGCACTGCACCGCCACTTGGCCCCACACCCGCGATGCGGCGGTGACGATGCCAGGGTCCAATGGGTTAGCGGCAGCCTCTCTGAGCCTGACAGCCTGAGGCGGCTGCTGCAGGGATCTGCCGCCGTGGTTCACTGTGCCGGCGCGGTCCGGGGGGCTTCGGCCGAACAGTTCAATCAAGTCAATGTTGCAGGCGTGGCGCGATTGGTGCAAGCCGCTCGGGAATTGCACCCGGTGCCACGTTTTTTATTGATATCGTCTCTGGCCGCGCGCGAGCCGGCGCTTTCATTCTACGCGGCGAGCAAACGCGCCGGTGAAGCCGCCTTGCACACTCTGGCCGGACCGATGACAACGACCATCTTGCGGCCTCCGGCGGTGTACGGACCGGGGGATCGCGAAATGGCGCCGCTGCTGCGGTGCATGCAGCACGGGGTGGCACCGGTTCTGGGCGGCGGGGCCGCGCGTTTTTCGCTGCTGTTCGTGGAGGACCTGGCGGATGCGATCCGGCATACGCTGGAGCAGCCGGACTGGACGCCCGGGCCTTTCGAGATCCATGATGGCCGCCCGGGAGGTTATTCCTGGGAAGAAGTCCTGACCACGGTCTCCCGCATCCTGCACCGGCCCGTGCGGGCGCTGAGTGTTCCCCTGGCGGTGCTCAGGGCCGCGGCGGCGGGCAATCTTCTGCTGGCGCACCTCTGCGGCACCCTGCCGATGCTGACCCCCGGCAAGGTGCGCGAACTGACGCACCCGGACTGGGTTTGCCATGATGCCCCGCTGCGGGAGGCCACCGGTTGGACGCCGCGCATCCGCTTGGAAGAAGGGATGCGCCTGACCATCCATGCGCTTCGCGCCGGCCGGGATGACTAGAACCAGGAGCCGCGCATGCATTCCTACGATGATATTCTGGAAAGCGTCATCGAACTGATCCGACCGCTCGCCCCCGCAGGTCGCAGCGTGGCCGAAGGCACGGATCTCGTGACCGACCTCGAGTTCGACTCCCTGAAGGTGATGAGTCTCATCGAACAGGTGGAGGACCGCTTCGACGTCTCGGTCCCACTGAACATTCTTCCCGACATCCGCACGGTCCGGGATTTCACTGTTCAGCTTCAACACATTCTCGGAAACAGGTAGATATGGCCATATTCGACAAGTTTCAACAGATCGCGGAAACGCGCCGGGCGATCGCTGAAAGCGGCGTGAGTTCGATCAACGTGGTGATGGAGCAGGTGATCTCCCCCACCGAGGCGATCATCAACGGCCGCCGCACCATCCTGGCCGGGACCAACAACTACCTGGGACTCACGTTCCACCCGGAGTGCGTCGAGGCCGCCTGCCAGGCGCTGCGCACGGAAGGCACCGGCACCACCGGCTCGCGGGCCGCCAACGGCAACTACCGGGGCCACATGGAGCTCGAGCGGGAGCTGGCGGAGTTCTTCGGCTACCGCAGCGTGATCGTTTTTTCCACCGGCTACGTGGCCAACCTGGGCATGATCGCAACCCTGACCGGCCCCGGCGACGTGCTGTTGATCGACGCGGACTCCCATGCCAGCATCTACGACGGCAGCCGGCTGAGCGGTGCGGAGGTCATTCGTTTCCGCCACAACGACCCCGCCGACCTGGAAAAACGTCTGCGGCGTCTCGGCCCGCGCGCAGCGGACACCATCGTGGTGGTCGAAGGCATCTACAGCATGCTCGGGGATCGCGCCCCGCTGGCGGACATCGTCGCCGTCAAACGCACCTACGGCGCATACCTGCTGGTGGACGAGGCCCACTCGTTAGGAGTGCTCGGCGACCACGGCCGGGGCCTGGCCGAAGAAACCGGGGTCGAATCGGAGGTGGACTTCACCATCGGTACCTTCAGCAAGAGTCTGGGGGCCATCGGCGGGTACTGCGCCAGCAACCACCCCGAGCTGGATCTCATCCGCTACGCCAACCGGCCTTGGGTGTTCACGGCCTCCCCTTCCCCCTCGATCGTTGCCTCCACCCGCAAGGCCCTGGCCCTGCTGCGGTCGCACCCGGAGCTGCGCCGGCGCCTGTGGGAGCTATCCCGCCGGCTCTACGCCCGTCTGGCGGCGCTGGGGTTCAGCCTCGGGCCGGAGCCCAGCCCCATCATCGCCGTCCGTCTGACCGACCGAGCGCAAACGCTCGCCATGTGGAGCCTGCTGCTCGAACGCGGGGTTTACGTGAACTGGGTGGTGCCGCCGGCATCCCCGGACGGCAGCTCGCTCTTGCGCTGCAGCGTCAGCGCCGGCCACACCCCGGAGCAGATCGACGCGATCGGAGATGCCTTTGCCGAATTGAAACAGACCGCGGGAGCGGCATAGGCCATGCACGCCGGATAAAGCATGCCCGGCGCGGTTGAGCCTTGACAAAGGCCTAAGGATATCGTTTGTCATGAAGCTTTTGTTAACACTATCCCGGCGCTACCCGTGGAGGACCCTGCTGACATTGGCGGGAATAGCGTTTGGCGGGGTTTCAGAGGGGTTTGGCATTTCGGCCCTGCTGCCCCTCCTGAACACGGTGTTCAACCAAAAAATGCAGGCCGGCGGCGCCACCGGCACCCCGCCGCAGTGGAGTTCGTCTCTTGACCACGTGGTCCAAAGCGTCCTGGCCGTCATAGGGCTCAGCCCGACCGTGACGGCGCTGCTGTCCCTGTTTGTCGGCTGTATCGTCCTCAAATGCATCATTGTCTACCTGGCCAACAAGCAGATCGGATACACCGTGGCGCTGATCGCGACCGAAATGCGCCTGAACCTGCTCAAATCGTTGTTCGCCACCCGCTGGGAGTATTTTATCCGCCAGCCGATCGGTCAGCTCACCAACGGCATCGCCTTTGAGGCCCATCGCGCCTCCACAGCCTTCCAATTCGGGGCCAGGATGGCCGCCTGGGTGATCGAAGGCAGCATCTACATAGTTCTGGCCTTTCTGGTGTCCTGGAAGGCGACCCTGCTGGCCTTGGGCGGCGGGGCTTTCATTCTGGTCGTGTTGCGGCGGCTGATACGGAAAAACCGCCGGGCCGGCCAACGCCAGACCACGCACATGCAGGATCTGGTGGTCCAAATGACCGACATCCTGATCTCGATTAAACCGTTGAAGGCCATGGCGCGGGAAGACTCGGCCGACGCGGTTTTAACCGACAAGACGCGACGGCTGAACCGGGCACTTCAAAAGCAGGTCATCAGCAAGGCCGCCCTGGGCTCTTTTCAGGAGCCGCTCATCACCTTGTTCCTGGTTCTATGCCTGTACGCCTCCCTTTCCTACTGGAATCTCTCCCTGACCTCCATCCTGGCCATGGTCCTTTTCATCGGCAAGATACTGAAGCAGGTCCAGAAGGTCCAGAACGAGTATGCGAACCTGGTGGAGTACGACAGCGCCTATTGGTCGCTGGTCGATAAAATCAACAACGCCAGCCAGGCACGGGAAGTCTTGACGGGAAGCCTCACGCCCGAACTCAAGACCGCCATCCGCCTGGACTCCGTCAGCTTCTCTTATGACCAACGCCTGGTGCTGAACGACGTGTCCCTTGTGGTCCCGGCCGGCACCTTTGTCGTGCTGTGCGGGCCTTCCGGTTCGGGCAAAACCACCATTGCCGACATCCTGATCGGTTTGCTGCGGCCGCAGCAGGGGGAGGTCTGGATCGACGACATGTCCATCTCCCAGGTCGACATCCGCAGCTGGCGGCAGATGATCGGCTATGTCCCGCAGGAAAACCTGCTGTTGCACGACACGGTCCTGCAGAACGTCAGCCTCGGACAGGCAACCGTCAGCGAGCAGGATGCGGAAACGTCACTGCGCGCTGCCGGCGCGTGGGATTTCGTTCAGAAGATGCCCGAAGGCATGTTTTCTGTTGTCGGCGAGCGGGGGAGTATGCTATCCGGTGGACAGCGTCAGCGCATCGCCATCGCGCGGGCACTGGTGAAGCATCCCAAGCTGCTCATCCTGGATGAAGCCACAACGGCCCTGGATCCCAAGACCGAGAAAGAGATTTGCGCTACCCTGCAGCAACTTCGGGGGGAAATCACCATCCTGGCCATCTCGCACCAGCCGACGTTGCTGGACTGCGCCGATGGTGCCTACCAGGTGAAAGAGGGGGCCGTGACGCTGGTCAAGGACGCCTTGGGGACTCTGGACCGGGCGCGGAAAATAGCGACGATCCGGTGAGCCTTGGAAGGCTGCCGGAATCGTGCAGCTGGTCATTGTATTTGAACCATTTTCAAGGGGGGAGAGAATTCAAATGCGCAGATTAGTCATCGACGGCAAAGCCATAGACGACACGACCGATTGCTACGTGATCGCCGAAATTGGCCACAACCACCAAGGCAAGCTGAAGACCTGCATGGAGATGTTCAAGGTGGCCAAGGAGTGCGGGGCGGATGCGGTGAAGCTTCAGAAGCGCGACAACAAGAGCCTTTACACCAAGGCCGGCTACGAGAAGCCCTACGACAACGAGAACAGCTACGGGGCGACCTACGGCGAGCACCGCGAGGCTCTGGAATTCGGCCTGGGGGAGTACACGGAGCTCAAGGCGTATGCAAAGGAGATCGGTATCACCCTGTTTGCCACGGCCTTCGACTTCCCCAGCGTGGATTTCCTGGCGAAACTGGACATGCCGGCCTTCAAGGTCGCTTCGGGAGACCTGAAAAACATCCCGCTGCTGACCCACATGGCCAATGTGGGTAAACCCATGATCCTCAGCACCGGCGGCGGAACCATGCAGGACGTAAACCGCGCCTACGACGCCGTCATGCCCGTCAACCCCCAGCTGTGTGTGCTGCAGTGCACCGCCGGCTACCCGGCGGCCTTCGAGGAGCTGAACCTGCGCGTCATCACGACCTTCCGCGAACGTTTCCCGCAGCTGGTCGTGGGCCTGTCCTCCCACGACAACGGCATCGCCATGGCGTTGGCAGCCTACATGCTCGGTGCCCGCGTGGTTGAAAAGCACTTCACCCTGAACCACACCTGGAAAGGCACGGACCATGCCTTTTCGCTGGAGCCGCACGGGCTGCAAAAAATGGTGCGCGACCTGAGGCGGGCGCGGGTTGCCATAGGCGACGGTGTCAAGCGCGTATACGACAGCGAAGTCACCCCCATGGTCAAGATGGGCAAGCAGTTGGTCGCCGCGCGCAACCTGCCGGCGGGCCATGCCATCCGCCGGGAGGACATCGCTATCAAGTCGCCGGGGGGCGGACTGCAGCCATATGAGATCGACAAGGTCATCGGACGCACCACCCGCACCGCCCTCAACGCCGATGACGCTATTGTCTTCGAGGCGCTCAGCGGCGCTGAAAACTGGAAAAAGGCGGGCTGATGCAGCTCTTCAACCTGCAGGAGGATATCGGCGTCGTCACCGGGGCCCTGGGAAAACTCGGGCCGATCTGGGTGGAGACGCTGCTCGCCGCCGGCGCGCGGGTCCTGGCGCTGGATCGGCCCGGCACATCGGAGGCCCCGGCGTTTCAGGGGCTGCAGGCCCGCTTCGGGCCTGAACGGCTGGCGCTCGTCTTTGCCGATGTCTGCCGGCGGCCCGAGCTTGAAGCCGCGCTCGATCGATGCGGGCGCCTCTTCGGCAGCCCGCCGACCATCCTGGTCAACAACGCCGGGATCGACGCCCCGCCGGCTGCCGGCGGGAAGAGAGACCGGCTGGAAGACATTCCGCTCTCCGTGAACCTGCGGATTCTCGAAGTGAACGCGGCCGGACTCTTTCTCGTCACCCAGGTGTTCGGTGGAGCCATGGCGAAGGCGCACCGGGGCTCGGTCATCAACATCGGCTCGCTTTACGCCAGCGTTTCGCCCGATGCCCGGTTCTACGACCACATCCCGGGCGATCCGCCCTTCATCAAACCCCCGGCCTACGGCGCTTCCAAGGCGGCTGTCCTCAACCTGACGAAATACCTCGCCGCCCACCTGGCGCCTTACGGCGTGCGCGTCAACGCGCTCTCGCCGGGCGGCGTCATGGGCGGTCAGGATGCGGAGTTCCAACGCAAGTTCTGCGCACGGGTCCCCCTCGGACGCATGGCGACCGCCGAAGATCTGCGCGGGCCCTTGCTGTTTCTCGCCTCGCAGGCCTCCGCTTACGTAACCGGGATCAATCTGAAAGTGGACGGCGGCTTCACGGTCTGGTAAAGAATAAGGCGTCCCGGGCTGCGCCCGGGACGCCTTATTCTTTTCTTGCGTCTCACAATAAGAACAAATTTTGTTTGGATGCCATGAACCGGCCTGACATTCCGGAAATAATACCGAACTGGATCGACGGATGCACGTCGGGAGCCGCAACGGGCGAATCCTTTTCCAAAATGTCCCCTGCCACCGGCAAGGAGATTTGGCGAGTTGCGCGTTCACGCGCTGCAGACGTCACCCGGGCGGTCGATTCGGCCGCCGGTGCTTTTCCGGCCTGGTCGGAGCAACCACCTGTTGCCCGCGGCGACCGGCTGATGGCCGTCATCCGGGCCATGCGCCGGCGCCGGGATGACATTGCAGCCATTGTCGCCGCCGAGACCAGCATGTCGCCCAACGCGGCCGCCGCCGAGACCGACGCGGCCATTGCCCAGGGAGAGTTCATGGCGGGCGAAGGCCGCCGGCTCTATGGCCGCACCACCACGAGTGCGGTGCCGAACAAGTGGGCCATGACCGTGCGCGAACCGCTGGGTGTCGCCGGCCTCATCATCGCCGCCAACACCCCTATCGCCAACATCGCCTGGAAGGTCTTCCCGGCACTCGTCTGCGGCAATACCGCCGTGCTCAAGGCGGCTGAGGACACTCCGGCGACCGCCTGGTTGTTCGGCCGCATCGCTCAGGAAGCCGGCCTACCCCCCGGAGTTCTCAACATCGTCCAGGGGCTGGGAGCAGAGGCCGGTGCACCGCTGGTCGCGGACGCCCGCGTCGCCGTGGTGAGCTTCACCGGTTCGACCGCGGTCGGCCGCGAGATCGCCCGAACAGCGGGCTCGCGCCTGGCGCGGGTGTCCCTCGAACTGGGCGGCAAAAATCCGCTGGTCGTCTGCGACGATGCGGATCTCGATTCGGCCGCCACATGGGTACTACGCTCGGCCTTCAGCAACGCGGGCCAGCGCTGTGCGGCCGGCAGCCGGATCATCGTCTTCGACGCGGTCTATGACCGCTTCCGGGATCTGCTGGTGGAGCGCACCCGGCGCCTGAAGGTCGGCCCCGGGAATGAGGATGACTTTGGGCCGGTCGTCAACTTCGGGCAGCTCGAAGCCATGCTGGCAGCCGTGGAGCGCGCGCAGCTGACCGGAGCTTCGGTCCTCACCGGCGGCCACCGCCTGGACGGCCCTGCGCACGCGGACGGCTTCTATATGGCGCCGACGATCATCGAACAGGCGGCCCCGGACGCCGAAATATCCGTGTCTGAACTGTTCGGGCCCGTCACGTGCCTGTACCGGGTGCCGGATTTCGCCGAGGCCCTGCGGCGGGCAAACCAGTCCCCTTATGGGCTCACCGCCTGCATCCACACCCGCAGTGTGCACCGCGCGTTGGAATTCACCCGCCGGGTCCAGGCCGGAGTGGCCGTGGTCAACGCCGGCACCTTCGGCAGCGAACCCCACTGGCCTTTTGGCGGAGTAAAATTTTCCGGCAACGGCACGCGCGAACCAGGCACCGAGGCGCTGGATGTGTATTCGAACCTGAAAAACATCGTCCTGACATTCGATCCGGACATGACGTAATAGGCGTCGGGGGATGTGGGTATTTTGGTGTTTGGGTGTTTGGGTATTTAGAGACTGTCCCTGATGCGTAAGCCTTTCTATTTAAATACCAAAATACATCAGACACCTACTCCCAAAAGACTCACCTGCTCTCAATCGACTCAATAGACTCAACGGACTCAATAGACGCAATGGACTCAACGGACTCAACCGACTCCAAACCACCGCCTGTGTGGCCCTGATCCCCGCGCGCTCGGGCTCCAAGCGCGTTGCGGACAAGAACATCAAATCGTTGGCCGGCCACCCGCTGATCGCCTACAGCATTTCTGCCGCGCTGCAAAGTGGCATCTTCGCAGCGGTCATCGTTTCAACCGACTCGGAGCGGTATGCGGAGGTCGCCCGCCACTACGGTGCCGAGGTGCCGTTCATGCGCCCGGACGAATATTCCGGTGATACCTCCCCGGATATCGAATGGGTGGAATACACGCTGCAGCGCCTGGCTGCGGAGGGCCGCCGCTACGACTGTTTCAGCATCCTGCGCCCTACGAGCCCGTTTCGCCTGCCGGAAACGATCCAGCGGGCGTGGGCTGAGTTTTGCGCGGAAACCGGGGTGGATTCCCTGCGGGCCGTTGAAAAATGCAGCCAGCACCCGGCCAAGATGTGGGTAGTGCGCGGCCGGCGCATGCTGCCGCTCTTGCCGATCGGGCCCGCCGACCAGCCCTGGCACAGCAGCCAGTACCCCTCGCTCCCGGAAATCTTTGTTCAGAACGCAAGCCTGGAGATCGCCTGGTCGCGGGTCGTGTTCGAAGGCCGCACCATTGCCGGCACCGTGCTGATGCCTTTCCTGACCCGAGATGCGGAGGGGTTCGACGTGAACAAGCCCTACGACTGGGATTTGGCCGAGTACATGGTCAAAGCGGGAACCGCCCGGCTTCCCGCCGTGCTCATGACACCTTTCACGGGATGAGCCTCAGCATGCCTCAAGAGGTGGGCGACACACTGGGTGTCAATTCGCCTACAGCATCCGGGAGCGAAGCGTTGCTCGGCTCGGTTCAAACCGAAAGCGCGAGTTCGTCCCCGCCATCGGCAGCGGCCGACTTAAATACGTATCTGCCGCAATTGGCGTTAATCTATCATCGCAGCCTTCGCGTTAACCGTGCGGGTATTCCCATGACAACGGTATAACGTTCGACATCTTTCGTTACCACGGAACCCGCACCTACGATGGCCCCCTCACCCACGAGTACTCCAGGAAGCAGGCATGCACCCGCACCGATGCTGGCACCATCAGCGATGCGGGGGCCGACAATCTTGCTTTCGGAGTATGAGCGCGAGACCATTTCGTTGTCGTTGACCGTCGCCACCAATGTGCTGATAAACACACCGTTTCCGATAACGCAGTTACCCGTGATGTGGGTTGAATCCATAATCCGGGTGCGGTCGCCGATCACTGTGTTGTAATTGACCGTGACATACCGGCTGATGAGGCAGTGCGTACCAATCCGACACTGCTCGCGAATTGAAACCCCGTCGCCGATGAGGGTTTCAGCGCCGATCTCAACGTCGTAAAAGATCACAGCATTGGGTCCGATAGACGAACCTCTTCCGATGCGCATAAATTTTTCAAACGTCACGGTGCGGGAAGTCGCGCCCACCCCTTTGGGCTCTTTTCCCAGATAGGCGCCGGAAAAAATTTCCACTCCATCCTCGATGTGAACACCCGGCTCAATGGTAACGTGTGGGTGGATGGTTACGTCCTTTCCCAGGCGAACCCCCTGACGAACGACAGCGAACTCTGCAATCTTAACGCCTGAACCGATGGTATCTGTCAGCACGACGGCATGTGGACTGATCATTTCTGCTCCCTGCACCTATTTTCTGCGCTAAAGTGATATGCGATCATTATCTTTTCGTTTTCTTGAATGTGTTTGGCCGTACAACGTTCACGCCCCTTTTGAAGAAATACTTGATGGAGATCCATGCTTTCTTTAATATCGAAAACCCCATTAAAAGAATAATTAAAAATTGCCAATTATAGTAGCCGGCGATTCTGGAATCGAAGATGCAGTCAGCATAATGCAGCGCCTGCTTGAAGGCCATTTTTTTAACCTGAAAGGCGTATTTGCCCTTCAGATCCGCCCGGGAGGTATTGTAGAAAATTACAAACTTTACCTTCCCTTTCGTCTCTTTCCAGCTGCGGTTCGAGCGTGAATAGGATTCCGGTGGCGTTCCGATCTCACAGACCGGTTTTTCACATAGGGCTACTGCCCCCATTCCGCTCAGCAGAAACACATATGAAAATGCATCGTCCTGGGCGATCCCCAGCTGGCGGGACAAGGCTCCGCTGATCACGTAAGGCTCATTGAAGGCGTTCAGCGTTAATGCCATCTTGTGGTCGAGCACCATGGCCTGCGACCAGCCCATTCCTCCTCGCCGGTAAAGCTGAATGAAATCTTTACCTTCAAGCAGAGACCAGCCATCGCAAAATTTTATCACATCAGGGATGCTGAGAGCCATCCTGTGGCTGTTTTCGTAACGCGAATTGCCGTAACACAGGTGGCAGTCGGAATGGCGGCTCATCATCTTAACAGACTCTTCAAAGAACCCCCTGTCGCTGAAACGGTTGTCGTGGGGCAACGGAACCAGGTACTTGCCTTTAGCCTGGGCGACGCCATAATGGAAATTTTCTATGACCCCCAGGTTCTGGGCTTGTCGAAAGTAGCGGATTTTAAAGTGCTCATCCTCCAGGTTTCTGAAATCCCCAATTACCGTTTCCAGCGAACTCGGCGAGCAGTCGTCGGCGATGATCACCTCAATGGGCCTGTAGGTCTGTTCCAATGCGGATGTAAGCGCCCTCCGGAGATACGTCGGCTGGTTATAGGCCGGTATTACAACGCTCACCATGTTTTCTATCAGACCCATCGCATATACCTTCATCCAACCGGGCTCACTGGATTTGCAGGAGTTTACTTGCAGGTGACTTCGGCCAGAGCGCTGATAATCCGATCCTGTGAATCAGTCCCAAGGTGCGGCCCGATTGGGAGGCTCAGCAACGAATCGGCGATTTTCTCGGTCCGTGGGAAATCTCCCCGAACGTACAACAGGTCAGTGTATGCCGTTGAGAGATGCGGCGGCACCGGGTAATGGATGAGAGTCTCGATGCCGGCGCAGGAGAGGTGGCGTTGCAGTTCGTCACGTCGCGGGTGCCGCACGACGAACAGATGCCAGGCCGGCTCAACATCGTCGAGGACCTGCGGCAGAACCAGATGGGGCATGTGCGACAAGGCGTTCAGGTAACGTTCGGCGGCACGCCTGCGTCGCAGGTTCCACTCGTCCAAGCACCTCAGCTTGACCCGCAACACCGCCGCCTGCAAGGCATCCAGCCTGGCATTGCAGCCTTTGACCTCGTTGTAATACTTGACCTGCGAACCGTAGTTACGCAGCAGCCTGATCTGAGCGGCCAACTCGCCGTCATTCGTCACCACGGCCCCGCCATCCCCGAGGGCACCGAGGTTCTTGCCCGGATAAAAACTGAAGCCCGCCGCGTCCCCCAAGCCCCCGGCCCGCTGCCCCCGGTAGCGCGCACCGTGCGCCTGGGCGGCATCTTCGATGACTTTCAAGCCATGCCGGCGGGCCACGTCGCAAATGGGCTGCATGTCCGCAGGCTGCCCATAGAGGTGCACCGGCATGACGGCGTGCGTGCGCGGCGAAATCGCCTTTTCGACGTCGTCCGCCCGGATGGTGAGCGTCAGTTCGCCGGGCTCGACCGGAACCGGAACGGCGCCGGCCCGGGACACGGCCAGCCATGTGGCTATGAAGGTGTTGGCAGGCACGATCACCTCGTCGCCCGCCCCGATTCCATACCCCCTCAGGATCAGTTCCAGCGCGTCCAGGCCGTTGCTGACGCCGATACAGTGCCGCACGCCGCAATAGGCGGCGAACTCCTCTTCGAAGGCCTCGACCTCCTGGCCCAGGATGTACCAGCCCGAGGACATGACCCGCCGACAGGCGGCATCCAGTTCCGCTTGCAGTTCAAGGTAGGAGGCTCGAAGATCCAAAAAGGGGATTTTCACTTCTGGGTTCCCCGGACGGCTCGGATGAAGTCGGGGTAATGCCGGTAGTAATCGGCCTCGTCGTAGTATTCGGAAACCAGGGCAAGGCAAACCGACCCTGAAGAAAAGTTGTCAATTTCCCGCCAGATCATGGGCGGAATATAGAGCCCATAATACGACCGGTTGAGGTGGAATTTCATTTTGTGAAAACCGTCGTCCACCGTGACGTCGAAGCTCCCGGACATGGCGATCAGGAACTGATGAAGCGCCTGGTGAGCGTGACCGGCGCGCAGGGCGCCGCCGGGAACATCGTAGAGATAGTAGACACGCTGGATATCGAAGGGGATATGGCGTGAATTCTCGACAAATGTGAGGTTGCCCCGCGGGTCGTTGATTTTGGGAAGGTCGATCAGCTTGCACGTTTCAAGTTTGCACGTTTCAGGAGACATGTCACTCTTTGCTCCGTCTCATGGGGGTAGGCTTCGGAACGACAGGACAAAGTCAGATAGCGTCCTTTACCCGAGTTAGTTTCGGATATCCCGGAGCCCTTGGAAAGTCAAGCCGGCATGACATCCCCTGAGCCTGGCATTCTGCAAAGAACTGCAAAGGCGGATCCTCTCTTCCTGGAGTCGCTTGCTCATGGTTCGCTGTGTCATTAACACCAAAATTTCACATCCGGTCGGGATTCATTGACAAATAAATAGATATCGGCCTATATTGTTTCTTTTTAGCGGTCGTTCGGCAGCACTGCAGCACGTCAAGAGCATCAAGCCACCGAGCCGGCTTGTCCTCCAGCTCGGACGACGGCTCACCCGCTGGGGAGAGCCGACTAAGCAACGGCTGCCGGTGAAAGGCGGTCACCCGCCATCCGTTGCTTATTTATAATGTAGATGTCGACCCCCTATTCCATGCAAATCCGACCGCTCATGGCAGGCGGACGATTGCATGCGCCGTCACGGAACAGGGGCCGGCAGGGGATGTTTCCAGTGAAACTGATCGACCTTGAAGCACAACAAACGCGCATCCGCGCTCAAATCGACCGAAACATCGGCTGCGTTCTGGATCACGGGCAATACATCATGGGACCCGAGATAAAAACGCTGGAAAAACAGTTGAGCGCATACGTCGGCGTGAAACACGCGGTAGCCTGCGCGTCTGGTACCGATGCGCTGCTCATGGGTCTGATGGCTTACGGCGTAGGCCCCGGAGACGCCATCTTCACTTCGCCGTTCACGTTCATAGCCACGGCTGAAGTCATCCGTATCCTGGGGGCGATTCCCGTGTTTGTGGATATCGATCCTGAAACCTTCAACATGGATCCGGCAATACTGGAAACCGCGATTTCCGCCTTGAAGCGTCGCGACCCCAAGCTCCATCCCCTGCCGCGTTTCAATGGCACCCCCCGCGGCATCATTACCGTAGACCTGTTCGGTCTGCCGTGCGACTACGGTCCATATCCGGGCATAGCCCACCAGCACCAATGTTCATCGTTGAAGACGCCGCTCAGTCTTTTGGGGCCGAATATCATCAAACCAGGGCCGGCAGCCTGGCCCACTTGGGGTGCACTTCATTTTTTCCGGCAAAACCCCTGGGATGCTACGGCGACGGCGGCATGTGTTTCACGGACGACGACGATTTGGCCGCCAGTCTCGATTCGATGCAGGGTCCACGGCAAGGGTGTCCCACAAATACGACAACGTGCGCATCGGCATCAACGGCCGGCTGGACACGTTGCAAGCAGCGATTTTGCTCGCCAAGTTCGAGATCTTCTCTGAAGAAGTGATTCTGCGCCAAACGGTCGCCCAGCGCTATTCGGAGGGATTGCGCACGGCGGCCGCGTGAGCGTCCCGGTCATCCCGAGCGGGCGAACAAGCGTTTGGGCGCAGTACTCTCTCCTGGCGCGCGATGAACAACACCGCGCTCACTTGCAGGACCGCCTCAAGCAGGCTGGCATCCCGACGGCCGTCTATTACCCCCGACCCCTGCATCTTCAGTCCGCCTTCGCCGACCTCGGGTACGCGCAAGGCGATTTTCCAGTCAGCGAAGCATGCAGCCTGAGGATATTCAGCATCCCCATGCATCCGTATTTGACCTCTGAAGACCAGTGTAAGGTCGTTGACCATATCAATTCAGGGCAGCCCGCCTGCTGACCATCCTATGGCGATTACATCCACAGCGGCACACAATGCGACCCGGCCTGGCAGTGATCGGTTCCGGATACTGGGGCAGAAACCTGGTGCGCAACTTCCATAACCTCGGCGTCTTGAAGCTGATTTGTGATAAAAACGGTCCGGTTTTAGAAGGAGTCAAGGAACAGTATCCCCATGTCGACACATGCGTGGCCCTCAGTTCTGTGCTTCAACGCGAGGATGTCCAGGGGGTGGTGATCGCGACCCCGGCGGAGACCCATTTCAACCTGGCCCGTGAGGCCCTGCTCGCAGGCAAGCACGTGTTCGTTGAAAAGCCGCTGGTGTTGAGGGAAGTCGAGGGGCGGGAGTTGATCCAAATTGCCGAGACTGCAAACCGGGTGCTGATGGTCGGTCACCTGCTTCAATACCACCCGGTCGTTCGTCGTGCTCAAGAAGATGGTGACAACAGGGCAGCTTGGTCGCATCAACTACATTTATTCCCATCGACTCAATTTCGGGAAAATCCGGCGGGAGGAAAACATCCTCTGGTCCTTCGCCCCCACGACATTTCCATGATTCTGGCGCTGGCAGGCGACGAGCCGGAAAGCATTCATGGCCACCGGCGGCTATTATCTGCACCAGCGGATCGCCGACGTCACCACCACTCACTTGGAATTCGCCAGTGGCCTGCGCGCGCATATCTTCGTCTCGTGGCTGCACCCCTTCAAAGAGCAGAAATTGGTGGTGGTCGGAGACCAAAAAATGGCGGTGTTCGACGACACCCTGCCTTGGCCGGACAAGCTGCTGATCTATCCGCACGAGGTCCACTGGCTGAACGGCATGCCTGTGCCGGCCAAGGCCGATCCTTTGCGGGTGGAGTTCCCCGACGAAGAACCGCTGCGCAATGAATGCCAGCACTTCCTGGACTGTATGGCCAATGGTCGCCGCCCGATCACGGACGGACATGGAGGGGCTGCGGGTGCTGAGAATTCTGAATGCCAGTCAGGACTCGCTTGACCGTCTCGGAAAGAAAATGCGGCTCGACGGAAAGCCATCGGCCGGTGTGTGGAAATCCGCGGCGGCGGCTTCGTCCCGCGACGCCGCGGTCGATCGCACCGGGAGCCTTCGTCCACGATACGGCCGTTGTCGACGGAGGTGCCGCGGTCGGTGCCGACACCAAGATCTGGCACTTCTCCCATGTGCTATCCGGTTCGCGCATCGGCGAGCGCTGCAACATCGGCCAAAACGTGGTGATCGGACCGGAGGTGAGCATCGGCACAGGCTGTAAAATCCAGAACAACGTGTCCGTTTACAAAGGCGTAACGTTGGAGGACGGGGTGTTTTGCGGCCCGTCCATGGTATTTACGAACGTTTTCAATCCTCGCGCCGGCATCCGCCGAATGGATCAGCTGCGGCCGACCCTCGTTCGGCAGGGTGCCACCATCGGCGCCAACGCCACCATCGTTTGCGGCGTCACGCTGGGACGGTATTGCTTTATCGGCGCCGGCGCCGTGGTCACCCGAAATGTCCCCGACTACGCCCTGGTGATCGGCAACCCCGCTAAACCCATCGGATGGGTGTGTGAATGCGGTGAGCGCCTCACGGAGGATTTGCAGTGCCTGACGTGCAGGAAAAGCTTCGATCGGACCGATCTGGGCATCTCGCCGAGGGGCGAATAGAGAAAGGCATTTCCCTTATGGACATCAGTGGCTCCAGGATTCTGGTAATCGGCGGCGCAGGATTGATTGGCTCGCACGTAGTCGAGGCCCTGCTCAAGGAAGAGGTAAAAGAAGTCGTCGTATACGACAATTTCTGCCGCGGCACTCACGAAAATCTGCGCGACGCCCTCCAAGACCCGCGCTGCCGCATTTTTGACGTCGGCGGCGACATTCTTCAAACTGACATCCTGAATGCTGCCATGAAGAAGGTCGACGGCGTCGTTCACTTAGCGGCGCTCTGGTTGCTGCAATGCTATGACTATCCGCGCGCGGCCTTTGACGTCAACATTCGCGGCACCTACAACGTGCTGGAAAGCTGCGTGGCCCATGGGATCAAACGCCTGGTCTGGTCCTCTTCCGCCTCGGTGTACGGTGACGCGGTCGAACAGCCGATGACCGAACTCCACCCTTATAATAACTGGACCTTCTACGGAGCCACCAAGATCGCCGGCGAGCACATGTTTAAGGCTTTCCACAAGCGCTATGGCCTGAACGGAGTCGGTCTGCGCTACATGAACGTCTATGGGCCCCGGCAGGACTACCGCGGAACCTACATCGCGGTCATCATGAAGATCCTTGACAACATCGACCAAGGCCGGCCGCCCGTTGTGTTCGGTGACGGCAGTCAGGCGTACGATTTCATCTACGTCGGTGACACTGCCTTGGCCAATGTGTGCGCTTTGAAAAGCAACGTGTCCTTCGGGTTTTACAACGTCGGGCGCGGCATCAAGACCTCCATCCGGGAGCTGACCGAATTGATCCTGAGGATCACCGGTTCGAAGCTGCCCATCCGCTACGAACCGGCTGGACAGACCTTCGTCACGAATCGAATCGGCGATCCCACCGCCGCTTCCCGTGATTTAGGGTTTACCTGGAAGATCGATCTGGAGGATGGACTCAGGCGCCTGATCGCATGGCGGCAGGCCCATATCCATGAGGTCGAGCAGCGCCGGCGGACCGCCGAGCGTTAAAACATGAGGGCTTCACACGCGGCGTTTGTGGTTGCTGCGAATTCGAGCACAAAAAAATAATGAAAAAAATCCCGCTCATCAAACCTTACATCACGCCGGAGGTCAAAGACAAAGTCTGCGAGGTTCTCGACAGCGGCTATCTCACTGAAGGTCCGATCACCCACGAATTGGAGACCGCTGTCAAGGATTACACCGGCTGCCGCTTCGCGCTGGCGGTCTGCAACTGCACGGTCGGTTTGGAAATGGCCCTGCGCGCGCTCGGCATCGGCCCGGGGGATGAAGTCATCGTCCCGGATTACACCTACCCGGCCACCGCCGCGGTAGTCCAGATCGTTGGAGCGCGCATCGTTCTGGTCGACGTCGACCCGCTCACCATGCTGATCGATTACGACGCCCTTCAAAAAGCCGTGACACCGCTGACACGCGCCGTGATTCCGGTTTCCATCTTCGGCAACCCACTCGATTATGACCGCCTGCAGGAGATCACCCGACGTCATTCTCTTTACGTGATCGAGGATGCAGCCTGCGCCATCGGTGCCCGGTACCGCGACCGACATGTCGGCAACCTGGCCGATATATCGGTGTTCAGCTTCCACCCGCGAAAATTCATCACGACCGGTGAAGGGGGCATGGTTACCACCAACCACCCGCAATGGGCGGAGTGGATGGACGCCTACAAGCATTTCGGAATGGCGCCGTCGGACTCGCGGCGATGGACCCGATTCGACGACATCGGCACCAACTTCAAGCTGAGCAACCTGCAAGCCGCCGTGGGTTTGGTGCAGATGCGCCATATCGATGCGCTGTTGAACCAGCGCGAGCGTCTGGCCCGGCGCTACCGGAAACTGCTCGACGGTTGCCCGCAGATAACGTTGCCGGCCATCACATCCGGCGGGTTTCACTCCTGGCAGTCTTGCTGCATCATGGTCCCGAACCGGGACGAGATCATCATGCACATGCAAACCCGTCAGATTGAGACCCAAATCGGAACCTACGCGCTGCACATGCACCGGGCCTTTTCCGAAAACCCGAACTGCCGGGTCTCCGGCAACCTGTCCGGAAGCCGTTTTGCCTTTGACCGATGTCTGACCTTGCCCCTCTATCACGACATGACGGAAGCCGATCAGGATCGAGTGGTCGAAGAGCTTTTATCCGTTCTGTCCCGACTGAAATAGGCTAATAGCGGGTGGAGTTTATAAAACGATCCACGGTACAGCACGGCCCACCCGCCTCGTGTGAGCAAGCCATATGTGCGGAATTTGCGGAATATTCAATCTGAACGGCGAAGCTGTTTCGCCGGTCGTCCTTCGCAACATGACCAATGCCATAGCGCATCGCGGCCCGGACGGCGAAGGGTTTTTTATTGACCGCTTTGTAGGACTGGGCCACCGCCGCTTGGCCATAATCGACCTGTCCCCTTTGGGGCATCAACCCATGTCGACCGTGGATGGAAATCACCTCATTTCCTACAATGGAGAGGTCTACAATTTCCGGGAACTTCGCAGCGAACTTGAAGCCCTGGGGCGAGCGTTTCGCTCGCAAACGGATACCGAGGTCGTTTTAAACGCCTATGCCCAATGGGGACCGACGTGCGTTGAAAAATTCAACGGGATGTTCGCCTTCGCCGTGTGGGACCGGACGCGCCAGGAACTGTTTCTGGCCCGTGACCGCTACGGGGTCAAGCCTCTATACTACGCCTTTTGGGGCAACCACTTCGTGTTTGCTTCCGAGCAAAAATCAATCCTCGTTCATCCCGGATTCGCCCGCGAATTGGACCTGGAAGCGCTGTTGGAGTATTTCACCTTTCAGAATCTTTTCACGGACAAGACGTTTTTCCGGGGCATCCACCTGCTGCCCGCCGGCTGCCGCGCATCGATTCCCCTCGGAGCGTCTTCCGCTTCGCCGCCACCCATCCGAATCGTTCGCTATTGGGATTACCACTTCCAGGAACCGTCTCACGCAGCCGAAGAGCGGGAGTACGTCGAAGAACTGGACCGCCTTTTTGCACAGGCTGTCAGCCGCCAACTGATTAGCGATGTGGAACTGGGGTCCTATCTGAGCGGCGGCATGGATTCGGGCTCGATCACGGCCATCGCTGCCAAGCAGCTGCCCTATATCAAAACCTTTACCTGCGGGTTTGATCTGCATTCGGCTTCGGGTCTGGAAATGGGCTACGATGAGCGAGAAAAAGCCGAATATATGTCGTATTTGTTCAAGACCGAACATTATGAAATGGTATTGAAAGCGGGCGACATGGAGCGCGTCCTTCCAAAGGTCGCCTGGCATATCGAGGAGCCCCGGGTCGGGCAGAGCTACCCCAATTTTTACGCGGCCCAACTGGCCAGCAAATTCGTCAAAGTCGTTTTGGGAGGGGCGGGCGGAGATGAGCTGTTCGGGGGCTATCCATGGCGTTATTACCGCGCCGTCATCAATGACAGCTTTGAAAATTATGTGGACAAGTATTATCGCTACTGGCAGCGCTTGATCCCCAACACCACGGTCAACAAAGTGTTCCGCCCGATTTGGGATCAAGTGAAACATATCTGGACGCGGGACATCTTTCGGGATGTCTTTCAGTCCCGTCCAGAGGAAATCTCCGATCCGCGGTCCTATGTCAATCTCTCCCTGTACTTCGAAGCCAAAACTTTTTTGCACAGCCTGTTGGTGGTTGAGGACAAGCTCAGCATGGCCCACGGTTTGGAGGCCCGAGTTCCCTTCTTGGACAATGATCTGGTCGATTTCGCCATGCGGCTGCCGGTCAACCTAAAACTGGGCAAACTCGCGGATGTAATCCGATTGAATGAAAACGAACCCGGCGCGAAAACCCAACGCTATTTTCAGAAAACCCAGGACGGCAAGCTGATCCTGCGCCAGGTGATGAACCGCTACATCCCGGAGAGCATCACGACGGCCATTAAGCAGGGGTTTTCAGCGCCCGACTCATCCTGGTTCAAGGGCGAAAGCATCGATTTGGTGAAAAAGATCATCTTCAACAAACGGTCTGCGCTCTACGATTTCATGGATGCCAGGGCGGTGCAGGAACTGGTCACGGAGCACATCGAGGGGCGGACCAACCGCAGGTTGTTGATTTGGTCGCTGCTCAATTTCGAATCTTGGATCAACCAATATTACCGTCCAGGCGTTTGATGCAACGCGCTCTGAGTGCCGGGATACCTGTCAGAGGCGATAGCCCATGCATAACTTAGATGATATGCCTTCAGGGTTGAAATCGTTGTGGAAATCGCTCGTCGATCTGCACCACTTTCTGCGCACTTATACCCAAGCGAAGTACAAGCGGGTGAATCCCTTTTTTGAGGACCTGTTCAGCTGGAGCGAACGAGGATCCTTCTGGACTGGAAAAGATGACGGTGTCACCATTTACAACTCGGCAACCCTAATCGGAGATGTGAGCATCGGATCGCACACCTGGGTTGGCCCATTTTGTCTGCTGGATGGCGGCGGCGGATTGCAGATCGGCCGGAACTGCTCCATTTCGACCGGATGCCATCTGCTTACGCACGACACGGTCAAATGGGCTTTATCGGGCGGAACATCGGGCTATGAATACGAACGCACCCAAATCGGAGATTGTTGCTTCTTAGGCTGTCAGGTGGTCGTGACCAAAGGTGTTCGCATCGGCAAACACTGCCTGATTGCGGCGGGGGCAGTCGTCACGCAGGATGTTCAAGACTTCACCATCGCTGCCGGGGTGCCCGCGCGGCCTATCGGAAAAGTTCGCCTGGAGGACGACGGTCAGGTGATGCTCGTGTACAATGAATGACCGGCAGCCGCGGCACCTGTGCAGGAATGAAGAAACTACTTAAAACCGTTCAACGCTGTCTTGACTGCGCACTGGCCCTGCCGGCGGCGTTGGGGTGCCTCCTATTCTTTCTCTTTTCGCTGCCGTGGGTTTTCACGCAGCGCCGAGCGTGGATCCAATCCGCCAGGGGCAACCCCAAGGCGTTGATCATCCAAGGGTTCAACGTCGACAAGTTAACGAGCAGGGGCTATGACTTTCTGCTGCCGTTTCGAAATCCGTCGATCCGCTGGATAGGATTTTTCGATTCAGCCAGCTCCCAGGATGAAGATATTCAGGTGGCCGAGGACCTCTTTGTGTTGATGCGGCGGATGCCGACCGCCATCAATTTCATGGCGCAGATGGGTTTCAAGGCAACGGCCACCATCTTCCGCGAATGCTATGCCGTTTATAAGATCACCCACTATTGCGTCAAAGAGAGAATCGGCATTCTTCGCGCTTACAAACACAACTTCCCCGCACTTGAAGCCTACCTGGTGTCGCGCTTGATCGAAATTCCGTTCATCGTCGATATCGCCGGAAATTATGAACTGATTCGCAGGTTGAACGGCAAGCCCTATTATTTCCGGACCCTCAGCAAAATCCCGATCGGTAGGATCATGGTTCCATCGCTCGCGAACTGGCTCCTGGGGCTTCCCTTGAAGCACGCTACCTTCGTGCTGGGTCGGAACAAGAACAACTACGAACACGCTTTTGCCTTGGGGGCGCCGGTGGAACGGCTGTCGTTGCTGAGAATCAGCAATTTCAATCCGATTTACAATAATTACAATCCCTCGCAGGTACCCCCCCGCCCCCTGGAATTCCCCTATCTGCTCTTCGTCGGGCGGTTGGCCATCATCAAATACCCGTTGGATGTGATCGACGCCTTCGACCGGGCCGCTGCCGATCTCCCGGAACACCGATTGGTGATCATTGGGGATGGCTCTCTCAGAGCCGATGTGGAGCGCAAAATCGGATCCAGCCGTTTTAAAGACCGTATTCTTTTCCTGGGGGCCTGTTCAACGGACGTCGTCTTCAACTGGACCGTCCATGCGCGGATGGCGGTCTGCCCCTTTTCCGGTTCGACGCTGGCTGAGGCTATGCTCTGCGGAGTCCCGGTGGTTGCTTATGACATCGAAAATCACAGTGAGATCGTGATCGACCACTATTCCGGATTCCTCGTGCCTTTTCGAGACATCACCCAATTGTCCGAAACCATCGTTGCAGTCGCCCGCAACGATGAGCATTCTCGGGCGGTTGCCATGCGCGGCCGCGAACTGGCGCGGGTGGCGTTCGACAAAACCAGAATTCTGGAAAAAGAAAGCCGGTGCTACCTCCAGGCCCTGAAGTGAGAGGAAAGCTCGTGGGAAGGCTGGGACAATCCGGAATCGGTCGTGCTTCAGCCTCCGCCGGCCACAACTCGGTTTCCGCCAATCACTCCTGCAACTGGTGTCGCCTGCAAATCATTCCCGGCATTTTCTGAAAATTGCGTTGCAGCCGGAGTCCGGCTGCTGTGACGACTCCTGCATGCGTCGCGCGGCGGAGCGAGTGTAATGTGTGTGGCTCAGGGTGTAGTTGTGAGCTTGCAGGAAGTCATGAATGCTCTTCGAATGCGGCTCGTTCAACTCGACCTGGATGGTCAGGGGTGCCGTGGGGGCGCTAAGCAGCCGGGCCATGCCCTGCAGGATGCGATACTCATTGCCGTCCACGTCGATTTTGATGTGGTGGGGGGATGCGATGCGGCCGAACTCCATGAGCCGGTCGATCGTCGTGGCATATTTCAACTCGGCGATTTCACTGCCGTGGGCAGGCATGGCTGCTCCCGAAGCCGCAGAGAACTGACTGTTGGAGGTGCCGGCGTTGGCAGAGTCATAGTTGAAATGCGAGAACCCTGTTTCGGCATCCAGCGCAACGCTGCATGGAATCACCACATCCTGAAGGTTGTTGCGGATCACATTTTCGATCAGCCGTGTAAAGTTGGCAGCGTGGGGCTCAAAGGCGTAAACTTTCCCATTGGGTCCCGCCTGCCGAGCGGCCAGGATGGTGTAAACTCCGATATTCGCCCCGATGTCATAAACAACCTGGCCGCGTTTCACCTCGGTCCTGATCCACTCCAAGGTGCCGGGCTCCTTGGAAAAGAGCTTGAGACAGCGGTTGAATTCACGCACCGTTTCACATCGGAAGCGGAATGCAGAAGTACCCTCGGTGATCTCGATGTCACGGACCAGCGGCTGTCTCAATTTCAGCAGCCACCGGTGAAATTTGCGCAGGTAACGGTGCGGCGGCCAGGACTTGGCTTCGTAACGAATCATGCAGTGCACCTTCCGGATCGGCTAATCGGGCGGTCATAGCTATCGTGAATGTGCGCGAAAGTCAAGGCGAAGCCTTCCCCGTTTTCAAGTTGAAGCAATATGTTCGGCTGGTTAGCGGCCTGCTCCCTCTCTCTGATAGAGGATCCAGGCGGGGCGGCATGGCGCCCAGTTCGGAGCCTGAGAGGGCGGCTGGTTGGCAGCGGCATGGAAGGTGTTGCTTGACAATAAAACTAAGCATAGAATATATTACCTAATTTTAATGAAATCATAGCCGTTCGCGCCGGGGGTGTTGCAACCTGTCCGCGGCGGCGTGATCGATCCTTCGGAGGCGTTCCGGTACATGTCGGTTGCGAAGCCATTGTTGTTGATCCCGGTGGAAAATCAGGTGCGCGAACTCGACCCCAAGCTGCTGCTCGCGTGCATTGCCGCGCGCAGGGGGTATTCCTCGATCATCGGCTCCCGGCGCGAGATGGAGATGCTCATCGACCAGTTCCCGCGCAGCATCTATCTTTCCAAAAGCATGACCGTCAGGAGCCTGCTGTTTTTCTGGGCCGCCTCCAAGTTCGGCCACGACATCATCACCTGGGACGAGGAGGCGCTGGTGCACCTGCCGCCGGAGACCTACTTCTCGCGGCGGCTTCATCCTGCAGCCATTCGCCGTGTCAGCCACCTCTTCGCCTGGGGCGAAGAGAACGCCGAGCTCTGGCGCCAGTACCCCGCGCTGCCCAGGCAGACCCCGATTCACGTCACCGGCAACCCCCGGGGCGACCTGCTGCGGCGCGAACTGCATGCGTATTATGCCGCCGAGATGGACGGTATCCGGAAAGAATACGGCGCCTTCATCCTCGTCAACACCAACTTCAACCACGTCAACGCGTTCGGCCCGGACATGAACCTGTTCCAGCCGGTCACGAAGGCCGGCCAAAAGCCCCGCTTCGGACGGGCCGCCCGGGGCATGCGCCGGGATTATGCCGAGGGACTGCGGGACCACAAGCAGGCCGTGTTCGCAGATTTCCAGCGCATGCTGCCTGAGCTGGAGCGCAGCTTCCCGGACCACACCATCGTCGTCCGCCCCCACCCCACCGAGAACCATGAGGTCTACCGCGAAATCGCCGCGCGCTGCCAAAGGCTGCGGGTCACCAACGAGGGCAACGTCGTGCCCTGGCTGCTGTGTGCCAAGGCGCTCGTGCACAACGGCTGCACCACGGGAGTGGAGGCCTTCGTGTTGCGGATCCCCGCAGTGAGCTTTCGGGCCAGCGTGAACGAGGTTTACGACAGCGGCTTCTACCGCCTGCCCAACGCGCTCAGCCATCAATGCTTCACGTTCGCGGCGCTGCGCGAGACGCTGCGGCAGATCCTGGCGGGAACCCTCGGTGCCCCGGATGGTGAGGACCTGCGCCGGATTCTGCAGCAGCACCTGGCGGGCCAGGATGGCCCCCTGGCCTGCGAGCGCGTGGTGGACGTGCTGGATGAGATTGCGACCGAGCAGTCCCATTCGGCCGCACCCGGCCTGTCGCGCCGCTGCGAATGCTGGGCGGCCACCAAAGGGCTGCGCCTGCTCAGGCGCATCAAGTCCAGGCTGCCGGGCTCTCACAACCGGCCCGAGTTCCAGCGCCACCGCTACCCCGGCATCCCGATCGAAGAGTTTCGAAGCCGGCTGACCCGCTTCCAGGACCTGCTGGGCGACCGCACGCGGCTGGAGGTGGAACCGGTCACGGCCACCATCTACCGCCTGCGCGTGGCATGAACCTTCAGGACCATTGCGATGATTCATCGAGCGCCGCTCATCATCCCCGTTGAAAACCAGGTACGCGAGCTGGACCCCAAGCTGCTGCTGGCGTGCATCGCCGCCCGGAGGGGTTTCACCTCCATTATCGGATCCCACCGCGAGATCGATTTTAAGATCACCTCCTTCCCCCGCGGGCTTTACCTGAACAAGAGCATGACCGAGCGCAACCTCAAGATGTTCCAGATCATGCGCCGCTTCGGGCATGAAATCCTCACCTGGGACGAGGAAGCCCTGGTGCACCTGCCGCCCGAGATCTACTACTCGCGTCGGCTTTCGCCGGCAGCAATCCGGTTCATCGCGCACCTGTTTGCCTGGGGCGAGGACAATGCCGACCTCTGGCGTCACTATCCGCATGTCCCCCCGGGGCTTCCGATTCACGTCACCGGCAATCCGCGCAACGACATGCTGCGGCCCGAGCTGCACGGCTTCTACGCGGAGGATGTCCGCTCCATCCGGGACACCTACGGCGATTTTGTCCTGATCAACACGAATTTCAACCACATCAATGCCTTTTTCCCGGCCCAGAATCTGTTCAAGCCGGCCAAGCACCCCGGCGAGCCGCCCCAGTTCGGCAAGGCCGGAGTCGGCATGACGCTCCCATACGCCGAGGGTCTTAGGGACCACAAGCAAGCCATTTTCCAAGCGTTCCAAGGCTTGATCCCGGAACTGGTGCGTGCCTTCCCGCAGCTGTCCATCGTGATCCGGCCGCACCCGACCGAGGGTCAGGATGTTTACCACCGCATCGCCGCCGGGCAGGCGCGGATCCATGTGACCAACGAGGGCAACGTGGTTCCCTGGCTGCTCGCCGCCCGGGCGCTGATCCACAACGGCTGCACCACCGGCGTCGAAGCGCATGTGATGCGAATTCCTGCCATCACCTACCGGGCGGTGGTCAACGAAGCCTACGACAGCGGATTCTACATCCTGCCGAACCGGCTCAGCCACCAGGCGTTTGACCGCGACCAGCTGTTCGGGTTGCTGCAGGCCGTGTTGAACGGCACGCTCGGCCCTGCCGCTGGCCCCGACCTCAACGCGGTCGTCATGCGGTATCTCGCCGCCCTGGATGGCCCGCTGGCATGCGAACGGATGGTGGAGGTGCTCGAGGATATTGTGACCCGTCGGCCGGAGATCCCCACTCCGCCGCTGGCCGATCGGCTGGTTGGAATGACCTTCTCGGGCAGTCGGCGGATGCTGAAACACATCAAATCCTTCCTGCCCGGATCGCATGCGCCGCCGGAATTCCACCGGCACCGCTATCCGGGCGTCTCGCTGGATCAACTGCGATCGAAGATCCGCCGTTTCCAAGACATCCTCGGTGACGACACACCGATTCGCGCCGAGCAGCTGTCCGAAAAAATCTTCCGCATCAACGCGGCGTGAGACTGCCCCCATGGACGCGCAGACGTCCGGCGCTCCTGCGCGGCCTGGAAGACATGATTTATTTGGTTTTCAACGGGTTGCGGGATGTGATTCCGCTTGACACCGATAGGCGCATACCCTATTATTTGCGGCTGGCGTTGGGTTGACCCCCAGAGCCACTGTCGGCCGGCAGCGCGGAAAAACGTGCGGCCGTGAGCCGCCGTTATTCAATTATCCGTAGAACTCAAGAAGGTCAGCATGAAAGTATGTATTTTCGGCGTTGGAAAATCAGGGACTACCGCCCTGCTCTTCAAGGTCGCCGGCGGGCTGCCGCACTGCGCGGCGTTTTCCGGGGGCAAACCCGGCAAATACGTCGGTGAATACAAGAACGCGGTTTACAAGCACACCTACAACGAACGCAAGGGTAAAAACTTCGAGCTGTTCAAGGAGCACTTTGCCCGGGAGCAGTACGACCGGTACATCTGGATGGCACGCGACCCGCGGGATGCGGCCATCAGCCGGATGCTCTACCGCTGGCACCGCGGCATCATGGGCAGCAAGAAACAGTACCAAGCGCATGTGGCGCTGGTGCTGAAAAAAGAAAAAGATCCGTCCTCCGTGTCCTTTGCCGAAATCTGCCGTTACGCCGGACACAACGACTGGCCCATGACCACCGAGCAGGTCATCGCCAAGGAGAGCAACCGCTATGGACAGATGGCAGGCTTCGTCCGCGGCCTGGGCAGCGACTGGTTCCTTTTCAAATACGAGGACATGGTCGACAACAAATTCGAAGCCCTGAACCACTACCTGGGCTTTGCGGTCCAGCACGAAGAGGAAGTGCCCAAGGCTTACGGCAAAGTGGTGCGGAAGAAAAAATACGGGGACTGGCGCCACTGGTTCACGCAGGAGGATGTCAGGCTCTTCAAGCCGGCCTTCACGCCCTACATGGAAGTCATGGGGTACGACCTCGACGACTGGAAACTCGATCCAAACCCCGTGATTGAACCCCAGTATTCCTCCGAATACATGCAAAGCCTTCCTGGCCGGGTCACGCGGGGTACGATTCTGCGCTACATCGACCGCATGGTCCAGATGCTCTTCAAACGCGGCTGATCCGGTATTTTCATTTCAGATGGATTTCTTTCAGCCGCAGATTTATCCGCCCGATGAGGGGCAGCTCGTAGCTCACCACCAGAGGCAGCCGCCCTTCCAGGCTGACATGCAGGAGCACGCCATCTGCGAACAAATCTTCGACGTCTCCATGATAGGTGCCCAGCGGCTGTGATTCGATCCGAATTCTCTGGGCCCGCATCGTGCCGGAGCGTCTGTTTTCTCCAGCGGGTGTCTTCTCCAGGAAATCAACGCTGACCGTCTCGTGGCTCCCCGGGTCGACACTCACGCGGTGAAGTTGCCGCTTGTGAAACACGCACACGGACCGCACGCCCGCCTGTTCCGTGACCGGAGTCGCCGACAGAAGGTAAATCAGGATCGAGGGCTCCAGGATCTGAGGGCAGCCTTGCGCCGCTGATCCATAGGGATAGAAATTCTCCCCGCTCTTGGTCCAGGATTCCGGCGGTCCTGCGGCCTCGACCGGGGAGGCCGGTTCGCGCTGGCGCCGGTAAACTCCCGCCCGGGTGAACCAAAACAACTGATGATAGTCATCCGCCCCTGAACGCGTGCGGATGCGGAACACAGGTGTGCCGTCCCGGGGGTCGAACCAGACGTGGCTTTCCATCCGCACCGGCGGCCGGCCCAGGATCTCAATTACGGTGAAAACGGAAAGCTTCACCAGCTCCGCTCCCGAGGGGCTGACCGGAACCCCCTTGGGGGCCGGCAGGAACCGCTGCCGCTCCGCCGCGGCAGGAAGGGTGGCGATCCGCACCTCCGTGGTGATGCGGTTGCCCAGCCGTTCCGCCCGCAGCGCGAAGAACGTCCATGGCACCCGTCCGAAATCGCCGGCTCTTTGCGCCTGCACCGCCGGGGCGAGCACCGTCAACAGCATCGCAACGAGCAGCCCCTGTGCGAGGCGCCGCCCCCCTGCGGATGAAGCCTTCCAGCCCATCGGTTCGTCATCCCCTTTCTGGCGCAAACTGGTAGTTTCCTTTCAGGAACTGTTCCACGTACCAGTCGACCTGCTGGTCTTCGGCGAGGTGCATGTCGAGCAGACGCACCGATCCCAGCAGCCTCCCCAGCAGGTCCAGCCGCTCCAGGAGGTGGTCCTCCCGGTATTTCTTCATCTCGCCCCGGACCATGTCGCTCTTCTGTTCCACCTTGAAGTCCAGCTTTTTTAAGATTTGAGCGATCATCCGAGCGCGCCGCGACCGGCGCCCGATGTCGGCGGCACCCCCCTTGAAATAAAAAGTGATGTAGTTGTCGTTCACCTCCGGCCCGCAATAGCTGTCGATCGTAGCGAAGTGGTAGCCGAGGCGCGAGTTGAAATTGAGGTAGTGGCCGGCGATCACGGCGTAGCTCGGCGCCCCCATGCGGCCATCCGTCAAGGGGTCCCGGATGGCGGATTGGGCGACAATCGAGGCAAATCCGCCCCAGCTGACGCCGACGTCCCGGGACCAGTCCACGTTTTCGTGTTTCATGCCCCGCAGGAGGGCCTGGAACGGAATCGAGGTCACATCGTCCAACTCGGCCTGAGGGGCTTTGAAACCCTTACGCAGGCCGTTTCCCAGGTCCACTAGAATAATTTTCAACGGCAGATGGGCCCGCAGCGGAACCGCCACGCATTTATCCGGGGCGGCACTGCCGCTGATCCGGAACATCTCCTGCATGGACATTTCATGCGCAAAGCGAATGATGTCGTGCAACGTCCGGCAGCCTGCCGGGCGGAAGTTGTCCTGCTGGGGATCGGTGAGGGTCAGCGGGGCGATGCGCTTGAGGACGGACTTCATCAGGTTGTAAGTCGGGCTGCCCTTCATCGGGTTCACGACTGTTTTCTGCGTCAGCAGGTGCTCGACCCGGCCGCGGTAAACCATGCGTCGTGTGGCATCCACCGTGATCTCCTCCCCGTGCGCGATCAGGGTGGTGCCGTTGCCGGTGCCGACGAGTGTCGGGATCCGAAATTCGCGCGCCACGGACGCCATGTGCCCCGTGACGCTGCCGACGTCGGTAATGAACGCACGGATCCGGCCCATGAGAGGCACATAGCGGGGCGAGGTCTGACGGGCGACCACCACCACACCTTCGGGGATGTGGTGCAGGGTGTGATCGGACTGAATGACGTAGGCATAGCCGGACGCCGCACCGTCGCAGGCCGTCTGCCCTGCCTGGAGAATCAGCGGCTGCTGAACAGCCGCGGCCGCAGGGGACGCGGTGGCGGCACCCACCGCCTCCGCACCAGAGTGCTGGGAGCGCTTCAGCGGGCGCGCCTGAAGAATGTAGAGCTTGTCCTGGGGGTCGATGACCCACTCAATGTCCAGGGCATGCCCGTAATGGTTCTCCAGCCTCACGGCATAGTCGACCAGCAGCCGGATCTCATCGCCCGTGAGGCAGGCCGCGTGTTTCAGGTCTTCGGGCAGATCCTCCTCCAGGACCCCATCCGCCGCATCCGGCCTGAGCCGGCGCTCCTTCGATGCGATCTCGGAGGCCTCAATGGAGAGTGTTTTTTTGTGAACCTGGTAGAAATCGCTGGCGACCGAGCCCTCCACGGCGTCCGCCGCCAACCCCCAGACGGCGCTGATCATGATCACCGCGTGGCGGCTGTCGTTGGGGTCGACGGTGTACATGACGCCGCTCACCTTGGCATGAATCATGGCGATGCAGGCAACACTCATGTTGACGTCCTGGTCGCGATAGCCGCGGCGACGTCGATAGTAGATCGCGCGCGGGCTGAAGGTGCTCGCGACCACTTCCTTGTAAGCGTCGATGAGGTTGGCTTCGCTGACGTTGAGCACGGTGGCATGCTGGCCGGCGAAGCTGGCCTCGCCGTCTTCGCTGGTGGCGCTGCTGCGGACCGACAGCTTGACGTCGTGCGATAGGTGCGCTTTCAAGTCCCGCGCCGCCTGCAGAATGGAGGCCGCCAGATCGGCCGGAAGATCGGCATCGACGATCCGTTTCTGAAGCTCCTGGCTGGCCGCCATGAGGGCGTTGGTGTCGTCGATATCCAGGTTTTTGAGCTTTTTTTGAATCAATTCGGTCAGCTCGTTGTAATCGAGAAACAGCTGATAGCCATAGGCGGTGATGGCAAAACCCAGGGGCACCGGCAGGTGGACCCGGTTAAAGACTTCGCCGAGGTTGGCCGCCTTTCCGCCCACCTCGGAGGCGTTTTCGAGGCTGATCATCGCCATCGGCAGCACAAAGCTCGTGTCCTCGAAGTGCCTTTTGTGGAGCAGTTCGGAGAAAATTTTTTCCGAAATGCGCCGGGCCGCGGGCGGCAGCTCGGCATATTTGTTCCCGGAGAGCTCATTCAGATCCCGGGCAATGGAATTGACTTCCACGACCAGGGATTCGGTTTGCGATACCGCAAACATGTAGGTGAAAGGCTGGTCCTGGTAGATCGTGTTTTCGAGATCGGCGATAATCTCAAGGGCCCGGTTGTTGGAGAGCAGCAGTCGTTTGAAGCTCGCATACTTGCGGTGGAAAACGGAGTCGTCCACCCGGCTGCACTCAGCAGACCGGCGTTTGCGGAAAAAGTCCAAAATCTTGAACACGGCCATCTCACCTTTCTTCTCTATCGAAGCCCCATGCCCTTTGCTGCGGCAGCCTGCGCCGTATAATACCCTATTTTGCGATCAGCACAAGAGGCCCTGCCGTCTTGCCAAACGGCCGGCGAGCGTATAAGATCCGTACGATACCGCTTCAGGAGGATAACGATATGATGCCCGGATACATGGGAAAACTTGCGTTTGTGAATTTGAGCACCGGCACTATCCGTGTCGAAAGCCTTGCCGAGGACCTCGCCCGCAGCTACATCGGCGGCTACGGCCTCGGCGTCCGGATCCTCTTCGAGCAGCAGAAGAAAGCCGTCGACCCGCTGGGCCCGGAGAACATCCTGGGCTTCGCGGCCGGTCCGCTGACCGGCACCAAGGCCCCGACCGGCGGCCGCTATATGGCCTTCTGCAAGTCGCCGCTCACCGGCGGATGGGGGGATGCCAACGCCGGCGGCTATTTCGGCTCCGAGTTGAAGGCGGCCGGCTTCGATGCCGTCTTCGTCTCCGGCATGGCCCCCACCCCCAAATTCCTGTGGGTCACCGACGGCCGGGTCGAAATCCGGGACGCCGCTCATCTCTGGGGCAAGGATACCATCGCTACCGAAGAAAGCCTTCAAACGGAATTTGGCGACTCAAAAGTCCGTGTCGCCTGCATCGGCCCGGCCTCGGAGCGCCTGTCCCTGATCTCGGGTATCGTCAACGACCGGGGCCGGATCGCCGCCCGCTCGGGCGTGGGGGCGGTGATGGGCTCAAAACGGCTGAAGGCCATAGCCGTGCGCGGGCACGCGAAAGTACCCGTCGCGAACCCCGCTGAACTGAGCCGGCTCGCCAAGGCCTTCGCCAGGGAATTACGCGACCTGCCAGGCATGGCCCAGGCGCTGATGAAGCATGGGACCTGCGGCTTTACCTCCGCCCTTGTCGCCAGTGGGGCGACCCCCATCAAGAACTGGCTGCTTGCCGGCGAACAGGCCTTCCCGGGGGTAAAGCAGGTCGCCGACGGGGATGCCGTCACCCGCTTTCAGACGCGCAAATACGGCTGTGCGAACTGCCCGATCGCCTGCGGGGGCATCTGTGACGTCTCCTCCGGGAAATATCCGGTGGGGGAGGTTCACAAGCCCGAATACGAGACCATCGGCGCCTTCGGGCCGCTGTGCCTGTGCGACGACCTCGAGACGATCATCAAGCTGCACGACATGTGCAACCGCAGCGGACTGGACACGATCTCCGCCGGTCACGTGCTCGCCTTCGCTATGGAATGCTTCGAGCAGGGCATTCTCACCGCGGCGGACACGGACGGCATTCGCATCGACTGGGGCAACGGGCCCGCCATGGTGGCCCTGTTGGACAAGGTCATCCGGCGGGAAGGCATCGGCGACCTCCTCGCGGACGGCGTGAAGGCGGCCGCGCGCCAGATCGGCCAGGGGGCCGCGGCGTGCGCCATGCATGTCGGCGGCCAGGAACCCGGGCTGCACAATGCGCTTTTTCTTCCCGGCCGCGGGACCGGCTTTGTGTGCGATCCCACCCCCGGACGGCACACGGCCGCTCCCATGGCGCGTCTCGATGGCGGCCCCGGCGCCTTCGCCCCTTATCCAGAACTGCGCATCGACAAGTTCGAGCGCTACGCCTATATGGGCAAAGGCCCTATGAGCGCGACCGCCTCGGGCTATCTCCAGATGGGAAACTGTGCCGGGGTCTGTGTGATGCCCTTCATGTTCTTCGGGAACTATCCCCTGATCGAACTGCTGAACGCCGTCACCGGCTGGGGGCTCGATGTGACGGAAGCCCTCGCCACCGGTGCGCGCATCCAGACCCTGCGCCAGAGCTTCAATATCCGCGAGGGAATCCAGGCCGCAGACGTGCGGCTGCCCGGCCGCATGGCCGGGCAGCCGCCGCTCGCCGCAGGGCCTCTGGCCGGGATCACGATCGACGTGGACAGCTTGGCGCGCGACTATCGCACCGCTATGGGCTGGCATGCGCAAACGGGCGTGCCCGAGGAAGCCACTCTGAAACGACTCGGGCTGGCGGAGTTGGTTCAGCAGTGCGGATAAAAACATAACTGCCCAACTGAATCAGGCGCGATATGACAAAAAAAACTCTCCTGGCGATTGTCGTTTCAGCCTCCCTCATCTTGCTTTCATTCGATGCTTTCGCAGGGGGAGGGCCTAAAGTAAAATTAAAAGAGTTTCAAGGCGAAGCGCCAACGAATCGTCCCATTCTGCAGAGATGGGAAGGGGACTTCCCGGTGGCCCAGCTCAATCGCCTCCCGGCAGAGCAGCGCCGGTCCAGCGTCGGATACATCGGTGACGCGGAAACATTTGCATCGGTCTGGCAGGTTTTCAAACCAGGCACCTCCCTGCCCCGGGTCGATTTCGACAAGAACCTCGTGGTCTTTGTGCGCAACCTCAAATCATATCATCATGCGCTCGTTGAGAAGGTGACCCTCAAGGATGGTGTCGCAGACATCGTTTCCGCACAGTCCCTGATGCCCGCACCACCGGTTGAGGATAGAGTTGTGATGGGATTGGCAGTGATTTCCCGGGAGGGACTTAAATTCATTCAGGCGGACAATGAACAGATACCCGTTCGTTGATTCCGGCGCCCAGTGAGAACTGTACGCGCCTTGTTTGATTTTCAGACCAACCGGCCGCCATCGCATACCGCCAATGGAGATGCTCAGGCCTCATCCCTCCACGATCAACGCCGCGAGAGCACCTCAGCCCTGCTATTCATACAGATGCGGATAGTGCTCCTTCCATCTGCGCATCAGCCAGAACCACTGCTCGGGATGCTCCCGCACCACGCGCTCCACCACGTCCGTGATCCGCTGGGTGTTCTCGACCAGGTCCGCCCTCAAGTCCCTGCTCCGGCGCATCTCGACCGCCGGACCGGCGTGAATCCCAAGGCGGCCGTCGGGTTCCCGGATGCAGAAGACGGGCAGCACCGGGGTTCGGCACCTCAGCGCCAGCATGGCCACCGCCGGGGTAGCGGTGGCCTTCTTCCCGAAAAATCGGACCTCGACGCCGTCCTTGCGGCGGGCCATGTCCATCAGGATGGCGAGTACCCCGCCCTGCCGGAGGATTTTCGTCATCTCCGCGAGCGAGTCTTTCTTGTAGAGGATGGAGTTCCCGAACCGCGTGCGCGCGGAGTGAATCCAGCTCTCGACGAAATTCGACTTGAATTTCTTCGCCACGGCCGTGAGATTCAAGCCAAATATGCACGGCAGGGCCTGCATCCCGAACTCCCAGCTCCCCATGTGGCCGGAAACCGCGATCACGCCCCGCTTCTGCAGGAACGCCTGCCGGAAGTTCTCGATCCCGTAAAGCCTGACGCGACGGGCAATGTCCTCCGGCCGCATGAAACCCAGCTGGAACAACTCCACAAGGTTAATCCCGTAATTTTGGAATACCCTGCGCGCCAAGCTCCGGCGCTGAGAATCTGAAAACTCGGGATAGGCGAACGCCAGGTTGCGCCTCACGACCCGATGATGAGGGATGTCGAGAAAGTAGAGCGCACGGCCCAGCACATGGCCGATTCGAAGAGAGGGTAAGTGGACAACCAATTGTTGGAGCATGCTGTCGACAATCCGTTCGACCGATCCGCGGCGGTCGCGCATGGACCCGTGGCCGCCTGTCGGCGAATCGATGTGGGTTTGAAAAGTGAAAAGGTGGGTTTTTTTAACAAACCCCGCTGCCGATGTCAATTTCGATCGGTTCAACCGCAAATATAGGAAGGAAAGGTTCAGGCATGATGCAGCGGCGTTTTCTTCGACTGGCATGCGTGGCGACACTCTGGGGGGTTTTTAGTCTCCAGCCCTCTGACGCCTGTACCCTCTGGGGTGCGGCGGGGAATGCCGTTGACGGCGGTGGGGTTCTGGTCACAAAAAACCGCGACTGGGTCCCGGACCACCGCCAGCAGCTGAACATCGTGAGGCCGAAGGACGGTTATGCATCCGTTGTGCTCATCGCGGTCGGCGGTGCAGAGCCTGGCACCAAAGCGGGCGTCAACGAAAGGGGTTTGGTGATTGTCACCGCTACGGCCAGTCAGGTGCCGGCCGCGGAACGAAAGCGGGTCGATCAGAAGAAAGGTTTGATAAGCCAGCTTCTCGCTCGATGCACAAGCGTGGAGGATGTCCTGACGCGTATCGAGTGGTTCCGCCGACCGGTGTTCTACCTGGTCGGCGACCGCAAGGAGATCGCCATCATCGAAGTGGCTCCCGATGGCAGCCATTCCATCACGCGAACGGACTCCGGCACACTGCACCACACGAACCATTACTGTGCCATCGAGCCCCCGGACCTCAAACGGAAGCCCGGTGCCAGCAGCACGAACCGTTTGGCGCGCATCGACGAACTGCTGAAGCGTCTGAACAGATCTTATACCGCCGGCGATTTCATCCGTTTCAGCGAAGACCAGACCGCCGGACCCGACAACAGCATCTGGCGCACCGGCAGCGGCCCCCACAAAGCCCGCACATTGGCCACATGGCTGGTCTCGATCCCGGCCTCCGGCAGCCCCCGGCTTTACCTGAAAACCGCCGACCCAGGGCAAGCTGCGCGCGTCTGCCGCTTGGAGGTTGACGATGCCCTCTGGAGCACCGGCCCAGACCGGATTCCACTGGACAGCGAGCTCTGCAACGGACCGGCGTTCAATTAGGATTCGACACGGATGCCTGCACCGGTCGATTCCAGGCGAAGACAATCAGGAGCAAGGCGGGCCGGCGACTACCGGTAGAAGCACCTTGAAGGTGGAGCCATGGCCGGGACTGCTTTCGACCTCGATGCGCCCCTTGTGCGCGCGGATCACGGCTTGAACCATGCTCAAGCCGAGGCCGAGCCCGCGCTGGGAGCGGCCTTCTTCCCCGCGGAAAAGGCGTTCGAATATCCGTGGCAGGTCTTGAGCCGGAATGCCGATGCCGTTGTCTCTGACCAGGATCGCCACGTCGGTCTCGCCCGGGACCGCTTCGATGACAATCGCACCGCCGCTGGAAGTGAATTTGACCGCATTGTCCACCAGATTGGCAACAACTTGCCGAATCCGGTTTGAGTCCACCCGGACATAAAGCGCCTCAGGCAGCGCCGTGGACAGAGTCACGCCCTTGTCCTCCGCCACGTACTGGTAGAGATCGACCACGTCTCTTACCAGCGAAACGATATCCGTGCTTTCTGATTTCAGGCGCATGATCCCCTTTTCCGCCTCGGAGATGTCCATGAGCGTGTCCAGCGTGTTGACGATGCGCTCCGACTCCTCGGCGCAGTCCATGAGGGCCTCTCGCAGAGGCCCTGCCCCGAAATTCCGATTGAAGGGCGGTTTCGATGCCGCTGCGCAGACGGGTGACCGGAGTACGCAGATCGTGGGCGACGTTGTCCAGCGCCTCACGCATGCCTCCAACCAGAGTCTCGATCCTTCCGAGCATTCCATTGAAAAGCTGGACAAGTTCGTCAAGTTCGTCCCCCGACTGACGGGAGGGTACCCGCGCATTCAAATTCCCCCCGTCGATGCATCGTACGGTTTGAATAAGGCCGCGAATGGGGCGCAGAGCCCGGAGGGCGAGAAACAAGCCGGCGATGATGCCGACCAGAACCACCGGGATCATGATCCCTGCGAAAATGGGTCCGAAACCCTCCAGGAGTCTTCCCGGCTTTTGAGGCCGCTTGCCGATCTGCAGGATCGAACCGTCTGAAAGATGGCGGCCGAAAATTTCGAGCACGCCCCAATGCTCATTTGAAACCGAAAATCGCCACTGCTCCTCCGACATGGGGACGGAGCTGTTTTCGATCTTTTTCAGATCGGATGCTTTCCATCGGCGGGGAATGGTTTCCGCAAGCGTCCGGTTGTCCGAATCCGCCAGGCGAATGAGCAGGTCGGAATCCAGGTTATTCGCCTGCTCCAGATGAATGTCCCGGATGAGCGCCGGCAACCCGTCGGTTCGCTCCACGAGCGCGTACTCGCTGATCTTCGCTTGAACAACTTTCTGGTCATACGCCCTGACTGTAGAGGAAACCATGTAGTACACGAGCGCGAAAAGAACCAGGGAGCTGAAAATAAAGATAGCCGCGTACCAGATGGTCAACCGGAAGCCGAGAGTCTTCCTGATCTGCCTAAGGTTTCTCGAAAACATGACCGACCCCCCGAATGCCGCGGATCATTTTTGGATCAAAATCCCGGCTCCCCTTGTGTCGCAGGCGTCCCACCAGGACATCCGCCCCATGCCGCGTATTGCCTATTACCGCGACTTACAGTATCTTCACGAAACCTTGAATTTCAAGCGCGTCGATCTCATCTTCATGAGAAAACCTCTCTCATCGTATTGAAGGAGATCGCGACGTCCGCCGTGCCATTTGGATTAACTGTAAACAGGGAGGGATAGCGTATGAAGTATCGTTGGCTGGGTTCATCCGGGTTGCTGGTATCCCGCATTTCGCTGGGCACCATGACGTTCGGCACCGACAACTGGGGCTGCGGGGAAAAGGAATCCCAGGCGATCCTGCCGGCGTATGTCGACGCCGGGGGAAACCTCATCGACTGCGCCGACGTCTACGCCGCCGGCCGCTCCGAGGAGATCATCGGGTCCTTCCTGCCCCAAGTGAACCGGGAAGATCTCATCCTCACCTCGAAGTGCTACTTCCCCATCGGCCAGAAACCGAACCAGTATGGGGTCTCTCGCAAGCACGTCGTGGCTTCCTGCGAAGCCAGCCTGAAACGCCTGAAGACCGACTACATCGACCTTTATTACATCCACGGTCCGGACCCGGTGACCCCTTTCGAAGAGACCTTGCGCGCCTACGACGATCTGGTGCGGCAAGGCAAGGTCCGCTACATCGGCTGCAGCAACATCTTCGGCTGGCAGATCGCCAAAGCCGCGGGAATCTGCGCGCGGCTGAACTTGGAACGCCTGGTGGCGGGCCAGTACATTTACAGTTTGATCCACCGCGAGCTGGAGCGCGAGATCATCCCCGCCGCCATCGACTCCGGGGCCGGGGTCACCGCCTACAGCCCCTTGGGCGGCGGCCTGCTCACCGGCAAATACAAGGGGATGAAAAAGCCGGAAAAAGGTACCCGCCACGCGTTCCGCACCCAGGTGGACGGGCCCCGGTTCTGGAACGAGCATGGTTTTAAAACGGCTGCCATCCTGGAGCAGGTCGCGCAGGAATCCGGCATCCCCATGGCGAAGCTTGCTGTCGCCTGGCCGCTGGGGCGGAAATTCGTCAGCTCCGTCACGATCGGCGTCCGGACGGTAGATCAGCTCAGCCTCGGCCTGGAAGTCGGGGACTGGGACATGCCCGCCGACGTGTGGAACACGCTGGAGGAGCGCACGCGGCCGCCGGAGGAGTACACGGGCTGGTTCGCCAAGACAAATTACAAGCGCTTCTTCGACGCCGCGGAGTTTCACGACGAGCGCGCGGACCTGGCATAGCACGCATCGCTCCCGCCCATCAGGCGGGAGGGCGTTCAGCGGAGGGTGATACCGTTCGCCTGCATCTCCTGCAACGCCTCGTCCGTGGTGTCGGGGGCCACCCCGCGGCTGAGCCCTGCCACCACAGCGACCGTGTAGCCGGCTTTCACCGCATCCAAGGCCGTGGCCTTCACGCAGTAATCCGTGGCGATGCCGTAGACGATGAGTTCCTGGATACCCCTATTTCTCAAGAGGTCATCCATTTCCGTCTTGGCACCGCCGTCGTCCTGGAAACCCGAGTAGCTGTCGTATCTGCGGTCTTTTCCCTTTTTCACGACGGCATCAAATAACGTCTCATCGAGCAGCAGTTTGGCGTTTTCGGTGCCTTGGACACAGTGCGGCGGCCAGAGCACTTGTTTGGTATTTCGGACATCGACCACATCGAACGGCTTCCGGCCGGGATGATTCGTATAAAACGAAATGTGATCCGCCGGATGCCAGTCCTGGGTGGCAAACACCGTGTGGCCTGACTGTTTCAAGTCCGCAGTGGCCTTCCTGAGTTTTTCAATAAAGGCCGCATCCGTACCCTCGACGGCGAGTGCACCCTTTTTCCAGGTGGTGAAATCCCCTTGCACGTCGACTACGATGACGCCCATGGTTTTCATGATGACTCCTTTTAAAGTGTTGAGGTTTCATTCCGGAAGCGCCACCACTATCAGGGTGTTGAAAAACAAGCATCGGGCCGTCAGGTTAGGCGCGCGGCGTTTTGGAAAGTGTGAGCATTTACGAAAGCCGCGCAACGCCGGATCACGGCCTGAGGTGCGGTTTTTCAACAGCCTGCTGAACGGGGCTGCAATGCAAGCATACGTGAAAAACCGTAATCGCGTCAATGGGATGTCCGCACAAGGGTGGCCCGCAGCTATGAGTTTTCAATTGCTTTCGTATCATTACTTCGCATATAGTCGCCCCATCCGGAAAGGACCGAGTTGAAACGATCGGAGGCCCACTTGTGGCCGGATTGGCCAGCCGCCCTGCAACCTAACCCCGAGCTTGCTCAGGAACCTGCGCCATGACAGTTTCGCGGTTTCAGACCATCCGCTCGGCGCTATCCCGCAGCCGCCACTTCTTCTCGACCGGGTTGTGGTCGGAGCAGCTGGATACGCTCCCGAAACGCAAGGCCATGCCGGTCCGGTTCCTGCGCGCCCTGACCGCGTCGGTGGCGGCGTTCTTCAAAGACGAATGCATGCTGCGCGCCTCCGCTTTGACGTTCTACACCCTGCTGTCTATCGTGCCGGTCTTCGCGATCATGTTCGGCATCGCCAAGGGGTTCAGTTTGGACAAGTTGCTGGAAAAGGAGCTTATGGGGCAACTGGCCGGGCAGGAACAGGTGCTGCAGCGCATCCTCGCCTTTTCCCGGAATCTGTTGGAGAACACCAAGGGCGGCCTGATAGCCGGCGTCGGCGTGGTGATGATGTTCTGGGCGGCGATCAAGGTGCTCGGCAACATCGAGGTCGCCCTGAACGCCATGTGGGATATCCGGAAGCAACGGACGTGGTGGCGACGATTCAGCGATTACATAGCGGTAATGATCCTCAGTCCGGTCCTGCTGATCGTGGCCGGCGGCGTGACCGTCTTCATTCGCACCCAGGTCAGCGCCATCGCCGAGAAATTCGCATTAGGGGGCGTGACGGGCCCGCTGGTTTTAGCGGCCTTGAAGCTGAGCCCCCTCATCCTGATCTGCGCCCTTTTCACCCTGATTTACATGACCATGCCGAACACCCGGGTCCCGTTCAAGCCGGCTTTGGGCGGCGGCATCATCGGGGCAATCCTTTTCCAGATCGTCCAGTGGGCCTACATAGAGTTTCAGGTGGGGGTAGCCAACTACAACGCCATTTACGGGAGCTTTGCGGCCCTGCCGCTGTTCTTTGTCTGGGTGCAGACGAGCTGGACCCTGGTGCTCTTCGGCGCGGAACTGTGCTACGCGTTCCAGACCGCGGACACGTATTGCAGCGCAACGGGGTGCCCCGGGCTCCGACCCCATGAGAAGAAGCTGCTCTCGCTGCGCATCGCGCACCTGGTGATCCAGGAGTTTTCCGCCGGGCGGGCGCCGTCGACGGTTCCGCATATTTCACAGCGCCTGCGAATCCCGGCCGGCAGGGTTCAGGAACTCGTGGATGAACTCAGGCAAAGCGGCATCTTTACCGAAACCCGCACCCGTAAAAGCCGCACGCCTGCTTTCCAGCCGGCCACCGACATCAGTCGACTCAGCCTGCAGCGGGTCATTGAAGCGTTAGAGCATGCCGGCCCGCCGGAAAATGTGGTGCCGCCCTCCATCGCAGACTCCGACAGTATCGAGGAAGCCATGCGGGAACTCAACCGGGCCGCGGCCCAGTCCCCGGCCAATCGGCTCTTGAAGGACTTGTAGACCCGTGACCGCTCCGCATGGCGATCGGCTGCCCATGCGGGGCTTCGGGCTGGCCTGGAAGAGGTCGTCGGCAATGCCGGCCCACTAGCCCGGGAGTCCTCGAAGGTTATGCCAAACGCGGCAAACCGTTTGCCCCGCCGGCATTTGACATGGCTGGGACATACGGCGTAAAGTTACAGAGTCGGTTGAGTCTTTTGCGTCAGTTGAGTTTGGTGCGTCAACGCCTCCAGGAGGGTTACCATGATCGGCGCCAACGTCATCGTGGACATGTTGCGGCAGTACCAGGTTGAATTCGTCTTCGGCGTCCCCGGGGACACCAGCATCCCCCTCTACGAGGCGCTCTATGACGCCGGGGCAGGCATCCGCCACGTGATGGCCCGCGACGAGCGTTCCGCCTCGTTCATGGCCGACGCTTACGCACGCCTGTCCCACAAACCCGGGATCTGCGAATGCCCCAGCGGCGCGGGCCCGCTCTATTCCGTCCCGGGGGTGGCCGAAGCCAACGCCTCCTCCGTCCCGGTCATCCTGATGACTTCCGACATCCCGCTTGGCGGCGAGGGCAAGCAGACCATCACCGAGCTCGATTGCCAGAAGCTCTTCGAGTCGATCACCAAGTGGTCAAGCGTGCTCAAGGACGTGCGCAAGATCCCGGAAACCTTCCGCCGCGCCTTCCGCATCGCCACCTCCGGCCGACCCGGTGCGGTGCACCTGGCGCTGCCCCAGGAGGCGCTCAAGGGCGAGTACACAGGCGCGCCGCACACGATCTATGCCGAGCGGGACTGCTGCGAATATCCGGCCTTCCGCACCCGCGGCAGCCGCCAGGTGCTCGATGAACTGACCCGGCGGCTCAGCGACGCGCGCCGTCCCGTCATTATCGCCGGCGGCGGCGCCAACCATTCCCAGGCCGGCCCCCAGGTCATCGCACTGGCGGAGTGGCTCTGCGCGCCGGTGGTCACCACGATCTCCGGCCAGGGCATCATGCCGGACGAGCACCCGCTGGCGCTGGGGGTCATCGGCGACAACGGCTTCCACCCCCATGCCCACCGCGCGGTCGAGGACGGCGACGTCCTGCTCTATGTGGGCTGCAAGATGGGCTCGGTGTCCACCATCAACTGGACGCTGCCCTCCTACCGCCCCGACCGCACGATCCTCCAGGTCGACCTCGATCCCAAGCTGCTGGGCAACAACTTCCCGAACACGCTCAGCGTCGCCGGCGACGCCCGCCTGGTGCTGGACGACCTGATGTCCCTGCTCAAGCGCACCGGCCCGGCCCGAACATCCTCCCCGTGGGTGGACGAATTGAACCACCTCCGCCGCCGGTTCTGGGAGGAGGCGCAGGCGGCGCTGACGTCGGACGCAACGCCGATCCGGCCGGAGCGCGTCATGACGGCGCTGAACCGCCACCTGTCGCCACCCTCCATCGTCATCTCCGATGCCGGGACCCCGACGCCCTACATCACGCGCTTCATCAAGCTGGCCGGCAAAGGCTCGCGCTTCATCATCCCCCGCTCCTACGGCGGCCTGGGCTATGCCATCCCGGCGGTGGTCGGCGCGTTTTTCGCGCAGCCCGGCGCGCGGCTGGTGGGCCTGTTCGGCGACGGCAGCCTCGGCATGTCCGCCGGCGAGCTCGAGACCATCGCCCGGCTTAAAATCCCCGCCGTGCTGATCCATTTCAACAACGCCACCTTCGGCTGGATCCGTTCGCTGCAGGCCCTGCACAGCCAGGGCAAGTTCTACTCCGTGGATTTCACCGCCGGCAACCCCTGCCTCGTCGCCCAGGGCTTCGGCCTCAAGGCCCATGCCGTGAAATCCGCCGCCGACTTAGAGGAGGGCCTGCAACAGGCGTTTGCATCTGAAGGGCCGGTGTTCCTGGACATCCCCACCGCATCCAGCCCGGGCGAGCTTCCGCCGGTCTACTCCTGGCTGCGGACAGCGGAACACCTGAAAAAATAGATCCATGTGAGACCCTATGGAAAATCTCAGACTGCTGCTGATCGATCGGTTGAAATACCAGGGCATGGACCCCGTAGTCATTCCCGCTTTCTTGAAAGCCCTTACGAATCTGATTTCGCTTGAACCCGGAATGGGGCTCGCCGAAATGAACCAGAAACTGCATTCGCTCGGATGGGACGACATCACGCTGGATTATCACTGCCTGCAGATTGCCATCGCCTGCCTTGAAACGGACTCGTAAGCCATTGAGAGAGGCGAATGTATAGAGATGCTGCTGGGCCACATAACAGTTCGTCTGATCTTGGTATTTTCCTTTCGACTATCTTCCATATCGCCTCCATTGCGCTCGTTCCCTTTCTGGCCAATAGAACTGTAAATGGAAACATTTATGCATGCGGCCTGCTGCTATCTTGGATCATCTACTATTCTATCCGATTGGTTAAGTTCGGAAAACTTCTCGGATCGGCTTTCTTTGTCATCACTCTGTCCGCGATGGTGTTTGGGATATACAATTTTGGATTGATGGCACAATATCAAAATGCGGAGATTTATTTGGAAGAAGAGCAACAATTTTGCAGAGAAGCCACCTATGAAACGCTTTTGTTGAAATACGAAACGGAAAAAACCAGGATCAGCGCAAACTTTCGACTGTGCCTTGATACGGAACACGTTCTACCCGAAACCTGCATTAAAGAAGTGAATCATGGGACGAGCCTGAATGAAGTTATGCTTGGTAATCGTCTGTTGCGTTTGAGCAACTGTGCAAATTCCCTGACCACTCGGGAAAAGAGTGTGGATCGTCTTAACACTAGACCCTGGGTCAAATTCTGGCTGGGTTAACGTTGACCTGAATTTGTACGTATCGCTCAGCTCAGGTTTGAGTTTTTTTCGTCCGGTGGGTCGGCCTTGCCTGAAGCGGATCATCGGGCCAGGGATGCTTCGGGTAGCGTCCTTTGAGGCTTTTCTTCACCTCGGGGTAACCCCGGGCCCAGAACCCGGCCAGATCCGCGGTCACCTGCATGGGCCGGCCCGCGGGCGAGAGCAGATGCAGCAGCACGGGCTGATTGCCGCCCCCAACCCGCGGTGTGGCGGTGGCACCGAACATCTCCTGGATGCGCACGGCCAGCACCGGGATTTCTCCGGAATAGTCCAGGCGGATGCGCGAGCCGCTGGGCACCGTGAGATGGGTGGGGGCAAGCTCCTCGAGCGCCCGCCGCTGGCGCCAGTTGAGCATCCCGGCCAGCGCGGCTTCCAGGTCGACTTTCTTCAAATCCGCCAGCCGGGAGATGCCGGAGAGGTAGGCGCCCAGCCAATCCTCCAGGGAACCGGCCAATTGCGGGTCCGACATGTCCGGCCATTCCGACCCGCCCGCGCCGACACGCCGCACAAACATCACGCGCGCCTGCCAGCGACGCGCATCTTGCGTCCAGGGCAGACAGCCGATGCCGGCCAGCCGGATCCCCTTGATCAGCGCCGCAGCGATACCTGCGGGGTCCGGCGAGGAGAGTGGCTCTGATTTGAGAACCAGCGCCCCGAGCCTCAGTTCCCGTTCGGCAACCACCGCCAGCTTGCGGGCATCCCAATCGAGGATCGTTCGGGTGTGGACCTGACCGGCATACTGGTCGAGCAGGGTCGTAAGATCGTAGGCAGCGGCGAGAAAGATGCGCGCTTCGCGGCGCTCGCCGTCGAGATCGGCGGCAACGATGTAGTCCGAGGTGCAGAGGGGTTCCGGCGCGGCAAAGAACGCGCCGCGACCGTTGGTCAAGACGTAACGGCCCGGTGCGCCGCTGCGCCGCTGCCCAATGCGGTCAGGATAAGCCCAGGCGAGCAGTCGGCCGGCTTCGATCCGTACGGCGTCCTGCGCCGTCAGACCCAGGAGCCGGCGGAACGCCTCCGCCAGACGGATGACACGGCGGCAGGCCGCCCGATCCACGGTGCGGGCCGACGCCTCGGGCCGCTTGCTCACCCGTAGATCGTGCATGATCTCCAGCCGCAGCCGCAGATCAGAGTCCGGTTCGGCCGAGGCAAACGGCACGAAATCCCGCTCGCTCAAAAGCGCCGCCAGGTCGCAGGCCGCTCCACCGGCCCCCACCTCCATCGCCGCCAGCACCATGTGGGCCAACCGCGGGTGCATGGGCAGCTCCGCCATCCGGCGCCCGTGGCGGGTAACTGCCCCTGCGCCGTCCAACGCCCCAATCTCGGACAAGAGCTGCCGCGCCTGATCGAACGCTGCCGCGGGCGGCGGGTCGAGCCACCGCAGCCGGCACGGGGGAATCGACTCCCCAGGCGGCCAACTCAAGTGCCAGTGCCGCCAGGTCGACCTGAAGGATCTCCGGTACGCTGCGCGGCGCGAGACGGCTGTGGGCCTCCTCGGACCACATCCGGATGCAGACTCCCGGCTCCGTGCGGCCGGCCCGGCCGCGGCGCTGGTCGGCAGACTCGCGCGAGACCGGCAGGGTCACCAGGCGCGTCATGCCGCTGCGCACATCGAACCGGGGGATGCGCGCGAATCCGCTGTCGACCACCACGCGAATGCCCTCGATGGTAAGGCTGGTCTCGGCGATGTTGGTGGCCAGCACGATCTTGCGCCGACCGGCCGGCGCCGGGGCGATGGCCCGGTCCTGCTCCTCGCGCGTCAGGTTGCCGAAAAGCGGCGCCAGCATCCACTCCGGCCCCAACCGCGATGCCTGCAGCAGCGCCAGGACCCGACGGATCTCCGGCGCCCCGGGCAGGAAAACGAGAATGCTGCCGGTCTCGGCGGCGGCCGCGCCAAGCACCGCGGCTGCAACCTCCCGCTCCAGGGGCTGACCGCCGGATCGTCCCGCATAGCGCGTCTCCACCGCGAACAGCCGGCCCTCGCAGGCGACGACCGGTGCTGCGCCGAGCAATGCAGCGACGGGCCCTGTCTCCATAGTGGCGGACATCACCAGGATTTTCAAATCCGGGTTCAGCACGCCCTGCAGATCCAGGCAGAGGGCCAGCCCCAAGTCAGCCTCCAGGTGGCGCTCGTGGAACTCGTCGAAGATCACCAGCCCCGTGCCTGCCAGGCAGGCGTCTTGCTGCATCAGGCGCGTCAGTACCCCTTCGGTCACCACCTCGATACGGGTCTGGGGACCGACGCGCGTGTCCATGCGCACCCGGTAGCCCACGGTCCGGCCCGCGGGCTCGCCCAGGAGCCCCGCCATGTAGGCCGCAGCGGCCCGCGCCGCCAGGCGCCGCGGCTCGAGCATGACGATGCGCCGGCCCGCAAGCCAGGGCTCGTCCAACAGGGCCAGGGGGACTCGCGTGGTTTTCCCGGACCCGGGGGGCGCCTGGAGAACCGCACCGGCGCCCACACCCAAGGCGGCCTTGAGAGTCCCCAACGCGGCATCGATCGGAAGCGGCATCATGGCAACCGGTTATAGTGGCGAACGGCCCAGGCCGGCAACAAAAAAGCGAAGGCCGGCAGATAGGAGCCGGCCTTCGCTTTCGGAAATTCTATCCGGTGGCGCACTGGGTCTCAGAGTCCCCAAAAAGCCTCTTTGACTTTTTGGTTTTTCAGCAGTTGCGCCTACCCTTTCACGTAGTCGGCGACTTCAAACTTCCGGCGCTGAACCTCGCCGTTAAACCGAGGCAAGTTTTTGGCATCCTCAGCCGCGATTGCGCGCTCCGGGGAACGCAGGGCCGCCTCCATTTCCATGCGGCTATCGAAATACAACTCGGCAATCTGATAGATGTCGTCGTCGGGCTGCCCCTTGCTGATCACAATGCGTTTGATCTGGGGCCAGCGAGCGACAATTGGAAGGTGATGGGCCCAATAGTATTTGTCAAAGGCAACGGGGTCCTCCGGCTTACCGTAGTAGAAGACGCAGAACTTGACCATTCGACTCCCTCTCATTCCGGGCTGGCTTGCACTGGCCACCGATTAGAATGATCAGCAGAAAAAATTGAATTTTGGTTTTCAGTTTGGACTCACTTCTCAGCCATTGCTTTGATGAGTCCAGCCGCTCTGTCCGCATTGAAAATTCCGCACATGCAAGGTTTAAACAGGCGTTCAGCGCCCTGTTCGGGGGTCATCTCTCCGTTTTTAACCTTGGCTGCCGTATCTTCGATCAGCTTTACGGTGACCATGCCATGGCCGCACATGGTGTTCAGCTCCAAAACGTTCTGCGGGGGCAAGCGGTCCGTTCGTCCCCAGCGTCCCAGGGTGTTGTTGACCGTATGCGGGGTCAATCCGGCTTTTTTGCAGCAATCGTTTACCTTGTCAAAAAGGCCGGAAACGACCACGGATATGCCCAAATCCGCCGCCTGGAGTTCCTTCAGGGCCGCGGTCATTTTTGCCGGGTCGTTGAACACGGCATGCACCACCGCGCGGTCTTCAACATGTTCCAGAAGTTTATCAACCCCGCCCTGATAGTATTCGTTGCCCAGGCGGCAATCGCCAATCCGGATGGCGCCGTTCTTCTGGCTGATTTCCAGCATCTTTCGAAGCTTGGGGCCGGATCCGACGTGGTTGATATCTTTCGAAGGCATGAAGAGCAGAACATAATCCCGGCTCAAGCTCTCGGGATTGCCCACTCGATGAAGCGTGTGAGTCATCTTAGTCCTCCTTGACCATAGGTCGGCCTAGACCGACGTTTGTTTTCCCGTTGGGAGCAAACCACACCCCGCTCTGACGCAGCACGGCTTGAGTGGGTACCGATCCATCGGGGGCTACCCGGGACGCCACACAGAGGGAAAAAACGGTTTCAATTTGCTGGCTGACCTGCTTAAGACCTGAAATCACCTGATCGAGCTTTTCCACGGGCACGGAAAACTCAATTATGGCCGAAAGCACTTTCTCGTTCAGGACATCGTCTTTGAATTTTCCCGTCTTGACATCGGACATCAGGGAAGTGGTCGGGTTGGAGCGCTCGAAGTCCACCCCCAACTTGGCCATGGCCATGGCGATTTTCTCCACATCGTAGAACCGCGCCCCCAGGGTGGGGCGGCCGACTTCAATGCCAACGCCGGCCCATCCATGCTTAAATCGGCCGGTGACTTCGTTCGTCTTCATCTCCTCGGTCCCGCGTCCTGAAATGCCCGATTCCGGGGCGATGGTGAGAACGTCGCTCAAAACGCTGCGCACGCTCCGCGGCCATTCGAGTTTCTGCTGATAAATGGCGTCCGTCGGGCAGTCGGCCATTCTCAGACAGTTATAACATTCCGTGCACTCGTCAAAATCGATATCAGCGTGCTCCTCACCAATCGTGATGGCCCCCACCGGGCAATAGACTTCGCACTGCCCGCACGCTATACATTTGTCTGGGTCAATTAGCATTCAACTTTCTCCTTTCTATATGACACTCTGAATGAGTCTTAAAAATGCATTCACATCCCCGCCATCCACATGGTCATCGGCAGATAGAAAATGACTATCAGGATAATCAACACGATAGCTGAGAGGAACCAGAGGACATCCCGACTGACAACTTCGATGGGCGCTTGGGCTACGAGGGCGGATATGTAAAGAGTCTGCCCGACTGGCGGGGTGAAAAGGCCGACGCCCAAAACCATAGTGATAACCACTCCGAGTTGAATAGGGTCAACGCCCAAGTTTGTGGCAAACGGGAAAAAGATCGGCGTAAAAATTAAAAGCGAAGGGGCCAGGTCCAGGAAACATCCGGTGACAAGCAGGATCGCCGAGATGATGATGAGAGCCATTTTTCCGTTGGAAATGTATTTGACTAAGCTTTCCTGCAGGGCCAGGGGAACCCGGGAGAGCACGATGACATAGGTGAGCATAAGCGAGGTGGCGATTAGAAAAACAACCACTCCGGTCACTTTGGCCGACTCCACCAGCATTCCGAAGAGGTCCTTTAATCCGAATGCCTTGTAATAAAGCAACTCGATGGCAATAACGTAGAGCGCCCCGATGAGCGCCGCTTCTGTTGTGGTGTACACACCGCCGAGGATGCCGCCCATGACGATCACCGGGATAAATAAGGCCGGAAAGGCTCTTACCAATTGGGGCCAAATTATGGCGAAAGAAGGCCTCGGGGCTCGGTAATGCTTCCGCCGAAAGCCGAGAAGCCCTGCCGTGAGCATCATCGCCATGCCCACCAGGACACCCGGAATTACGCCGGCCAGGAATAGTTTCCGGATGGATACCTCGGTGACCCAGGCATAAAGAATCATGGGAATGCTCGGCGGAATGATGATGCCGATTGTCGAAGAAGCAGCGTTGAGGGCAGCGGCATACCCCTTGCCGTATCCCCTCCGGACCATCTCCGGAATCATGACTCCCCCGATGCTTGAGGCATCGGCAACAGCTGAACCTGAACAGCCTCCGAAGAACATGTTGACCACGACCATCACGGAGCTCAAGCCACCGTAGAACCAACCGACAAGACTATTTGCCAAGTCCATGAGGTAATTGCCCGACTTTCCTCGGTTCAGGGCAATCCCCATCAGGACAAAAAAGGGAACAGCCATGATGGGCCAAGATTCAGTGGCCATGGCCATGCGATGGGTGAGGGCTTCCACGGGGATACGGTCGGTTACAAAGCAGTAAAGCACCGCACACATCCCCACGGAAAATGAAATCGGTATTCTCAGAAAAAACGCGAAAACCAAAAAGCCCGCACCACAAATGAGCACTGCATCCATATCAGCCTCTGCCTTAGACCAATCGTTGAATGATCGTAATACACCGAGCCGGATTCGTGAACGGACATCAGTTGGCGCGGAGGCCCATCACATCAGCAACGATCTCGTTATCTATAAGTGGACACCCTCGGGTCATGGCCGTGGGCAAGGCGCAGGCCGATTCGAACGCGCAGCCACCACGCCAGGTGGTGAGCATGTCGAGAGGCCGGCAACGCCGCCATCGGGTGTCAGACGGGAGTATGAAACCACTTCTACGTATTCTCTGGATCGTTGTCTTTCTTTAAGCTTCTATTCTTGCCGAAGTCGGTCTGAAACTGATTGATTATTTTTTCAATTACAAAAACCATGAAAATCAGCGCGCCGACGGGAATCCCGATGAAGTAGTAAATTTTGGGGAACTTCAAAACGACAAAGCTTGAGCTCAAAGAAAAGGCCACATCCGACTCATAGTAGAAAATGACGAAGAAAAAAGCGAGGGTCAAAAAGAGTTCAAAATAGCGCGCCACTTTGCGGAACCTGCTGGGCATCCGGTCAAAAACCAGCGACACCCCCAAGTGACCATCTTGTCGATAAGCGGTGGCCGCAGCCAAGAAACACACCCACAGAAAAATGAACAGAGGAAATTCTTCGGCCCACCCGAAGGACACATTGAAAACATAGCGCGAAGCGACCTGAACACCGACGGAAATACACAGTGTTGCAAATGCGCAGCCGGCGAGTATGTTGCTAAGAGAAAATACTTTGTCAAAAAAGAATTTGCCGCCTCTGGTCACGTGCGCCTCCGGGGATCTCCATCAAACCATGCGGTCAACGATCTTCCGGCCCTAAGATCAGCGGGCCGGATATCACTCCTCCGGCCCGGCATGATCAGCCATTCCATCTATTGCGCTTACTTGTCCCCCGGTCCGAAGTAAACCTTACCAGCCGGGTACTCTTTTCTGACCTTTTCCACCGCCGTCAGGACTTCGTTGACCTTGTCGGCGGCCCATTTTTCCTTGGCCCAAGCGTAAACAGGCTCGACGGCCTTCCGGAAAGGCGTCAGGTCGGGCACATCGTTGATTTTCATGCCGGCTGCTTCCATGGCCTTGCGCTGACTATCTTCGTTGGCTCCAACCTTCTTGCGAAAGTATACGGCTGCTTCAAGAGCGGCCTTCTGGATGGCCTGGCGTTGGTTATCGTCAAGCTTCTTCCAGGTCTTTTCAGAAATGATCAACGGAAGGGTGCTATACTGGTGTCTGGTCACCGACAGATACTTCTGCACTTCATAAAACTTGGAAGCGTAAATGTTCATAAACGGGTTTTCCTGGCCATCCACGACCCCTTGGGACAAGGCCGTGTAGAGTTCGGAATAAGACATGGGCACGGCACTCCCGCCCATGGCGTTGATAATGTGGATGGACATTTCCGACTGGACTACGCGAATTTTCAACCCATTCATGTCGGCCGGGGTATTAATGGGCCGAACGTTGTTGGTCATCTGCCGGAACCCGTTGTCCCATGTGGCGAGATACCGGATGCCTTTGGCAATCAGTGGCTCATAATACTTGGCCACAAACGGCTGGTCCATGAACGCATAGGCTTGAGAATAGGTGTCGAACAGATAAGGCAGTTCAAGCAGTTCCTGCGTTCGGTTTGGATCGAAAACGGAAACCAAGCCGGCCGTGGTGACATAAAAGTCCAATGTGCCCATTGACACCTGTTCCTGACAACTTTGATGGGTCCCTAGAACGCCGGCCGGAAATACCTCGATTTTCACAGCACCCTTCGAAAGTTCATCCGCTCGCTTAGCGAAAAAGAGGGTGACCTCGTGGCGGATGTTAGCCACGGCCTCGGAATGCGCCAGCCGCAAATGCACTGTCTTGGCTATGGCCGAATCCGCTGCCAACGAAAGAAAGACGGCCACAGCAAGCACTATACCTACTGTCAAACACGTGAATGACCTTTGAGTGCGCATCGTCGATTCTCCTTTCTGCTTGGGTGAGGTTTTGGTGAGGATAAATTGCATCAGGCCGGACTACGGTAACCTTCTTCCATGCGACAATCATCGACCCCAAACGGACTTATTCCAAATCGACCCGATTGGTCGGGGATCCCGCAAGGAGGAATTTGTATCCTTGTATACACGGACACATCTATAACCATGCGACAAGCTGAAAGTCAAGCGATATTTTGACACGATTTCCCTATCAATTGGCATACCGCAGCAACGTTTTAAACTTCCTCTGCAGCCAAATGGGACTCTTTTGACCCGCTGCAATGGCGTCGATTTCTTTGGAAGGAAATCTTATGGGCCGCTGCGGCACGTTCGAATTGCATTGACAGCTTTCTTCCTTTCGGATAATTATTTTTGGCATACTTGTATACATGTTTCAAAATAATGGATGTCGCGTTTGCCACGCCGCGCGGATGGATGAGGAGTGCCGGTTCACTGCGGCGCCAAACCCTGAAAATAATGCCCTTCGAGCAATCGCACATATGATGCAGGTTATGCGGCGATATCGGCCGTTCGGACACTCATCGGCAAAACGAAAACAAAAATGTGGGCATGGCGGACTGCGGAAGGATGAATATGAAAACGATGCTTGTGAGAGCAGACGCAATGGTGGACGTTGCGGAAGGCCATATCGACACGCCGGGAGCCATTCTGATCCAGGACGGACGAATTATCGCTTTGGGACATGAGGCAGCTCAGCGGGCCTCTGAGGCAGATGAACTGATTGACTGTGCAGGCCAAACCCTCTTGCCGGGGTTGATCGATTGTCACAATCATCTGTCTCTTGACCCATCGCTCGAAAACTACCTGCTCCGAATGAACGACAGCATTCCGGAACTCATGATACGGGCCATAAATTCCATGGCGGTGGATTTAAACGCCGGTGTGACTACCTCCCGATGCATGGGTGATAAAGGTTTTTTGGACATCGCCTGTAAAAAAGCCTCAGCCGCCGGTACAATTGCCGGGCCTCGACTCCTTGTTGCCACGCGCGGTATCCGGGCACCGCATGGACATGGCTACGTCGGCTATCCCTTCAGCGGTGTTGAACACATCCGCCAAGCGGTGAGAGAAAATCTTTCGGCAGGAGCAGATCTTATTAAGATCTATACGACGGGAACGGTGAAAAGCCCCAGGGGGCTGCCTCATTATTTTTCCCGCCAAGAGGTGCAGACCTTGGTGGACGAAGCCCATCGTGCGGGAGTTCCAGTGGCTACCCATTGCATTGGTGGACCGGGGCTTACAATGGCCTTAGAAGCGGGTATTGACGTAATCGAACATGGCTATTTTGCGTCTGACAAGGAAATCGAAGAAATCGGGGCCCTGGACCGGTGGCTGGTGATGACACCCAGCATTTTCTTTACCGACGCACGCATCAAGACTCTCCCGCCGAATTTAGTTCAGCCCCATCTCCAACAGCGCGAGGAAGTTGGACAGCGGATGGCTGCTGCGATAAGATCAGGGATCAAATGTGCCATAGGCACCGATGGCATGCACGGTGGCTTGGCGCAAGAAATAAAATACCTAACTGATTTTGGAGCCTCTGCTGCAGCTGCGATAAGGGCGGCTACAATACAGGCAGCGATGGTCTGTGGAATGGAAAAGGAGATCGGCACGTTGGAAGCGGGTAAAGCCGCTGACCTTATAGGAGTCGAGGGCAATCCGTATGAAGATATCAGCGCCTTGTTCCGTGTCGCAACCGTGTTTCAAGCAGGTAAAATTATCAGGGTTAACAAGCCCCGGAATGAGTAGACGCCGCCTTTGGACTGCCGAATGCGACGATGGCTATATCGAATTTCGTTCGTGCGATGCTCCGGGCTCAAACGTCGCACCAAACGAGTCTCAAATTGATCTGAAAATGGAGGAATCACATGAACAAGACGATTGGAATAATTGGCTTGGGCCGATGCGGGATGCCGGCCGCGCAGCGTTTTGTTGAGAACGGCTTTACCGTCTATGGGTATGCTCGCAGACCGGAGGTCATTCAGCAATTCACAGACTTTGGCGGCGAGTCCGTGCCAAGCCCGGCTGTGATCGCCGCGCGTGCACCGGTGGTCATCGTCATGGTTCTCAACGACGATCAAGTGATCGAAGTCATCACCGGGCCGCAGGGTATTCTTAAGGGCGCCGCGGAAGGCTCGACGGTCATCTGCATGAGCACCATTAATCGTGAGAACCTCGACTGCATGGCCAGGGAATGTGAAGCGCAAAAGGTTAATTTCATCGATTGCCCTTTTACCGGAGGACCCGCCCGGGTCGCCAACGGGACGCTCACCTTGATTGCCGCGGCCCCGGAGCCCGTGCTGTCACCTTGCCGCGGCATCTTGGAAGTCATCGGCAAAATCACTCTCGCCGGCGACACCCCCGGCATGGGACAAGCCATCAAACACTGCAATCAACTCTTGGTGACGGCCATACACGCCGCAACCATTGAGCTGATAATTCTCGCTCAAAAAACCGGTGTCGATCCCACGCTGGTCTGTGAGGTGGTGGGCAGCGGGATCGGCGGAAACGACTATTTCCGGCTTCTTTCGAAGGCCATTCTCGACAAAAGCTCGTCACCGGGTGGCATGGGACAGCTCTGGAAAGATATCAATATCGTGATCACTTCAAGCCGCAAACACAATCTGCCGCTTCTGGTTGCGTCTGCCGTATCCCATTATTTTAACATGTCTGTGGCTCAGGGACTGGCGAATGATGATTCTTCCAAAATGATGGAAGTCATGTTGAAAATGATCGAAAAATGACAAGGTTTCCGATGAAAACGTTTAATGGATTGCGTCCCAATGTGATCGTCGACCCGGCGAAATCGATCGCGGATCAAATTTATGAGACGCTGAAAAATGGAATCATCAGGGGTGAGATTGAACCCAACCAGCGCCTTTTCGAAGTGGAAGTCGCTAAGATCTTCAATGCCAGCCGAACGCCGGTGAGGGAGGCTTTCCGGAGGCTGGAACAGGACGGCGTTGCGGAACGACTGGCGCAAGGCGGCATTCGAGTTCCCCAATTAGACTTGCAGACCATTCAAGATCTTTTTAATCTGCGCGTCATCCTCGAAGTGCATGCCATTGAACTGACAAGCGCGCGCATTCGCGCGGACGAAATCGCCTCTCTAAAGCAGATCAGGGCCCAAGCGAATGAGTTGCTCAAGTCGAGTGACCTCAGCCAAGACTTCACTTTGAATAGGTTTTTTGAACTTAGCTCCATGTTCCACGATACCATCTACAATGCTACGCGCAGCAGGGTTCTCATTAAAGTGATCAGCAACATCCGCGCCATGGTTTTGAGCATGCGATCCATGAGCCTTCGTTTAGACTCGATCCGCGAAGTTTGGGATGAGCACAGCCGGCTTATCGATCATCTCGAACGCAAGGAAAAGGCAGCTGCTATCCGCTTGATAAAACAACACGTATCCAAAACCGCAAATCAGGTGCTGTTGTTTATTCAGTCGAAACAATCCAATAACACCGACCCTTCCGGACCACGCGCTCCCCAAAACACCACTAGCGGACGGAAAAAGGCGGCCAAGAGTAGACACCGTGCGGGATGAAACAATTCCGGATCCGATTGTCCTGCCACCCCGGCGGATTCATGCCTGGCAGACGCATGATGTAATTTTCCTTAAACCAGGAATGATGTTTTCAAGACGATAAAAAGACGGAGGATACGAAAATGCTGCTGACTCGGCATCTCACCGATAATGGTATCCGTTGGGCCTCCAACGGGATGTTCCTGACACCATTTTTCTCGGCTTCGGCTTTTTTAGGTGTATCACGTGAGAATGGCATTCGGATGATTGAGGCTCACTTGACAGACCGGCCCGCCTTGGGCTCTGTGCTTGCGCCCATTGATGATTCCCAAGAAGTGTGGGCCAGTGGGGTTACTTATCTTCGCAGCCGGGAAGCTCGCAAGGAAGAATCCGAATCTGCCGATATTTACCAAAAAGTGTATGACGCTGATCGCCCGGAGCTTTTTTTCAAAGTCTGCGGGTGGCGGGTGGTAGGACACGGCGGCACAATCCGAGTACGGAAAGACAGTGCATGGAACGTTCCTGAGCCTGAAATGACGCTTGTCGTCAACTCACGGCGCGAAATCATCGGTTATTGCGCCGGCAACGATGTTTCTTCCCGAAGCATTGAGGGCGAAAATCCGCTTTATCTTCCTCAGGCCAAAATATTCAACGGATGCTGTGCACTGGGCCCTGCAATCAAGTTGGTTTATCCTGAGAAAATTAGGGATATGGCCATCCACATGGAAATCACGCGCGGGGAATCATCTGTGTTCCAAGGAAATACACGGACCTCCAGGATAAATCGGTCGCTTGAAAGTTTGGTCGAATATCTATTCCTGGAGACAGATTTTCCAACCGGTGTATTTCTGATGACAGGGACGGGTATTGTACCTCCGGAAGGCTTTTCACTATCAGTTGGAGATAAGGTTGTTATTACCATAGGTGAACTACACCTGGAAAATGTAGTTTCCGGCCATCACGAACGCCAATAGCTGTTTCATCTGATAGGCTCTCCGCTTAGACCCCTGAAAGGCCTCAGTAGACATTGCAGGAGGTAATCCGCAGTTTTTCTTACCAGTTTAAAGCCCGTGTTCGGCGCGCGAGAGTATCTCCTTTTGAATGTCCTTGCTCAACAGCACGAAGTAGTCGGAGTACCCGGCCACCCGGATCAGCAGGTTGCGGTGCTCCTCCGGCCGGTCCATGGCATCCAGCAGGATCTTATGGTCGACGATGTTGAACTGCATGTGGAAGCCCCCTTGGGCAAAGTAGGTCCGGATGAGAGCGGCAAGCTTCTGCAGGTCACGGTCGCCCTTCACCGTCTGGGGGCTGATCTTGATGTTGAGCAGGGTTCCGTTGGTCCGGGCGTGGTCCAGCTTGGCCACCGAGCGCGTGGAGGCGGTGGGACCCTTCCGGTCATGGCCCTGAACGGGGCTGACGCCCTCGGACAGCCAGGCCCGGGCCCGCCGGCCGTCCGGTGTCGCACCGGTCGCCTCTCCCAGGGCGATGTGGCTCGTGGTGGGCAGCAGGTCCACCCAATACTTGGCGCCCTGGGTGTCGCAATGGCGTTCCACGGCTGAGCAGAAAATGTCCTGCACCCGCACGGCGAGGTCGTCGGCGGAGTCCTCGTCGTTGCCGTAGTGCGGGGTCTTGTTGACCAGTATCTGGCGCAGGGTCTCCTGCCCCTCCCAATTGCGGTCGAGGGCCTCGATCAGCTCCGCCATGCCGACGCAACGCTTGTCGAAGACATGCGTGCGGATGCCGGAAAGCGCGTCAGCCACCGTGCCGACCGCAACCCCGCTCATCGTGGCGATCTTGTAGTGCGACCCGCCGGCGTGCCAGTCGACGGCCTCGGCGATGCAGTCATCGATCACGGCCGACGTGAACGGCACCGGGCAGTAGCGGGCGTAAATGTCGCGCACCGTGTTGTCGTAGCGGACCTTCAGCGCCACGAAGTGTTCAACCTGGGCCGTGAAGGCGGCGAGCACCGCATCGAAGCCGGAAAAAGCCGTGGGGTCGCCGGTCTGCGGCCCCAGCGGCTCGCCCGTCAAACGGTCGACCCCGTTGTTGAGGGCCAGCTCGAGGGCCTTGGCCAGGTTGAAGTACCCGGTAGAAGCCATGCGGTCCTTGCCGTCGCAGAACACGGCCACACAGCCGTTCAGGCTGCTCGCGCGCGCATCGCTCAACGTCTTGCCGCGGTTGACCATGCCCAGCACCATGACGTCGGAGTTGAACATGGCCGGCATCCCGGTGCCCAGCCGCAGCACCTCGCAGCAGCGCATCAGGAACTTGGTCGGTGTCAGCGACGCGATCTGGGCCGAAAGCCCGGGCTGGGGCAGCAGCGTGTGCTCCAAGGCCTCCAGGCACATGAAGGATACCTCGTTCACCGCGTCGCGTCCCTGGCGGGTGAGCCCGCCGATGTTCAGGTTCTGGAACTCGGGGTAAGAGCTCGAGGTCTGGGCTTCGCCCGAGTCTTTGGCCAGGGTGATTTCGTCGAGCTTGACCCACAACAGGTCGAGCAACTCCTGGGCCTGCGCCTGGGTGATTTCGCCCGAATCGATGCTGTGGCGGTAGTAGGGGTAGATGTACTGGTCGAAGCGGCCCGGCCCGAAGGCGTGACCGTCGGTCTCCAGGTTGAGCATCAGCTGGGTGATCCAAAAGGATTGCAGCGCTTCCTGGAAGGTGGCCGCCGGCTTGGCCGGGACCCGGTCCAGGATGGCGGCGGTCGTCAACAGCTCGGAGCGGCGGATGGGGTCGGACGCCTGCTCGGCCATGTGCCGCGCCTCGGCGGCGTAACGGCCGGCCAGCAGCACTGCGGCCTCGCAGGCCATGATCACCGATTGCAGGAACTGGCGCTTGTGCACGTAATCCCGGTCGTGATAGTCGAGCCGAGCCAGGGATTGCTCCACATCGGCGATGAGACCCTCCATGCCCTGGCGGAGCACCTTCGCATAGCCGGCGTTGATATGGCCAATGGTGCGGGAGCGGAAGTAGTTGTAGATCAGGCCGCACTCGTCGGCCCGCCAGATGTCGGCCGGCACGGCTTCCATGATCCGGTCGCTGACCTGCCGGCCCTTCCAGTATGGGAACACCTCCGCCCGCAGGACCTGCTTGGTCGGCTCGCTCACATAGAAAGGCGTGTTGCTGCGCGTGGCCAGCCGGTCGAGGTCGCGCTCCACCCAGTCGCAGCTGACCTCGGGGAACACGGGTGAGCCGCGCGGGGTCATGGTCTTCATGCCGACGATGAGCTCCCCCTCCTGGATTTTCACCGGGTGCTCGGTCACGATCCGCAGAAGCATCCGGCCCCGGCGGGTGGTGAGCGGTTGCCCTTCGGTCTCCCGGTAGCTGCGCGTTGCGGAAACGGCCCGTTCCGGGTGCAGTTCGGGCGGAGTCGTGCGGTTGCGTTCGACCCCCAGTCGCACCCGGGCGCTTAGCCCGGTCCTGCCGACGCCCGCTTTCTCGGCCGCACCTTCGATGGGAATCGGCCTGTGGGTTTCAAGACGGATCGTGGTCATGGGTGATCTCCTGTCCAGGGTTTTCGCATTTTAGATGATGGCGCGCGACGCTTGACCGGCACGCGGACCGCGGGCAGCGCCCTGCCCCCGGGCAGCCGAATGCTTCTTCATGGCCGTAGTGGCACGACGCACGTGCTCCTGGGCCAGGGTTTCGGCGCGCTCCGCCTCCCCCCGGGTCACCGCCGCGACGATGTCCTTCAATTCCGCCAGGGTGGTCTGAATCGTCTCCTCGTCCCGGGGCAAATATGCGGTGATGTGGTAGCGATGGAAATTGCTGTGCACGGTTTCCAGGAAAAAATGGTGCAGGGGATTTCCGGCGATGCGGGCGATAGCCAGGTGTATTTCCTTGTCCACCTGCATGAACTCATCCCATTTCGCGACGCCCGATTCAGCCAGATCCACCGCCTGTTTCAAGAGCCGCTTGAGTTCGCCCATGTTTTTGGAGCCACCCCGCAGGGCCGCCCGGCGGGTCATCAACCCTTCGAGGTCCTGCCGGAACTCCGAAATCTCCTCCATCGTGATGCGCTGGGATTGAACGAAAATCCCCAGGCTTTCGGCCATGGAGTCGGCGTTGATCTCCTTGACGAAGATTCCGCCGCGGTGGCCCTTGCGGATCTCCACCAGCCCCTTCTGCTCCAGCACCCGCAAGGATTCTCGCAGCGTGTTGCGGCTGACGTCCATCAGCGTCTGCAGCTCGCGCTCCGAGGGCAGCCGGTCGCCGACGGAAAGGCTGCCGTGGAGAATGGCGGCCTCCATCTGCTGGATGACGCTCTCGAAGGCGCGGATCTGTCGGACTTTGGTGAACATGAAGGGTGACGGACGGTTAGAAGTGGATACCCCCGTCTGGCGCCCGCTGGCAGCGTTGCAGGCTTCTCGAAATGCTCACAACCTAACGTGGTTGCTGCACTTTCGAATCGGCCTGCGCCCGGCCCTCGGGCGTGATCCGAGGTTTTGAAACCACTTCTAGTGGTTCGGTGTTTGACCAGACTCCTGAGGGCCCAAACACCAGGTTGTCCAAAAAAATTCAATGGTTCAACCATACTTTAGTTTAAACGGCGTTGTCAAGCCGAAAATGAGGAAGCAGTTTCATTCGGATGGATTATGCAGAGCGGCGTCCTCTCGAGCGCCCTGCACCTGCTGCAGGGCATCAGCGACCCGCTGTTCAGCCTGTTGCACCTGGCCGGCCGCTTCCTGGGCCTTCGCTTGAGCCGCCTGAGCGGCCTCCGCCGCCATCCTCAATTTGTATCTGAACGCCCAGCGCATGTACTGGTTGTTGTTGTGCGAGTCGATGTACTCCTTGGACTGCTGGATGGTCTGCTGCGCCTCTCGTTCCGCTTCCGCTGCCTTCTGCCTCGCCGCCTCCAGTTGCTCTTGAGCCTGCCGGACCTGCTGCTCTGCCTGCTGGATATTCCATTTCCAAACCGACTGTGACGGCTGCGGTTGGGTGGGCGGAACCGAGTCCGGGGGTTCGGCCGGGTTGCTCATCACGTTTTCCACAGCAGCCCCGGGCGGCGGCGGGGTCTCAGTGATGTGAACCGTGCCGTTTTTGTCGGTCCAGGTATAGATGCTTCCGGACCAGAGGTCTGACGCAGATTGGAAGATGTAAGTGACTGTGCCCAGAAGAAAAATGAGCTTGATGAAACGCATAGGACCGCCTAAGAGGGTTTGCCACCCTCGGCAAGGGCAGCCGGAAACACGGCCGTAGAAAGCAATGCCACTTGAGAAGTTTGCAAAAAACGTAAACCCCGGCTGATTGAAAGTCAAGTTGTGCACGCGCAGTAGTGACCGACGGGGAAAGGTTTTAAAAGAGATTCCGGCACGTCACTTTTTGAAAATCACGGGGTTCGGTTCGTATTTCCCGGAAGCCACCTGCTCCCAGAAATTCTTTTCATTTTCCATCCATTTTGAGCCGAATCTGCTGTTGAAAAAACTGCCGAGCTTATTGAACATATGCATCAGGCTGGATCGGTGCTCCAGGGACAGGACATCTTCCAGAAACTCGGCGATGTCCGACATTTTTTCCTTCGGAATGTAGGCACGCGCTCCCATCTCGATCGACTTTTTCAGGTAATCGGAGGAAAGGGCATGGGCGGTGAGCATAATGGTCGGGAACCCCAGGTGAACCGCTGCATTAAGGAGATCGAATCCTCGTACACCCATGATGTCCAGAATAACGGCATCGTACGTCCAGGAGCGCAGCAAGTGAAAACCGGTCTCATAGTCGGTCGCCCGGTCCAGAATCAGCCCTGGGTGTTCCGTCAGGATATCCTGCAGTGTGTCGAGGACATCGGGTTCGTCGTCTACGGCCAGCAAGCGCTTGTTGCATAAAATACTGTCGGTCATTTTAAATGTTCCTTTGTCGTTTTTCGCACATGGCACAAAGCTCAATTTTTACCCTCTTCGTGGCGAGCCCCCTTCTCTCCCTTCGATACCCGCCGGCGTTCATCGTCACGGATCTCGCGCCGGAGCAGTTTGCCGACTTTTGATTTCGGAAGCATGTCCCTGAATTCGATGTAGGCCGGGACTTTATAGGGCGCCAGACGATCTCGACACCACTTGATCAATTCGGTGCCGCCCACACCGCGGGCATCCTCTTTCAACACGACGATGGCTTTGATCCGCTCTCCCACCTTGGGATCCGGGACACCGACCACGCATGCACCGATCACCGTGGGGTTGTCCTGGAGGGTGGCTTCCACTTCGGAGGCCGAGACGCGGTAGCCTTTGTGCTTGATGATGTCGGCGGACCGTTCGACATAAATCAGCTCGCCCGTCGGTTTCGCGCTGACGAAGTCCCCCATGCGGCACCACGTTTTTCCGTTGAGCTCGAGAAATGTTTTTCGCGTTTCCTCGGGCTTGTTGTAGTACTCTTTTATCGTGAAAGGGGACGTGACCAGAAGCTCGCCGATCTGGTCCCCGGCCACCGGTGCGAGGGTCTCCGGATCGACGATCAAGCACTCTCGGCTCTTCAGGGGATAGCCGATGGCACTGGGGCTGGGCTCCATGCCGATTTTGCTGTAGGCCACATGCCCCACTTCCGTGGAGCCGTAAACCTGGTAGATGGGGATGCTGCAGCGATCCCGCCACCGTTTCTTTACTTCCTCGGGGAGAACATCGCCGCCACAGAAACAAAATTTCAGGGAACTCAGGTCGTACTGCTCGAAGCGGTCGTTTTCGAGTATCATCCGGTAAAGCGTCGGAACGCCCAGCATCCACCGAACCCGGTTGCGTGCGATCGTCGCCAGAATTGCGTCGACCTGAGGCACCGGCATCAGCATGACGGTGTTGCCCTTGTTCAATCCGACGGCCATGAAAAGCCCCAACGCCATAATATGAAACAGAGGATTGATGGCAATATAGGTGTCGCCGCCTTCCATGAGATGATCCCCGCCCACGTCTTCCGTGACGTCGTTCACGTAGGAGGTCATGCCGATGTGCGTGCCCTGAACGCCCTTGGGGAACCCGGTGGTGCCTCCGGTGTAGAGAACGTAGGACAAATCACGCCACGGATCGATCGGCGTCTTTCCAACCAAGGGCGGGTGCGCCAACATCGATCGGAAGGAAATGACCCGGTCATCCTTTTCGATTTTCCCGGAAGGTATCTTGTCGAAAAGCTGGCCCAGATATCTTTTCCAAGGCGGAAGAAGATCCGCCAGGTTTGTCACAATCGCCCGTTTAAGACCGGTTTTGGCGGACGCTTCTTTGACGTAACAATAATTGGTGTCCATGCAGATGGCGGTTTCAACCCCGGCGTCTGCGACCATGTATGCGATCTCGTGGGAGGTATAGATCGGAGACACCGGCACGACCACGGCGCCAATCTTCTGGATGCCCAAAAAAGCGATGACCCACTGGATGGAGTTGGCGATGTAAACCATTACCCGGTCGCCCTTGCCGACGCCCAAGCCGGCCAGAGCGCCGGCGAAACGTTCGCTCAATTCCCTCAGACGGCGGTACGAGAAGCGTTCCCCGAGATAAAAAACGGCAGTTAGGTCCGGATATCGCTCGCTCATCCGGTCGAACCGCGTGAATGTCAATTCACTTTCGAGTGCATCGGGGTGGAGAGGCATCTCCCATCTGACTCCTTTTATCGGATTCTGATCCCTGTTAAATCCCGAAATAGGCTGACCGCACATCCGGGTTGTTCAACAGCTCTTCCCGGGTGCCCTCGAGGACGGCTGAGCCGTTTTCCAGGATGAAAGCGTAGTTTACGATTGGAATGACCGGCCGCGCGTATTGTTCCGTAATGACGATGGAGATTTTGCGCTCGTCCCGGATTTCCCGCGTGGCCTGCATCAGCATGGCCTGCATCAACGGGCTGAGGCCCATCAGAGGCTCATCCAGGAGAAGTATTTTCGGCTGGGCCATCAGCGCCCGGCCAATGGCCAGCATCTGCTGCTCGCCGCCGCTCAAAAAGCCGCCCAGCCGGCTTTTGAGCTTGGTCAGGGCCGGAAAGATTTTGAAGACGTATTCCAGGGTTTCCTGCGCCTGGGCGGCCGTCGCCAGGTAACCTCCGATTTTCAGGTTTTCCAGGACGCTGCATTCCTTGAAGATTCGGCGGCGCTCCGGACAAAGAACGATTCCAAGCCGTGCCCGGCGGCTTGATTTCAGGGCCGTGATCTCCTGGTCCCGGTACCGGATGCTGCCGGTGAGGGTGATGCGCTCCCCTCCGGCCATCTCTTCCTTTCTGCGGATATCGAGCATGATGCCGGATAGCGCGTACATCAGCGTGGACTTACCGGCGCTGTTGGCACCGAACACCCCGACAATTTGGTTTTCACCGCAGCGGATGCTCACGTTGTTGAGGGCCAGCATGTTTTCGTAAAACACCATGAGACCGGTCGCCTCAAGCATGGCGCATCACCTCCTCGACCGTCTCCGACCCGAAATAAGCTTCTCGCACCCGCGGGTCGGCCATCACCTCCGCGGCGGATCCCTCGACCAGTTTCTCACCGAAATTCAACACCAGAACCCGGTCCGCCACCTTGAAAAGCTCCCGCAGGCGATGTTCGATCATGATCAACGTGATGCCGCTCATTTGGAGCCGTTCGATCAGGGGCACCATGCTCGCGATTTCGCTCATGCTCAATCCGGAGAAAACTTCATCGCAGATGATCAGCTCGGGTTTGAGCGCCAGGCAGCGGGCCAGCTCCAGCCGCTTGAGATAGCCGGTCGGAAGGGTCGACGTCACCTTGAAAGGCACGTAGGAGTCGCGCTCGAAACCGATTTCCTCCAGGATATCGATGCCAACGGTGTTCCGGTCGCCGCGCCGGCCGCCGCCGCGCCAGCCGCCGGTGCGCCGGGCCCGGGGGGAAAAGAGCGGAATCACCAGGTTCTTGTAGGCGGGCAGGCTGAAGTAGGGGCGCATGATCTGGAACGTGCGCGTCAGTCCCATGTCGGCAATCTTATGGGGTGGCTTGCCGGTGATGTCCTTGCCCCGGAACAGGATGCGGCCGGAAGACGGCTTCACAAAACCGGTGATGCAGTTGACGGTGGTTGTTTTTCCGGATCCGTTCGGACCGATGATGCCCAGGATTTCCCCCTCGCCGACCCCGAAACTCACCCGGTTGAGCGCGATGATGCCGCCGAAGGTTTTGGTGATCTCCTGGATCTGCAGAATCGGTCCCTCCTTCATATTTTTTTCCACCTTTCGATCTGGTGATATTTCCGTTGGCCATACGCCATCAGCCCCTCGCTGCGAAAGACAACGAAGGCCAGCAGGATGAGTGAGTAAAAAACGATCCGAAGCGTGCCGAAATCCCGCAGCAGTTCCGACAGGGGGACCAGAAGGAGGCAGCCGATCACCGGGCCCACCAGGGTTCCGCTGCCGCCGATGACGGTCGCGGCAATGGGCAGCACTGAAAAGTCGAGGGCGAAAGTGGAAATGCCGGCCCACATGTAGATGTGCACCAGGCTCGCTCCGGCAAAGCAACCGATGGCCGAGGCGATGAACACGGCGAAGGCCTTGTAGGTGGTGATGTTCATCCCGGAGGCCCGCACCGCCTGATCGTTGTCCTTCACGGCCCGCAGCACCAACCCGAGGTCGGTATTGACCAGCCTGCGAAGGCCGAAAAGAAACAGCACCAGCATGCCGATGATGAAATATTGCTCCATCCAGGCGCTCGGCAAGCTGTCGATGCCCATGATCCCGTCGGTGCCTCCCAAGATATCCAGCGCCTCAATGACGCGAGCCATGAACAGAGGATACATCAACGTGACAATGGCAAAGTAGACACCGCGCAGCGGCAGGCACGGCAACAGCAGCAGGGTGCAGATGATGCCGCCGACAACGGTGGCGCCGGCGATTGAAAGCAGAGCGGGAAAGCCGAATATGCTGTTCAGGACGGCCGACAAATACCCGCCGACCCCCACAAAGAAGGCGCCGCCGAGTGAGACCAGGCCCACGTGGTGCGCCAGGAAGTCGAAACTCAGTGCCAGAAGGGCGTAAATGCATACGATCGAAATCACCCGCTGCCAGTACATGTCGGGAATCACCAGCGGCAATACCAGCAGGCCAACGATGATGACGAACCGCGGCATGATCAGGTACCCAAGTTCGCGCCAGGACATCAACGCATAAATCCCCTCCGTCCTGACTTTGAGGCCCCGATCGATCCTTTCTTTGCGACGCTGCTGCGTTCCCGTGGTCAAACCCGCTCCTCCAATTCCTTCTGCTGGCCGAAAATGCCGGACGGTTTGAAGATGAGTGTCAGAATGATGGCCAGCAGGGCGACGACCATCTGGTAATGAGACCCCAGATAGACAGCCGTTAGAATCTGTGCAAAACCGATGATAAAAGCAGCCAGAACCGCACCGGCCCAACTGCCAAGCCCGCCGACGATGCAGACGGCGATGGCCAAAATCAGCACATTGTAGCCGGACTCCACCACGATGTTGCCCAGCGGCAGAAGCAACATGGCGCTGAGAGCCGCCAGCGAGGAGCCGAGGCCCATGGCCACGACCGCCATGACGTCCGAGTCAATCCCCAGCATGAGCGCCGCGCGCTCGTCCTGGGCCATGCCCCTCAACGCCAGGCCGATGCGGGTCTTGTGGGTAAACAGCCACAAAAAAGCCACCAGGGCCGCCCCGACGCCTACCACCAGCAGCCGTTGGTAGTCGACGGAAATCCCGGCGATGGTCGCACTGCCCTCGATGAACGGCGGCAGGGTGTAGGTCATGCCCTTGAATCCCCCCCATCTCAGCCCCTCGAGAATGGCGAGCGCAATGGCATAGGTGGCGATGATTTCCGAAATCTCCATGCCCCTGATACGGATCAGGAAAAACTGATAGATGACGGAGCCGACGACGGCCGTGACGGCAATGGCCACGAGAATGCTGAGCAGGTGGTTGATCCCCAGTATGTTCAGGGCGCTCCAGGCAATGAACCCGCTCAGCACGTACAGTGCGCCGTGGGCAAAATTGGGCAGGCGGCTGATGCCGTACACCAAGGCGAAGCCCAATGCATAAAGGGCCAACGCCACGCTGTTGATCGTACCGTAGATGAATATTTCCATTCCGGTTCATCCGTTCGACTAGTGAGGCTGATCACGGGACCAGCGGATGGGACGTTTTTCGCCTGCGTCTCCGCTCGCAGCGGCCGGCGCCAGCCCCGGCATTTATTTTTTCATCCAGGGCGGCAGCAAAATTTCTCCCGTGGCAATACTCTTGGGGTAGACCACGACCCGTTTGCCGTCCTGCCATTGCAGGATACTGCCGACAGCACCCTCTTTGGGATCGGTTGAAGGAATGATCTGGTGGCTCTTGGGGTCAAATCGGACCCTTCCGTATACCCCCATGATATCGGTTTTTTCCAGTGCCTCCACAACCTTGTTGGAGTCGAGACTGCCGGCGCGTTGAATGGCGTCCTTCAAGACATACACGGCCATATAGCTGCTGGATGTTCCCAAGCCTTCCGGTTCGACCCCCCAGCGCTTGGTGTAGGCGTCGTAGAACTTCATCGTCCATGGCGTGGCGTTGGAAGGGGCATTGCCGGCATTGACCACGTTGCAGAGCGTGAATTCCCCCTTGCCGTTGGTTGCTTTCCAGAAACCGGGCTGCTCGGCGGCAGCCAGGGTGGAGCCAAAAGGAAGCGCCGGTATTTTCATGTCGTACCATTGTTTGAGCAGTATGGCGCTTTCGGGCATGTCCATCCAGATGTTGATTATATCCGCTTGGGTATCCTTGGCCTTCAGCAGCCCCATTGAAAAATCGGTTGCGCCGGTGGGATAAATTTCCAGCCCGGTTACATTCCATCCTTTTTTGGTAGCGATCGCTTTAACGAGTTCAGCCGCACCGCGGGCGTGGCTGACATCCTGGGCGACAATAAATAGATTCTTGAAGCCGTACTTTTCTTTCAGTTCGGTAAAATTGGCGAAAATTTCACCGACCAGGTTCTTGGCCTCACCGTGGATACGAAAGCAGTACTTGAATTTGTCGTACTGTTCGGCCACCAGGTCGTTGTATTTCGGGGTCAGCGCCCCGGTGGTGAGGATGGAAACTTTCTTATATTTTGAGAGCAGCGGCATGGCCGCCAGAGCCGCTTCGGAGCGGACCGGACCGCCAATAATGAAATCCGCTTTCTTATCCAGAATCAGCTTTTCCATGGCCAGCAGCGCCTCGCTCACCGGCACCCCGGGTTCGAGGTCACGGGTGTCGATGACTTCTATTTTGAACGGCCGCTTTTCTCCGCCGACAGCCACGCCGCCATCAGCATTGATTTCTTCGATTGCGAGGGTAGCACCGCGCTCGGCATCCCAGCCGTAAAGGAAGGCCATCGAAAGGGGGCATCCAATGACGATCGGTTTTGCGGCTTGAGTGGTTGGCGCAAACAGGAGCGACAATCCCATCAAGAATAGCAATGTTGAGAATGCACGATGCCTGAGACTCATACTGCACCTCCCTTTCCGTGGGAACGAGTGTGGTTGGTTATCCGGAACATGCGCCCGCTCTTACCGGATTCAAATTTAATATGGTGATGATTGAAACAGGAAATTCGATCGTGTTTTCGTGGAATTTTCAGTAACTGTATTGCATGAAACTAAATGAATGGTCTTTATTACTATAATATGTTTTCATACATGTCAATGTGGTATAAGCGCCGAATTTATTGGCGAAGAGCATCGAGGTTGGATAAATTGGATCGCCGAACTTGGCCTCATCCGATTTGGAAAGAATCAGGATGATGACCGGCAGGCTCCCGGGTTTTGGATTGTAGCAGGCCCAACGTTCTGATAAACAGCTCATGCTGTTTTTTGAACCCACGTTACGGCGGAGGTGCGTGATGGATCGGAAGGTCAGAGACGCAATCATGAACGCCGCTCACCAGGAACCGTTTGCGCGGCTGCTCGGCATCGAACTGCTCGAGCTGGAGGAGGGCTATTCCCGGGTGAGCATGCTCTACGACCCCTCGCGCCAGGACAACATCTATGCCCGCGCGCACGGCGGGGTCCTGTTCGGGTTGATCGACGAAGCGTTTGAGACCGCGGGGCAGACGGACGGAACGGTAGCGGTCGCGCTGAATGTCAATGTGACGTACATCGCCAGCCCCGAGCCCGGCGACCGCCTGCACGCCGAAGCCCGGCGCGTTGCCCAGACCAAAAGGACCGCGAACTACGATATCAAAGTCACCGACTCAAGTGGCCGCCTCATCGCCGTCTGCCAGGCGCTTGCCTACCGTACGGGCAAACCGATCCCTTTTCTTTGAGGGCATCCTTCGGATGCCCTCAAAGAAAATCCGAATTTCGCAACCCGCATCAAGCTCGAATCCCGCAAAACCGTCATATGCCCTTTTCCAGGATCCTGGGATCGTGTTTGAGCCGTTCCTGGATGCCTTTGCCGATCTGGTAGGTGCGGCTGAATTCCGACCAGAATTCACGGTCCTTCGCCTTCCAATCCGGGCCGAAACGCTTGTCGAAATAGTCGCCCAGCTTCTCGAACAGAAGCTTCCATGGTGGCTCACCTCGCTCGAAGCACCCCAGCAGGTTGTTCAACAGCACATCCAGATCGGCCAAGGTCTCTTTGGGCAGATAGGAGATGGCACCCTTGCGGATGGAGTCCATGAGGGTTTCGGGGGTGATGGCATGCGCGGTGAGCATGACGGTCGGGATGCCGCGCTCGACGGCCTCCTCGAGCAACTGCAATCCATTGACCCCCATGATGTCCAGGATGGCGAGATCATAGTGCTTCTCCTTGATTTTCCTGGAAGCGGTCGCGTAATCGCTGGCAGGATCGACACGGGCCTCTTCCAGAATTTCTGCGATCGTATCAAGGATGTCCTGCTCGTCGTCGACGGCCAGGATGTGTTTGTCCTTGATGTAGGATTTTGGAACTGTCATCGGTGACCTCCTTGTTTTTGACTCAGCGTGTATCGGCTTTCTTCTGATCGGTCCCGTGTGCGCCGGTTAGACCGCTTTCACCTGCAGGGGCACCGTCAGGCTGAACGTCGCACCCGCCCCCTTGCGGCTGGTCACTTGGATATCCCCGCCCAAAGATCGGGCCAGAATGAGCGCCCCGGCAAGCCCCAGTCCGTGTCCTTTGCGCTCGACCAACGTACACTCCGCAAGCTGGGTATACCGTCTGAAGATGAGATCGTGCTGGTCCGGTTCGATCCCAGGACCGTCGTCTTTGACCGCCAGCACGAACCGGTCGCCTTCGACGATCATCTGCACGTCCATGCGCTGTTTGCGATGATGCAGCGCGTTTTTGAACAGATTTCCGGCGATCTGGCGGAATTTGGTTTCGTCCTGGAACATCTCCGCGGCCGTCGCGGCGGCGCGCGCGTGAACGAAGATGCCGTGGCCGGTCAGCAGCTTGGTGAGTTCATCTTCGATCTGGTAGGTGCCGATGGCCTCGGCCGCCGGCCCGGTCACCGTCTCCAGGGCATCCTTGAGCGCCTGCCGCACGGAGGCGAGCGGAGAGAAGCGGGAGCAGGCCAGACATCCGGCTTCGGAGCGGCCGATCTCCAGCAGGTCGTTGAGGATCCCCCGGGCTTTGCGCGTGTTGCGCAGGCTGCGCAGCAGCGTGTTGGCCTGCTTGGCGCTCAGCGGGCCGTATTGATCCTGCTTCTCCAGCACCGTACGCAGGCCGGTTTCGATGACCGCGACGGGGTCCTTGAGTTCGTGAATGAGGAACTCGATGCTGATTTCCTGAAAAAACCGGGCAGGCGATGCGTTTGCTGCCGGTTTTGGGTCTTTTTCACTCCCCATGCCGATACGTCCTCCGCCATTCACAGGTGAGCCTGTTATGCGGTGTCTTTCTCGCCGGCCGCCGCCGGAAGGAACTGCACCGTGATCGTGGTGCCGCCCGTATCACGGCATTGATCCGCGTTGCGCAACGGCACGCATTCGCCAGCGTCCCCCGGGCAGTCCTCTTTCTCATCGAGGATGAAACGGCAACGCCTGGAGTTCATCCGGATCTTGAACCCGAAGCGCTCTGCAAAGATCTGCATGCGCAGGAGGTCGAAGCCTTTTCCACCCGCCTTGAAATCGTAGGGCCTGCGCGTGGAATACTGCAACGGCTCATACGCCGTGAAGAAATTGCCTAAGATCAACTGTTGGTTTTCTGCGGTGATTCCAATTCCCGTATCCCGAATCTCGAGCTCCGGTCCGGCCTTTCCGGTTCGAACGGTCACCCGGACCTCGCCGCCGTCCGGCGTGTTTTCAACCGCGTTGCGCAGCAAGCCCCCGATGACCTTTCCCAGGACTTCAGCGGGAATGAGGATGGGCCCGGTCTGCTCCGGGTTGAATTCCACGGCGACCCGGCGGTGCGCGAATTTGGGGCGCAGGATCTTGAGGATTTCGCCCGCGAACCGGGCCAGGTTGATTTTCTCCGATTTTGAATCCCGCGGCCCGAAGATCCAGTCGATCCTGCGGCGCAGCCTTTCGGTGGCGCTTTCTTCTCCGAACTCTTCCGCCGCCAGCGCCTCCAGTTCATCGGTGCACTGATCCAGCAGGATCGACAGCATGCGGTGGGCAGCCTCCCCCTTCCCCTGCAGCATATCCTCGATCTTGTACTGCATGTCCAGGATGCGCTGGAGATTGCGCTGAGCGCGATCCAGTGTCTGTTCCCAGCGCCGGTCGTCGTTCAGCCTGGCGAGCGGCTTGGCCAGAAGGTTCAGCGAGGCGGAGAGCACCGCGAGGGGGGTCTTGAGTTCGTGGGAGAGGTGATGGATCACTCGATCTTTGGCGCGGTTGAGGCTTTTCACCTCCTGAAAGGAGTGCTCAAGGGTCTCCAGAATGCTGGCGTTCTCGATGGGCAGGGCCACGAGGTTGGCCAGGTTGCTCAGCAGCGCGACGTCGGCATCGATAAACGGTCCGTCCTTTTTGTTCACGGCGCACAGCACGCCGATCATGCGCTTCTGAGTCACCAGCGGCACATCCAGCATGCTGCGCGTGCGGTAGCTGGCCTTCTCGTCCACCCCGGCAAAAAAGAAGGGGCTCTGAGAGGTATCGTTGACCATCAGCGGCTTGCCGGTTCGATACACCTCTCCGGCCACCCCCTTGTCGGACGGGAAACGGATCTCTTTCATCCGCTGGCCGGTGTCGATGTCATCGAAAACAGCCTCGCGGAAGAAGAACTCTTTGTTGTCATCGTCCAGAAGAATGACCATCGCGCCCTCGACGTCCAGCAGCTGCCGGACCTCGCGGGTGATGAATTCCAGTCGCGCATTCAGCGTCCGAAACTGATACAAGGCCTGGGAAATCCGAAACATGGCCTGGTTGATGCGGGCGGTGCGCTTGTCTTGAGTCACATCCCGCAGGGTAATGACCTGGCCTGCCGGTTGGTTGTCATCATCGTAGAAAATGGCGCCGTCGATAATCATGTCGAGCAGCCGTCCGTCTTTGGTCAGTCGCTTGGTTTCGAAATTGTGGATGACTTTTTCCCGGTACAGCCGCTTGATCCCCTCGCGGGTTTGCGCTTTAAACTCCGCCGGGACGAACGGGATAATTCTTCCCTGCAGCTCCTCAAGCGTCCAGCCGAAGACCTTTTCAAAAGCGGGGTTCAGGTAAGAGACCGTGCTGTCCAGGTTGAAAACGAAGACCGGGTCCGGCAGGAAATTAAGGAAGGCACGGTAGCGCTGTTCCGCCCGGCGGCTGGTCTCGGAGACCTCCAGGGCGCACTCCGGAGGCTGCCTCAGCGCGCGCTGGCTCGGATGCCCGGCGGCCGCAGCTTTCTTTGCCGGATGGCCGGCAGGGCTTACAGCCGTCGGGGGTGAGCTTGTAGCCGAAATCGCTTTCTTGTTTTTTCCAGCAGCCATTGCGGCGCCTTCGGGCATCAATTTTCGGTCTCGAGAATTCCGAAATCATCGGCATCCAGCAGCTTGGCGCCGCTGGCCTGGAGCACCTCGATCGCACGGTCGTTGTCGCCGAAGCGGAAGATCATCACCGCGTTGCCCGAAGAATAGCGGATATGGGCATACATGAACACGACGTTGACGTTGGCCTCGGTGAGCGGCTTCAGAAGCCGGGCCAAGCTGCCGGGCCGGTCCTCGATCTCAACGGCCACAACATCATTCACATACGCAGGGATGTGAAGCTCCATGAGGACGCGGCGCGCCTTGGCGACATCCGATACCAGGAGACGCAACTGCCCGAACGCCCCTGTATCCACCAGGTTGAGGGCTCTCAGGTTGATCCCCGCCTTGCCCAGGGCTTCGGTCACTTCATAGAGCCGACCCGGTGCGTTTTCGATGGACACCACAATCTGTTTTAACTTCATACCCTTTTCTCCTTTTCGACATGAGGGCTTCGGGCATCGCCGCAGCGTGTGAACCGGCGGCCAGAATGCGCCCTCGCTGCAATTCCACTCGACCCTTGACGCACGCGGGTGCCCGACGTATTCATTCTAATTCCGCCGGAAGGTTTCCCTGACAAAACAGCCGGCCCCCAGGGCGATCAGGGAGCACACAAACAGAGTCAGAAACGCCTGTTGGTAACCGGACAGCGTAAAGGCCCCATCGACCCGGCCCTGGCCCTCGAGCAGATACCCCAGGACCGGTTGGAAGATGGCTCCGCCGGCAAACGGGAACAGGTTCACCAGGCCCGTGGCGGTTCCGGCTATTTGAACCGGAAAAAGTTCCTTGTTGGCGGTAAACCCGATCACCACGATGGCACTGGAGAAGATCCCCAGCCCGAAACACATCACCGAGAGCATCCCGGGGGTCACCTGGGCCGTCCGGAATGCCAGCAGGGCGGCGATCCCCGTCGTGATGAGACTGGACAGGACCAGGACCGGTTTGCGTGCGCGGAAGATGTTGTTGGAAACATAGCTCAACAACGGGCTTCCCACCATCATCCCGACCGCCAGCATGGACAGCACGTTCGCGGCCTGGTCCTTGCTCAAGTGGTGGACCTGAATGAGGTACGGGCCACCCCACAGACCGCCAAAGGAAAAAAACACGGCGCACTCGAAAAAGAACCAGACCGCCAGCGGCCAGAACGCCCTGCAGCCGACCACCCGGCGGATGCCCTCCAGGAGAGCGATGGATTCGGCTTTGGACTGGAGATGTTCGGCCGGAGACGGCCAGCCGAGATCCGCCGGCCGATCGCGCACCACCGTCCAGACCAGTGCGGCCAGGACCAGTGTAAGGGCCCCCACCACAACAAACGACAGGCGCCAACCGATCCAGACGCTGAGCCAGGCCAGGGGTGCGGCCGCAATCAAAGACCCCAGCCCTCCGACGGCCATGAGGATTCCCGTCATGACGGCGAACTCGCCTACCCGAAACCACTCGGCGAGAATCTTCATCGTCGGCACGAAGAGCATGGCGACACCGATCCCGACCAGGGCCCGGCCGGCCAAGGCCCAGGCGGCCGAAGGTGCCACCCCCAGGAGAACCGAACCGCCTGCCGCCACCAGAAAGAAAATGGTGATGGTCTTCCGCGGCCCCCAGGAATCGGAGAGCAGGCCGGCCGGCAGTTGCATGACGGCGTAAGGGTAGAAGTAGGCCGCGGACAGCAGCCCCGTGAGCAGGCCGCCGGTCTTCAGGTCTTGCATCATATCGACCGCGACGACGGCAGGGCACAATCGATGAAAGTAGACGAGCATGTAGCCGCCGGAAAGAACCCAGAAAATAATCCAGCGGTAGCGAAGAAATTTCTGCAGCTCGGAGTTGCCCATGTTCGGATTTCGTTTCCCGTAAAGGGTGAACTTCACCGCGACAGCCAACCCGCAGCCGATGCGGAAAAAACCCGGTGGCTGCGACTAACCCTACCGGCAGAAGGAAGCGGGGTCAACTGCATTTCTTTTTTAGTTGAATTCAACGATCATTTCAAGTTATAAAACAGCTACTTTATAGCCAAACATGGATGCACTCGATTATGCTGCCCGACACGAATTCGTTTATCCATATTGACTCCGAAAAATGCTCGGGCTGCCGGCTCTGCGAAATGGCCTGCGCCATGATGCACACCGGCCGATGCAGCCCGCAGCATTCCCGCATTCACATCCTGCCCTTAGGCGGCGGCAGCTCCCACGTGCCATTGCTGTGCCAGGCCTGCGAGCAGGCGCCCTGCATCAAGTGCTGCCCCATGAACGCCAGGGGCCGCACCGCCGAGGGCGCCGTCGTCACCGACCCCGACCGGTGCATCGGCTGCCGGGCCTGTATCTATATCTGCCCGTTCGCCGCTCCGGTGGTCAGCCCGCACACGGGCAAAACCATGACGTGCGATCTGTGCGCGGACGATGGCACCGGCCCCTGGTGCGTCAAAGCCTGCCGGGATTGCGGGGCGTTGAAAGTATCCGAGGCACGCCAGGCGGTTGCCAGAAAATGCCGAGAAGGTGCAGCGATTGCAAAAAATGCGTTTAAGAAACCCACACGTCGGAAAACCCCATGAAAGTGCTCATCGTCGGCAACGGCATCGCCGGAAACGAAGCGGCCTTCTGCCTGCGCAAGGCCCGGAGCGATCTGGACATCACCATCGTCTCGGCTGAACGCTTTCCGGAATACGACCCGTGCTCGCTGCCGTATTTCATCGGCCGGGATGTGCCGCGTCAGGCCGTCTTCCGCAAGGCCTGGGAGGACTACCGTTCGCAGCGCATTCGCCTGCTGCTCGAGCAACGCGTGACGTCCATCGACCCGGAGGCCCGCGCCGTCACCACCGAAAAAGGCGTCGACCCTCGGCTACGACCGGCTGGTGCTGGCTCACGGAGGCAGCCTCTTCATCCCCCCCATCGCGGGCATCGACACACCGGGAGTCCACAGCTGCAAGCAGCTCTCCGAAGCCGACCGACTGGACCAATCCAGCGGATTCGCGGCGGTGGTGATCGGCTCGGGCGCCATCGGCATCGAAGCCGGCGAGGCTCTGAAAAAGAGGGGCTACGAGGTGACCATCATCGAGCTGCTCGACTGGATTCTGCCGGCTCTCTTCGATCCGGAAAGCTCCCGGCGGCTTGCGGCAAACCTGCAGCGCTGCGGGATTCGGGTTCTGACCTCGGAGAAGGTGCTGGTCATCGAAGGCACGGAAAGGGTTTCCGCCGTCGTCACGGATAAGCGCCGTATCCCGTGCGACACCGTGGTGATCGCTACCGGAGTCGTACCCGGCAAGGCCCTGGCCCAGACCGCCGGCATCGAAGTGCAACGCGGTATCCGCGTCAACGCGCAGCTGGAAACCAGCGTCCCCGGCATCTTTGCCTGCGGGGATTGCGTGGAGACGGTGGATGCCTGCACGGGCGAGGATGCCATGTTTCAGCTCAAACACAACGCTCTGGAGCAGGCCCAGGTGGTCGCACGCAACATCCTGGGTCTAACGACCGCCTACCCGGGAGCCTGGGCCTTCGCACGGGCCCATTTCTTCGACACCCACGCCGTCACCTTCGGCAAGACCACCCGCGCCACCCAGTGCGAGCTGGGGCAGCTGGAAATCATCGAGCGCGACGAGGGGCCGGACTACCTGAGGGTCATCGTCAAGGAGGGCCTGGTGGTGGGCGGGCAGGCGATCGGCAAGTTCGCCGACTTCATCGGGCTTTTCATGGGAGCCATGTGGCGCAAGGAGGCCATCCCGAGCATCCGGCAGAACTGGCCCCGCATCGCCCGGAGCGGCTCCCCCTTTCCCTGGACCACCCGCAAGCTCGGAGAGCTCATCGGCTTAAAATCCTGACGGCTTCTGCGAAGCCGTCAGGATTTTTGCCAGAGGCCTTTTTCGACCAGCACCGCCTTCAGCGTCTTCAGGGCCTGGTTGGCAGCCGGGACACCGCCGTAGACGATCGTCTGAAAAATGACCTCGGCGATTTCCGCCGGCGCGCAGCCGACGTTCAGCGCCGCCTGGATGTGCAGCCTGAGCTCGTCCGGACGCGCCAGCACGGTCAGACAGGCCACGGTGACAAGCTGCCGGGTCGGGTGCGGGATTTTCTCGCGGGCATACATCTGGCCGGTGATGAAGAGGGACAACTCCTTGGCGAGATCCTTGTCAAAAGCCCTCCAGAGATCGAACGGCCGCTCGTCCTGCACGCCCTTGAAATAAAGCTCGGCCGTCTTTTTCGTTTTCTCGACGATGTCTTTACTCACGCAGTTTTCCTTTCATCGACTCACCCGGGGATTTATGGCAAAAAACGGATCGATAGGAAACCAACGAGGATGGACGACGCCGTGCAAAGCCCAGGATCAAGGCGCGCAAGCCCCGCGAAGTGAGGCGTACTGACGTACGCCGCAACGCCTGCGGGGCGCAGCGCAACGCAGAGATTGGGCTTTCCACGACGTCGTCCTCAGAGGATGGAATAGTTGGGCCCCCCGGCCCCCTCCGGACAGGTCCAGATGATGTTCTTGAACGGGTCCTTGATCTCGCAGGTCTTGCAGTGCAGGCAGTTGGAGGGGGTGAGCTTCAGGCGCCGCCGGCCCTCTGGTTCCTGGATCATCTCGTACACCTGACCCGGGCAGAAGCGGGTACACGGGCTGCGGAAGGTGTCCCAGCAACGCGTCACGCACAATTCCGTGTCGGGGATGATCAGGTGGCAGGGTTGATCCTCCTCGTGCTTGGTGCCGGAGAGGTACACCCCGGTGAGCTTGTCCAGATAAAGTTTGCCGTCGAGATCCGGAACCTGGGTCGGCGGCCTAAAATGGCCTGCCTGCAGGGTAGAGGCATCGTCGGTGATGTTCATCGGATCGACGAATCCGCGGCCGCCGGTGAGGAACTGGGCGCCCAGGGTGATGAATTTGGCAATTCCTTTCCGGGCCAGCGCTTGACCGAAATTGCGGGCGGCATAAAGCTCGCTTCTGATCCAGCTGTCATCCACCTTGACGCGAAAGTCCCCAAGGCGGGCGCGGAAAAATCGCCCTTCTCTATGGCCGTCAGAATCGTCTCGGCTGCCAGCATGCCGGATTTCATGGCGGTGTGGATGCCTTTCAGCCGCTGGACGTTCAGCATGGAGGCGCTGTCGCCGACGAACAGCGCGCCGTCGACGGCCAGCTGCGGCATCGTGTAAAGGCCGCCCGCGGACAGGGTCTTAGCCCCCTGCTGAAGCACCTTGCCGTCGCGGATGATATCTGCGATCAGCGGATGCTTCTTCCATTTCAGAAACTCCTGATAGGGTTCAAGCATGGGGTCTTCATAATCCAGACCGACCACCAATCCCAGTGACACCCGGTTTTCCTTCATCCGGTAAAGGAACCCCCCGCCCCTGGTGTTCAACCCCAAGGGATACCCGAAGGTGTGCAGCACCGTGAAGGGCGAGGTTAAAAAAGGGCTCGCGGTCGGAATCTCGATCACTTCCTTGACCGCGGTTTCGAAGACCTGGGGCATCCGGCCCGCAAATAGGCCGAGTTTCTGGGCGACCTCGCGGATCAGGCTCCCCTTGGGCCCCTCGCCGAAGACCGTCACTTTGGCCAGCAAATCGACCCCTGGCTCGAAATTGGTCTTTGGTTTGCCGTCCTTGTTGACGCCTTTGTCGCCGGTGCGCACGCCGATCACCCGTCGCCCGCCCTCGTCGTACAGCGCCTCTACGCCGGCAAACCCGGGGAAGATGTTCACCCCCAACTCCTCGGCGATGGTCCCGAGCCACGCGCAGAACTTGGAGAGACTGATGATGAAACAGCCCTGGTTATGCATGTAGGGGGGCGTGTAGGGCAGCCGCAACCGGCCGGTCGTGGTCAGATAGAACACACCATCGCGCAGGTCCGTTTCCTCGACCGGGCAGCCCTTCGCGCGGAAATCCGGCATCAGCTCGATGAGCGCCTTGGGGTCCAGCACCGCGCCGCTCAAGGAATGAGCGCCGATCGACTCGGCCTTTTCGATCATGCCGACCTCGATGTCGCGGCCTTGCTGCTGAGCGAGTTTCTTCAGGTGAATGGCCCCGGCCAGGTTGGCCGGCCCCGCACCCACGAAAAGCACGTCGAATTCCAGCTTTTCTCGTTCCATGTTCACGCCCTAAAAATGAATTTCGAAATTCGGATCCCGTGCTTCGAGTTGTTGGATCCCCCGGCTCAGGATTTTATTTTCTTCACGGCTTCCGTCACCGCCGGGAGAATCTGGAAGAGGTCGCCGACCACGCCGAAATCCGCCTTGGAAAAAACAGGTGCTTCCGGGTCCTTGTTGATCGCCACAATCACTTTGGCGGTCGACATGCCGGCCAGGTGCTGGATCGCCCCGGAGATGCCGCAGGCGATGTAGAGCGCGGGTGAGACCACTTTGCCGGTCTGGCCCACCTGATCCGCGTGCTTGCGCCAGCCTTCGTCCACGGCGGAACGCGAGGCCCCCACGGCGCCGCCCATGGCCGCGGCCAGGTCCTCGATCGGCGTGAAATTGCCGGCCGTGCCGCGGCCGCCGGAAACGACGACCTCGGCCTCGGTCAGCTCGATCTTGCTGCCGGTGTCCATCACCTTTTCGACCACCGCGGTCTTGACCTCCCCCAGCCGGACCGCCGGCTTCTCAACGACCGACTCCCGCACGGCTTCGGTGATGCTCATGACGTTGGGCCGCACGGCGATAAGCTGCAACGCGCCTTGGATCTGCACGTCGGCGAAGATCTTTCCGCCGAACATCGGCCGCGTGCAGGTGATGGCACCGTTCTGAACCGACACGGCGGTGCAGTCCATGGCCAGCCCCGCGTCCAGCCGGGCGGCCAGGCGCGCGCACAGGTCCTTGCCCTGCGCCGAGGCCCCGGCGATCACGACCGCCGGATCCAGGGATGCGACCACATCGGCGACGACGTTCGTGTAGGCGTCGGTGCGGTAGTCCGCCAGCCCGGGGTCGTCCAACACCACGATCTTGTCCGGACCGTACTTTTTGATCTCCGCTGCCAGCGCCTCGATGCCCGCGCCGATAATGACGGCCGTCAGCGGACAGGACAGTCCATCGGCCAGACGCCGGCCCTCGCTCACCACTTCGTAAGACACCTTGCGGAACTTCCCGTCCCGCTGTTCGGTGATTGCAATCACACCCTGTGCCATATTCTTCTCCTTTCCGGGAACAACGGTCAAATCAGTTTCGCTTCTTCGTGCAGAATCCGGACGAGCTGCGCGGCGATCGCCTCAGGCGTCTCCGCCTGGATCATGCGCACGGCCTTGCGCTCGGGTGGCAGCCGCAGGGCCTTGACGACCACCTTGCGGTGAGCGGCGCCAACCCCGGCAGGGTCCAGGCCCAGGTCGGCAAGGGTCTTTGCCTCCAGGGGCTTCTTCTTGGCCTTCATGATGCCGGGAAGCGATGCGTAGCGGGGCTCGTTCAAACCACGCTGCGTCGTGAAGAGGGCCGGGAGTGTGGCCTCCACCACCACGGTGCCGCCTTCCACGGCGCGGTGGCAGCGGATCTTGCCGTCGAGGATTTCGGCCTTGGCCACCAGCGACACGTGCGGGATGCCGAGCAACTCGGCCACGGCGGCGCCGACCTGATAGTTGTCCTCATCCACCGCCCGCTGTCCGGCAATGATCAGATTGAACGGGATGGCCTTGACGGCGGCGGCCAGAATCTTGGCGGTGGCCAGGGAATCGCTTCCTTCCGCCAGGGGGTCGTTGATGTGAATGCCCTTGTCGGCCCCCATGGCGAGCGCCGTACGAATGGTTTCCTGGGTCTTCTGGGGTCCCAGCGACACGATGGTCACGCTGCCGCCCTTGGCCTCCTTGATGCGCAGGGCCTCTTCGACGGCCAGTTCATCGTAGGGGTTCATGACCCACTTGATATCATCCTTCTTGATGGAGGCGCCGTCGCCCGCGATCTGAACCAAAGACTCCGTGTCGGGCACCTGCTTGACTAAAACAACGATATCCATGTTGAGCTCCTTTCCTGATCGGATCTTTTACCGGTTCGCCTTGCGAATGCCAAGCTGGTCGAGGGCGACGATCCACTTGCAGATGTTGGCCGAGCCCTCGACCATGGTATAGGTCGGCGCATCGCGGAAATAACGCGCCACCGGGTATTCGGTTGAGTAGCCGTAAGCGCCCAGGATGCGCATGGCGTAGGTGGCGCACTTGGTGACGACCTCGCCCGCGAAATACTTGGCCTGGGCGACGTCCAGGCCGTTGTCCAGCCGGCCCTGGTCCTTGGCCCAGGCGGCCCGGTAGACCAGCAGGCGGGCGGCCTCGATTTCGGCCGACATCTGCGCGATCAGGTCCTGGTTCATCTGGAACTCGCCGATCTTTTTGCCGAACTGCTTGCGGTCGTTGCAGTATTTGACCGCAGCCTCCAGACAGGCCTGGGCCAGCCCCACGGCGCCGGCCGCGGCCGAAAGCCGGGTCTGGTTGAGCGAGCTGAACACGATCTTGGCCCCGTCGCCCGGCGCCCCCAGCAGGTTTTCCTTGGGAAGCCGACAGTCCGTCAGAAAGACTTCGCCGGTGGGCGAGGAGTGCGAACCCAGCTTGTCCAGCTGGGAGGTTCGGACACCGTTGAAGTTCTTCGGTTCCAGCACGAAGGCCGACAGGCCCTTGGACTCTTTCGCGCGGTCCGTGTAAGCATAGTAGATGAGCACGTCGGCCACGTGGGCGTTGGAGATCCAGGTCTTGGAGCCGTTCAGCAGCCAATGGTCGCCCTTGTCCTCGGCGTTGGACTGCATGGCCATGACGTCCGAGCCGGCGTCGGGCTCGGTGATGGCGAAGCCGCCCACGTAATCGGCGCTGACGAGCTTGGGTATGTATTTCTTCCGCAGCGCCTCGCTGCCGTATTTGTAGATGGTGTAAGCGCAGCCGAGGGTCTGCATGTTGACCTGCACCCTCAGGGAGCTTGAGGCCCGGGCGATTTCTTCGGTGACGATCATGGCCGCCATGAATCCCATGCCCTCCCCGCCGTACTCCTCGGGGATGACGGTCCCGAAGAAGCCGAGCTCCCCCATGGGTTTGAGGGCTTCCTTATACGGAAAGTGGTGTTTGCTGTCCCATTCGTCGGCGTTGGGCGCAATCTTTTTTTCCGCGAATTCGCGGACGGCCTTGCGAAGCATTTCGAGTTCTTTTGAAAGCGCAAAATCCATCAGTCGTTTTCCTCCCTCTGATTAAGCCGGTCACGGCCTGAGTGCGGCAACACGTTGCGGGCGATCATAGCGGGCTGAGCGGCTAAAATCAATAGAAGTCGCATGCAATCATCCGGGAGGCACCGCCCGGAAACAGCCGTCGCAGGCGGGCGAGGCTCGCAATCCGTTCCGGCCCGGTCCGGGAAAACATCATCGTCCGGTCCGTGCCGGGTCACAGGGCGGGAATGCTGCTCCCGATGGCATCCCAGAAGCCCATGACCTTGGGCAACCACAGGACCAGGTCCGGCAGATAGGTCATCAGGAAAAGCACGGAGAGTTGAATGATCAGGAAAGGCAGCACGGCCTTGCTAACGTAAATAATGTCCTTGTTGGCCATGGCACCGGTGATGTACATGCTGACCCCCACGGGCGGGGTGCAGTAGCCGATGGCCAGGTTCACCGTCATGAGCAGCCCGAAATGCATGAAGTCGATGTCGAAGTTGGGCAGCAGCGGGATGATCACCGGCCCGATGATCAGGGTGGCGGAGATCACGTCCATGAACATGCCCACCACCAGCAGAAAAAAGTTGATCACCATCAGAAACGCCCAGCCGGAGTGAATGTGGGCAATCACCGCCTCGGCGATCTTGCCCGGAACGTTTTCAAAGGTCAGGTAACGGCCGAAGCAGGTGGCGCCGGCCACGATGATGAGCAGCGTCGCCGACGTCACGGCCGAGCCGACGATGACGTTCTTCACATCCTTGAACTTCATGGATTTGTGGATGAAAAGCTCCACCATGAAGGCGTACATGCACGCCACCACAGCGGCTTCGTTGGCCGTGAACACCCCGGAGAAGGTGCCCACGAAAATGATCACCGGCAGCATGAGCGACCAGAAGCCTTCCTTGAAGACCGCCACCACTTCCCCGAAGCTCGGAACCGGCATACGCACGATCGTCTGCGAGTCCTTGAACAGAAAATACGTGTAAAGGCAGGTGAGCCCCATGATCAAAACGCCCGGGATGAACCCGGTCAGAAACAGACCCTGCAACGACACATTGGTGATCATGGAATACAGAATCATGCTGATGCTGGGAGGAATGATGATCCCCAGGTTGGGCGCGGTGGTCATCAATCCGATGCTGTATTTTTCGGAATACCCGTTTTCGATCAGGGCCGGGATCATGAACCCGCCCAGGGCCACGACGGTGGCCACCGTGGAACCGGAAATGGCGCCGAAAAGCCCGCATCCCAGACACCCGGCCATGCCCAGCCCGCCGGGCAGCCAGCTCACCAGGGTGTTGACCATTTTGATGAGCTTCTCCACGATGGTGCCGGCGGTCATGATGTTGCCGCACAGGATGAAGAACAGCACCACCACCAGGGCGAAGTTATCCATGCTTTTGAAAAAGCTCTGCACGAGCATGAGAGTCTGGGTGTCCGGCGCAAAAAAAACAAACCCCATTATGCCCGTGAAAAACAGGCTCATGTAAACCGGAACGTAGGCCGCCATGGCCCCCAACAGCAGCAGCAGGATGATGATCACACTGGCGTCCATAACAAGGCGGCTCCTTTATCAGGCGGTGGGCTTCATTTCGCGCTCGGGCTCAGCGCTTGGCTTGCGCACGCTGGTTGAGGATATCCTCGCGCATCACGATCAGCACGCGCAGGATCATCATGACGCCCATCAAAGGCAATATCGCGTATAGATAAACGGTGGGGATCTGCAGGATCAAGGTGGACTGATCGCTTTCCACCTGCAGGGCGCACATCAGATAGCCGAAATAAATCATCACGGCGCCGAACCCCAGGTTGACCACGTAGCTGAACATGGCCAGCGGATATTTGAGCACGGGTACCAGTTGCACCAGGGCGTCGATACGGATGGTCGAGCGGTTTTTGATGGCCACGCTGCAGCCGATGAACGTCGTGTAGAGGATGACCTCCCGGACCAGCTCCTCGGACCAGGCCAGGGAGTAGGAGAAGATGTAGCGCAGAACCACGTTGAAAAAAAGCGCCACCATGGCTACCAGGACGGTGATGAACAGCGTCCACTCCTCGAAAACCGTGAGCACCTTGTCCACAACTTCAATCAGCTTTGTCATCATCATTCCTGAGTTAAAATAAGGTGGCGAGCATGCAAAGGGGGGCGTATAGCCCCCCAGTTGTCGCAGCGGTGTGGCGCGGGTTAGGGTTTGTACCCCAAGAAGCTCTGAACTTCCTTGAGGTAATTCGCGGGCCGGTAGGTGTCGCTCGGGTAGAGCTTATTGATCTCGGCTGCATACTTGTAGTGCACCGGATCGGCCAGTTTCCTCATCGTCGCCGTGTCGGCCGCGGAGAGCGTGAAGAACTGCACGGCGTTCGCCTTGGCCTTGGCGATTTCCGCATTTTCCTGGGCCTTGCACTGCTTGCGCATCTCGGCGCATACGTCATGGACCGTCTGCACGAACGTTTTCTGCAAATCGGCCGGCAGGGTCTGGAACCAGGCCTTGCTGAAGATCCAGATGAACAGGCCCTGGGCATAGTTGACCTGGGTGAAGAACTTGACGTCCTCGAACTTCTTGGTGATTTCGCACACCATGGGGGTGTGGTCCAAGCCGTCGATGGTCCCCTGCTTGAGCGCCATGGGCACGTCCGGCCAGGGCATGACCACCGGATTCATGCCCCACGCGTTGTAGGTGAGCTTGTTGACTTCGGCCTCGGCGATGCGGAATTTTATTTTTCTGGCCTCCTCCAAGGTCTTGACCGGGGTCTTGGTGGCCCAGCCGTAATTGCCGTAGCCGGTGATGTCCAGGCCCATGATGCCCTGGTGATCCATGGCCATCATGAAATGATCGAACAACTTCTTGTCGGCGACGAACTTATCCAGTTTCTCGAATGAGTCGATCAGAAAGGGCAGATTGACCAGGCCGAAGCGGGGGCCGAGGTTGGTGGCGGCCACGGAGCTGACCGCCATGCCCTGTATGGCACCCATCTTCAGCTGATTGAGCACTTCCACCTCGCCGCCCAGCATGGAGAAGGGTTTGTAGTCGAAGTAAATCTGGCCTTTGGTACGTTTCCAGAGTTCGTCGCGAATGGCAAACCCGGCATAGACCCCTTTGATGGCCGGCGAGGATACGTTGGATACGACCGCTTTATACTTGGCGCCGGACGGGTCGAAGGCCGGTTTCCAGGCATCCATCGGTGATGCCTTTTTTTGGGCCAGAACCGGCCCGGCGAGCAAGCTGAGTAGAGCAAGACCAGCCAACGTCATAAGCAATGCTTTGTTCACTTTCATCGACGTCTCCTTTTTACTCCATAGTTAATAAACTACGTTCATTTGCCAAAGAGAGTTTACCAGCTATAAAACAGCTAAATCAATCTTTGTCAAGGGAAAAAGTGACGTTTTATCGGTCTCGCAACCCAGGCCACGCGGGGCTATGCATTGGGCCGGGTCCAGTAGCCGTTGGGGTCGAAGCGCGCGATCATGTTCATCTCCCGGGCCGTGGGTGCCGGGGTGCGCAACAGATCCGGAGCGACATTGAGCGGCCAACCGGTATGCGCCTGAACCTCTTCCACGGTGACGCCGGGGTGCACGGAGGATAGAACCGTTTCGCATGTCCCGGGGTCGAAACGGAACACACCGAGAGTCGTAATGATGGCTGACGGACCGCCGCGGGGAAGTCCCACCTTTTCGCGCCACCCGGGACCGTCTCCGAATCCGGGCGACGTGATGTAGTCCACGCGGGGCAAAAACCGCCGGCGTTCGTGCGCCATGATGATGATGTGGCGTCGGGCGAGGCTGGCCAGGTCGCAGGCACCCCCGCTGCCCGGCAGGCGGGTCTGGACGTTCGCGGCACCGCCGATGTAGCTCGTATTGAGGTTGCCGAAACGGTCCACCTGGGCCCCGCCGATGAAGCTCATGTCCACCGATCCGCTCTGGAGCAGCCCCATCATGTCGGCCGTATCGGCCAGCCACAGCGCCCGGTAAAGATTGGGCAGGTCGCCCATGGTCAGGATGGGCGCGGGCGCCATGTCATCGCGGACCACTCCCAGCTCGTAGACCCCTACGGCACGGGGGGCGTGCGTGCTCTTGGCGAGCAGAAAGCCCAGCAGCGGCAGCCGCATGCCGACGAATACGATCTCGCCGTCCGCGATTTCACGGGCCGCCGCGGCGACCATGAGGTGGAAGGGGGTGTAAGGCTTTTTCAGATCAGATTCCATAGCGAATCTGTTTCGAGGTGTGATGTTTCATGTCCAACGGAAAAAACGCATCGGCCCCATGGTACGCTCACTTTCGAACGCACTTCTTTAGTATCCATAGTCCACCGGTTCCGAATACAGGTGTTGTTTGAGCTTCAAGACCTCCATGCGTTCCTGACCGAGCAATCTCATATAGTCTCCCGGGCAGAGGACCGGGTCCACCCACTGCTTGCGCCAGGCCGTGAAGGCCTCAGCGGTTTTGCTGCCGTCGCGATAGTCGATAAAGGCCTGATGGTCGCGGTTGTAGAACCCCGGCACCGGCGAGGGGTGGGCGCCCCAGGGAGCGTGGCACACGGCGCTGACCCGGAAGCCGGGGATGATTACCCGGTTGGGATCGCGCGTAATGACCGCGGCCGGAACGATCTCCTCCGCGGTGATGACCACGTGCCGCGCGGCCAGGCAGGCATCGCGCATGACGCCGAGGTTGCCCCAGGCATGGGCACCGCCGGACTCGTCGGCACGCTGCACGTGGAGGAGGGCGACATCCGGAGCGATGGCCGCTACCGCTGCCAGAGCATCGCCGGTGAAGGGGCAGGCGACCGGCTTGAGTCCGGGATGGGCTGCGAGGAGATCGCTGCCCAGGGCGGTTCGCACGGGCATGAAGGGCACGCCCATGGCCGCGGCCTTAAGGGCCATGGCAATGGTCAGGTTGGAGTGGTCCTCGACGCGCAGGGCGCCCGATTCCACCGCCCGGCGGAAATTGTAGCCGGAGCCGGTGATCACATTGCCCACCCAGGCCGCCTGCACCCGCTGCACGCAGCCGGCGCCGATCATCTGGTCGAAGAGGATGTCGGAGATCGGGCCGATGAGGGTAAGCCCGCGTTTGCGCTGACGCATGATCTCATGCCCGGCAGCAAAGGGGATCGACGCCTCCAGGCCGAGACCCGCCGCCACGGAGCTTGCATCCGGGACAAACCGGCCGATCGCTTCCGAAAGCGGGATCAGCTTCGATGTCGACATGGGCTCACCAGAAGCAAAAAAGCCCCGGCACCTGGGTGCCGGGGCTTGGGTGTCGCTTCGAAAATTACTCGGGTTTTTCAGCCGAGCTTTTTTCAGGCTCCGGCGCTTCCACCGGGGCCACCGGCGGTGCTGCTTTTTTTCGCGGCGCCCGTTTGGGCGTCGCCTCCCCGGCGCCGCCTCCCGGCGGTTCCTCCGTGGCGTTCGCCTTGGAAGCCCCGGCCGGCGCAGCCTTCTTTTGCGCGGGGGCGGCCTTGGCCGTCGCCTTCTTCTTGGCCTTTTTCTTCGTCTTCTTTTCGGCCTCCGAGCCAATGAGCTCCACGAGGGTCATGTCGGCGGCATCGCCGGGCCGGGGCCCGATCTTAACCAGGCGCGTGTACCCGCCGGCGGTGCTCCCGTAGCGCTCGGCCGCTTTTTCAAAAAGCGTGTGAACCACCGCCTTTTCCTGGACGATGGCCAGCGCCTGGCGCCGCGCATGCAAGTCGCCGCGCTTGGCCAGGGTAACGATGTGGTCCGCCCAGCGCCGCAGTTCCTTGGCCTTGGTGTCGGTGGTCCGAATGCGATCATGTTTGAACAACGAGGTCACCAAGTTGCGGAACATGGCGTTCAGATGACCCGTTTTGCGACTCAGTTTAAGCCCGGCCTTGCGATGTCTCATAGAACCGATTACGCTCCTTCCTCACTGTCTTCCTGCGGCGCCACGAAGCCGTCCATCTTCATGCCCAGCGAAAGACCCATTTCCGATAGCACCTCCTTGATCTCGTTCAAGGATTTGCGGCCGAAATTCTTGGTCTTCAGCATCTCGGATTCCGACTTGCTCACCAGTTGCCAGATCTTGTGGATGTCCGCGTTCTTAAGGCAGTTGGCGCTGCGGACCGACAGCTCGAGCTCATCCACGCTGCGCAGGAGGTTCTCGTTGAACGAGGGTTTATCCCTGGCATCGAGTTTGCGGTCGGGTTCCGGCTCGCGGCCTTCGTCGAAATTGATGAAAATGCTCATCTGTTCTTTCAGGATCTTGGCAGCGTAGGCGACCGCATCTTCCGGCAGGATGCTGCCGTCCGTCCAGACTTCCATGGTGAGCTTGTCGTAGTCCGTACGCTGCCCCACGCGGGCGTTACCCACGACGTAGTTGACCCGTTTGATCGGGGCATAGACGGCATCGATCGGTATGGTGTTGACCGGCGCCGCCTCGTCCTTGTTGGCCTCCGCGAGCGAATACCCTTTCCCGGTCCGGACCGTCATCGTCATCTGCAGACGGGCCTTTTCCGATAGGGTGGCGATGTGCTGCTTCGGGTTGAGGACCGTGCACCGGCCGTCGTCACAAACGATGTTGCCGGCGGTCACCTCGCCTGGCTCGGAAGCCTCGATGTGCACGGTCTTGTCTTTGGTATCATCAACCTTGAACCGCACTTCCTTCAAATTCAGCAGGATTTCGGACACGTCTTCGAGCACCCCCGGGATCACGCTGAACTCGTGCTTGACCCCTTCGAACTTCACCGACGTGATGGCCGCTCCGTGCAGGGATGAAAGAATGACCCGTCGCAGAGCGTTGCCAAGGGTGATCCCGAACCCGCGCTCCAGCGGCTCGCAGACAAACTTTCCGTAGGTCGGGTTGCTGGTGACCTGGATTTTGTCTGGCCGGATTATCTTCTGCCAGTTCAAGTACATCAATGCATCAGACGGCATGGTGTGATCTCCTCGTTTCCTCGGGGTGCAGAAAAGGGTAGCCTCTCTCCCGGTTACTTAGAATACAGCTCGACGACGAGCTGTTCCTGCATCGGCATGGTCAGGTCTTCGCGCACAGGCAGGCTTTTGACGACACCCTTGAGATCGTCTTTGGCGAGATCCAGCCACTGGGGGATTCCCCGTCGCACCACGGCGTCGAGCGCGTCCTGGATGAGCTGAATCTTCCGGCTGCGCTCGCGCACCTCGACCGCGTCCCCGATTTTGACCCGGTAGGAAGGGATGTTCACTTTTCGGCCGTTGACGAGAAAATGGCTGTGCTGGACCATTTGCCGGGCCTGCGTGCGTGAACTGGCAAACCCCAGGCGAAAGACGACGTTGTCGAGCCGGCATTCCAGCGCCACCAGCAGGTTGGTGCCCGTGATGCCCTTGTGGCGCTCGGCCCGCTCGAAAAAGAGATGAAACTGTTTTTCGGAAAGGCCGTAAATCCGCTTGATCTTTTGCTTCTCCCGCAACTGGATGCCGTAGTCGGACATCTTGCGGCCGCGGCGCTCCCCGTGCTGGCCGGGGGGGTAGGACCGCCGGTCGAAGGCGCATTTATCAGAGTAGCAACGGTCTCCCTTGAGAAACAGTTTGACATTTTCGCGTCGGCAAATCCGACAGTCGGAACCGGAATACTTAGCCAAAATACCCTCCCTTTAAACCATTACTAAAATAGGAATACCCCCCCGTGCACACCCTAGACGCGCCGGCGCTTGGGCGGCCGGCAGCCGTTGTGTGGAATGGGGGTGACGTCTTTGATGGAGGTAACGTTGAAGCCGGTGTTCTGCAAGGCGCGCAGGGCAGACTCCCGGCCGGGTCCGGGGCCCTTGATGAACACCACGACGCTTTTCATGCCCGCCTCGATGGCTTTCTTGGCGGCATTTTCCGCGGCGACCTGAGCAGCGAAGGGAGTGCTCTTGCGCGACCCCTTGAAGCCAAGCACCCCGGCGCTGGACCACGCCACCGTGTTGCCGGTGCTATCGGTGATGGTCACGATGGTGTTGTTGAAAGTCGATTGAATGTGAACGACGCCGCTGGCGACGCTCCGTTTAACCTTTTTCTTGACCTGGGTAGACTTGGTTGCCATAACTTGTTTACCTGTCTGGTTGCGGAATTGATAGTCAGGACGTGATCGTGAAATCCGCTATTTCTTGGTGAGCGCCTTCTTTTTGACGGTAGCCCGCCGCGGACCTTTCCGTGTGCGGGAGTTCGTGTGCGTGCGCTGGCCCCGCACGGGCAACCCTTTGCGGTGGCGCAGACCGCGGTAGCAGCCGAGGTCCATCAACCGCTTGATGCTCATGGAGATCTCCGTGCGCAGCTCACCTTCCACCGTGTGATCGCCGTCAATGGCCTTGCGGATGCTGTTGACCTGACCTTCCGTCAGATCGTCGCTTTTCATGTTCGGGTCGATGTTCAGTTGATCGAGGATTTTCCGGGAAGTGGATCGGCCGATCCCGTAGATGTACGTCAACCCGATCTCAATCCGCTTGTTTCTGGGCAAATCGACGCCCGCTATACGTGCCAAGGTTGAGACCCTCCTTATCCCTGTCGCTGTTTATGCCGCTTGTTCTCGCAGATCACGCGCACGACGCCCTTGCGCCGCACGATTTTGCACTTGGGGCATATCTTCTTCGCAGAGGCCCTGACTTTCATGTGGATTCTCTCCCTCCGGCTGTCGCGTTGTCGTTATTTGGACCGGTAGACGATTCTACCCCGGCTGAGGTCGTAGGGCGACAGCTCCAGGGTGACCTTGTCGCCCGGCAGGATCTTGATGAAATGCATGCGCATCTTGCCGGAGATGTGGGCCAGCACCTGGTGCTTGTTTTCGAGCTCGACCCTGAACATCGCATTGGGCAAGGTCTCGAGCACCACCCCTTCGACCCGTATCGCTTCCTCTTTCGCCATCCAATCGCTCCCGCCCCGCGCCGGGACCTGCCCCGGCTGCAAGCTCCGCCTGCGTTATGATCGGCTCCGCACCCGTCCGCCGCCGCCCTTGAGAAATCCTTCGTAGTGCCGGGTGAGCATGTGACTCTCGATCTGAGAAATGGTGTCGATCGCTACCCCCACTACGATCAGCAGGGCCGTGCCGCCGAAGTAGAACGGCACGTTGAACCGACTGATCAGTATGGACGGCAGCACGCAGATGGCCGACACGTAAAAGGCGCCGCCCAGGGTGATCCGGCTCAACACCTTGTCGATGTACTCGGCCGTGCGCCGGCCGGGGCGGATCCCCGGTATGAATCCGCCGGCCTTTTTCATGTTATCCGCCACATCCGTAGGGTTGAAGGTCACGGCGGTGTAGAAATAGCAGAAGAAAAAGATAAACCCGACGAAGAGCGTCTCGTAGAACAGCTGACCCGGACGAATGGCGTCGGAGATGTTCTGCACCCAGGGAATCTTGATGAAGCCCGCGATGGTGGCCGGAAACATGATGATCGACGATGCGAAGATCGGCGGTATCACCCCGGAGCTGTTGATCTTAAGCGGCAAATGAGTGCTCTGCCCGCCGTACATGCGCCGCCCCACCACACGCTTGGCGTATTGGACCGGTATCCGGCGCTGCCCCTGTTCCACGAAGATGATGACCCCCACCACCACCACCATGAGCACCAGCAGGATGATCACCAGGAAGATGCCGATTTCACCCGTCGACAGCAGACTGAAGGTCCGGCCGATGGCGACCGGCATCCGGCAGACGATGCCGGCGAAGATGATAAGCGAGATGCCGTTGCCGATCCCCCGCTCGGTGATCTGCTCCCCCAGCCACATGATGAAGGCCGTGCCGGCGGTGAGCGTGATGACGGTCATCAGGCGAAAGCTCCAGCCGGGGTGCAGCACCACCGTAGCACCGCCGGGCGCGGTCATGGTCTCCAAGCCCACGGCGATGCCGAAGCCCTGGATGATGCTCAGCACGACCGTGCCGTAACGGGTGTACTGGGTGATCTTCTTGCGCCCCTGCTCGCCCTCCTTCTTCAACTGCTCCAGGTGCGGGATCACCACGGTCACCAGTTGCAGGATGATCGAGGAACTGATGTAGGGCATGATCCCCAGCGCGAACACCGACAGCCGCTCCAGAGCTCCGCCCGAAAACATATCGACCAGGCCGAGCAGCGTGCCCTTGGCGGCGGCAAAAATGGAGGCCAGCGCGCTGCTGTCCACCCCCGGCACCGGGATCTGCACCCCGATCCGATAGACGACCAGCAGCCCTAACGTGAAGAGGATTCGCCGTTTCAGCTCGGGGATCCGGAAGATGTTGCCAAACCCGCTGATCATGCCTCGACCTCGACCTTCCCGCCCGCCGCTTCAATTTTTTCCTTGGCCGACCGGCTGACGAGCGTCATCTTCACGTTCAGGGGATACCCGATGTCGCCGTTTCCGAGCAGTTTGACCCCGTCCCACGCGCCCTTGACCAAGCCCGCCCGAACGAGGGCCGCACGGTCCACGACACTGCCGCTCTCAAACCGGGACAGGTCGCGGATGTTGACGACGGCAATCCGCTTGCGGAAAATGTTGGTGAAGCCCCGTTTCGGCACGCGCCGCTGCAAGGGCATCTGACCGCCCTCGAACCCCGGGTGGGTCTGGCCGCCGGAGCGCGCCTTGTGGCCCTTGTTACCCCGTCCGGCGGTTTTGCCCCACCCCGATCCGACCCCGCGTCCCACACGCTTCTCGTCCTTGCGGGCGTTCTTCGCCGGTTTCAGTTCGTGCAGCTTCATGCTTTCTTCTCCTCGGCCGTCACCAGGTGCGACACTTTGTGGATCATCCCCCGAATGGCGGGCGTATCTTCGAGTTCAACCGTCTTGTTGATCCGGGTCAGCCCCATGCCCCGCAGCACCTGGCGGTGCTTTTCCGGCCGTCCGATCATGCTTTTGACTAAGGTCACTTTCAACATTGCTGCCATCACTTCCGTCCTTTTAGACATTCGACCCCTGTCCGGGCGTCATGCCAGCTGATCGGCGCTCATGCCCCGCCGCGCGGCCACCTGCTCACGGCTTTCCAACTGCTGCAGCCCCTGAACGGTGGCCCGCACCAGGTTGTGGGGATTGTGGGAGCCGATGCACTTGGTGAGGATGTTCTGCACGCCCACGGCTTCCAGCACGGCGCGCACGGCACCGCCGGCGATCAGACCGGTGCCCAAAGCAGCCGGCCGCAGCATCACCCGCCCGGCGCCGAAGCGGCCCATCACCTCGAAGGGAATGGTGCCCTCGATCAACGCCACGCTGACCATGTTCTTCTTGGCCTGTTCTACACCCTTGCGAATGGCCTCCGGGACTTCGTGGGCCTTTCCAAGCCCGTACCCGACCGATCCCTTGCCGTCGCCGACGACAACGATCGCGCTAAACCCGAACCGGCGGCCACCCTTGACCACCTTGGCCACGCGGTTGATGTGGACGACCTTGTCGATGAGTTGAAGTTCGTCGTGATTCTGCTTAAACAAGAGCCTGCCTCCTTCACCTGGATGGGTCAGTCGGAACACACGGTGCAATCGACCCGACGGTTAGAACTGCAGCCCGGCTTCCCGGGCGCCCTCCGAAACCGCCTTCACGCGGCCGTGGTACAAAAACCCGTTGCGGTCGAAGACCACCTTGTCGATACCTTTGGCCTTCGCCCGCTCGGCCAGCAGTTTGCCGACCCTCGTCGCGCGGTCCACCTTTTTCGTGCCGGCGCCGGCGTCCGTCAGGGTCTTATCCAGACTGCAGGCGGCCACCAGCGTACGGCCCTGGGTATCGTCGATGATCTGAGCATAAATGTGCCGCGCGCTGCGAAAAACGGTGAGCCGCGGACGCTGCTGGGTGCCCGTCACCCGCTTCCGGATCCGACTCTTGCGCCGCACCCGTTGGTCGAATTTAGTTTTCACGCCCATGGTTGATCTAACGCCCCCGTTTCTGTTCGGTTACTTCGTTCCGGTCTTGCCGGCTTTCTTCTGGATCCGTTCCTCGGCGTACTTGATCCCTTTGCCCTTGTAAGGCTCCGGCGGCCGCAGCCGGCGGATGGCGGCGGCGGTCCGGCCGAGCTCTTCTTTGTCGATGCCGAAGAGTTTGACGGTTGTGTTCTTTTCGACGGCCGCACTGATCCCTGCCGGCAGTTCGAACTCCTTAGGGGAGGAGAACCCCAGCTGAAACACCAGAATCTTGCCCTTCAACTCGGCCCGGTAGCCAATCCCGTTGATTTCCAGGACCCGCGTGAACCCCTGCGAGACACCGGTCAGCATGTTGGCCACGAGGCTGCGCGTGAGCCCCTGAAGGGCACGGCTGTTTCTTGTCTCCAGGGCCAACTGCACATTGACGACCCCCTGGTCGATCTTCAGGTCGACGGCGGGGTGAAGGGTCCGGCTCAGCTTGCCGTTCTTGCCTTCGATGACGAGCGCCCGATCTTTATAGACAATCTTGGTGTTGGGCGGGATCGGAATCGGTTTTTTGCCTACTCGCGACATAATTTACTCCCTCACTCGGTGGGATGCCCTATTGGAGGGACCCCATCAGCTGACGACGCAGAGGATCTCGCCGCCGATATTCTCTTTGCGCGCCTGCTTGTCGGTCATCAAGCCCTTGGACGTGGACAGGATCGAGATCCCCATTCCGCTCAGGACGGGCTTGAGGTCCTTGCTCTTCGTGTAGGACCGGCGACCGGGTTTGCTCATGCGCTTGATTTGGTGGAAAGCGCTCGCTTGTCCCAGGCCGTATTTGAGATAGATGCGCAGGACCCCCTGCTTTCCATCCTTGAGAAACTTGTAGTTCTTGACGAACCCCTCATCTTTCAGGATGCGGGCCACTTCCACCTTCAACTTGGACCCCGGCACATCCACGCTGCTGAACTTGGCCTTGGAGCCATTGCGGATGCGGGTCAACATGTCGGCGACTGGGTCGGTGATTGCCATGTGATTCTCCTATCGTATACCGAATACCGGGCTCAGGGTGTCGCGCCGTCCGGCGGGTCAGCCCACCGCTGCGCGCCGCCCCGGTTGGGATTGTCATATTCACCAGCTGGACTTGGTCACCCCCGGCAGCTTGCCCTGGGATGCCATGTTCCGAAAACAAATGCGGCAGAGGCCGAATCTGCGCAGGAAAGCCCGGGGCCGACCGCAGATCGGGCACCGGTTATACGTCCGGACCTTGAACTTGGGGGTTTGCTTTGCCTTCAGTCTGAGCGCCTTCTTTGCCAAATCTTCCTCCTTGCGATCCTGCTTCGAAGCCGGACCTTGCCCGGCCCCGGTCTCGATGCCTAGTTGCGGAACGGCATCCCCATCAGCCGGAGAAGTTCCTTGCCTTCCTCGTCGGTCCGGGCGGTGGTCACGATGCTGACGTTCAGTCCCTTGATCGCATCTATCTTGTCGTAGTCGATCTCGGGGAATATGATGTGCTCCTTGATGCCGAGGGAGTAGTTTCCCCGGCCGTCAAAGGCTTTTGCGGAAACGCCTCGGAAGTCCCGGACGCGCGGCAGAGCCACGTTCACAAGCTTCTGCAGGAAGTCGAACATCCGCGTATGGCGCAGCGTCACCATGCAGCCGATGGGCATGCCTTCCCGCAGCTTGAAGGCCGCGATCGACTTCTTGGCCCGCGTGATCACCGGATGCTGTCCGGCAATGGCCTGCAGCTCCGCGGCCGCGCTTTCCAGGATTTTGACGTTTTGAATGGCATCCCCCAAGCCCATGTTGAGCACGACCTTGCTGAACTTCGGAACCTCCATGACGTTCTTGTACTTAAACGTCTCGATCAGCTTGGGCACAACTTCTTTTACGTATAAGTCTTTCATTTGAGACATGCAGTTCCTCCGCCGGCCGCCATCAGGATTCGATGGCTTCGCCGCATTTGGCGCACGTACGGATCTTTTTTCCGTCCTCGAGCGCCTTGTGCGCCACCCGGGTGGCCGCCATGCACTTGTTGCACATCAGCATGACGTTGCCCCAGGGTATCGGCGCCTCGCTTTCCAGAATGCCCCCCTGCCCTGTGCGCGCATTCGGCCGGGTATGACGCTTCATGATGTTCACTTTTTCGACCACAATGCGGTCCTTTTTCCGGAGCACCTTGAGCACCTTGCCGATCTTGCCCTTGTCCTTGCCGGTCAGAACCTTTACCTTGTCGTTCTTTTTGATGGTACACTTTTCAAACTTCATACGCCGCCTCTCCAACCGGGCGTTTGCCACCGCCCGGGCGCGCCTATAGCACCTCGGGTGCCAGGGAAATGATTTTCATGAACCGCTTGGTGCGAAGCTCGCGCGCCACCGGCCCGAAAATGCGGGTCCCGATAGGCTCCTTGGCCTGGTTGATCAGGACCGCCGAGTTCTCGTCGAAGCGGATGTAAGAGCCGTCCGGCCGCCGGACCTCCTTCTTGGTCCGCACCACCACGGCCTTGAGCACATCGCCCTTCTTCACCTTGGCGTTCGGGATGGCTTCCTTCACCGAGACCACGATAATGTCGCCCACCGTGGCGTACCGTCGCCGCGTGCCTCCGAGCACCTTGATGCAGTAAAGCACCTTCGCCCCGGAATTGTCAGCCGCCTTCAACCGTGTTTCAACCTGTATCATGGCTCAGTTTCCTTCTGTGCGTTACGCCGCCTTCTCGACGATCTTGCTGACGCGCCAGCGCTTGCTGCGGCTGAGCGGCCGGGATTCGGTGATCATCACCTTGTCCCCGATCTGACAGCTGTTTTGCTCGTCGTGGGCGGCAAACTTGGTCCGGCGCTTGGTAAACTTGTGGTACATCGCGTGTTTGACCATGCGCTCGACCGCCACGACCACGGTTTTGTCCATCTTGTTGCTGACGACGACGCCGACGACCTGCCGTTTCATTTCGCGTGCTTTCATATCCACCACTTATGCTTTGGCGTTCTGAGAGTTCAAGGCCGCCTCCCGAATGAGCGTTTGCATCCGGGCGATGTCCTGTTTGGTCTGCTTGATCTTGCACGGGTTTTCCAGTTGGCCGATGGCATGCTGAAATCGCAGGTTGAACAGCTCCTGCTTCAGGTCGGTTTGCTTGCGCTCCATCTCATCGGCCGTCATCTCGCGGATCTCGCTTGCGTTCATAACGATTCGCTCCTCTCAACAAATTTCGTCTGAATCGAAAGCTTGTGTGCCGCCAGCCGGAAGGCTTCGATGGCCAGCTCCCGGGGAACCCCCTGCATTTCGTAGAGGATGCGGCCGGGTCGGACCACCGCCACCCAGCCCTCGGGGGCGCCCTTGCCCTTGCCCATGCGAACTTCCGCCGGCTTCTTGGTGATCGGCTTGTCCGGGAAGATGCGGATCCATATCCGGCCGCCGCGCTTGACGTAGCGGGTCATCGCAATACGGGCCGCCTCGATCTCCTTGGCGTTGACCCAGCCGTTGCCGATCGCCTGCAGTCCGTATTCGCCGAATGTCAGGCTGCTCCCGCGCCATGACATGCCCCTCCGGCGGCCTTTCATCTGTTTGCGGAATTTGACTTTCTTGGGACTCAGCATCTTCTTGTCTCCTGTGCGTTAACTCGGCTCGGCGATGGGCGGTTCCTTGCGCAGGACCTCTCCCTTGAAAATCATGACTTTAACCCCGACGATGCCATACGTCGTGTGCGCCTCGGCGGTGCCGTAGTCGATGTCTCCCCGCAAGGTGTGCAGGGGTACACGCCCCTCGCGGTACCACTCGGTACGGGCGATCTCCGCCCCGCCGAGACGGCCGGCACAGATCACCTTGATGCCGAGCGCCCCGAACCTCAGCGACGACTGCACCGCGCGCTTCATGGCGCGCCGGAAGGCCACCCGGCGTTCGAGCTGGTTGGCCACGTTTTCGGCCACCAGTTGGGCGTCGATCTCGGGCTTGCGAATTTCCTGGATGTCGATCAGCACCTCGTGGACGGTCAACTGCTCGACCTCTTTCTTGAGTTGAGCGATCTCCGCCCCCTTCTTGCCGATGACAATGCCCGGCCGGGCGGTAAAGATGCGCAGGCGGATGCGCTTGGACGATCGTTCGATCTCGATACGGGAGACACCGGCGTGGTAGAGCTTCTGCTTGATGAACTTACGCAGCTTGTAATCCTCGAAGATGTAATCGGCGTATTTCTTGCCGCCGAACCACCGGGACTCCCACGTCTTGATGATACCAAGCCTCAAACCGATCGGGTTGACTTTCTGGCCCAAGCTCAATCCTCCTTTATAAGACCGAAGACTTTTCCGACAACACCACGCTGATGTGGCAGGTCGGCTTCAAGATGCGCGTGCCTCTTCCGCGGGCCTTGGTGCCCCAGCGTTTCAACACCGGGCCCTCATCGGCCGTGATATTGCGCACGATGAGCCGGTCGACATCCACGTCCGGTTTCTGGTCGGCGTTCGCCACGGCGGAGCGCAGGACCTTCTCCAGCATCTTCGCCGCTTTCTGGGGCATGAACTTCAGGATGCTCAGCGCGGCCCCCACCGGCTTTCCCTTCACCGCGGAGGACACCTTCAGCACCTTGAGCGACGACACGCGCACATATTTCAAAACGGCTTTAGCCTGCATGGCGGATAGTTCCTCTTCTTTCCGTGTTCTTCAGGACCGGCCGGATCAGGCGGCCTTGGTCTTCTTGTCGCCCGAGTGGCCGTGGAAGGTCCGGGTCGGTGAAAACTCCCCCAACTTGTGGCCGACCATGTTCTCGGAGACGAACACGGGGATGAACTTGCGGCCGTTGTGAACGGCCAGCGTCAACCCCACCATCTCCGGCACGATCATCGAGCGCCGGGACCATGTCTTGATGACCCGGGCGTTGCGCGTTTCCTGCGCAACCTGCACTTTCTTCAAAAGCTTCACATCGATAAACGGACCTTTTTTCAACGACCTTGCCATAGCATCTCCAGACGAGTCGGTTCCAACGCAAACCGGTGACTGTGTTTAATGACCCCGGCGCCGGCCGGCAGCGGGCTACCTGCGCCGCTTCACGATCAGCCGGTCGCTCGGCTTCTTCTTGCGCGTTTTGTACCCCTTGGTCGGCATGCCCCACGGGCTGCAAGGGTGCCGGCCGCCGGATGATTTGCCTTCGCCACCGCCCATGGGGTGGTCGATCGGATTCATGGCCACCCCGCGGGTGTGGGGCCGTTTGCCCAGCCAGCGCTTGCGCCCGGCCTTGCCGTACGAGACTTTTTCATGCTGCAGATTGCCCACCTGCCCGACGGTGGCGCGGCAGTCGAGCAGCACCTTGCGCACCTCGTTGGAGGGCAGCTTGATCAGGGCGTAGTTGCCCTCTTTGGCCATCAGCTGAGCGAAGCCGCCCGCGCTGCGCACGATCTGCCCGCCCCGGCCGGCCCGCAGTTCGATGTTGTGCACCTGCGTGCCGAGCGGCATGTTCCGCAACGGCAGGCTGTTGCCCGGCTTGATGTCCGCCGCGGGACCGGCCTCCACCACGTCGTTCACTTTGAGGTCCTGGGGCGCCAGGATGTAACGCTTCTCGCCGTCCACGTAGTGCAGCAAGGCGATGCGGGCGGATCGGTTCGGGTCGTATTCGATGGAGGCCACCCGGGCCGGAATGCCGATTTTGTCGCGCTTAAAGTCGATCACCCGGTAATGTCGCTTGTGCCCTCCGCCGCGCTGCCAGGCTGTCACCCGGCCGTAAACGTTGCGACCGCCGCTTTTGTTCAGCGGTCGCAGCAGGCTTTTCTCCGGCGCTGTTTTCGTGATCTCTTCAAACGCGTCGTAGGTCTGAAAGCGCCGCCCCGGAGAGGTCGGCTTGACTTTTTTGATTCCCATCGTCTGCTCCTCGGATCTTACGCCCCTTCAAAGAATTCGATGCGCTCGCCCGGCATCAGCCGCACGATTGCCTTCTTCCAGTCCCGGCGCTTGCCGGCAATCCGGCCGCGCTGGGTCGCCTTGCCCAGCATCTGCATGGTGCGCACGGAGGTCACCCGGACCTTGAACGCCTGCTCCACGGCCCTGCGGATCTCGATGCGATTCGCCCGGCGGTCCACCTCGAAGGACACCTGATTGCTCAGTTCCTTCTGGATGTTGGTTTTTTCCGTGATCAGGGGCCGGATGATGATATCGTAGTGTTTCATGAGATCAGCCTCCCCTCGATAACCTTGATCGCCGGCTGCAGCAGCACGAGCGTATCATACTTGAGCACGTCGTAGACATTCAGCCCCTCGCTGCGCAGCACCTTGACCTTCGGCACGTTGCGCGAGGAGCGCTCCAGGTGGTCGTTCTTTGCGTCCGTGACGATGAGCGCGCTCGTGACCTTCAGGGCTTTCAAGGCGCTCACGAAGCGTTGGGTCTTGATCTCGGACAGATCGAACCCGTCGAGCACGACCAGGGCGTTTTCCTGGAACTTGCTGCTCAAGGCCATTTTGAGGGCCAGCCGCCGGACCTTCTTCGGGACCTGATAGTCGTAGGTCCGGCCGTCCGGTCCGAAAATGACGCCGCCGCCTCTCAGCAGCGGCGACTTGATGTCGCCGCGCCGCGCCCGGCCGGTGCCCTTCTGCTTGTAAAGCTTGCGGGTGCTGCCGGCGACGTCCCCGCGGTGCTTCACCCGGGGATGGGCATTGCGCCGGTTGGCGAGCTGCATGGTCACGACCTCATGCAGCACATGGGACTTGACCGGAACGTTGAACACCGCATCCGGCAGGTCCGCCTGCGCCACCTGCTGGCCTTCTATATTGAGGACATCTATGACAGCCATAATTCCACCATTTCCCGTTGCGACGTGACGCTATTTTTTCCGAACGACCTTTTGTTTCTTGACGGCCACCAGACCCGAGGCGGGGCCCGGCACGGCGCCCTTCACCATGAGGATGTTCTCCTCCGGCCGGATGTCGACGATTTCGATGTTCTGCATGGTCTGGTGATCCACTCCATAGTGCCCCGGCATGCCCCGGCCCTTGAACACACGCGAAGGCCAGGCGCTCGTACCGATCGAGCCGGGAATCCGGTGGCACTTGCTGCCGTGGGTCTTGGGGCCGCCGCTGAAACCTTCTTTCTTCATGACGCCGGAGAACCCGCGCCCCTTGGTGGTACCGCAGACGTCCACCCGTTCCCCTACGGCGAAAATCTCGGTCGTGATCTTCTGCCCGAGGCTGTAGGCCTCTGGGTCATCCACGGGGAATTCCTGCACGTGGCGGAAGAACGTCTCCCCGCTTTTCCGAAAGTGCCCCTGGCGGGGCTTGGTCACACGCTTGGCCTTGACTTCACTGAACCCCAACTGCAGGGCGTTGTATCCGTCCGTCGCCGTGGTCTTGATTTGAGTCACGACGCAGGGGCCGGCCTCGATGACGGTCACCGGAACGTAGCGGCCGTCCGGCGCGAAAAGCGCCGTCATGCCCAGTTTTTTCCCCATTAGTCCTTTGCTCATATTCGCAACTCGCTTTCCTGCTTGCCCGTCCCGCCGCTTACCCGGCTTAGAGTTTGATTTCGACGTCGACCCCTGGGGAGAGATCCAGTTTCATCAGGGCGTCCACGGTCTGCTGGGTCGGTTCGAGAATGTCCAGCAGGCGCTTGTGAGTCCGCATCTCGAACTGTTCCCGGGACTTTTTGTCCACGTGTGGCGAGCGCAGCACGGTGTATTTGTTGATCCGCGTCGGCAACGGTATCGGACCGACGACCTTAGCCCCGGTCTTGGAGGCCGTGTCCACAATGTCGGTGGCGGACTGGTCCAGCAGTTTGTGATCGTAGGCCTTGAGTCGAATCCGTATTTTTGTGTTCGTGATCATGGTTCACTCGTTCCTTATGTTATGCGAGGACGTCGGCGACCACACCGGCACCCACTGTCCGGCCGCCTTCCCGTATCGCAAACCGCAGCTCCTTCTCCATCGCTATCGGTGTGATCAGCTCCGCCGAAATCGCCACGTTGTCCCCCGGCATCACCATCTCCACCCCCTCCGGCAGCGTCAACACCCCCGTCACATCCGTCGTCCGAAAATAAAACTGCGGCCGATACCCATTGAAAAACGGCGTGTGGCGCCCCCCCTCTTCCTTGCTCAATATGTACACCTCCGCCTTAAACTTCGTGTGCGGATTGATCGAGCCGGGCTTGGCCACCACCTGACCCCGCTCCACCTCGTCGCGCTTGGTCCCCCGCAGCAGCACCCCAACGTTGTCTCCCGCGCGCCCCTCGTCCAGCAGCTTGCGGAACATCTCCACCCCCGTGCACACCGTCTTCTGCGTCGGCCGGATCCCTACAATCTCCACATCCTCCCCCACCCGCACCACTCCCCGCTCCACGCGTCCCGTCACCACCGTCCCCCGACCCGATATGCTGAACACATCCTCAATCGGCAGCAAAAACGGCTTGTCAATCTCCCGCTTCGGCTCCGGTATGTACGCATCCACCGCTTCCATCAATTCAAAAATGCACTTCGACTCCGCACTCTTCGGATCGTCACTCTCCAGCGCCTTCAGCGCGCTGCCCCGTATGATCGGAATATCGTCCCCCGGAAACTCGTACTTGGTCAACAACTCCCGCAGCTCCATCTCCACCAGCTCGATCAGCTCCGGATCGTCCACCATGTCGCACTTGTTCAAAAATACCACGATGTACGGCACCCCCACCTGACGCGCCAGCAAAATGTGCTCCCGCGTCTGCGGCATCGGTCCATCGTCGGCGCCCACCACCAATATCGCCCCGTCCATCTGGGCCGCCCCCGTGATCATGTTCTTGATGTAGTCCGCATGCCCCGGGCAGTCCACGTGCGCATAGTGACGCTTGTCCGACTCATACTCCACGTGCGCCGTGGCGATCGTAATCCCCCGCTCCTTCTCCTCCGGCGCCTTGTCGATCTGGTCAAACGGCACGTAGTTCGCCATCCCCTTCAAACTCAACTGCTTCGTGATCGCCGCCGTCAACGTCGTCTTCCCATGATCGATGTGCCCGATCGTCCCCACATTCACGTGCGGCTTCGTCCGCTCAAACTTCTGCTTGGCCATGGGTTGGTCCTCCCCTTAAAATGCGAAGGGCATAGAAACCGGTTATGCCCTCCGCGAAGACACCAGTATTCATTGGAGTGAAACGCTTACCAGCGAAAATGGGCAAACGCCTTGTTCGCCTCGGCCATCTTATGCGTATCTTCCCGCTTCTTCACGGCCGACCCGCGGTTGTTGGAGGCGTCCAAGAACTCGGCGGCCAGTTTCTTGGCCATGCCCTTTTCCGGCCGTTGGCGCGCATAGCTGATGAGCCAGCGGAAACCCAGCGCCGTGCGCCGTGAGGGGCGGATCTCGGTGGGCACCTGGTAGGTGGAACCGCCGACCCGGCGGGAGCGCACCTCGATCATGGGCCGCACGTTCTCGAGCGCCTGCTCGAAGAGCTTCACGGGCGACTCCTTGGTTTTCTCGGTGATGATCTGAAAGGCCTCGTAGACGATCCCCTCGGACGTGCTGCGTTTGCCGTCGTGCATCAAACAGTTGATGAACTTGGCCACCAGCTTGCTGCCGAACTTGGAATCGGGGCGAATGCTCCGCTCGGCGACTTCTCTTCTTCTTGGCATAGCAACTCCGCTGTTGAATCAGGACTTTTTTGCAGATAGGGAGGTTTGCGTTGGGCCTCGTGTCTGCAAAAGCAGTTTTACGCGTTGCGCGTGCAGCACCGATGTTTTCGGTGGCGTCACTCTTGGGCCGGACAGCCCAAGACAATCACTTCGGCTTCTTGGCTCCGTACTTGGACCGGCTCTTCTTCCGGTCTTCGACCCCCAGCGTGTCGAGCGTGCCGCGGACGATGTGATACCGCACGCCGGGAAGATCCTTGACGCGTCCGCCGCGCACGAGAACCACGGAGTGCTCCTGCAGGTTGTGCCCGACGCCCGGAATGTAGGCAGTCACCTCGATGCCCGTCGTCAGGCGCACACGCGCGACTTTCCGCAAGGCCGAGTTCGGCTTCTTGGGGGTGGTGGTGTAGACGCGGGTGCACACGCCGCGTTTCTGCGGTGCCCCTTTCAGCGCGGGCGTCTTGGTTTTCTTCTGGGCACGTTGGCGCGCGTTGCGCACAAGCTGGTTGATCGTCGGCATAGTTTCCTCGTCAGCGGCTAATAATCGATCTCACAAAATCGGGCATTTTTATATAGTAATTTGCTTTTTGTCAAGCATTATCTTCAAGCGATTACACCCATTTTCCATCCGGCGAGGCCCACCGCGGGCCGGCGGCACATCCCGCTCGGCCGCTTTTCGAGCCGGAGGTCCGCTGGGCCGGGCTTTCGGGCTGACCGGCTCACGCATTCCGAACTAAACGACCTCCACCTCGATATCCGAAAATACGGACATGCCGGTCCCGGCCGGGATGAGCCGACCCATGATGACGTTTTCCTTGAGACCCCGCAAATGGTCGATCTCGCCCCGGATGCTGGCGTCGGTCAGCACCTTGGTGGTCTCCTGGAACGAGGCGGCGGACACCCAGCTGTCGGTGCTGAGCGAGGCCTTGGTGATGCCGAGGATCAACGGCTCGCCGATGGCCGGTTTGCCGCCCTTGGCGACGACGGCCTGATTGGTGTTTTCGAACCGGATCCGGTCCACCTGCTCCTCGACAATGAACTCCGTGTCGCCGACGTCCATCACCTTGACCCGGCGCATCATCTGCCTGACGATGACTTCGATGTGCTTGTCGTTGATCCGCACCCCCTGCAGGCGGTAGACCTCCTGCACCTCGTCCACCAGGTATTTGGCGAGCGCCACCTCGCCCTTGATCTTGAGGATGTCCTGGGGGATGGCGGAGCCGCCGATCAGCGCCTCGCCGGAGCGCACGTAATCGCCCTCGTAGACGTTGATGTGCTTGCCCCGGGGGATCAGGTACTCCTTCTTGTCCCCGACGTCCACCGGCGTGATGGTCACCTTCTGTTTGCCCTTCTTGGTGCCCTTGGAGATCGCCACGTAGCCGTCGATTTCGCTCAGCACGGCCACCTCCTTGGGCTTGCGCACCTCGAAGAGCTCGGCCACCCGCGGCAGACCGCCGGTGATGTCCTTGGTCTTGGTGGTGGCGCGCGGCAGCTTGGCCACAAGGTCGCCGGCCTTGACCGGGTCCCCCTCCTCCACCAGGAGAATCGCGTTGATCGGCAGGATGTAGCGCGCAAACCCGGAGGAGCCCGGCAGCTTGGCGGTTTTGCCCTCCTTGTCTTTGATCGATATGCGCGGCCGTTCCTCGGCGTTCTTGGACTCGATGATCATCTGGCTGGACTTGCCGGTGACCGGGTCGACCTTTTCCTGCATGGTGCGACCGTGCGCGATGTCTCCGAACTTGACCAGCCCGTCCACCTCGCTGATGATCGGGGTGGTGAACGGGTCCCACGTCGCCAGCTGCTCGCCGGCCTTGACCTTCTGGCCGGCCCTGACGTTCAGGTGCGCTCCATAGATCACCGGAAAACTCTCCAGCTCGCGGCCGGTATCGCTCATGATGAGCAGCTTGCCGCCACGCCGGTTCATGGCCACATGGGCGCCCTCGGAGTTCTTGGCCACATTCAGCTCGACGAACTTGACGTTGCCCTCCACGCGGGCCCGAATGTCGGCCTGCTCGACGCGCCGGCTGGCGGTGCCGCCGATGTGGAAGGTGCGCATGGTGAGCTGGGTGCCCGGCTCACCGATGGACTGGGCCGCCAAAATGCCGATGGCCTGGCCGGTCTCCACCAGTCGCCCGTGGGCGAGATCGCGACCGTAGCACTTGGCGCAAACCCCTGTCTTGGTCCGGCAGGTCAAGACCGAACGGATCCGCACCGAGGTCAGGCCGGCGCCCTCGATTTTATCGACGATGCGCTCGTCGATCTCATCTCCGGCCTTGGCGATCACCTCCTCCGTGAAGGGGTCGATGACGTCCTCGAGCGCCGTGCGTCCCAGAATGCGCTCGCCCAGCACCTGGATGATTTCGCCGCCTTCGACCAAAGGCTCCAGCTCGACCCCCTGCAGGGTGCCGCAGTCGTGCTCGGTGATCACGGCGTCCTGGGAGACGTCCGCCAGCCGCCGCGTCAGGTAACCGGAGTTGGCGGTTTTAAGGGCGGTGTCTGCCAGACCCTTGCGGGCGCCGTGGGTGGAGATGAAGTACTGCAGCACCGACAACCCTTCGCGGAAGTTGGCGCTGATGGGAGTTTCGATGATTTCGCCGGAGGGCTTGGCCATCAGGCCCCGCATGCCGGCCAACTGACGCATCTGGTCCTTGCTGCCCCGCGCGCCCGAGTCGGCCATCATGTAAATCGGGTTGAAGCTTTCCTCCATGACGGGCTTGCCCTTGGCATCGAGGAGCGCCTCGCCGTTCGACTTGGTGACCGGCGCCATCTTCATGACGTCCATCATGGCGTTGGCGACGTCGTCGGTGGCCTTGGCCCAGATGTCCACGACCTTGTTGTATTTCTCACCCTGGGTGATCAGGCCCTCGGTATACTGGCGGCCGATCTCGGTGACCTGGTTTTCCGCCTTGTCCAGGATATCCCGTTTGCTGTCCGGGATGATCATGTCGTCGATGCAAATGGACAGCCCGCCGCGGGTCGAGTAGCGGTAGCCGATATCCTTCAGCCGGTCCGAGAGGATGACGGTCGCCTTGGCGCCGAGGTTGCGGTAGACGTAGTCCACCAGCTGGCGCAGGGCCTTCTTGTCCATCACCGTGTTGACGGTGTCGAACGCCACCGCCGGGAGCTTGTGGACGACCTCGAAGAGATGATACCCCTTGTCGGCGTTGATGATGGGGCTGAAGTCACCGGCCTTGAGGGCGTAGATTCGGTCGACGTCGGACTCCGCGCAGTTGAACACGCTCTTGAACTCATTGTAGGTGAGTGTCCCGATGTTGCCGTCCGCGTTCCGGTCGGGGCTCTGGGACATCTCGCGCACCAGATCGGTGAACGCGCGGCCCTCCCGCAAGCGTTCCTGGGCCTGCTGGGCCTCCGCCTCGGTCGGCACCATCAGGTGGCGCAGCTCGAGGATGTCCACCTTGGGGATGATGTCCCACAGGAGCACCCGGCCCACCGTGGTGTCGTAGCGCTTGCCCTGCAGGCGCACGACAACTTTGGTGTGCAGCTCCACGGCACCGGCGTCGTAGGCCGAACGCACTTCCTCGGTGTTGGCGAAGACCTTGCCTTCCCCGCGGCGGCCGGCAATGCTGCGGGTCATGTAGTAGGTGCCCAGCACGATGTCCTGGCTGGGGACGATGATCGGGCTGCCGTTGGCCGGTGACAGAATGTTGTTGGAGGACAGCATCAGCACCCGGGCTTCGATCTGAGCCTCCACCGACAGCGGGATGTGCACGGCCATCTGGTCGCCGTCGAAGTCGGCGTTGAAGGCGGTGCAGACCAAGGGGTGCAGCTGGATCGCCTTGCCCTCGATCAGGATCGGTTCGAAGGCCTGGATGCCCAGGCGGTGCAGCGTGGGCGCCCGGTTCAGCATCACCGGGTATTCTTTCACGACTTCATCCAACGTATCCCAGACCTCGGGAACCTCGCGCTCCACCATTTTCTTGGCGCTCTTCACGGTGGAGACCAGGCCCTTCTGCTCGAGCCGGTAGTACACGAACGGTTTGAACAGCTCGAGGGCCATTTGCTTGGGCAGCCCGCACTGGTGCAGTCGCAGGTCCGGCCCCACCGTGATCACGGTGCGGCCGGAGTAGTCCACCCGCTTGCCCAGCAGGTTCTGGCGGAAACGGCCCTGCTTGCCCTTCAGGGTATCGCTCAGGGACTTCAGGGGCCGCTTGTTGGTGCCGGTGATGACCCGGCCGTGCCGGCCGTTGTCGAAGAGAACGTCCACCGACTCCTGCAGCATCCGTTTCTCGTTGCGCACGATGATGTCCGGCGCCTTGAGCTCGATCAGCCGCTTGAGCCGGTTGTTGCGGTTGATCACGCGCCGGTAGAGATCATTCAAGTCGGAGGTGGCAAAGCGGCCCCCCTCCAGCGGGACCAGGGGCCGCAGGTCGGGAGGCAGGACCGGAATGACGTCCATGACCATCCACGCGGGGTCGACCCCGGAGCGCCGGAACGCATCCACGATCTTCAGGCGCTTGGCCAGTTTCTGTCGCTTGGCGAGCGAGCCCGTCTCGCGGATGTCGATCCGCAGCTCGTTGTAGAGCTTCTCAAGCTCGATCCCCTCGAGCATTACCTGCACCGCCTCGGCGCCGATCCCGGCGACGAATTTGGTGCCGTAGGTCTCGATGGCCTCCATGTACTTCTCGTCCGAGAGCATCTGCCCGCGCACAAGCGGTGTGTCCTTCGGGTCGAGCACGATGTAGCTGTCGAAGTACAGGACTTTCTCCATGTTCTTCAGGGTCAGGTCCAGAAGGTTGCCGATCTTGCTCGGCAGGCTCTTCAAGAACCAGATGTGCGAAACGGGGGTGGCAAGCTCGATGTGGGCCATGCGCTCCCGCCGCACCTTGGACTGGATGACCTCCACCCCGCACTTTTCGCAGATGACGCCGCGGTGCTTCATGCGCTTGTATTTGCCGCAGTTGCACTCGTAGTCCTTGGTCGGCCCGAAGATCTTGGCGCAGAACAGGCCGTCGCGTTCCGGTTTGAAGGTGCGATAGTTGATGGTCTCGGGCTTCTTGATCTCCCCGTGGGACCATTTGCGGATCTGCTCCGGCGATGCCAGCGCGATCCGGATCGCCTTGTATCTCTTCGGATCGATTGGTTTGGAAAAAAAATCGTACAGTGTATCCATTGGCTCATCCCTGTGTTAAGGCGTTCGTCTTCACCCGATACGGGCCGCCATTCGACTGGTTATTCCGTGATCTGGGGCTGGTCGACATCCTCCAGGAGGTTGATGTCCAGGCCCAGGGATTGCAGTTCCTTGGTCATGACCCGGAAGGACTCCGGGATGCCGGGCTCCAGAACGTTCTGGCCCTTCACGATTTTTTCGTACATGCGCGTGCGCCCGGCCATGTCGTCGGACTTGACGGTCAGGAACTCCTGCAGCAAGTAGGCGGCCCCGTAAGCCTCCATGGCCCAGACTTCCATCTCGCCCAGGCGCTGGCCGCCGAACTGGGCCTTGCCGCCCAACGGTTGCTGAGTGACCAGCGAATAGGGCCCGATGGAGCGCGCGTGGATCTTGTCGTCCACCAAGTGGTGCAGTTTCATCATGTACATGGTGCCGACCGTGATCAGTTCGTCGAAGAGCTCGCCGGTGCGGCCGTCGTAGAGCCGCATCTGGCCGGACCGGTCGTGGCCGGCCTCCTCCAGGAGGTTCTTGATCTCCTCTTCCTTGGCGCCGTCGAACACCGGGGTGGCCACATGCACCCCGTTCTTGTAATAGCGGGCGAATTGGAACAGCTGGTCGTCGTCCAGGCCGCCGATGACTTTCTTCTCCGCAGTGGCGGAAAAGATTTTGCGCATCTTATCCCGCAGCAGCTTGGTCTTCTGGTCTGCGAGCAGCTGGTTGATCTGGTCGCCCAGCCCTTTGGCCGCCAGGCCCAGGTGGATCTCGAGGATCTGGCCGACGTTCATACGCGAGGGCACACCGAGCGGGTTCAACACCATGTCGACCGAGACCCCGTCCTCGAAGTAGGGCAGGTCCTCGACCGGCAGGATCCGAGACACGACGCCCTTGTTGCCGTGCCGGCCGGCCATCTTGTCACCCACGGAGAGCTTGCGCTTCATGGCCACATAGACTTTGACCATCTTGATGACGCCCGGTGGCAGCTCATCGCCGCGCTCGAATCGACTGACCTGATGTTCGAAGGCCAGGCGGCAGAGCTCGCGCTGGTCGCGGTAGTGTTCCAGGATCTCGTGAACCTGCTGGGTCGCCTGCGGGTCCTTGAGCACGATGCCTTCGAGCTGCGCGGTGGGGACATTCGCAGAGGGTCTTGGCGTCGAGCTTGACGCCGCTTTCCACCAGCACCTTCTTGCCCTTCTTGATCGGGGCGGACACCTTCTTTCCGTTCAGCAGCTGGATCAGCTGGGAGCGCACCACGTTCTCGATCACCCCCAACTCGTCGTCCCGGTCTTTTTCGAGGCCGGAGATTTCCTCGTCCTCGATCAGCCGCGTGCGGTCGTCCTTCTCGACCCCCCGCCGTGAGAAAACCTTGGCATCGATGACGATGCCCTGGATGCCCGGTGGCACCCGCAACGAGGTGTCTTTGACGTCGCCAGCCTTCTCGCCGAAGATCGCTCGCAGGAGCTTCTCTTCGGGCGACAGTTGACTCTCTCCCTTGGGGGTGATCTTGCCGACCAGGATGTCGCTCGGCTTCACCTCGGCCCCCAGGCGGATAATCCCGCTATCGTCGAGGTTCTTGAGCGCTTCGTCACCGACGTTGGGGATGTCGCGAGTGATCTCCTCCTTGCCGAGTTTGGTGTCACGGGCCACCACCTCGAACTCCTCGATGTGCACCGAGGTATAGACGCCGTCCCGGACCAGACGCTCGCTCACCAGGATGGAGTCCTCGAAGTTGTACCCGCCCCAGGGCATGAAGGCCACGGTCACATTTTTGCCCAGGGCCAGCTCGCCCTGGTCGGTCGCCGGCCCGTCGGCGATGATCTCGCCGGCGGACACCCGCTGGCCCTTTTGCACGATCGGCCGGTGGTTAAAGCAGGTGTTCTGGTTGGACCGCACAAACTTCGAGAGGTTGAAAATGGTCACGTTCTTCTCGTTCGGCTCGCCCGTCGGGTCGTGCTTGAGCACGATACGCGCGGCATCCACGTCCACCACCTCGGCATCCCGGGAGGCGACGATGGTAACCCCGGAGTCCTTGGCCACCACCCCCTCGATCCCGGTGCCCACCAGGGGCGCCTCGTTGGTCAGCAGAGGAACCGCCTGGCGCTGCATGTTCGAGCCCATGAGGGCGCGGTTTGCGTCGTCGTTTTCCAGGAAGGGAATCAGGGAGGCCGAGACGCTCACCAGCTGGTTGGGGGAGATGTCCATGAGCTCGATTTCCTCGCGATCGACCATCATGAACTCACCCGCCACCCGCGAGGTGACCAGCGGGTTGGTGAACTGGCTCTTTTCGTTCACCGGCGCGTTGGCCTGGGCAATCGGCAGCGCCTTTTCATCGAAGGCGTCCAGGAACCGGACGTCCTCCGACACCCGACCGTGGGCCACCACCCGGTAGGGAGTTTCGATGAACCCGTAATCGTTCACCCGCGCATAGGTCGAGAGCGATACAATCAGACCGATGTTGGGCCCTTCCGGCGTCTCGATCGGACAGATGCGGCCATAGTGGGAGGGGTGCACGTCCCGCACCTCGAACCCGGCCCGTTCGCGCGTCAGACCGCCAGGCCCCAGGGCGCTCAGGCGCCGCTTGTGGGTGGTCTCGGAGAGCGGATTGGTCTGGTCCATGAACTGAGACAACTGGCTCGTTCCGAAGAATTCTTTCACCACGGCCGAGACCGGCTTGGGGTTGACCAGGTCGTGGGGCATCAGGGCGTCGACCTCCTGCAGACTCATGCGCTCCTTGATCGCCCGCTCCATGCGCACCAGGCCGATCCGGTACTGGTTCTCGAGCAGCTCACCGACAGCCCGCACCCGGCGGTTGCCGAGGTGGTCGATGTCGTCCACCACCCCCTGGGTATCGCGCAGCTCGATCAGGGACTTGGCCGTCAGCAGGATGTCCTCCTTGCGCAGGATGCCGAGATCCACGGCGCTGCTGACCCCGAGCCTCTGGTTGATCTTGAGCCGCCCCACGCCGGACAGGTCGTAGTAGTTGCTCTTGAAGAAGAGGTTGTCGATGAACTCCTGGGCGACTTCGGGGGTGGCCGGGTTGCCGGGCCGCAGCCGGCGGTAGATGTCGATGAGGGCCTCCTCCTTGCTCTCCACCTTGTCCAGGATCAGGGTCTTGCGGATCGAGTCGCTGCTCGACAGCATGTCGATGAACAGGATCTCGAAATCGTTGACCCCCGCCTCCGCCAGCTTGGTGAGGCTGTCTTCGTCCAGGAGGTCGTTGGCCCGGACGAGGGGCTCCCCGCCCCGAGGGTTCTTGATCGTGAACGCGAAGGCGCGCCCGTAGATCTCCTCCGCGTTGATCGGAATCATGTCCGTGCCGAGAGCCTTGAGCCGCTTGAGCACGCGCGTGTTGTACTGGCGCCCTTTTTTGACCAGGATCTCGCCGGTTTCGGTGTCCTTGACGTCCTTGCTCGCGCGCTGCCCCTTCAGCAGGTCCTCATCGAACGCCCTGAAGTAGCGCTTGCCTTGAACGATCACTTTCTCCCGACGGTAGAAATAGGCCAGCAGGTCCTCTGCCGAATAACCGAAGGCTTTGAACAGCGTTGTCACCGGAAACTTGCGGCGCCGGTCGATGCGGATGTAGACGATGTCCTTCGGGTCCACCTCCATGTCGATCCAGGAACCCCGCACGGGAATGATGCGGGCGCTGTAGATGATCTTACCGCTGGAGTGCGTCTTGCCCTTGTCATGATCAAAAAACACGCCCGAGGATCGGTGGAGCTGGCTGACGACCACGCGCTCCGTGCCGTTGATGATGAAGGTGCCTTTGGCGGTCATGAGCGGAATGGTGCCGAAGTAGATCTCCTGCTCCTTGATGTCACGGATGTTGGACACACCGGATTCGGCATCCACGTCGTAGACGACAAGCCGGACGGTGATGCGCACCGGGATCTCGTAGGACATCCCGCGATGAATGCACTCTTCGATCGTGTGCTTGATCTCACCGAAGCGGTAGGAAACGTATTCGAGGGAGGCGCTGCCGGTGAAGTCCTTGATGGGAAAAACGGACTTGAAAACGGCCTGCAAACCGATTTCCTCCCGCTTTTCGTGGGGAGTGTCCATCTGCAGGAAGCGCGCGAACGAATTGCGCTGCATGCCGATCAAATCGGGGATGTCGACGATCTTGTCAATTTTGCCGAAGTTCTTGCGAATACGCTTGCTGGTCATTGGTCTCTCGGACATTAGGATCTCCGCCATATGGTTGAAGTTAGGGACCCTTTGAAAAAATGACGGGCAGATGTTGGATAGGAATAATGACGCCCGTGGTCTGCTGCATCCAGGAAGAAATTAAGGATAGGCGTGTGCTCCAGAAAGATGGGGCAGCAGACCACGGTTATCGGTTGACTCGCTACTTGATCTCCACGGTGGCGCCGGCGCCCTCGAGCTGGGCCTTGATCTTATCGGCATCCGCCTTCGAAATCCCTTCTTTGACCGGCTTGGGGGGGGACTCCACCAGGTCCTTCGCCTCTTTCAGGCCCAGGCCGGTGATGGCGCGGACTTCCTTGATGACGTTGATCTTCTTTTCGCCGTGGGCGATGAGGATGACGTCGAACTCGGTCTTTTCCTCGACCGGAGCCGCCGCGGCAGCGGGGCCTGCGGCCATCATGGCCATGGGGGCCGCCGCCGACACGCCGAATTTTTCCTCCAGTTCCTTGACCAGCTCGGACAGCTCCAGCACGGACATGCCGGCAATGAATTGAATCACATCTTCCTTGGTGACATTAGCCATTTCTTCCTCCAGTTGATCGATATCGTCTTTTCAGATTCGGTAATGTTTGCATAGATCCGACGGCAGGCGCTCGCCCCGCATCGTCTCATGCGGCGGCGGCAGGCTCCGCCGGCTCCTTCTGTTCCTTGATGGCGTTCAGCACGTTCAGCAGGCTGCGCGGGACCCCCGCCAACACCCTCACGAACGAGGCGGGCACGGCCTGCATGACGGAGAGCAACTGCGCCAGCAGCACATCGCGCGCCGGCAACGCGGCCAAGGCCTTGACCCCGGCCAAGTCGATCAGCTTTCCGTCCAGCACCCCGCCCCGGATCTCCAGGCGCTTGCTGTCATCGGCGAACTTCGTCAAAATCTTCGCCGACGCCACCGGGTCCTCGTAGCTGATGGCCACCGCGCTGGGCCCCTGGAACTGGCTCTGCAACACGGCGATGGGGGTGTTCTGCGAGGCCCTCACCATCATGGTGTTCTTGACCACCTTGTAGTCGACGCCCGCCTGCTTCAGCTTGCGGCGCAGATCGCACATCGCCGGCACATTCAGCCCCTTGTAATCGGTCAGGATCACCAGGTTGGCCTTCGCAAAGCGCTCGGTCAGGTCCTCCACGATTTGTTTTTTGTCTTCAAGTTTCAAATTGGGTTCTCACCTCCTCCTGATCTCTGAAAAAAACCGGAGGCATGGCTAAGGTTTACCGGGATACCCTCTGCGGCGATCCCGATCGGTCACCCCTGTAGTCCACCTCTGTCTCGGTAGGCCGGCAGAGCCGATTAAACGCTGCACTCCTCAAGTACCTACGGTCTTTGACAGATTAGTTGACGACTCCACGTCGCCCGTATTATTTCGCCAGATCCTTGACCAGGATCGTGTCGATCTTGATGCCGGGGCCCATGGTGCTGGAAACGACGATGCTCCTCAGATAGGTCCCCCTGCTGGAGGCCGGCTTCATTCGCAGGATGGTCTCCAGGAACGCCGACACGTTCTGGGCAAGCTTGTCGACGCCGAAGGAGACCTTGCCCACGGGGGCGTGCACGATCCCGGCTTTTTCAACCCGGAATTCGATCTTGCCGGCCTTGAGCTCCGTCACCGCCTTGGTCACATCGAAGGTGACGGTGCCGGTCTTGGCATTGGGCATGAGGCCGCGCGGGCCCAGGATCTTGCCGATCTTTCCGACAACGCCCATCATGTCCGGTGTCGCCACGACCTTGTCGAAGTCGAACCAGCCGCCCTTGATCTTCTCGACCAGATCCTCGTTGCCGACGAAATCCGCACCCGCGTCCTGGGCCTCCTTCTCTTTCTCGCCCTTGGCGAAGACCAAAACCCGCACCGCTTTGCCGATACCGTTCGGAAGTACCACCGACCCCCGGACCATCTGGTCGGCATGCCGCGGGTCGACCCCCAAACGAGCGGCGACGTCGACGGTCTCGTCGAACTTGGCGTAGGATGACTCCACGACCATTTTCACAGCGTCGAAAACCCCCAGGCTGGACCCGCCGGTGATCTTCTTCATGACTTCGTTGTATTTCTTACCCCGCTTTGGCATCTTGGCTTCGCTCTCCTTGTCAATTCGTGCCGGTTGCGGAAATGACCGGGCGCACGTCCGCTGGCAGGCCCGGCCCCTCAACCTCAGGCTATCTCGATCCCCATGCTGCGGGCCGTGCCTTCGATGATGCGGCAGGCCGCATCCACATCATAAGCGTTCAAGTCCACCATCTTCTGCTTGGCGATCTCCTCCACCTGCTGGCGGCTGATCTTGCCCACTTTCTCGCGTTTGGGGTCCTTGGCGCCCTTGGCGATCTTGGCCGCCTTTTTCAAGAGGACGGCCGCCGGGGGCGTCTTGGTGACGAACGTGAAAGAACGGTCCTGATAAATCGTGATCACGACGGGAATGATCATGCCGGCGTCATTGGCGGTCCTGGCGTTGAACGCCTTGCAGAAATCCATGATATTGACACCGTGCTGACCCAGAGCGGGTCCGATGGGCGGTGACGGGTTGGCTTTGCCGGCTTCCACCTGCAGTTTGACGAATGCCATTACTTTTTTAGCCATGAGTCTCTTTTTCTCCTGATCGTTGCCGATCGTGCTGCCGCCCGCGAGGGGAGCGGGTCACGGGTCCTAAAGCTTCTGGACCTGAACGAAATCCAACTCCACGGGGGTGGCACGCCCGAAGATGCTCACCAAAACTTTGATTTTGCCCTTCTCGGGGTTAACATCCTCCACCGTGCCGTTGAAATTATTGAACGGCCCGTCGATCACGCGGATGTCATCCCCGACCTCGAAAAAGTATTTCGGTTGGGGCTGGCGCTTGCCGGCCTCCATGCGGTGAATGATCTGCTCGGCCTCCACCTCCGACAACGGGGTCGGCTTCTGCCGCCCGCCCAAGAAACCGGTGACCTTGGCGGTGTTGTTCACGATGTGCCAAGTCTCATCATCCAGTTCCATGCGGACCAGAATATAACCGGGATAAAACTTGCGCGAAGAGGTCTTGCGTTTGCCCTTGACTAGTTCGACCACCTCTTCCGTCGGTACCACGACCCCGCCGAACTTCTCCGGGTGGGGGAAGCCGGTGATGCGCTCCTCCAAGGCGGCTTTAACCTTGTTTTCAAAGCCCGAATACACATGGACGACATACCATCTCAACGCCACGGGTGCTTTTCCTCCCCCTATCTGAAGATGGCCCGGATCAGGTTGCCCAGGCTCATGTCCACCAGCCCGAGGAACACGGCGATGATTATGACCAGAACAATCACCACCGCCGTGGACCCGAATGTTTGCTTGCGGGTCGGCCACACCACCTTCTTGAGCTCGATCTTGACCTCCCGCAAAAACTGAATCGCCCGGGTGTAGGCGTTGTCCGCCGGCGGGGTGGCTGGAGCCGGCGCGGACACAGCCTGGGGCTTTTTCGGCACCAGCGCCGGTTTGCGGTCGGGCTCCGCGGCCGTATCCGCGCCGGCCGCCGAACCGCCTTTCAACCCCGCGGCCCCGGCCTCGGTCGCCAGCACGGCGCCAGGCTTCTCGTTCTCATGCTGCTTCTTTTTCTTGAAGCTGGTTGGCTTTTTACGTAATATGCGTCCCATGCGTCTCCTGAACCGATGAACACCCGCCGCCGGCGCGGCCGGTAAGCCATGCTCCCGGCCGCGGCCGACCGAGCTTCCTCTTCAAAAGTGGCAGGCCAGGAGGGATTCGAACCCCCAACACCCGGATTTGGAGTCCGATGCTCTACCGTTAGAGCTACTGGCCTGCATATCGCACCCGATGGGGGTACGGCCGCACCAGCGCGGGCGCCTACTTGGTCTCTTTGTGCACCGTATGCTTGCGGCAGAACCGGCAGTACTTGGAAAACTCCAGCTTGTCCGGTGTCGTGCGCTTGTTTTTCGTCGTCGTATAGTTACGACGCTTGCATTCGGAACAGGCAAGCGTGATCAGAACTCTCACGGGATATCTCCTTTGTCGTTATGCGAGGACGTCGGCGACCACACCGGCACCCACTGTCCGGCCGCCTTCCCGTATCGCAAACCGCAGCTCCTTCTCCATCGCTATCGGTGTGATCAGCTCCGCCGAAATCGCCACGTTGTCCCCCGGCATCACCATCTCCACCCCCTCCGGCAGCGTCAACACCCCCGTCACATCCGTCGTCCGAAAATAAAACTGCGGCCGATACCCATTGAAAAACGGCGTGTGGCGCCCCCCCTCTTCCTTGCTCAATATGTACACCTCCGCCTTAAACTTCGTGTGCGGATTGATCGAGCCGGGCTTGGCCACCACCTGACCCCGCTCCACCTCGTCGCGCTTGGTCCCCCGCAGCAGCACCCCAACGTTGTCTCCCGCGCGCCCCTCGTCCAGCAGCTTGCGGAACATCTCCACCCCCGTGCACACCGTCTTCTGCGTCGGCCGGATCCCTACAATCTCCACATCCTCCCCCACCCGCACCACTCCCCGCTCCACGCGTCCCGTCACCACCGTCCCCCGACCCGATATGCTGAACACATCCTCAATCGGCAGCAAAAACGGCTTGTCAATCTCCCGCTTCGGCTCCGGTATGTACGCATCCACCGCTTCCATCAATTCAAAAATGCACTTCGACTCCGCACTCTTCGGATCGTCACTCTCCAGCGCCTTCAGCGCGCTGCCCCGTATGATCGGAATATCGTCCCCCGGAAACTCGTACTTGGTCAACAACTCCCGCAGCTCCATCTCCACCAGCTCGATCAGCTCCGGATCGTCCACCATGTCGCACTTGTTCAAAAATACCACGATGTACGGCACCCCCACCTGACGCGCCAGCAAAATGTGCTCCCGCGTCTGCGGCATCGGTCCATCGTCGGCGCCCACCACCAATATCGCCCCGTCCATCTGGGCCGCCCCCGTGATCATGTTCTTGATGTAGTCCGCATGCCCCGGGCAGTCCACGTGCGCATAGTGACGCTTGTCCGACTCATACTCCACGTGCGCCGTCGCGATCGTGATCCCCCGCTCCTTCTCCTCCGGCGCCTTGTCGATCTGGTCAAACGGCACGTAGTTCGCCATCCCCTTCAAACTCAACTGCTTCGTGATCGCCGCCGTCAACGTCGTCTTCCCATGATCGATGTGCCCGATCGTCCCCACATTCACGTGCGGCTTCGTCCGCTCAAACTTCTGCTTGGCCATATTGTCATCCTCCGTAATCTGATAATAAGGGACTGTCCTAGCGCTTCGCCCCACCGCGAACGACGGCTGAAAACAAGGTGGAGCCCACGACCGGAATCGAACCGGTGGACCTCTTCCTTACCAAGGAAGCGCTCTACCGACTGAGCTACGTGGGCGCACGCAACCGCAACGGCCGACCGACACCTGCAACCCCGGGCCGCTGAAAGACTGTGGAGCGGGCGACGAGATTTGAACTCGCGACATCCAGCTTGGAAGGCTGGAGCTCTACCAGCTGAGCTACACCCGCCCGGAAACGTCGCAACGCACATCACCCCAACCCGAATGACACGCCACACACGTGCGATCCCGAGGAAACAAAACGACTTATGCAGGAAGTCCTGTAGTGACTATCGATCTCGAACGACCCGCCGAAATCTCCTACACAAGACTCATATCAGGTTGGTGGTGGGGGGAGGATTCGAACCTCCGTAGGCATCAGCCGACAGATTTACAGTCTGTTCCCTTTGGCCGCTCGGGAACCCCACCGGGGCAACGATCATCACGCGGCCGGTTCATCCGAAATGCTAAAAGTGTGCACCCGCAAACCGCGATCCCCAATTCCGTGACCTGGAGCCAGCGGAGGGACTCGAACCCCCGACCCACTGATTACAAATCAGTAGCTCTACCAGCTGAGCTACGCTGGCATTGCCGAAAAAGGCCTAAAGGCATGTCGCACCAAAAGACAAAAAAAAGCCTTATGGCCTTTAAAAAGAGCCTTATTAGAAGGTTTAATCCTGCCTGTCAAGTTAAATTTAAGGTATTATAGGGCGCAACCTAAAAAAATCAACACTTTTTTTTCCGGGCCGAACCTGTACGCCGGGAGGGCCAACACCGCCGTTCCCGGCCGGCCGGTCGATCGATGCTTGACAAACTCATCGGTCTCTGTTTTATGGACGTGGCTTTCGCTCGTCGCGCTCCCGTTGTGGGATATCCTGAAAGCCATTTTTTGCCGACGCATTCCCTCCGCTTTATCCTAATTTAAGGACGTGCATTCATGAGATCAAAGGTTCGCGTATGGGCCGCATCCGGTGCAATGCTTCTGTCGCTCGGATGCTCCCACTTTGGCGCAGGACTTCCGCCATCGACGGCGCCGTCTGGAACTTCAGCCTCGGCGCCGGCCAACCTCGGCGAGGCGATCAGACCGGGCGCCCTTCCGACCGACCGGAAAGAGGCCCGCCCTGCGCCGCGGGATGGGCTAGCGGGAAGATCGCCGGCCCAGATGACCCATTCTTCCAACTCCCCCTCTACCTCGCCGGACGGCACGGACGAGGAGTGTCTCGTCGAAGAGGAAGACGAGGACGTTCAGGCCGGCATAGTCAAGGGCAAGCAGCCGGACCTGAACCGCGCCCTCACCCTCTGCCGCCTTTCGCAATCGTATTGGAAGCACGGCGATCTGGACAGGGCGACCGACACCCTGGACCAGGCCTACGCGCTCATCCTGGATGTAGACCCCGGCAACGACCCCCAGCTGCAGCAGGAAAAAGACGACCTGCGCTACACAATTTCAAAACGCATCCTTGAAATTTATTCCTCCCGGCGCGTGGTGGTCAACGGCAAACGCAATTCCATCCCTCTCATCGTCAACAAACACGTTCAGGATGAAATCGACTCCTTCACCACGGGCAGCGAACGGGACTTTTTTCTCGAAGCCTACCGGCGCTCCGGGAAATACCGGCCCGGAATAGAGACGGCTCTCAAGGAGGCCGGCCTGCCGGCCGAGCTTTCCTGGCTGCCGCTGATCGAGAGCGGCTACAAGGTGACCGCCCTCTCGCCCGCCCGGGCCCTGGGGCTTTGGCAGTTCATCCCTTCCACCGGCTACCGCTACAACCTCAACCGCGACAAGTTCATCGACGAGCGCCTGGACCCGGACAAGTCCACCCGCGGCGCCATCGAATACTTGAATGAACTGCACGATATGTTCGGAGACTGGGCCACGGTCCTGGCCGCCTACAACTGCGGCGAGAACCGTGTCCTGCGCACCATTCAGAGCCAGAACATCGACTATCTCGACGATTTCTGGGATCTTTACGAGCGTCTGCCGCGGGAGACCGCGCGCTATGTGCCCCGCTTCCTGGCGACCCTGCAAATCATCAACTCGCCCGGGAAGTACGGCCTGAATGACGTAACGGTTGACTCTCCCCGGCGGTTCGAAACCGTCAACATTCCGAAGCAGGTCCAGTTGAAAAGCATCGCCCAGGCCACCGGAATCGACGAGGCCCTCCTGCGCGAGCTCAATGGCGAGCTGCGGCAGGGCATCCTGCCCGAAGACGGCTACGAGCTGCGCGTGCCCTCCGGGTCGGCCGACCTGGTGCTGGCGAAGATCGATGACATCCCCTTGTACCGTCCCGAAAGAGTGGTGGTGGTCCAGCACAAGGTGCGCAAGGGCGACACCCTGGGCACCCTGTCCAAGAAATACCGATGCGACGTAAAAAGCATTATGTTGGCAAACAACATGCGCCGGCCGGCACCGCTCAGCGTCGGCCGCATGCTGCGGGTCCCCCTGGTCGAGGTCTCATCCGACAATCGCCCCGCCCCAGCCCAGACCGCCAAGGCCGCGGCGCACGTACAGGCGGCGACCGAGCACGTGGTCCGGCCGGGCGACTCGCTCTGGAACATTGCCAAACGCTACGGCACCACCACCCAGGAAATCGAGCGGATCAATCGGATCGCCTCCGCGAACATCACGGTCGGCCAGGTGTTGAAAATTCCGGCGGCCGCGGCCCCCCCGCAGGACAAGGGTGAACCGAGGAAGCCGGGGCCCGGCGCGACCTATGCCGTCCGCAAGGGCGACACGCTGCAGTCCATCGCCAAGAGGCACAACACCACGGTGGAGCGGCTGCTGGCCATCAACAAGATGCAGCCCCAATCCAAGCTCCAGCCGGGGCAGAAGCTTCTCATCGAATAAGCCATCCCCGCTGCTTGCGATAGCCGAACGCGCGGACTACGTCCCGTTCCGCGTCGGACCGGCGCTGCGGTTGTCCGCGGCTGCGATGGACTCCAGAAGGCCCTGAACCTCCTGATCGGTCAGATGCCGCCAGGCGCCCTCGGGCAGCGTCCCGAGCCGGATGCCGGCGAAACGGATGCGCACCAAGCCGACGACCTCGTTGCCGACTCGGCCGACCATGCGCCGGATCTGACGGTTGCGGCCCTCCTTGAGCACGATGCGGAAGCGCTTCTCGGAAACCCGGGTGACCTCAGCCGGGCGGGTACGCGTGTTCAGGATCGGCAGGCCCCGGGCCATGCGCTGCAGCGCCCCATCCGAGATGGGCCGTTCCACGCTGACATCGTATTCCTTCTCGTGGTCGAAGGAGGGGTGAGACAGGCGGTGGTGGAGCCGGCCGTCGTTGGTGAGCAGCAGCAGCCCGGTGGAGTCCTTGTCGAGCCGTCCCACCGGAAACACCCGCGCGGGAGCGTCGATCAACTCGAGGACGATCCGCTTGCCCGGGTGGTGGCAGCTGGTCACATAGCCCCTGGGCTTGTGCAGGGCAATGTAAACCATCCCGCGGTGCGGCTCGACCGGCACGCCGTCCACCGCGACCCGATCCTGCTCCGGGTCGACTTTGGCGCCGAGTGTATCCACTACCCGACCGTTCACCTGCACACGTTCGGCACGGATAAGGCTTTCCCCACGGCGACGCGAGCACACGCCGGCCGCGGATAAAAATTTTTGAAGACGCACCAGGGGCATTGCGGATCAATTTAACTGCGGTAGTCGGCGTTGATCTTGACGTAATCGATGGAAAAGTCGCAGGTGAAGACCGATGCCTGGCCAGGACCCAAGTGCAGCTCCAGCGCGATGCAGAACTCATCGCTCTTGAGCACCCGCGCGGCCTCCTCCTCGGCGGCTTTGCCGCACCCCATACCGCGGGCCACCATCTGGGCCGAACCGATGAATACGTCCACCGTGTCCGGGTCCAGTGGGACCCCCGCCCGCCCAGCGGCCGCCAGGATCCGGCCCCAGTTGGCATCTTCGCCGAAAAGGGCGGTCTTGACCAGGGGCGAGTGCGCGATAGTCTCGGCGATGTGCCGGGCGTCCGTGTCGGTGAGCGCGCCGCGCACGCTGATCTCCACCAGTTTGTTCGCCCCCTCGGCATCCTTCACCACCCACTTGGCCAGGGCGAGCATGACCTCGTCCAGAACGGCCTGGAAGGCGGACCGGGCATCGTCCGTGTCCGCCGCGGCCCCCGCAAGACCGTTGGCCAGGAGCAGGATGGTGTCGTTGGTGCTGGTGTCGCCGTCCACCGTGATGCGGTTGAAGGAACGGTCGGCCGCCGCCACGAGCATCTCGCGCAGGTCGGCCGGCGCTGCCGCGATGTCCGTCATGAGAAAGCAGAGCATGGTGGCCACATCCGGCCGGATCATCCCGGCCCCCTTCACCACCCCGGTCAGGGTAAAGGTCCGGCCGCCCAGCCGCCCCTGCCGCGAGACGACCTTCGGCACCCGGTCGGTGGTCATGATGGCTTCGGCAAAATCCCTCACCCCTTCGGTCTTCAGGCCGCGCAGAAGCCCCGGCAGCGCCGACTCGATGCGCTCCACGGGCAGCGGCTCGCCGATCACGCCCGTGGAAGCGACCAGCACCTGAGCCTCCGGAACATTCAGTGCGCTAGCCGCCGCCCGTCCCATGCGGACCGCGGTGCGGTAGCCTTCCGCGCCGGTGCAGCAGTTGGCGTTGCCGCTGTTCACGAGCACGGCCCGGCAGACCCCGCCCGGCACCCGCTCGCGGTCGAGCCGTACCGGTGCTGCCTGGATCTGGTTGCGCGTAAAAACCCCGGCGACGCTCGCCGGCACATCGGACACGATTAGACCGAGGTCGCTGCGCCCGTTCTTCTTGATGCCGGCGGCAACTCCGGCGGTCTTGAACCCAGGACATGGAATGATCCGCATCGGGCCGTCTCCAATTGGAATGCGCTGTCGTCCGAAACACGAGCGGGCCCGCGGGCCGAGCCCGTGGGTGATTTGACAGAATCCGCAACGGATGTCAATCGGCACGCCTCCGGAAGCCCACCGACTCCGGCCCAGCGGCTGCCTTTCCCGCCGGCCTTTGCGCTTTTCGCTTTGACCGGGGAGCCCCAAGCGCCCGTTTGACAGCCGCTCCGGCTTTCAGTAATGTCGCCCTGCCATACGCAACCCCGACCTAATCTTTAAAAGGACATGCCATGAAGACCACTCGGAACCTGGAATGGAGATGCCGGCGCTGTGGGGAACGATTGGAGCTTCACCGCACCTGAACCTCCGTGCATCTGCGCTGCAGGGCTTGCGGCGCGCACGTCGCCCTGGCGGAATACCAGGAGCAGATGGATGAGCAACTCGAGGAGGAACTGGCCGACACCCGCTGCGACCGCCTGTGATGAAAAATTTCAAGCTCATCATCGAATACGACGGTACGAACTACAACGGCTGGCAGCGGCAGGCCGCAGAACCCACCGTACAGGCTGAAATCGAGAAAGCCCTGTCCTTCATGACTCGCGCCGATATCATCCTGATCGGCGCGGGCCGCACCGATGCCGGCGTGCACGCCCTGGGCCAGGCCGCCCACTTCCGCTGCGAGACGCGCCTGGAACCCGAGGCCATCCTCAAAGGCCTCAACAGCCTCCTGCCGCCCGACATCGCGATTTGCGACTGCTGCCTGGTTCCGGTGGACTTTCACGCGCGCTTCGCCGCGCAGAGCAAGATCTACCGCTACCGGATCCTGAACCGCGCGGCGCGGGCCGCCGTCGGCCGGAATTACAGCTGGTTCATCCATCGGCCGCTCGATGTCCGAGCGATGCAGCAGGCGGCACATTGCATCGTCGGCCGCCACGATTTCAAAGCGTTTGAGAGCTCCGGAAGCCCCCGGGCGCACACCGTCAGGCACGTGATGGCGGCCGAGTGGGTTGAAGAGCGGGAGCAGGGCCTGCTCACCTTTCAGATCGAAGCCGACGGGTTCCTGCGCTGCATGGTCCGCAACATCGTGGGCACGCTGGTGGCGGCAGGCCTGGGGAGGATTCAGCCCACAGACGTCGCGGGGATTCTGGCCTCCCGGGATCGGCGCCGGGCCGGCGCCACCGCGCCGCCGCAGGGCCTGTTCATGGTCGCCGTCAAATACTGATGGCTTCGTAAGGAGGCCAATTTCGGCGTTGCGCTTCGGCGCGTTGTCGCTGCGGCGTACATGAAGTACGCCTCGCTCCACGCACCTCGCGCGCCTTGAACTTGGCCTCCTTACGAAGCCATCGACGGGAATGACGTTCTACGAGTTCATCAAATGCGCGTCCGAATCTGTTGCCTTAGAGGTTGAAGCCCTGTGAAACCGGTGGTAAAGATAACGCCTTGGCGCCGGAAACCGACGGATTAACCACCTGAATGCGATGAGGAAGAAACTGCCATGACAACGATCGACACCATGTCCCCCCAGGAACGCAAAGCCGCCCGGAATGAACTGGGGAAGCGTTACCGTGACCATCAATCGCGCAACACCTCCCTGGACATGACCCGCGGCAAACCCTGTCCGGCGCAGCTCGACTTGGCCCTGGGCATGCTGGATAGCGCCGGCGGCCGGCTTTACAGGTCGCAGGACGGCACGGACTGCCGCAACTACGGCGGACTCGACGGAATCCCCGAGGCCAAGGCGCTTTTCGCCGACTACATGGAAGTAGCGCCCGAGGAGATGATCATCGGAGGCAACTCCAGCCTCACTCTGATGCACGACGCGATGGCCTGGGCGTTTCTCTTTGGGGTAGCCGCGGGGTCAACGCCCTGGGGCCGCCAGGGAAAGGTGAAGTTCCTGTGCCCCTGCCCGGGCTACGATCGGCATTTTGCCATCTGCGAGCACCTGGGAATCGAGATGATCCCCGTGGCAATGAAAGCGGACGGACCCGACATGGAGGCCGTGGAGAAGCTCACCGCCGGGGATGCGGCCGTCAAGGGCATCTGGTGCGTCCCCAAGTACAGCAACCCCACGGGCGCGGTGTATTCGGACGATGTGGTCGCAAGGCTGGCCGCCATGCCGGCCAAGGCGCCGGACTTCCGGATCTTCTGGGACAATGCCTACACGGTTCACCACTTGGACGGGTCGCCGGCCAGGCTGGCGAGCATCCTCGCGGCCTGCCGTAAAAGCGGCCACCCCGACCGGGTGCTCCTCTTCGGCTCCACCTCGAAGATTTCATTCGCCGGCAGCGGCCTGGCATTCATGGCCGGCAGCCCGGCCAATATGGCGTGGGCCAAGCACCATTTGGGATTTCAGACCATCGGGCCGGACAAGCTGAGCCAGCTGCGGCATGTCGCGTTCTTCAAAGACATGGCCGGGCTCCTCCAGCACATGCAGAAGCATGCTGCCATCCTGAAGCCCAAGTTCGATGCGGTCCTGGAGGTGCTTGAGCGCGAGCTGGGAGGCCGGGGTGTCGCCGAGTGGACGCGGCCCACCGGCGGTTACTTCATCAGCATCGACACGCCGCCGGGTAGCGCCCGCCGGGTGGTGCAAATGGCGTCAGAGGCCGGGGTCAGGCTCACCCCCGCCGGCGCCCCCTATCCGTATCAGCAGGACCCACTGGACCGCAACATCCGGATTGCCCCGTCATTCCCGTCGGTCGCCGACATCCGCACGGCCATCGATGTGCTGGGGACCTGCATCCAGCTGGCGTACCTGGAGAGGCTGGAAGGAAACTAAAACCTGAGGTGCACGATTCTCATTTGGTTTTTTGCGGAAAGGCCCGATTGCGCCAGCTGTTCGCAAGGGCCGCCGCAAACAATTTAGGCAAAAAAACCCCGCCCCAACGTGGGGCGGGGTTTTAGCAGGACCGTATTATTTTCCGGCGGCGCGCTTCGAGGCTTTGAGCGGATTGACCTTTTGCTTGACCTCCTTCGTGGCAGTGGCCGACACGTGGGTTGCCAGGTTGCAGATGCCGTTGCGCCATTTGAGAGGCGGTTCCGGACAGGCGTTGCAATACCAACCGGACGAGTGCTCGCCCTGGCGGCCGCAGCCGGTGCATTGCTCGATGACTTGGTGACACAGCCCTCCCTTGTACCCACAGCCTTTGGCTGTCATGAAGGCACACTCGACTCCTGGTTTGATGCTGGTGCAGCGCATTGGAATCATCCCCTTTCGATTGCAGAAAATAGAAACCCGGCGAAACCGGGCTTCTGAATTAATGATCGTTTATGAAATTTTAAATTTACCCTACCATATTTTGCTTGTCAAGATGAAAGTGTTTCGGATATAATTATCAGTTGGCCGAGACGCAAGAAGTGGTTTTAAAACAGAGGCGACCTTGAAAATGACCATGCCGGCGGAAACGCTCAACACGAACATCACGACACTGGGGGCTGCCCGGATACCGTCGCCCGTGCACAAGCGCGTTCACGGCACCAACGGCTTCGGCTTCGTATCCGAAGACGACCGGGTCCTGATCGATGTCACCGTCAATCGGGCCTGTAAAGCGCTTCCGGACGGCAGTCTGCCGCCGTCCTACGAGCTGGCCGGGCCGCGCGAGCGCATCTACTTCGACCCCAGCAAGCTCAAGTGCGCTCTGGTCACCTGCGGGGGGCTCTGCCCGGGGCTGAACGACATCATCCGCTCGATCGTCCTCGAACTGCATTACGGCTACGGTGTGCGCAATATTTCCGGCGTGCGCTACGGCCTGCGCGGGTTCATTCCCCGCTACGGCTATGACATGCTGGACCTCACCCCGAGCGCCGTGGTCAACATCCACGAGCGCGGCGGGGTGCTGATCGGATCGAGCCGCGGCCCCCAGGATGTCGAGGAAATCGTAGACAGCCTGGAGCGCATGAACATCGGCATCCTCTTCATGATCGGCGGCGGTGGCACCCTGCAGGCGGCCACCCGCATCGCCGACACCGTCCTGCAACGGGGGCTGCGCATCAGCATCGTCGGAGTGCCGAAAACGATCGACAACGACATTTTCATGGTGTCACGCTCCTTCGGGTTCGACACTGCCGTCGAAGTGTCGACCCGCGCGATCGTCAGCGCCAGCAACGAAGCCGAAGGTTACCCCCATGGCATCGGCCTCATCAAACTCATGGGCCGGTACTCCGGGTTCATCGCGGCCACAGCCACGCTGGCACAGCAGGATGTGAATTTCGTGCTGATCCCGGAAGTGGACTTCGACCTCGAGGGTCCCCGAGGCCTGCTGTGCACCCTGGAGATGCGTCTGGCCGACCGGGGTCATGCCGTCATCGTGGTAGCGGAGGGGGCCGGTCAGAAATTTTTCGACGGCCAGGCCAAGGAACTGGATTTGTCCGGAAACGTCAAATTGAAAGACATCGGCCTGTTCCTCAAGCAGGAGATTCTCGCTCACTTCACCAAACGCAGCATCCAGACCTCGATCAAGTACATCGACCCCAGCTACATGATCCGCAGTCTGCCGGCCAACGCCAACGACCGCGTTTTCTGCAACTTCCTGGGCCGCAATGCCGTGCACGCCGGCATGGCGGGCAAAACCGACCTGTTGATCGGCAACTGCAACAACCACTTCGTGCACGTGCCCATGAAACTGGTGGCCGGCAAGCGCAAACACGTGGACCCGAAGGGGATGCTGTGGCGCAGCGCGCTCGAAGCTACCGGGCAGCCCTCTCTTAAGAACCACTGACAAAAAAACACCCGCGGGGCCGCCGCAAAAAACACCCAGGCTGCGCCAACGCCCCAGGGGTTTCGATAACCCCCTCACCGGCAGCGGCGACAGTCTCTGTCGTGGAGCGCTGGGTTCCGGGGCTTTCTGGGGCTATCTGAGCGGCCCTGCTGCCGTTGCGACGGCCGGATAAAAAATTGCGGCGGCCCATGCGCACGGCAGCCCCCAGCGGGCCTCGATGGGAATCGACAGAATCGCTCAATTTAGGTTTTATTCAAGTTCGATGAACTTCTTGCCGCGCACTTGCAGGATGTGCAGGGTCTTTTCCACGTCGCCGGACGCATCGAAGCGGCTGAAACCCGTTACGCCCGCAAACCCGTCGGATGCCCGCAGAAAGGCCGCGATGTCGCCGCGGAAGCGAACCTCCGGGCGGCGCATCGCCTCAATCAGGATCATGGCCGTGTCATAGGCCAAGGCCTCCATGAACCCCGGCTTTTCCTGGTAGGCCTCTTCGAAACCAGTGACGAACCGCACGACCGAGGGATCGGTGCTGCCGCCGAAAAACGCATCGGGCATGATCGCACCCTGCACGTAGGAATCGGCGTATTTGATCAGGGCCTCCGAGTGCCAGAGATTGGTGCCGAGAAGTTGGATGTCTTTGACATCGTTGAAGGACAACTGGGGTACGAGCATCCCGGCCTTCTTGGGTTCATCCGGGATGAAAATGGCCTGGAAATCGAAGATCAGCTCCGTGTCCTTCTCGTCCGCCTTGCGCCGCCGCGCATCGCCCGCTTTTGCCGGAGCCCGATCCGGCCGGGGCTCCTTCGGAACCTCCTGGGCAAACCGGAGCAGATGCTTGACGGTCGCGGCAAAGTCCACGGTCTCGGGGCTGTAGGACAGAGCGGTTAGAATCTCCCCGCCCCTGGCTTGGAACTCGTCGCGGAAAAGCTCCATGAAGGTCCGGCCGTAGGTTTCCTCCGGGTAAAGGATGACGGCTCGCGTGATGGCGAGCTTCCCGACGACATAGGCGACAAGCGAGCGCGTCTGCGCCCGGGGGGTGATGAAATTCCGGAAAACATAATTCCCGATGCCGACCACGTTGTCTTTCTGGACGATGGCGATCATCGGCAGACCCAGCCGCTGCGCCTCCGGGGCGGCCGCCTCGGCATACACGATCGGCCCGATGACGGCCGAAACCTTCTCGCGGTCCAGCTCGAGCAGCGCCTGGACGGTCTTCTCCGGGTCGGAGGCGGTGTCCTTCACAATCAGATCCACCGCCGGCCCCGTCCCCTGGGAATTGTACTGACTGAGGGCAAGCTCCAGCCCGCGTACGGCGCGCTGGCCGATGGCCTGGTAAGAGCCGGTCAACGGCAGCAGCGCGCCCAGCGTGAGACGCTCGCGCGGACCGGCCTTTTCGATTTCGGCCACCACCTGCGCTGCCCGCTCGGCCCTCTCATGGGAGGGATAGCGGCGCAGGAAGGCCTTGAGCAGGACCAGCGCTTCGCTCTGGTGCCCCTCACGGGCCAGGAGCATGCCCGCCTGGAAAAGGATATAGTCCATGGGAAGGCTTTCGTCCTCACGGCCGGCCAGATCGTTGGCATCCTCGGGGCTCAGGCGCAGGATCGACGCCTTGAGTTTGGCCGCGATGGCCTCCTGCTCCGATGCGGTCGCCATCTGCATGGCCCGGGTGTAGGCACCGACCGCGTTCAGGGGGGAATCCAGAGCCATATACGCATCGCCGATCACGGCCAGGGTCCGGAAGCGCTGGGCCGGCGAGCTCATCATCCCCAGGGCATCCGGGCCGCGGCTGACCACCTCGCTGTAGTCCTTGTCCCGATAGAGGGAGTAAAGAATCTCCACCATGGCCTCGGGCCGGAATGAGCTCGACGGGTACTCGGCGATCAGCTGCGTATAAGCCAGGCGGGCGCGGGCAGGGCTTCCCAGCAAGCTGTGGATACCCCCGATTTTCATGAGCGCGGCCGGAGCCAGGGGCTCGTCCGGGTAGCGTTCCAGGTAGTCATTGTAGAGGGTGAGCGCCTCGGCATAGGACTTGGCCGCATACTGCTTTTCGGCCCTCTGGAACAGCTCATCGGCGGCGGCCCGTTGTTTGGGAAATGCGGCGATCCCCGGTCGTGGTCGGGGAGTGCAGGACACTCCGAGGCAAGCAATCACTATGCCAATGAGAAGCAAGCGGGTGGTATCAATCTTCATGTGGACCTCACAGCACCCGGAAAGACGTGCATGCACGGCCGTCCCGGAAAGTGGTTCGTTGGCGCCCCAGTTTACACTAGATTGTGAGGTTGTCAAAAAAAAGTTGTTAAAAAAATGGGTCGGGCTTGCAGCGGGACCGGTCTCTAAAGTTTTTCCCGAAAAGGCGGATAGTGTATTGTACCAAAGCCAACTTAACCTGCCGGCTTGACCGGCGCTTCCTAAGGAGAACGGCCATGAAAGGTCTCACCGGCGCAATCCTGATTGGGGTCATGGTCTTTGCCGGGCCGGCGTTCGCGGAATTCTACAAGTATCTGGACGCAGGGGGGAACGTGCGCTTCACGGACGACATCAATCAGGTTCCGCGGGATCAGCGGGCCGCGGCCCAAAGCTACACCGAGTCGCAGACCAGCGAGAAGCCCGCCGCGGAAGCGCCCCCGGCCGTCAAGGCGGAAAAACCGGCCGGCCCCGGGGCGGACGCATCGCCCGAGGCCGGCGGAGCGGGCGATGATTCGATCGAGGGCCGCCGCACGCGGCTTGAAGCCATGAAAAAGGACGTCGATGCCGAACACCAGGCGTTGTTGCAGGAGCACGACCGCCTTACCAAGGAGAAGGGGGAGCAAAAGAACCGCGAAGATATCAACGCCTACAACAAGGCTGTGGAGGCTTTCAACCAGCGGGCGAAGGATTTCGAAAAAAAGAACAACGACTTACACGAGGCTGTCGAGAGGTACAACACGCTCGTCAATGAGGCGAATACCAAAAACGCGGCCGCTCCAAAACAATGATGACCGAGACCTCACGCCCGCCCCGGACCGGGTATGGACAAGCGGCGGATGGCACGCCGGGGGACCGGACCCACCTGAAAAGCCTATTATCCGTGCACCATCGAAAAAAGCTTGCAGAGTCGGCAAAATATCATTATAATCCATGTTTGGAATTTCAGGCACAGGAGATGACGGCCCGCACCGCACGGGAATGTCGTAATCATGATGGTTGCCGCAGAATACAGCCTGATACCCTACGAGCCGAGCGGGAATGTGCCGGTCTACCGCGGCGCGGAGACCAGCGCTTATGCAGTGAGCGCGCAGAACGCGGCATCCAGGCGCCATGACCCCCAGCCCGCTCCTGTTCTGAACGACAAACCCCGCCGATCAGCGACCACCTATTCCTTCCACCGCACCATCGCGGATTCCCACGCAGCCGCCACGGGTTTGCGAGTTGATATATTTGTTTAGAAGTGGTTTCACAACCTCGGATCACGCCCGAGGGCAAGGCGCAGGTCGATTCGAACGCGCAGCAACAACGGTTGGTTGTGAGCATTGCGAGAGGCCTGCAACGTCGCCACCGGCTGTCAGACGGGGTTATGGAACCACTTATAGCTCCCGCTTAAGGTTGCTCCCGGAGGACCGGGACGTTTTGCCATGCCGGACCATCACAAAGGAGTTTGCCCATGCCTGCATCCAAATCCCGCATTCCCAATGGCTTCAAGAAAGCTCTCGCTGTCGGCCGGCCGCCGAACGTCGTTAAGCTTTTTCCGAACTCCAACGCCCTGATCGTCAGCGGCAAATTTATCGACCGCGCCATGCTCGCGCGGGGCAAAGCCATCGCCATCGCCGCCAACGGACGCAATGCGTTCGTCATCCGCGGCGCGTTGAAAGCCGCCCAGCGGGCCAACGCCGCCATCCTCATCGAGATCGCTAAATCCGAGGGCGGCGCAGGGGCCTACTGCGCGGTCAACTTCTGGAACATGGCCCGCATCGTGGACGCCTGCTGCAACGAGATGCGCATCACGGTGCCGGTGGCCATCCACGCCGATCACTACGGCATCAAGGGCGCCCGGGACGTCGAGACCGCCCGGACCGAGATCCCCTCCCTGTTCGACGCGGGCATCACGTCGATCGCCATCGACGCTTCCCACCTCCCGGACGACCAATCGTTGCTGGCCAACCTCGAGCTCACCCCCCTCGTCCCCAAGTGGGCCGGCCTCGAAACGGAAGTCGGCGAGATCAAGGGCAAGGAGGGACTCTCCACACCGGAGGAAGCCCTTTTTCTGATTCAGGGCTTGAATGCCCACGGCATCTACCCGGACTGGATCGCGTTGAACAACGGCACCACCCACGGCATCGAAGCCAGCGACTCCGGCATCCAGGTGGATCTCACCCAGCGTATCCACGAGGCCATCGCCTCCTACCGCGTGTCGGGCGCCCAGCACGGAACCTCCGGCAACAGCTCCGAACGACTGCGGGAGATCGCCACCCGGACCCGCACCACCAAGGCCAACGTCGCCACCGCGCTGCAGATGATCTCCTGGGGTCTGGAGGTGAACGATTACGGCAATGCCATCCTCGATTCCGGCGGCAGCTTCATCAAGGTCAAGGACCAGGGGATCAGCGAGGAAATTTGGGCGGAGATGGTGGCCTATGCGCAGGCCCGCAGCCTGAAGGCCGGCGACTACAAGAAGCTAAACCTGCCATTTGAAAACAAGCTCCTGGGCCTGCCCCGGCCGGTGCGCGCGCGCATGGCGAAACGGGTCGAGGAGTTCGTCTATGCCATGATCGTGAATGTCTTCAACGCCCGCAACACAGCGCCGCTTGCCATTGAGGCGATTCTGAAGGCAGGCTCCTACTCGCCGGGCCCGAAGGCCAAGCGGATCGAAAAGCCAGCGGACTGGACACATGAAAAAATCAAGGAGCGCGCGGCGGCTCTCGTTGCGGACAAGGGCCCACAGGGAAACTTCGAAGACTGAAAACGACGGCGGAGGATCCCGCGCCGGTTACGCCGGTTCCAACCCGCACCGACGAGACTCCCCGCAGTTCCCCAGGCGGGGAGTGCTATTTTCGCCGCCCCAGCTGAGAATTCAGCCATTCCTAAGAGAAGGCAGCCCCCTGAAAGCCTTCAGCCTTCAGTCTATCCACCTCAAGTAGTAACAAATAAACAAAATCATTTCGGACTCTTACAAACCATCCCCACATCCGCCCAAATTTTCCCCTAAAGTCCTCCGCGGAGGCTGCCGATAGAAAGGTCAGGGAGAACCCGAGATGCAGGTCACAAGCTACCAGATGCGCAACGTCATCGACTGCTTCTGCAAGAAACTGAGCCAGACCCGGAAGCAGGAACAACCCGAAGCTCCGTTCACCCCGAAGATGACGGACGCGATGGCCCTGACACCGGAAAGCAGCCGGAAGGCTACCATGGACAAGATCTCCGAGCAGGTCTTGAACAAGATCAATGAAGCCGGTGGACTCATCCAACCACCCGCGCAGGCACCGAAGGCGAAATTGGAGGGCAACGGCGCAGCCGAGGATGCGGGCGAGCATGTAGACGCCAGTTTCACGTTCAACGTGATTGATGCCATCGATCAGAAACGCACCGCCACGCTGGCTGTGGGGAACACAACCGCCCTCATCCGGCGGCTGGACCAGCGGGCGCAGGCACAACGATTGAGCAAAACAGAGTCGTGGATTTAAAGGAGACACCACCCGGCGTTCGCCCCAGGCGGATGCGGTAACAGCGAACGTAACGGGTGTACGCTGTCCGGCGCCTGTCCGCAGGTACCGGGCGGCTTGACACGGGGCCTGTTGGTTGGCAGAACGCCGGCCCGGGCAAAGGAGGAAGTCATGTTTGGTGCCATTGGAGAATCCGCTGTTCACCAGATACCCAGGGGGGGCGGTTTTAGCAGCGGGACGGAACAGGAAGTCGTGGTCCAGAAAGCCGAGCAGACCCGACAGGCGCGGCCGGTGGAGAATTCGGGCGATTCCGAGAAACCGAAGGCGGACAGCCAGGACGATGGAACCCTGAAGAACCGAACCAGACTGGACGGCGGCAAGATCATCATCGAGAAATACGACGAGGCCGGCAAGCTGGTCAAAGTCACTCCGCCGGGGTATCTGCCTTTTGGCAAGATCGCCTGAGGCGGCGGGCTACCAGGTTTTTCTGACGCGGATGCCGCAGCCGTGCAAGTAGGCTTTAATTTCGGAAATCGAATAGTTGCCGTAGTGAACCATCGAGGCGATGAGGGCGGCGTCCGCCCGGCCTTCGGTGAGCACGTCGCGGAGGTGTTCGGGTTTGCCGGCACCGCCCGAGGCGATCACCGGAACCCTCACGTGTCCCGACACCAGGGCCGTGAGGGTTAGCTCGTAGCCGTCCCGGGTCCCGTCCGCATCAATCGAGTTGAGACAGATCTCACCCGCCCCCAGTTCCTGTGCCCGCCGCGCCCACGCGAGAGCATCGATACCCATGTCTGTCCGGCCGCCGTCGATCACCACTTCGTAACCTGAGGGAATTTCCGGCTGCACACCCACGTGTTTCACATCCATCCCCAGTACGATGCACTGACGCCCGAAGGCCTCCGCACCCCGGGCGATGATCTCGGGCTGCCGCACGGCCGCGGAGTTGACACTGACCTTTTCGGCCCCGGCCAGCAGCACGGTCCGCATGTCTTCAACGCTGCGGATCCCGCCGCCCACCGAAAACGGGATGAAGATGGTCTCGGCCACCCGGCGCACCACGTCGATCATGATGTTGCGCCGTTCGTGAGAGGCGGTGATGTCGTAGAAGACGATCTCGTCGACCCCCTGCTCGTAGTAAAACCGGGCCATGTCGACAGGGTCGCCGATGTCGACATTTTCCCGGAAGCGGATGCCCTTGGTGGTTTTGCCGTCCCGAACGTCCAGGCAGGCGATGATGCGTTTGCTCAGCATGGCGGGTTTCTAACCGTTGGGGTTCCAGGTGCAGAAGTTGGCGAGCATGCGCAGGCCCGGCCGACCGCTCTTCTCCAGGTGAAACTGGGTGGCCACGAGGTTGCGCCACCCGAGCACCGACGCAAAGCGGATGCCGTAATCCGTGGTGGCCATGACGAGCTCCGCCGCGTCCGGCACGGGGTAATAGCTGTGCACAAAGTAAAACTCGTCCTGCGCAGCGATCCCCGCCGTCAGCGGGTGGGGGACGCGGACGTGGATGCGGTTCCAGCCCATATGGGGAATTTTCAGCGTCTGGCCGTCATCGCCGGAAAGCGGCGCCGGAAAGGCTGCGACTCGGCCGGCGACGATGCCGAGGCAGCGCGTATCGTTTTCCGCGCTGTACTCCATGATCACCTGGGTGCCGAGGCAGATGCCGAGCAGCGGCTTGCCGGCGGCGAACTGTTCGACGAGCACGGCGTCGAGGCCCGCGCGCTTCAGGCTGGCCATGGCCGCTCCCGCCGCACCGACACCGGGAAAGATGATGCGCTCCGCTTCCCGGATGGTGCCGGCGTCGGCGGTGACGGCGCACGCAAACCCGAGGTGCGCCACCGCCCGCGCGACGCTGGCGAGGTTGCCGGCATTGTAGTCGATGATGGCAATCATGAGGATACGCTCACGCGCTGGCCTTGATCGATTCCCAAATGAGATCCTTCTCGCTCTGCGGAACGGACTCCAGTTGTCGGCCGCTGTCGCCAATCACCGTCTCCATCTGCCGGAATCGTTTTTCGAACTTCCGGGCCGCGCCCGCCAGCGCCGTTTCGGGATGAACCCCGGCCAAGCGGCCGACGTTCACCAGGGTAAACAACACGTCGCCAAACTCCTCGCAGACCTCTTCCGGCATGCCGCGCCGCAGCGCCTCCCGGAACTCGGCCAGCTCTTCAGCCAGCTTGGCCAGCACTCCGTCCACGTCCTGCCAGTCGAACCGGGCGCGGGCCGCCCGTTCGGAAACCGCAAAGGCGCGCATCAGGGAAGGCAGGCTCGCCGGCAGGCTGTCGAGGATTGATTGGCGCTGGTGCGTGTGGTTCTCGCCTTGCTTGATGCGCTGCCAGTTCTGCACGACCTCGTCGCTGTCGGCAACCGTCGCCGACCCGAACACGTGGGGGTGGCGCCGCGTCATTTTGTCCGCAATCGCCCGGCAAACGTCCGCCAGGGTGAAGGCGCCCGCCTCGGCGTGCATCTGGGCGATAAAGAGCACATGAAACAACACGTCGCCCAGCTCCTCGCAGACGTTTCCGGCCTCCTCGGATGCGACGGCATCGGCGAGTTCATAGGCCTCTTCGAGCAGGTAGCGCACCATGGAACGGGCCGTTTGCTCCCGGTCCCAGGGACAACCGTCCGGTCCCCTGAGCCGTTCGATGATGCGGATGAGATCGGCCATCGCCGCAGGCGGTAGGCTCATTTCGGGATCTTCCACGCTTTTTTCAACTCCCCTAACTTCGCGGTGAAGTCGCGCTTGATGTCGCTGGAGACCAGGGTCGCCAGCTGTTCCGAAACCAGGGACACGTAAGGTCCGGCTAGCGGAGTCCTTGATGAGGGAGGTGCCCTTCGGCAGGAACGCGGTCAGCATGAGGAACAGCACCGAAACGATCAGAACACCCTTGGCCAAGCCGAAGAGGACACCGCCCAGCCGGTCCAGCCATCCCAGGAAAACGATCTGCAACAGATATTTGAGAACCATTGCAATCACGTTCACGATGACGAGCACGGCGCAGAAGATGATCAAAAAGGCCAGAATGTTGCGGTAAGCCGGGTTCGAGACCACCCGGGCCAGATAATGGGCCCCGGCGGCATAATAGGAATAGGCGGCGAAGAAACCGCCGAGAACCCCGATGACCGAAGCCACCTCTTTGACCAGGCCCCGGAAGAGGCCCCGGATCAGGCTGTATCCCAAAACGAGCGCAACGATGATGTCGAACGCGTTCATGCGTGCCCCCCATCCCGGCCGCACCCCCGGGGCGGGGCTGCGGGGCTTTCGCCCGGCACCGGTATCGCTGACCTAACAAAGCCGACCCGTTGGAGTCAAGGTAAAAAATCAAACAGGACTGCCCTTCGAGCCGGAACCGACCAAGGATTCGACCAGCGCGCAGAGAGTCCCGCGATAGACTCCTCACGACCGAAGATCCATTTTCTCCTTGCGCCGGCCGGGCCAAAAAGACTAAATAGTGTCCATCCAGAGGATCCCGATCGGGCCAGTCGCCGACACCTCCCCGGAAGGCGGACCATGCGGCGGCAGAAAATCAGAGAGTTGCCTGCTCGAACCGCTTGGAACGCGCTGGCCGTGACCCTGCTGGTCATCCTGGGTGCCTTCTGGGTGAGCTTTCATTTTGTGAGACCGATCCCGCCGCGCACGCTGACGATGACCACCGGAATGGAGGGCGGCTCCTTTGCCGTGATAGGCGAGCGCTATCGCCAGGTGCTGGCGCGGGATGGGATCAAGCTCCAGTTGCTGGCTTCCTCCGGCTCGGTTGAAAACCTCAGGCGCCTGCGGGATGAATCCAAGGCCGTCGAGGTGGGGTTGGTGCAGGGCGGCATCGGCAAGCCGGAGCCCGCCTCCAAGTTAGTCTCCCTGGGCAGTGTTTTCTACTCGCCGCTGTGGGTATTTTCCCGCGGCCGGGACCGGCTGGACGACCTATCGCAGTTGAGAGGCAAGCGCATCAGCATCGGCCCGGAGGGCAGTGGCGTGCGCAGGGTTTCCCTCGCTTTGCTGAAAGCCGCCGGCGCATCGGATCCCCCCACCGAATTGTATGAATATGGCATGACCGACGCCGGCAAGGCGCTCAAGGAAGGCCGGCTGGATGCCGTCATGACATTCGGTTCGGCCGACAGCGCGCTGGTGGTGGAATTGATCAACGCCCCCGGCATCCAACTGATGAACTTCAGTCAAGCCGAGGCCTACACGCGCCTTTTCCCGGAGCTCTCCCACGTGGTCCTGCCCAAGGGAGTTCTGGATCCGTCCAAGCGGCGGCCGCCGGAAGATGTCCATCTCCTGGCACCGACGACCAATCTCATCGTGCGCGGCACGGTCCACCCGGCCCTGATCTACCTGCTCCTGGAGGCCGCCGTGGAGATTCACAGCGGCGCCGGCTGGGTTCATAAAGCCGGGGAATTCCCGGCGCTGAAAACGCAGGACTTTCCGATCAGCGACCAGGCCCAGCGCTATTTCAAATCGGGCCCGTCGGTCTTGTACGACTATCTGCCGTTCTGGGCGGCCACGTTCGTGGATCGGATGATCCTGCTGCTCATCCCGCTGGGGATCGTGTTGATTCCCCTGATCGGGATCATGCCCTGGATCTACACCTGGCGAAACCGTTCGAGGTATTACCCCTGGTACCAGGCGCTCAAGGAGCTCGAAGAGCAGATGCGGGTGAACCCGCAAGCGGAGGGCTCCGATGGGTATCGGGAACGGCTGGATCGGATCGAGGATGCCGTCAGCCGCATTCGTGTGTCCGTCGCGTTCTTTGATGAAATTTTTCTCCTCCAGCAGCACATCACGGCCGTGCGGCAAAAGCTGGTCCGTCCGGCCTCTGCCGAGTCGAGCCGACCGGATGCGTCTTTGATCGAAAGCGAAATGGATTGACGTTCGTGTCCCGGTCGCAGGGGTCCACCGTTTGGAGCCGTTTGAGGTTCAGGTCGGAAGGCGTTTTTTCAGAAAATTTTCTGCGGCCGTGTAAGGGTCTATCGCGCGCTGCGCCAGCTCGTTCTGAAGCGTGCTGAGCTCCGGGGAATCTTGCAAAAGCACGGCGGCGGCCATGTCCAGAACCAGTTGGCGGAAAAGATGGAATTCATGGCGGGCCAGCCGCGCCGCCAGCCGGCCGGTGGATTCAAGATGAGCGGCGGTGCTGAAACAGGAGGTCCATCAGCCGCTCGATGCCTTCGTTTTGCACGGCCACCGTCTTGACGACGGCCGGCAGCCAGTCCGCCTCACGACGACGCGTCAGGCTGAGAATGCCCTCCAGGAGGTGAACCAACTCTTCCGCCCCGGGCAGATCGGCCTTGTTGACGACGAACACATCGCCGATCTCGAGCACCCCGGCTTTCATGGCCTGGATGTCATCACCCATGCCGGGGATACTGACCACCACCGTGGTGTGAACGCACCCGGCGATGTCCACCTCGTGCTGCCCCGCACCAACGGTTTCGATCACGATCACCGGGTAGCCCATCGCGTCCAAGACCAGGGCCGCCTCCCGGGTCGCCCGGCTGATGCCGCCCATGTGGCCCCGGGTCGCCATGGACCGGATGAAAACGCCTTCGTCCCCTTCATGCCGCTGCATGCGGAGCCGGTCGCCCAAAAAGGCCCCGCCGGAGTACGGACTGGATGGATCCACCGCCAAAACCCCCACCCGCATGCCACGGCCCCGCAAATGGGCGACCATCCGCGAAACCAGGGTGGATTTACCCGCTCCGGCGGGGCCGGTAATGCCGATCCGGAAGGCCTTGCCGGTATGCGGATAAAGGGCTTTCAGCAACCCGACGCCACGCGGGTCCTGATCTTCGATCAGACTGATCAGCCGCGCCCCGGCGAGCTGGTCGCCCCGGAGGATTTTTTCGATGTCGGGTTTCATCAGGTGATGCGATAGAGCCAATCGGCGAAGTCAGGCTCTTGGCCGGCCGCAATCTTCTGCAAAACATCCCACAGCTTGCGCTGCATCGGGCCGGGAACCCCGGACATCCGGCGATCCTCGATGCGGCGGACAGGAATCACCTTGAAGGGGGTGTTGGCGAAGAAGACCTCATCGGCTTCGAACAACAGCGCCGGCCGCAGGCGGCCTTCAACGGTTTCGATCCCGAGATGGCGCGCGACCTGCAGGATGGAGCGGCGCGTGATGCTGTCGAGCACGGTCCCGAGCGACGGCGTCAGCAGGCGCCCGTTCGTGACCAGGAAGATGGATTCGGTAGCACCCTCGGCGATGAACCCCTGCGTGTCAAGCATGATGGCGTCATCCAAGCCGCGTTTCTGGACATCCTGGCGGGCGATCATTCCGTTCAGGTAGTTGGCGGCGGCCTTGGCCTCGATGGGGACCGTCTCGGGATCAAGTTTCCGCCAGCGCGCGATTCCAGCGCTGGTGCCCTTTTCAAACGAAAACCCGAGGTCCGCCATGTCCCGGACCGGATCCAACGCGAAAATGGCGATGTCCAGACGCTTCTGGGGCGGCTGGATGTCTAAAGCGAACTGGGGATAATACCCAACGACCTTGATGACTCCCTGGGCGAGCCGGTTGCGGCGAACGGTTTCCGCCACGGCCTGACACAGGCTGTCATGGCCGCCGGGCAGTTCCATATCCAGGTAGGCCGCCGATTTCTCCAGACGCACGATATGATCATGGAGCCTGAAAACGGCCGGGCCGGACGCCGTGGCGTATAGACTGATGACCTCGAAAATCGTGGAGCCCCGGGCAAAACTGTGACTCATCATGTGCACCGTCGCCTCCGGCCACTTCACGAAGTTGCCGTTCACATAAACCATCCGTTCATCCAGCATCTATATCTTCTCCTTTCTGCCTTCCACCTTCCACCTTCCGCCTTCTTCTTTCAGGGCGTCATCCCGAACCTCAGCCACTTGAAGCGGTTCTTCTCCTCAGCGGAAATGTGCTCCCCGATGCGCGCCATGAAGATGTTTTCGGGCTTCAAACAGATGTTGGGCTCGTTGGTCTGGTATTCCTCGAAACCGAACGGCTCGAAGAGATGCGCCATCATCTGGCGATACTGCTGGGCCGTCAGGCGGTTGCCGTCGAGGTCCCAGGTCCACGAATACCCGACGAGATAGGCGATTTTATCCTCGATCCTCGGGTGCACGCTCATCATCTGGACGATTCCCCGGGCCACTTTCTTCGAACGCCATTCGCGGCTGACTTCGATCGCGCTGACCTCCATCATGAGTTTCGGCGCAAGCCTCGCCCAGCGCTCCTCCGGGTCCGGATAGGCCAGCACACCGAATCCCACGATGCGCGTGGAATCGGCGATGGCCAGCACCACGCTGGTATCCGGCTGTGCGGCTTTGCCCTCTAGACTCTCGCGCTTGGTGTAAAGGGAACGGTAGTGAGCATAGCTGCCGAACTGCCGGTCGAAGCTGAGCTGCCGGATCTCATCCGCAGTGCAGAAGGAGCGGATCCGCAGTTCACCGAGGGATGTGGACAGAAGAATTTCATGCTGGGCGTAAGTGTTCATGGCCGCGCGGTCAGAAATCCCCCCAGTCCTTGTGGAGACGTTTGGTCATGATCAGCAGGTCGTGCAGCTGACCTTGCGAGTCGATGATGAAATCCTCGAGCAGGGCCTTTTTGAAAAAATCGAGCTTGTACGCCGATTCAATGGCGGCCTGCTCGACGCCGACCACGAAATCGGCCCGCACCTCACGCAATCCCTTTTCCATCGCCAGATGGATAAGGTCCAACAGCATCCAGCTGCCCAGACGCTTGTGACGGTAGTCCGGGTTGACGATGATGCGCAAACGCCCCTGGTGATGGTAGCACCCATATAGGTGCGTATGCAGCCGCGCATGTGCCACGATTTCGCCGGCGCACAACGCGATCATCGAGAACACCTCTTTCTGATCCTGCACCCAACTGCGGATGACCGCCGGATCCCTGACGTCCAACCGCATGTACCAGCGGTCCTCCTCCGAAATCCCGCTGTAGAACCGGCACAGCGGCTGTTCATCCTCGCCTGCAAGGGGTCGAATGAGCACCTCCGTGCCATCCTTGAGAACGATCTCCTTGGGGTATTTCACCGGGCCTGCCCTCCTTTTTCTCTGCCGTTCAACTAACCACGGCGACTGAGAGGTGTCAAGCGCATTTCGGCCAACCGCTGAGGCTGAAATCTTCCAGGACTTGTTGGAACAGAGCAGCACGATGTCTCATTCTGACGATCCACCTGATCTCCAAATGTCCAGTCACCAGCAGGGCGAAGTCTCGGTTAAACATGAATGGGGGTTTTGCGATTTTTTTCTTGACTTAGCTCCGATATAGCTAATATATAGCTATATAAATTATAAATCATGTTTTTTGATAAGAGGGAGCCTTTATCCGCCGATCAACCTAAGCAAACGATTTTCATAGAAAAAGGAGATAGATATGTCGGAGTTAAGCTGGCTGCCGAAAGAATCAGGGCTGAAGAACCATTCCCTGTGGGGAACCGAGCACTTCTCGGACAAACCTCCCGGAGTCATTTATGAAAAAAAACCCATCCTCGACCCTCAGGGCCATCCGGTAAATGACCTGTATTCCGCGTGGATCACCCTGAACAACCCCGCCCAATACAACTCCTACACCACTGAAATGGTCAAAGGCGTCATCGCCGGATTCCAGGCCGCATCGGCCGACCCCTCGGTCGTGGCGGCGGTTTTCACCGCCGTCGGCGACAAGGCCTTCTGCACGGGGGGCAATACCCGCGAATACGCCGAATACTATTCCGGCCGTCCGACGGAATACGGCAGCTACATGGACCTTTTCAACGGTATGGTGGACTCCATCCTCAACTGTAAGAAGCCCACCCTATGCCGCGTGAACGGCATGCGCATCGCCGGCGGCCAGGAAATCGGCATGGCCTGCGACACCACGCTGGCGAGCGATCTTGCCATTTTCGGTCAGGCCGGCCCCCGGCACGGATCCGCGCCCGACGGCGGCAGCACCGACTTCCTGCCCTGGATGCTGCCTCTGGAACTCGCCATGTGGAACTGTGTTTCCTGCGAGTTATGGAGCGGCTACAAGATGAAGCGCCTGGGGCTTATTTCCAAATGCGTACCGGTGATGAAGGAGGGCGGCAAATGGGTGCGCAATCCGGCCGTGGTCACCGAGTCCTACCTGGAGGACGGGGAGATCGTCTACGGCGAGTTCAAAACCGGAGAGCAGGCCAAGAAGGCCCGCGAATACGTCCAGAAGGCGAAACCGGATTTCGCCTTGCTCGACGCCGAGGTCAACAAGATCCTGTGGGCCTACACCAATCTGTTCCCGGCCTGCCTGATCAAGAGTGTCGACGGGATCCGGATGAAAAAGAAGTTTTTCTGGGACCAGGCCAAGATCGTCAACCGCCACTGGCTCGCCGCAAACATGAACTTCGAGGCCTATCTCGGTTTCAACGCCTTCAACACCAAGAAGATCACCGGCAAGGATGTCATCGATTTCATCGAATACCGGCGCCGGCAGGCCCGCGGGGAGGCCTTCGATGCCGAGTTCATGGCCGCCGTGCTGGGCAAGCCGCAGACGTAATCGGGCTCATTGAAAAAGGGGGATGGGGTTAACGGGGGCGATCCACATGCGGATGACGATGCGCCCTTCAACCGTTCACCTGTTCACCTTACTGGAGGTTGCATGCTGTTAGAAGGCAAAAACGCGCTGGTCACGGGCGGCTCGCAGGGCATCGGCGCCGCCATTTCTCTCGAACTGGCCCGCGAGGGGGCCAACATCTGCTTCACCTACCGCACGCATGCGGCCGAAGCCCGGGACTACGAGCAGCAGATCCGCGCCATGGGCCGCAAGGCCCTGGCGGTGGCCTGCGACATCGCCGTCTTCAAGGACGCGGAGCGCGTGGTACAGGCGGCCCTGAAGGAATTCGGCAGCCTGCACATTCTCGTCAACAACGCCGGCATGAACTGGGACGGAGTGAGCTGGAAGATGACCGAGGAGCAGTGGGACCGCGTGCTGGAGGTCAACCTGAAGGGATACTTCAACTTCACCCGTCACGTAGCGCCCGTGCTCAAGGACCAGAAGTACGGCAAAATCATCAACATCACCTCCATCAACGGGATGCGCGGGAAATTCGGGCAAACCAACTACTCCGCCTCAAAGGCCGGCATCATCGGCTTCACCAAGGCGCTGGCCAAGGAACTGGGTGCCTTCGGCGTGAATGTCAACGCGGTCGCGCCCGGCCTGATCGAAACGGCGATGCTCAAAGAATCCGAGGCCCGCGAAAAAATCATCGATCTCGCCATGGGCGAGAGCGCGCTGAAACGGGTCGGGCAGCCGGACGACCTGGCGTATCTCGTGGCATTCCTGGCCTCCGATCGGGCGCGACACATCACCGGAGAAGTCATCAAGATGGACGGGGGACAGTATATTTGAAGGGAGGTTGCCATGTCACGTGTCGCCATCATCGGCGTCGGGCAAAGTGAGTTTGTGCGGGCCTACCCGGGCTCCGTGCGCGAGTTGGCCTTCGAAGGCTTCAAGGACGCCATGCGCGATGCCCGGCTCACGACCCGGGACATCGGGGCCTCCGTCGTCTGCTCGGCGCCGGAATACGACAAGCAGCGGTCGCCGGCGGGGGTCTTCGCCGAATACCTGGGCCTGAACCCGCAGCCGACCTTTTACGTCGAGAGCCTGTGCTCATCGAGCAGCATGGGCCTGCGCCTGGCCTATTCCCTGGTCAAATCGGGACTGCATGACGTGGTAGCGGTCATCGGTTTCCAGAAGATGTCGGAAATCTCCTCGGCCGATTCCCAGGAGCGGATGGGCCGCGGCGCCGACATCCAGTGGGAAAGCCCCTTCGGCACCATGATGCCGGCCTACTATGCCATGTATGCCCGGGCGCACATGGCCGCCTATGGGACCTCGTTGGAGGACCTGGCGCTGATCCGGGTCAAGGCCGCCACCTACGGCCAGCTGAACGACAAGGCCGTGTACCGCAAGCCGGTCACGCTCGAAAATCTCAGTAATCCCGCGGACCGCATGGCCGGGCCGGTGGCAAGCCCCCTGCGGGTGGGTGACTGCTGCGCCAACGCCGACGGAAGCTCGTGCGTGATCGTCGCCAGCGAGGAGAAAGCCAAGCTGTTCTGCAAAAAGCCGATCTGGATCCTGGGCCTGGGGGCCGCCACCACGAGCGTCAATCTGGCCGGCCGCAGCCTTTTCACGGGTTTGACGGCGGCCCAGGAAGCCGGCCGTCAGGCCTACCGGATGGCCGGGCTGGGGCCCAAAGACATCGATGTCGCCGAAGTCCACGACTGCTTCACCATCGCCGAGATGATGGCGTATGAAGATTTGGGCTTCGCCAAAGCCGGCGAAGGCAGGGATCTGATCCGCGCCAAGGCCACCTACAAGGAAGGGACCATCCCGGTAAACGTGGACGGCGGGCTTCTCTCCAAGGGGCATCCGATCGGCGCCACCGGCGGCAGTCAAATCCGCACGATTGTTCTGCAACTGCGGGAGGAGGCCGGACCCATCCAGGTCAAGAGCCCGGAGATCGGTCTGGTGCACAACATCGGCGGCGTCGGACTCTACGGCAATGTGAGCATTCTCGGGCGCTGAGCAAGGCTCCGGCGGCAAGCCGCATCCGGGCTTTGCGGACAAGGAGGTATTTCATGGCGGGAAAAAAAGAAGTCGATGAGCGCTTTAAAAAATTCGGGACGGTCAGTTTCACGGCATTGACCAAGACCAACGATTTCGTCGACTTCCTCGAAAAGGGCAAAATTTCCGGAACCCGCTGCACGGACTGCGGCCGGGTCTTTTTCCCGCCGCGCGCGGACTGTTTTCAGTGTCTGGCGAGCCACATGGAGTGGTTCGACGTCACGGGAAGCGGCACGCTTGTTTCCTTCAGCAAGCTGGAATACGGCCCGGCGGGCTTCCAGGAGGACGTTCCCTACAGCATCGCGCTGCTCGACTACGGGACGTTCAAAATCTTCGGGCGCATCGGCAAGGACGTCCCTGAAGCCGAGCTCGCCGTCGGCATGCCCATGAAGGCGATCGTGAACCGGCTGCCCAGCGGCCAATTGAATTACGTGTTTGTAAAAGCATAGTTTTCAGGGGTCGGTACCGACCCCTGAAAACTAACTGTGAAAAACAAATTAACCAAAAAACCGAATTGTCTAATAACAACCCGAGGATAGGAGCCATGGCCGACTTCAAATGCATTAAACTCGACACGTCGGGAGGGGTCGCCCGGGTGGCCCTCGCCCGGCCCAAGCACAATGTGCTCAATATCGAGATGATGAAGGAGCTGATCGCCGCGCTTGAAACCCTCAAGGCTGACCAGGAGCTGAAAGGCGTGGTCATTTCCGGCGAGGGCCCGAGCTTTTGTGCGGGGGTGGAAGTCGCCGACCACAAACCAGGGCAGGTCGACGCCATGATCGCCACCTTCAACCGCATGCTGGAGCTGATCGAGGGCCAGGAGGTGCCCACCATCGCCGCCGTTCACGGTGCCTGCCTCGGCGGCGGCATGGAGGCCGCCATCGCCTGCGACATCGTCGTGGCCGGCCGGAGTGCGGTCTTCGGCCAACCGGAGATCAAGCTGGGCTTCTTCCCGCCGTACGCCGCCATTCGGCTGCCGCATCTGGTCGGCCCGGCCAAGACCATCGAGATCTGCACCACCGGCAAGCGCTACCTCGCCCAAGAGGCTAAGGACATGGGCTTCATCACGCACTGCGTTGACGACAGCCGGCTCGCGGAAACGACGGATGCTCTCCTCAAGGAAATCCGGTATGGCAGCCCGCTCATCATCCGCCTGAACAAGCGCGCGGTGAAGCAGCACCTGGGCCTCGCCTTCCCCGCGGCGCTCAAGGGGGTCTCCGACCTGTTCCTCAACACCCTGATGAAAACCGCTGACACACTGGAGGGTATTGCGAGTTTCGAGGAAAAGCGCCACCCGGTCTGGAAGAATAAGTAACGAGCAACGAGCAACCAGCAGCAAGTGACGAGCAAGAAGTGAGGAGGCGGAATGTCCCAGATTAAGAAAATCGGTGTCGTGGGTGCCGGCAACATGGGCAGCGGAATTGCGCAGAAGATCGCCCAGGAGGGCATCCCGGTGGTGATGGTCGACTTGAAGGACGAGTTCGTCCAGCGCGGCCTGGGTACCATCCGGCGGCTGTTGCAGGAGGGGGTCGAACGCAAGATCTTCAAGCCGGAGCAGGTGGACCAGATCCTCTCCCGCGTCACGGCCACCACTGACTTCACGGCCGTGGCCGATGCCGACATCGTGATCGAGGCTGTCTTCGAGGACAAGCAGGTCAAGGCCGATCTCTTCCAGAAACTCGACCGGATCTGCTCCCCGCAGACCATCCTGGCCACGAACACCTCGAGCTTTTACGTGCGGGAGTTCGCGGAAAAGACCTCCCGTCCCGACCGCTTTCTCGGCCTGCATTACTTCTACCACCCGGCCAAGAACCGCCTGCTCGAGGTGATCCCGCACAACGGCACCAGCCGAAAGACCGTGGAAAAATCCCTCCTGGCGGCCAAGCTGCACGGCAAGACCTCGATCCTCGTCAAGGATGCCCCCGGGTTTGCCGTGAACCGCTTCTTCGTCCCCTTCCTGAACGAGGCGGCCCGCATGCTCGAAGAAGGCCTGGCCGATGTTCCCACCATCGAGGAGGCCGGCAAGCGGGCGTTCAAGACCGGCATGGGGCCCTTCGAACTCATGAACGTCACGGGGATTCCGATCGCGGTCCACGCCGCCACCACGCTCGGCAGCGAACTCGGGTCCTTCTATGCCCCGGCCGCGATCCTGAAGGCCCAGATGGAGAAGAAGGCGAACTGGGACCTGGCGGGCACGGTGGACGAGGCGAAGCTTTCCGCTCTGATCGACCGCTTCCAGGGGGTCTGCCTGGGGGTCGCTGCGGCCCTGGTGAACGAGGGGGTGGCCTCCATCGAGGACACCGACCGCGGTGCCAAGATCGGTTTGCGCTGGATCCTGGGGCCTTTCGAAATCATGAACAAGATCGGCATCGACAAGACCCATGAGGTCGTGCAGGCGGTCTGCCGCCGGCACCCGGATTTCAAGATGCCGGCCATCCTCGAAAAGCAGCAACGGTTGGGGAAACCCTTCGAGTTCAACCTCGTCGATCTCGAGGTCAAGAACGGCATCGCGTATGTCACCCTGAACCGGCCCGAGGCCATGAACGCCCTGAACGAGGCCGTTATGGCCCAGCTCGACCGGCGGTTCGGGGAAGCCGAGGCCGATGCCCGCGTCACGGCCATCGTGTTTCAGGGCGCCGGCAAAGCCTTCGTGGCCGGCGCCGACATCCGCTACTTTGTGGAAAAAATCAAGGCCGGCCGCATCCCGGACATCGTTGCGTTCACCCGCAAGGGCCACGAGTTGCTGCTGCGGATCGAGGAGTCCCGCAAGTTCACCATCGCCCTGCTCGACGGTCTGTCCCTCGGCGGGGGCAGCGAGCTCGCCCTGGCCTGCCAGGCGATCGTCGCCACCCCGGCCGGCTCCATGGCCTTTCCGGAAACCGGCATCGGCATCTACCCGGGGCTCGGGGGCATGCTGCGCATGGCGCGCCAGGTGGGGCCGGCACTCGCCAAGTACTTCGCGTTCACGGGCGCCTTCATCAGCGCATCCGACGCTCACGCGCTCGGCATCGTCACGAAGCTGGTCGACCCCGCGGAGGTGGATGACGCCGTTCAGTCCCTGGCCTCCGGGGCCAAGCCGGACAAGTACCGCACCCGTGACATCCCCGCAAAGTTCAAGGCCTTCGCAGCCCTGTTCGGCCCGGGCAGCATCGCGACGCTTCTGGCGGGCAAGATCCCGGGCGGCGCACAGACCGAGCTGGCCGGCAAGCTCGTCAAGACCCTGGGTTACAAGGCCCCTCTCGCCCTGCGGATCGCCGACGAGATCGTCGATCGACAGGCGGGGCGGCCGGTGCGGGAGGCGGTGGAAATCGAACTGGGGCGGCTGCAAGACATTTTTGCCACAGCCGATGCGCTCGAGGGACTCTCCTCCGTCGGCCGCCGCCGGCCCGAATTCAAGGGGAAGTGAGCCATTCTATTTACACGCGTGAGAGGGAGGGAGTGTCATGAGTATGATTTCCTGGCAGATGGTGGAATCCAAGAAGCCGCTGCAGCGAGTGCAGTCACCGCTTCCGGCTCCCGGCAAGGGCGAGGTCCGGCTGCGGGTGGTCGGCTGCGGCGTCTGCCACACCGATCTCGGGTTCTACTACGACGGGGTTCGCACCAAGTCCCCGCTGCCGCTGACCCTGGGGCATGAAATCAGCGGTCGGGTGGAGGCGGTCGGGCCCGGAGCGGAGCAATGGACGGGCAAGGCGGTGCTGGTGCCGGCGGTCATGCCCTGCGGGCAGTGCGATGTGTGCCGGCGCCATTTCGGCAACATCTGCGCCGCCCAGAAAATGCCCGGAAACGACATCCCGGGCGGATTCGCCAGCCACATCGTCGTCCCTGCGGCCCAGCTCTGCGAGATACCGCTCGGAGAAGACGGACAACCGGCGGGCGCCTCCGGCGTGAGCCTGGCCGAATTGTCGGTGGTCGCCGATGCGCTCACCACGCCCTTTCAGGCGATCAAGGAATCGGGGCTTACGGACCAGGACACCGCCATCTTTATCGGCGTCGGCGGCGTCGGCGGCTTCGGCGTCCAGATCGCCAAATCCGCGGGAGCGCTGGTCCTGGCCATCGATGTCGACCCGCAGAAGCTCGAAACCATCGCCCCATATTGCCGATGCGACCTTCAATGCCGCCCAAATGGCGTTCAAGGACCTGCGCAAGGCCGTCTCCGACAAGGTCAAGGAGAAGGGCCGGCGGCGCACGGAGTGGAAAATATTCGAGACCTCCGGCACGGCCGCAGGCCAGCAGACCGCCTTCGGCCTGCTCACCTTCGGGGCCTCGCTCGCGGTGGTCGGGTTCACCATGGACTCGGTCAATATCCGCCTGTCGAACCTGATGGCGTTTCACGCCACCGCCCGCGGCAACTGGGGGTGCGTGCCCGAACACTACCCGGCCGCTCTGGACCTCGTGCTCAGCGGCAAGGTCAGGCTCGGCCCGTTCGTGAAGACCTTCCCGCTGGACCGGATCAACGAGGTGTTCGAGATGGTCCACGACCGCAAGATCCGGCAGCGGCCGGTCATGCTGCCGTGAACCCGGCGGCCTCGATACACACCCGCTCGAAACTCAGGCGTAACAGCCGCCGGGCTTGCCGCTCGTGGCTGCGGGCGGTCTGAATCGGGGCGGCGGCATCGAATTAGCGAGCCCACATTCCATGCGCCTCGTTTAGAGGCGGACAGAGGTATGAAACATGCACAAGCTGTTGACCAACCAGCCCGGTGAACGGATGCTGCTTCTCGGCAACGAGGCCATTGCCCGCGGCGCCATCGAGGCGGGCGTCGCCTTCACCAGCACCTACCCCGGCACGCCCTCCTCGGAGCTGTCGCTCAACTTCTTTCAGATCTCCAAGGAGAGCGACCTGTACTTCGAGTACAGCACGAACGAAAAAGTCTCGGTGGAAGTGGCCGCCGCGGCCGCGGCCTGCGGGGTGCGCAGCATGGCCATGATGAAACACGTGGGCCTCAACGTGGCCGCGGATGCCCTCATGACGCTTGCCTACGTCGGCGTCAAGGGCGGCATGGTGATTCTGACGGCCGATGACCCCGCCATGTTTTCGAGCCAGAACGAACAGGACAACCGCTACTACGCCAAGCTCTCCGGGCTGCCGATGCTTGAACCCTCCACGATCGATGAGGCGCGCGCGATCGTCGCCTATGCCTTCGAGCTTTCGGAAAAGCTCCAGGAGCCGGTTCTGTTGCGGACGACGACCCGCATCAACCATTCCTCCGGCATCGTGACGCTGGGGGACATCCGGCCCCGCCGCACCCAGGGCAGCTTCACCAAGGACCCCTTGAACCTGGTGCCGGTCCCGGCCGTGGCCCGCAAACTGCACGTGAAGCTGCTACAGAACCTGGCGAAAGCCCGGGAACTCTCCGAGCAGTCGCCGTTCAACATCCTCGAGGGCCGGGGCCGCTGGGGAATCCTCTGCAACGGCGTCAGCTTTAACTACGTCAAGGACGCCGTCGCCGAATTGAAGATCGCCGAGCAGGTCAGGATCCTGCGCATCGGCTTCTCGCATCCGCTGCCGGTGCGGATGATCCAGGACTTCCTCAAGGGCTGCGAGAAGGTTCTGGTGGTGGAGGAGGGCGAACCCTATCTCGAAGAGAGCGCCAAGACCTACGCGCAGGAAGCCGGACTGATGCTTTCCATCCGCGGCAAGGCACCGGATCTCTTTTCGCAGCTCTACGAATACGACCCGGCCATGGTCCGCAAACATATCGCCGCCTGCTTCGGCCTGGCTTACACGCCGCCCGCCCAGGTCGATCTTTCGGATGTCCCGCCGCTGCCCCAGCGGCCGCCGACCCTGTGCGCGGGCTGCTCGCATCGGGCCACCTATTACGAAGTCCGCAAGGCGGCCGAGGGCATCGACACCGTTTTCCCGAGCGACATCGGCTGCTACACCCTTGGGCTGCTGCCGCCGCTCTCCATGGCGGACTATCTGCTCTGCATGGGATCTTCCACCGGGACCGTCGGGGGCTTTGCCAAGGCCTGCGACCGCAAGGTCGTCTCCTTCATCGGGGACTCCACCTTTTTCCACTCCGGAATCCCCGGCCTGGTCAATGCGGTCTTCAACAACCACGACCTCACGCTGGTCATTTTGGACAACGGCATCACCGCCATGACGGGCCATCAGCCCAACCCCGCGGTGGACATGACCCAGCTCAAGCTCGAAGGCTTTGGCCGCGTCTCCATCGAAGCGGTCGTGCGTGCCATCGGAGTGCCCCATGTGACGGTGATCAAACCGTACAAGGTCAAAAAGAGCATCGAGGCCATCAAGGAGGCCCTGGCCTTCAAAGGGGTCTCCGTGATCATCTCCCAGGAACTGTGCGCGCTCTACGCCGCCAGCCTGAAACTGCCCCGGCGCAAGCCTTTTCATGTAAGCGACAAGTGCCGCAATCACCGCGACTGCATGGACCACCTGGCGTGCCCGGCGTTTTACGTCTGGGACGGCCGGATCAAGATCGACGCGAACCTGTGCACCGGCTGCGCGCTCTGCGCCCAGATCTGTCCGGAGAACGCGATCCTACCTGTTAGGGAAGAGAAGAAGTAACGAGCAACGAGTAAAGAGTTATGAGTCGATGAGTCGGAGAAAAGCGAGTGATACGAGGGTCGATTATCCAAATGAGCCGGAGGCGGGATCGGCAAAGCACGCAACGCCAGAACCCTGAACCCCGAATTCTAAACACCTAAATAGCCAAATACCCAACACACAGATAAGGACAACATGGATACCAAACGGTTGGTCATGGTGGCGGTTGGCGGGCAGGGCAACTTGCTGGCATCGAGCGTTCTCGGAGAGGCCGCCCTGCTGGCAGGGGTACCGATGCGTATGAGCGAGATCCACGGCATGGCCCAGCGCGGCGGCGTGGTGGAGTCCGCCCTCATTTTCGGCAACGCCCAGAGCACGATCATCTCCGACGGGGACGCCGATGTGCTGATGGGCTTCGAGCCGGCGGAGACCCTGCGTGCGCTCGGCAAGTGCAATGCGCGTTCGGTGGTGATCACCAACCTTGCGCCGCTGATGCCCTTCACCGTCAACATCGGGCAGGGCGCCTATCCGGACCTGAAAAAACTCCAGGAACTGATCCGGGCCAAGACGGCCCGGCTGATCGCCTTCAATGCTGCGGCCCTCGCCCGCGAGGCCGGCAACGTGTTGTCGGTGAACATGGTCCTGTTGGGCGCATTGACGCAAACCGGCGTGCTGCCGTTGACCGCCGAGCACGTCAAGACCGCCATGCGCCGTAAGACCAAACCGGCGTTTCTGGACGGCAACCTCAAGGCGTTCGAGCTAGGCGTTGCGGCAGCGCAGAAGGCCTGATGCCGCAGATGCCCGTGAAACCGATATTCCGTGCCGATCCGCTCGGCACGCACGAGCCAACCCAGGAGAGGATGAAGACCATGGCGATCAAATCACGCGACGTCAAGAAGGGCGGCAAGGGGTATTGGGACGAGAAATACGAGACGATGCCGGCCGCCGAGATTCAAAAATTCCAGCTGCGCAAGCTCAAGGACACCGTGGCATGGGTCTATGAGCGCGTTCCGTTCTATCGCCAAAAGCTGGATGAGAAGGGGATCAAGCCGAACAGCATCAAATCGTTAGAGGACGTCGCCCGGCTTCCCTTCACCGTCAAAAACGATCTGCGCGACAATTACCCCTTCGGCCTGTGTGCGGTGCCGCTCACGGAGGTTGTCCGGGTGCACGCCTCCTCGGGGACGACCGGCAAGCCGATCACCGGCCCCTACACGGCCGATGACCTCAACGATTGGACCGAGTGCATGGCGCGCAACCTCTGGGCGGCGGGTGTCCGGCCCGACGACATCGCGCAGAACGCCTACGGCCACGGCCTGTTCACCGGCGGCCTGGGATTCCACCAGGGCCTCTCCCGCATCGGCTGCACGCTGGTGCCCACCAGCTCCGGGCTGACCGAGCGGCAGATCACGCTGATGAAGGATTTCGGAGCGACCGCGCTTTGCTGCACGCCCTCCTACGCCCTGACGATCGCCGAACGCGCAGAGGAGATGAAGGTCGACATCCGCGCGCTGCCCCTGCGGGTCGGCGTTTTCGGCGCCGAGCCCTGGTCCACCGCGATGCGCCTGGAAATCGAGGAACGCATGGCGATCAAGGCAATGGAGGCCTACGGCCTGACCGAACTGGGCGGCCCGGGCGTCAGCTATGACTGCGTCGCCCAGGACGGCATCCACATCAACGAGGACCACTATTTGGCGGAAATCGTCGACCCCCAGACCCTCGAACCCCTGCCCCTGGGTGAAAGGGGTGAGCTGGTCTTTACCTCCCTGCAGCGCCGTGCCATGCCCATGCTGCGCTACCGCACCAAGGACATCACCCGGCTGCGCCGCGAGAAATGCCGCTGCGGGCGCACCTTCATCAAGATGGACAAGATCTTCGGCCGCTCGGACGACATGCTGATCATCAGCGGGGTGAATGTGTTCCCGTCGCAAATCGAATCCCTGCTGCTGGAAATCCCCGAGGTGGAGCCCCAGTATCGCCTGGTGGTCCGCAAGAAGGGCTATCTGGACCAGCTCATCGTGCAGGTGGAAGGCAAGAAGGAAATCTACGACGCCGGGCCGGAAAAACGCCTGGAGGTCGCCGCCAAGGTCATGGGCCACATCAAGGGCATGATGGGCATCGGCGTCGAGGTCGAAATCGTCGGGGCGAAATTCATCAACCGCAGCGAAGGCAAGGCGCTGCGGGTGGTCGACGAACGCCCCAAGCAGTTCCGGTAGGCGGCCCGGTCCCCGGGACGCGGCCAAAGGCGGATTTTTTTCAGCGGAGGGAATTCCCATGACGGATCCATCCGAATTCACACCCAGCCGGTTTGCCGTTGTCGGTGCCGGTCCGGTGGGCTGCATCGTCGCCGCCTTTCTCGCGCAGGGCGGCTACGAGGTCACGTTGTGCGACGTGGTTCCCGCGTTGCTCGCCCCCGCGCTCGAGCCGGGCATCTTGCTGGAGGGTGCCGAAAACTTCCAGCACAAGGTGACCCGCACCTGCCTCGCCATCGACGACCTGGCCCAATACGATCCCGAGGTGATCTTCATCACCGTCAAGGCGAACGCCCTGCCGCTGATCGCCTCGGCCATCGAGGGCTTCTACAAGGGGGGCATGTTTGTCATCAGCTGGCAGAACGGCATCGACACGGAACTGGAGCTCACCAAGGCCATCGGGAAGAGCCCGGTCATGCGCGCCGTGGTCAACTACGGATGCGCGCTGGTGGCGCCGGCCCATGTGCGGCTGCCCTTCCATCACCCCCCGCATTACCTCCAGGAACTCGACCCGCAATCCAGGGGGGCTACGATGGCCATCGCCGCGGCGCTCTGCCGCTGCGGCCTGACCACCGAAAGCACGGATCAGATCATCTCCATGGTCTGGCGCAAGGGAGTGTTGAATGCCTGCATGAACCCCGTCTGCGCGGTGACGGGCCTCACCATGAACCGCGCCATGAACGATCCCATGGTCTTCCAGACCGTGAACGCCCTGGTCAAGGAATGCATCCAGGTGGCGCGGGCGAACGAAATCAACCTGGGCTGGGATTTTTACCCCAACGCCATCGAGTACATGCGCAAGGCCGGCGATCACAAGCCGTCCATGTTGATGGACATCGAGGCCGCCCGCCGTACCGAAGTGGACTTCATCAACGGCAAGTTTGTCGAGTATGGGCAGCGCGCCGGGATCGACACCCCGTTCAACAAGACCATGCTCTCGCTGGTCAAAGGCCTGGAGTCCGGCATCGAGTCCAAAAAGATCCGGTGAGCGGCCACCGGCGGAGAAGCACGCAGCGTGAGTGTTCAGCCCATATATGTCGGCGCGGATGTCGGCGCCTCGCGAACCAAGGTGGCGCTCCTCGATGCCGCCAAAAACCTGATCGGCTTTGCCGTCCAGAAATCCGGCACGGATTTCACGGCCACGGCCGACGACTGTTTGCAGCGCTCGCTTGCGATGGCCGGCGCCGGGGAGCGGGATATCGTCAACGCCATCTCCACCGGCTACGGCCGGAACAACGTCGCCTATGCCCGGGATACCCGCACGGAAATCGGCTGCCATGCGGGCGGGTGCTATCACTATTTCCCGACGGCGATCACCATCATCGACATCGGCGGCCAGGACAACAAGGTCATCAAACTGGACGAGGCCGGACGCCGCACCAGCTTCAAAATGAACCGCAAGTGCGCCGCCGGGACGGGCGCGTTTCTGGAGGAGATGGCGTCCCGGCTCGACATTCCTCTGGAGCGCATGAACGATCTGGCGGCCCGTTCCACCGACATGGTCAAACTCGGCAGCTTCTGCACGGTGTTCTCGGCAACGGAGGTGCTGGAAAACATCCGCCACGGGAAGAAGATCGAAGACATCGTCAAGGGCGTCTTTTTTTCGGTCATCCGGCGGGTGCTGGAGATGGACTCCATGAGCGCGAAGGTCGTCATGACCGGCGGAGTGGTCGCGCACAACCTGCACATGGTCCGCATGATGGAGGAGCTCATCGCACAACCCATCTGGGTCCCCGAGAAACCGCAGCTGACCGGCGCCATCGGGGCGGCCATCTACGCGATGGACAACCAATCGGAATGACGGATGGGGAAGAACTACGAAACGCGCGAAACGGAATACCAAGCGACTGATTAAGGAAAAACCCGTTTGCGTATTTCGCGCCTTTCGTAGTCAAATGCGTTTTCAATTAGTTGCGTGGTACCTGCTAAAATTTGGAGGCTGTGCCATGCCCGAAGAGAAAAAAACCGTCAGGAAGAAAATTGCCGCGGCAGCGGATCTGAACCGGTTCATGCGCGATTATTATCTCGATCTGGATGCCGCCGCCCAAAAGGGCTCCCCCAAAATCGCGTGGTGCACGAGTGTCGGCCCGGCTGAAATCCTGCGTGCCTTCGGTTTCAGGGTGTACTTTCCGGAGACGCACTCGGCCATGCTCGGCGCCACCCGCATGGCGACGGATTTCATTCCCGTGGCGAACGCCATGGGATATTCCCCCGACATCTGCTCTTACCTGACGGCCGATATCGGCGCCTTCCTGAAGGGGGTCACCCCGCTCGAGAAGGCGTTCAACATCAAGAGCATCCCCAAACCGGATGTCCTGGTGTTCAACACCAATCAGTGCCGGGACGTGCAGGACTGGTTCAACTGGTACGGTGAAAAGTTCAACGCACCGGTGATGGGTGTGCACACCTACCGCGGGGTGAGCCAGGTCACCGACAAGCACATCTACTCCATCGCCAAACAGCTCGAGGCGCTGATCCCGCCGCTGGAGAAGATTGCCGGGAAGAAGTTCGAGCTGAACGAGCTGAAACGGACGGTCGCCCTCTCGCGCGAGTGTTCGGAACTCTGGAAGAAGATCCTGGACACGGCCGCCGCCAGGCCCGCCCCCATCACCTTTTTCGACGGCACGACCCTCATGGGTCCGGCCGTGGTGGGCCGCGGAACCCAGAAGGCGATCGATGTCTACAAGATCCTGCTGGCCGAACTGGAGGCGCGCATCCAAAAGGGTGAAGGCGCGGTCGAAAACGAGAAATTCCGCATCTACTGGGACGGCATGCCGGTCTGGGGCCGGCTGAGCGCTCATTCCCAGCTCTTCTCTGCACTGAACGCCAACGTGCTCGCCTCCACCTACTGCAACAGTTGGATCTTCTCGGCTCTCGATCCCGAGGACCCGTTCAACAGCATGGCCCGGGCCTATACGGAGCTTTTCATCGTGCGCGCCGACGAGGCCAAGGAGACGTACATCAAAGACATGCTGGCGTTTTTCAAGGTCGACGGCGTCATCTATCACGACGCCAAGACCTGCCCGAACAATTCCAACTGCCGTTACGGCATGCCCCAGCGCCTCGAAAAGCAGACGGGCATCCCGAGCCTGACCCTCAACGGCGATCTGAACGACCTGAGGATGATCTCCGACGAGCAGACCAAGACCAATGTCGAGGCCTTCATCGAGCAGCTGCAGGAGCACCGGCATTGAGTGCCCGCACGGGAATCGCCGCCTCGCCGGATCGTCACGCCGCCCATCGGATGCGCGGATAGAAGTGGTTTCACAATCACTTCTAAGCCGCCCAAAGGAGAGTCGACCCATGTTGGATTCCTTATTCAGGCCCAGGTCGGTGGCCGTCATCGGTGCGTCCACCAAGGAGCTTTCCATCGGCAACCGGGTGATCAAGAACCTGATCGATTTCGGCTTCACGGGGGCCGTGTACCCCGTCAACCCCGGCGCGGACGAGGTCCGCGGCATCAAGGCCTTTAAGTCGATCCTGGACTGCCCGGAGAACATCGATGTGGTGCACATGGTCATCCCGGCCAAGTTTGTGCCCCAGGCCGTGGAAGACTGCGGCAAGAAAGGGGTCAAGCACATCATCATCAACTCGGGCGGCTTCTCGGAAACCGGCCCCGCGGGGGCTGCCATCGAAAAGGACTTCCTGGCCAAGGCCAAGCGCTTTGGCATCCGTATTCTCGGACCGAACTGCCAGGGAATCATCAACAGCGACGCTGCGATCCGCGCCTACTGCAACTTCACCTTCACGAAGCCGGACCCGGGCTTCATTTCCATCGTCGCCCTGAGCGGCGGGGTCGCCGAGGTCGTTCACCAGGCCTTCGCGCAGATGGGGGTGGGCACCCGCATCTATGCCTCCAACGGGAATGCCGTCGATGTCACCATCCCCGAGATCATGCACTATCTGGGGGACGATGACGGCACGCGGGTCATCGTGACGTATGTCGAAGGTCTGCGAGACCCGGCCAACTTCATGGGGACGGCCACCGCGGTCGCGGCCCGCAAGCCGATCCTGGCGATGAAGGCCGGCCGCACCCGGGAAGGCGCCAAGGCGGCCGCCTCCCACACCGGCGGGCTGGCCAAGGAAGACATCGCCACGGATCTCATCTTCAAAAAGGCAGGCATCCTGTCCTTCCGCGACGAGGGTCACCTGATCCAGGCCGCCGCCGCCTTCGCCACCCAGCCGATCCCGAAAGGCAACCGGATCGGCATCATCACCAACACCGGCGGGCCGGCGGTCATCGCCACCGACGTCCTGGTCGGCGCGGGCTGCACCCTGCCCCCGCTTGCCCCAGCCACCCATGCCTTATTGAAGGCAGCGCTCTACCCCGAGGCCTCGGTCGGCAACCCGGTGGATGTTCTCGCCACGGGCACGGCGGCGCACTACCGGGCCGGCCTGGATGCCATGATGGCCGACGACAGCTTCGACGGCGTCCTCATCCATTTCGTCACCCCCTTCTTCGTGGACAACGAGAGCATCGCCCGGGAAATCGTCGCGGTCAACCAGCAGCGCCGGAAGCCGATGGTCTGCAACCTGATGACCGACAAACAGCAGTGGTCCGAAGTGGTCAGAATCCTGCGCGAAGGCGGGGTGCCGTGCTACCCGCTGCCCGGCGAGGCGGCCCGCGCCATGGCAGCCCTGGTGCAGTACCACGCCATCCGCACCCGCGAGGTCGCTGCGGTTCAACGCTTCACCGATGTCAAGCCGGACAAGGCCCGCAAGATCATGGATAAGGCCCGCTCCGCCGGCCGCAAGAGCCTGTCGGCGGCCGAGGTCTACGGCATCCTCGAGGCCTACAAGATACCGGTGGCGAAATGGAGGGTTGCCGCAACACCGGCCGAGGCCGCCGCGGCCGCCGCGAAAATCGGATTCCCGGTGGCCGTCAAGGCCGAAGCGGCATCCGTGGTGCACAAAAGCGACATGGGCGGGGTCCGCCTCGATCTGTCCAGCGCCAGCGCCGTCAAGAACGCGGCCGCACAGATGCGAAAAGCCATCAGCGCACCGGACCTGCGCTTCTTCGTCCAGAAATACCTTCCGGACGGACTCGAGCTCATCATGGGCGCCAAGGCCGAAGAGGGCCTCGGACATGCGGTGGTGTTCGGCTTGGGGGGAATCTACGTCGAGGTCATGCAGGATGTGGTCTTCACCCTCACCCCGGTCAGCGCCACGGAGGCGCAGGAGATGCTCGCGGCCATCAAGGGCGCCCCGCTGCTGAAGGGGGTACGCGGCCAGAAAGGGGTGGACCGGGACCGGCTTGCGCAAATGCTCCAGCGGCTTTCCCAGCTGCTCACCGATCTTCCCGAAATCCAGGAAATGGACCTCAACCCGATCAAGGCCTTCGCGGACAAAGTGTTCGTGGTGGACGCGAGAATAAGTATCAAATAGGAGGCCCCATGGCCGGCTGGCTTAATCTGGGTCAGATCCTGAAGGTCAACGCGAAGAAATTCCCCCGGACCGTGGCTGTCAAAGACCACGCGCGCGGGTTCACCTATCCGGAGCTCAACCGGCGGGTCAACCGACTGGCCCACAGCCTGCTGGCGCTCGGTTTGAGAAAAGGCGACAAGGTGGCGGTCCTGCTGGAGAACAGCATCGAGATCATCGAGGCCTATCTCGCCACCGCCAAGACCGGCATCATCATCGTGCCGATCAACTTCCGCCTCATCAGCCAGGACGTGGAATTTATCGCCGAAAACGCCGACGCCAAGGCGTTTATCGTCCACGACGAATTCGCGGGCACGCTGGACCCGATCCGCCCGCGCCTGACCAAGATCCCGCCCGCCAACTATATCGTCGTCGGCCGGCCCACCCCCGGCTTCCGGGTTTATGAGGATTTCATTGCCGCCGCGCCCGAGAGCGAGCCCGAAGGCGAGGTCCTGCCGCAGGACACCTGGATCCTGATCTACACCTCCGGGACCACCGGCAAGCCCAAGGGGGTCGTGCGCACCCACGAGTCGCACATCGCCTTTTATCTGATCAACGCCATCGATTTCGGTTTCAACGAACACGACGTGTGCATGAACGTCATGCCGCTCTGCCATATCAACTCGACCTTCTTCACCTTCACCTTCACCTACATCGGCGGCTCGGTTTTTATCCACCCTGCGCGCTCCTTCCGGGCGGAAGAAATCCTGGAGATCGTCGCCCGCGAGAAAATCACGTTCATCTCCCTCATCCCGACCCACTACAACCTGATCCTCGGCGCGGCGGCGGAGGGCTGCCGGCACGACTGCAGCTCGATTCGCAAGCTGCTGTGTTCTTCGGCCCCGGTGAGGAAGCAAATGAAGCGGGCCATCATGGATTTCTTTCCCGGCGTCCAGCTGTACGAAGCCTACGGTTCGACCGAAGCCGGTATCGTCACCGTGCTCAAGCCCGAGTACCAGATGAAAAAACTCGGCTCCATCGGCTTCGAGTCCCTGGGCACCGAGTTCATCAAGATCCTGGATGCCGACAAAAACGAAGTCCCGCCCGGCCAGGTCGGTGAGCTTTACTCCCGCGGTCCCATGCTGTTCACGGAGTACTACAAACTGCCCGAAAAAACGGCGGAAGCGTTTCACAACGGGTGGTTCTCCGCGGGCGACATGGCCAAGCAGGACGAAGACGGGTTTTTCCACATCATCGACCGCAAGGACAACATGATCATCACCGGCGGAGAGCACGTCTACCCCAGCGAGGTGGAGGAGGCGGTCGGAAGCCACGAGTGCGTCTTCGACTGCGCCGTGATCGGTCTGCCGGATGACAAATGGGGCGAGAAGGTCGCGGTGGTCGTGATTACCAAGCCCGGTATGGACCGAAGCACCATCACCGATAAGGACATCATGGAGTGCTGCCGGGAGAAACTTGCCGGCTACAAGCGCCCCAAGGAAGTCATCTTCATCTCCCAGGATGAGATGCCCCGGACCCCGACCGGGAAAATACTGCACCGCAAACTGCGGGAGAAATTTAAGCAACCGGCAGCGACGCCGGTAGATAGACCGAAGGCTGCAGACTGAAGGCTTTCAGCCTGAACACCTGAGCCGTTACCCCAACCCTATCTCTAATTCTAATTCGGAGGTTTTGCCCAATGCTGACCAAAGCGTTCATCCCCTACAAAGGTTATTTCAGCTCGCCCTTCGCCCGCTGGCAGGGCAGCATGGCCAACGAGCACGCCATCGTTCTGGCGGCCGAGACCGCCAAACGCTGGCTGGCGGAAAAGAACCTGGACCCGAAGGTTTTTGACTACGTGTATCTGGGGCTTACCGTGCACCAGCATCAGGGGTTTTACGGCGGCCCCTGGGCAGCCGCATTAATGGGAGCGGCCGGGGTGCCCGGCCTGTGGGTCAGCCAGGCGTGCTCGACATCCACCGTCACCATTTATACAGCGGCCATGGGCGTCGAGACCGGGCTCTTCAACACACCCTTCTGCCTGATGGCCGACCGCTGCTCGAACGGCCCGCACGCCGTCTGGCCCAACCCCGCCGGGCCCGGCGGGCAGGTCATTTCCGAGAACTGGCTCATGGACAACTTCAACAAAGACCCCTGGGCCGGCCAGGCCATGATCAAGACGGCCGAAAACGTGGCCAAGGAGGAGGGCATCACGCGCCAGGAATGCGACGCGGTCGCTCTGCAACGCTTTCGCCAATACCAGGACGCGCTTGCCAACGACCGCGAGTTCCAGAAGCGCTACATGTATCCGGTCGTGATCAAACTCCCCAAAAAGCAGACCCTCATGCTCGACGCCGATGAGGGTGTCATGGAGACCACGGCCGAGGGTTTGGCCGGTCTCAGGCCGGTGCTGCCGGAAGGTGTCCACACCTTCGGCGCCCAGACCCACCCCGCAGACGGAAACTGCGGCATCATCGTTGCGGCGCGGGACCAGGCCAAGAAATTAAGCGCCGATTCTGCGGTGGAAATCCAGATCGTCTCCTACGGCTATGCCCGGGTCAAACCGGCCTTCATGGCCGCTGCGGTCTACCCCGCCGCCCGGATGGCCCTGGACGGCGCCAGGATCAGGGCCCAGGACGTCAAAGCGATCAAGACCCACAACCCTTTTGCCGCCAACGACGTGTTCCTGGCCAGAAAGCTCGGCGTCGACGTGATGAACGGGATGAATCACTTTGGCTCCTCGCTCGTCTTCGGCCACCCCCAGGGGCCGACCGCGGGCCGTCTGATCATCGAGGGGATCGAAGAACTGGTGATGAAAGGCGGCGGATATCTCCTGTTTGCGGGCTGTGCGGCCGGCGACACGGCAGCCGCCATGGTCCTGAAGATCAGCTGAGACCGACATCGGCCGTGAGCTCTGAAAAAAGGGCTGCCGGGAAATCGACCGGCAGCCTTTTGGGATGATTGCCGCCGCGGTCGGCTGCAGGCCTTCCGAGCTCACCCATCGGAAACACACCGGATCGACCCATTTCATCCAGGAAGGACTCGATGAAAAACATTGCGCTGGCCGGCGGCCTGGCCGCCGTATCGCCATCCCGGATCCGCGAAATCGCCGACGTCGCCTTCGGCATGGACGGGGTGCTCAAGCTGCATTTCGGCGAGTCCAACCTGGCGACCCCGCCGTTCATCAAGGCGGCGGCGGTTCGGGCTCTGGACGAAGGCTTCACTTTCTACACCGAAAACGCCGGCCTTCCCGGCCTGCGCCAGGCGATTGCCGCCAAATACGGGGAGCTTCACGGCGCCAGCCTCGACCCGCGCAGCGAGATCGCGGTCACGGCCTCCGGCGTCCAGGCACTGAACGTGTCCATCCGCTGCACGCTGGACCCCGGCGATGAGGCCATCGTGCTGACGCCGAACTGGCCGAACGCCACTGCGATTGTCGCTCTGTACGGCGGCCGTGCCCGGGAGGTGCCTCTCGTCTGGAGCGACGGCCGCTACGGCCTCGACCTGCCCGCCCTGGAAGCAGCACTTTCGGCCCGCACGCGGCTGCTGGTCTATGCTTCCCCTTCCAACCCCCTGGGGTGGGTGGCCCGGCCCGAGGAGCAGGCCGTACTGCTCGACTTCTGCCGCCGCCACGGGCTGTGGCTCCTGGCCGACGAGGTCTACGAGCGCATCTACTTTGCCGGACCGGTGGCGCCCAGCCTCCTGCGGCTGTGCTCGCGCGACGATGCCGTGATCGTGGTGCAGTCCTTCTCCAAGAGCTACTGCATGACTGGCTGGCGGTTGGGGTGGCTCGTTTCCCGGCGCGACCTGGTGCACAAAGCCACTCAACTGAACGAGTTCATCGTCTCCCACGCGCCGTCCATGGTGCAGCGCGCCGGCGAAACAGCCCTGCGCGACGGCGAGGCGTTCGTACGCAAGATGGTCCAGAACCTTAACCGCAGAGTGGGGTCCTGCTTTGAGTCCTTGAAAGGCATTCGCGGTGTCTCGCTCGCACCGCCGGAGGGATCGTTCTACCTGTTCCCACGCATCGACGGACTGGCAGATTCTTACGCCTTCACCCTGAAGCTATTGAGGGAAGAAAAAGTGGCTGTGGCCCCGGGTGCGGCCTTCGGCAACGGCGGCGAAGGCGCCATCCGAATCTGCTGCGCGGCCGACGAGTCGATCCTCGAACCGGCCATGACGCGGCTGCGCCGGTTTCTTGAGAAGCGATAAAAGGGCTCAGAGAAATTCTCCAAGCCCTTTCATGAGCCTGCCCCGCAAGATTCAGCCCGGAATCGACACGGGTGAATATTTCCCGATATAGTCCAACGTCTGTTCGTATTTGCTGCGCATATCGATGTGGCCCGCGTCGATATCCTTCTTCTGGGGAGTCCACTCCGTGGGGCACTCGTTTTTCAGCTGTTCGATCCGCGATGACATATCCGTGACGAGCATGTTCAGGTCCTGGATGTTGGGCAATACTTTTTCGCGTTCTTTGGATCCAAGGCTTTCGACCTTGCGGGTCAGGTCGTACAATTTAGCCTTCCACGCGATCAGTTCCATCTCCATGCCTTTGCAATAGTCTATAACGTTCATGACAGGCCCCCTTTTCAGTTTTGGTTTCGGTGCTGCCGACTTTTGGGTGGAGCAGCTGGTGCGTACCTCGAAGGTGCTTCACACCTTGAAATCTGTCAAGTGGCATCCATCACCGACAGACTAGCTGCAACCCGATATGGATTGACCCAAACCGGGGGGCTGAAACAGGTGCCGGATGCTCGCGCCTGCATGCAGGCATCAAGCACTATAGCCGAACTTCTCGAAAACCGATGAGGGTATTGACCTGAGGAAAAACGGCGTTAGTGTATTTTACCGGGGTCTTTAAAAACAAGCATCAGGAGAATCCCTATGGATGCCAACGAATGCAAACAAGAGCGGTTCTCGAGCCGATCGATCGGCTTTGTCTTTTTGGTCGTGTCGCTTTTGTTGATCGTAAGCGGATTAATTATACTGCCGGTGGTCGGCTTCATTTTCGCATTTCCACTGGTAATCCTTGGAATCGTGATGGTGGCGGCGCCGGAGAGCAGGGCGTGCCGCATGCTCAGGCAGGGGTTTCGTGCAGGCTAAAAGAGGGGTTGTGGGTCAACCGGGCTTACGGGCGCAGCCCTCATTTGGATCGTTTCAGCTCTTCGACCACCGACTCATACTTCTCGTGAATCATCCGGCGGTCGAATTCCCAAAACTCCGAGAGCATGGCCTGATCTTCCGAGTCCGTGAAATAGGCCCTGGCTGCCGGAAAAAACAGCTTGTCTTCCTTCTCGATATGCCTGGGGTAGAACTCGGCAAGGGTTTGAAGTTTGTCGGCGATGTCGGCCAAGGCCATCTCATCGCCGTCCCGGTAGCGACGGTTGGCATCAACAAGGGCTTTGGTTATCTGACGCCCAAAGACGTGCTCCTCGATCAGTTCGTTCATGACCCGGCTGTCCTCAGTAGAGAGCGCTCGTTTGTCCAAGTCCCGAAAAAGGATGTTTTCCTCCTTCCCGTGATGCGTCCGATCGGCGTACATGCGGATAAAATCCACTGCCGTGTCCACAAACACCGGGTCGATTCTGTGGGATGATTCGATTCGGACCAAGGCATCCTTTAGGGCCGAGAGCATGCGCTCGATCAGCCGGTGCTCCACCATGAGGGGGCCGCGTGCCTGCACTCTTCTATCCTCCTTCTATTCAGGTTTCAGGTTCATGCTCGCCCAAATCCACCGCTTGAGATCTCAATTCGACGAGTGCGTCCAGGACCTGCTGCCGCACATCCTGCGGGCCGTAAATCTCCCCCCAGCCTTTCTGCAACTGGTACAGGCCGTCGTAGGCGGTGTCGTGGTAAGAACGCAGCCGATGGGGGATCTCGTACTGCGTCAAGACGGAGCTCAGGAGCTGGGCCTCGATAACGTTTTCGAGAACGGCGATCTTGATAAAGGGCGGTTCCTGTACCCGTGGCATACGAAGGCATCCCGAAAAAGCATAGAAGGTATGGATCGCGACAGGAATGCGGGTGTCCCCCATCCCTCCGCGCGCGGATTCCGGAAAGGACGAGGAAGCCGCCCCGGGCTCTGGCCTCAGGCAATGACGCCGAAGGGGATCGCTGGGACCGTGCGGCAGACTCGGCAGGGGGTAAGCTATTTTAAAAACGGGCGCCGCAGCCAATCCCACGCCGTCAGACCGGGATCGTCACCACCGGGACCGTGGTGCACTTGAGCACCCGCTCGGCCACGCTGCCGAAGTTGAAGTGGCCTTCGCTGCCGCGGTTGGCCATCACGACGATGTTGATCTTCTGATCCGCGATGATCTTGAGGATCTGCTTGGCCGGTTCCCCGACGGCAATGTGACGGATGTAGAGCGGGCACTCGTTCAGAAATTTGTCGCAGATCTCGGTCAAGCGGGATTCTGCCGTTTGTTTTTCCCACTCCTGCATCTTCTTCAACTCATCAGGGTCGAACTGTCCGTAAGAGGCGCCGAAGGCCGGGTAATCCTTCATCACGTACACAATGTGAATTTCGGCCCCGAATTTTTGTGCCAGCTCGGTAACGAGGGGCAGCGCCTTGGCGGCGTTTTCGGAAAAGTCCGTCGGCCAGAGTATCCTGCTGATCTCCATGGTCTTTCTCCTTCCTGTGAGCAAGCGGTCAACGTGATCGGGTCTTTTAGCACCTTCATAGCGGCGGCGCAATAGTCACCAGCACGCGCATGTCGCTCTCGGCCCGCACACCGTGGGGCTCGCTGATGTCCGAGATGAGCACGTCGCCGGTGAGGGCCGGCAGCGTCTGATCGTCCTTGCCGAGGAATAGGCCCTTGCCCTCCAGGACGGCGATGCTGAGCTGCCCGTCCGTGTCGTGGGAGTGAATGGGCAGTTCCTGGCCGGCCTTGAGATTGAAATTCAGCACCCGGAAATAGGGCGAGTCGTGCACGAGCAGCTTGCTCATCGCCTTGTCGTTGAAGCGCCCTTCCTTGAATACTTCCACCCGTTTCAGCATCTGCTCCCCCTTGACGGTTGGTTGATTCGACGGCGACAGGTAATTGGGATGCGCTAAAATAGATCGGCTGCCGCGCCAAGTCAAATCCTGCGCCGGAGACCCGGACAGAGTCTGGCGCTTTCCGTTTGCAATTCCCCTCGAATATGTTTAGAAAATGAATGAGAACTACGAAATGCGCTAAAGACGCGAAAAGGGAAGATATACTACTGGTTAATAGCAAAATAAACGGGCAAACAGCAGGGTCTCGATTGCCTTTCGGTCTTCAGCCTGACCACCTTAGTTTCGCGTGTTTCGCGCATTTCGTAGTTAAAAGTGAATTCAGATAGCTGAGTAGCAACCGTCCGAACCCCTTCACGGCATGCGGGAGTCGATTTGATGAGCAAGAATCCGGAAAGCATGTGTACCGACGCCACTCAGGATGTCACCATCCACATTCCCTGCTCCCTCGCGGAACGGGTCGCCGCCTATGCGAGGGACAACGCCAGCACGTTCTCCAGTGTAGTGATCGAGGCTCTAGATTTTTTTCTGCGCGGGCAAAAACCGGTCTGAGGCGGACGGGGTTCGGGCTTACCCTCCGCCCACGAGCAGCATGAGGCGGATGTGATCGCCGTCCTTGAGGTGACGCCGGGGCAGTTCGTCGCGGGAGACAAACCCCTCTTCATTCAGCATCACCTGAATGCTGAGATCCAGGTTGCCGTCGGCGTCTAAAAGCACCTGCCGCGACGCGGGGCCGAAACGGCCGGTGAGATGGTGAATGAGATCCGCCACGGTTCCGTCCTCGAGGGTGATTTCCGTCTTCTTGCCGATCACGGCCGAAAGGGTCGGCAGACCCAATGATTCAACGGTAATTTTCATACGGATGAAGATGTTCTTTGGCGTTTCAAATTGCCTCGGGCCTCCCAGCCTCAAGCCTATTTAGTGCCATGCCGCCGCATAAGCTCGGAGTAACTCTCCGCCGCCTCCCGCATCTTGCCGCTCTGCAGCTTGGTCACCTCCACGTAGTCCACGGCCTTCATGTCACAGAAACGCACGCACTGGGGCTCGCCGTGGCACAGGTCGCACTTAAAAACCCGCCCGCGCTCCGGGTCCCAGCCCATGGCGCCGAAAGGGCACACCTGCACGCACATCTTGCATCCGATGCACAGATCGTGATCGATGCGTACGCTGTCAAGCTCCGGATCGCGGGTAATCGCTCCCTTGGGGCAGACCGCGAGACAGGGGGCCTCTGCGCACTGCTGACAGCGCATCGGCAGGTAAAAGCCTTCGTTTTCCCACTTGACCACGTGAATGCGGGCCAGGCTGGGGTTGCTGACGCCGTTGTGCTTCACCGAGCAGACGATCTCGCACAGCCGGCAGCCGGTGCATTTTTCGGGGTCCGTGATCATTATCTTCTTCGCCATTGAAGCTCTCCTTGGATGGATTGAACCGGGAAGCCGAACACAGCCGATCGGGACCGGCTCCGCACCCGCCCCCGACGTCAGGCCCCGGGTCGGAGGTCGCTGAGCTGCAGCCGTTCGAGCAGCGCCGGCGTGGGGATGCCGTTCTCATCCCATTCGTGCAGGCGGTAGTACTCGTCGATCATGGCCTTGAATTTCTCGCGGTCGATGGACTTTCCCCGGGCGACCGGCAGGCCCAGCTTGGTGGGCTCGTCGAAGTAGCGGTCGGGCAGCCAGTCGTCCTTGCGGGTCATGCCTTCGCGCAGGTTGAACAGGCGCTCGATGGTGTAGCCGCGATTGGCGACGTCCCAGATGTCCTTGTCGGAAAACTCCAAGCCGGTGTTGAGATAGATGAGCCTGGAAAACTCCTTGAACTGCGGGTGATTGGGGCTCAGGAACACCGTGTGATACTTGCAGATGCCCACGCAATCGACCGCCATGTAGACCATCTCCTGCCACATCACCATGCGCGGCTTGCCTTCGTATTCGGAGTAGCTGTTGGTCAGCGGCCCGTCGTAGCCGTCGGGGTTGCGGTAGAGCTTGTCCAGCACCTTCATGGGCAGGTTGTAGAGATCGATGGCCGGCCGGCCCCGCAGATGGTCCGCCCCGCGCGAGGCGACGGCGATGTTCAGCGCCAGGGCGGGGGTGGCGCGCTCGTCGGAGTGCAGGTTGCTCATGCCCTTGACGTGGATGAGGTACTTCAGGCTCTCCGGGCCGAGTTTCTTCGCGGCCGGCAGGGGCCCCTCGGCCAGGATGTCCCCGATGCCCTTGCGCAAGGCGATCTGCTTGATCGCTTCGATCACCGCCTCGTCGTTGCCCCATTCGAGTTTCAGCCCCGGCGTGTCCTTTTCGGTGATGAGCCCCTTCTCGTAGAGTTCCATGGCCCAGGCGATCATGCTGCCGACCTCCAGGGTGTCCATGCCAAAGTCGTTGACGAGGTGATTGCCCACCAAGACGGTATTCATGCTGCGGCAGCCGACCTCGGCCCCAAAGGCGCCCTGGCTTGTGTATTCGGGCCCCTGGGCATAGGTGCCGGCGTAAGGCCCCTCCTTGATGATGTAGCGGTGCCGACAGTGGACCTGGCAGCCGAAGCAGCCGTCCAGACCGATGGAGTATTTATCCAGGTTCTCGCACTCGATGTCCTCGCTGTTGGGAAGCTGGTTAAACTGGAAGTTGCGGGTGCGCACGAGACCCGTGGTGTTGGTGACCCCATATATGAATCCGGTACCCCAGCGCTGCATGATCTGGGAGACCTTGGTGGAAATCACCTGGTCGATGATCTGCTTGTTGTATTCAAGCGCCTCCTGGGGGAATTTGATCTGGATGCTCAGGCTTCCGCGGCAGGCGACGGCCTTCAGGTTCTTGGACCCCATCACCGCACCCAGCCCGGTGCGGCCGGCCGCGTTCTTGCGGCCCGTCATGACGTTGGCAAACCGCACCAGGTTTTCGCCGGCCTGGCCGATGCACAGCACCTGGGCCTCCGGGTCGTCAAGTTCGCGGCGGATGAGTTCCTGGCTGTCATAGACGCCGGAGCCCCAGACGTTCTGCGCGCTGCGGATCTCGATCGCACCGTCATGGATAAAGAGATACACCGGCTTTTCGGCGCGGCCCTTGATAATCAAATGATCAAACCCGGCCCAGCGCATCTCGGGCGCAAAGAAACCACCCATGTTGGCCGACCCGAGAAGGTGGGTGAGGGGCGACTTGGCCATCACGTGCGTGCGCGCGGAGGCCGATGCCATGGTGCCGACCAGCAGACCGGCGCTGATGAGCAGTGGATTGTCGGGGCCCAATGGGTCGCACCCCGGTGGGGCGTTGCGGTACAGCAGATACGCATCGAGCCCGCGGCCGCCGATGAACTTGCGTCGCCACTCCAACGGAATGGGCTGGATGTCAACCTTTCCCGTGCCAAGGTCGATATAGGCTATCTTGCGATTGAGTGCCATGACGACTCCCTTCATGCCGTAGGCATAAAAGTTGATGAGCTCTAAAAAGTCACTCCTTGCAATGACTTTGCAAAAAGCCCAAGTTCAAGGCGCGCGAGGCGCGTGTCACGAGGCGTACTGACCGTACGCCGCAGTGACCACGCGCTGAAGCGCAACGCCGAAATTGGGTTTTTTGCGAAGTCATCAAAGTTCAGATCTTTGCATCGCTGCCCAGCGGATAGTTCTCCCAAACCGGCCCTCTGACTCTGGCCGTCTTGGGATACGGCCAGGAGATGCGCCATTCAATTCCGCACTGGGGGCACTTGGCCCGTTCGGCACCCTCCGAAGGCCGGAAACGTTCAAAGCAGGTCAGGCAACGCACCTCGCCGTCTCGCGGGCCTTCCATGACCTTGTTGATCTTCATTGCCTTACCTCCTTTATCCGGGTCGCCAGGTGCGAATAACCGCGAAAGGGCCGGCAAACCTGTTAAGTTTTCGTTCATTATAAAGAACTTATTCTGACTGATAATAACAGATCGCTCTTGCCTGTCAAGAATTTTTTTAACCAATCAAAAAATATTTTAATATACTGTTATAATTATAATTATAATTTTTAAAAAAAATTTTATTTCAAATCTGCTTGACATTTGTGGTAATATTCTATACAAATTTATCGTTCGCTATAGTGAACAATAACTTTTTCGACCCGGAGACCCTGCGGCGGTCCTATGCCAGTCAAAAAGAAAACCACCTACCAGGCGCCTGCCGTCCAAAAAGCCTTCGAGCTGCTGAAGCGGGTCGCCGAGTCGCAGTCTGAAATCACCCTGAGCGATCTGGCACGGCAGCTCGGCTTCAGCAAGGGCACGACCCACGGGATGATCCAAGCCCTGCTCCAGGCGGGCGCGCTCGAGCAGGGGCCGAACCGCAAAGGTTTCTTTTTGGGACCGGTGGTGGTGGAACTGGCCTTCCGCAGTTGGAATTACTTCCGCGTGAGCGAGCACGCCCAGCCGATTCTGGACGCGTTGCGAGACCGGATCGGCGAAACTGTTTTTCTAGGGGTCTTGAGCCGCACCCGCGGGCTCATCATGGCCACCGCCGAGGCGGCCAAGCCCCTGAAGATCTCATCGCCGCCCGGGACCTCGATCCCGCTCCTGGCGGGCGCCGTGGGCAAGGTCTTTCTCGCCCAGCAGCGCGACGACCAGGCCCTGGAGATCATCCGCGAACACGGCCTGCCGCACTTCACGCAGCGTTCGATCGTCGACCCGGAAGATTACCTGGCCGAGCTTGACCGGGTGCGGCGCCAGGGGTATGCCGTGGACGAGGAGGAGTACCTGCCTGGCGTCAAGGCCGTGGCCGTTGCGGTGGGCAACCAGCGGGGGTTGCCCCTGGCGATCTGGGTGGTCGGTTTCGCGGACGCGATGGGCAAGAACGCCGTTGCGGAAATCGTCGCCGAGACCCGGCGCGCCGCGGCCGGCCTGCGTGAGTCCCTAGACCGGCCTGCGCGGCATGCGGCCTGAGTGAGCATTTACCAAGGCAGCACAACACAGAATCACGGCGCAAGGCGCCGTTTTTCAACACCCTGTTAAAACGTGTCCATCCAGAAATGGTGGATTGCGGTTCAGGCCAAGACCGCAGCGATTTCGCGACCGCAGGCGTATTGAGATTACGCCGAGGATGGCGAAGAGCGAGAACGCCGGCATGGACCGAAAGACGCCGTATTATGGATGGGCACTAAAACGGATTCATGCGAGGCAACCCATGAGCCACAAGAGCGTTCTGCCGCAGAAGACCCACGCCGACATGCGCGCCCTCATGCAAGTCGCCCTGGGCGAGGAGAAGGCCGACTTGGCCATCGTCAACGCCAAGCTCGTCAACGTCTTTACCGCTGAGGTTCAGGAACCCATGGGAGTCGCCGTCAAGGGCCCCTGGATCGCCCGCGTGTCCCCCGACGTCGGCGACACCATCGGGGCCGCGACGCGCGTCATCGACGCGGCCGGGCGGACGCTCATCCCCGGCCTGATCGATGGCCACACCCATCTATCCTGGATCTGCTCGCCCGCCGCCTTCATACCCTATGCGATCGCCAGCGGCGTCACCACCGTCGTCACGGAAACCCTCGAGCCCTACCCCGTGGCCGGAATTGCCGGGGTCCTGGACCTTCTCGAATCCCTGCAGGACCAGCCGATCCGGATCCTGGCGACCGCCCCCAGCATGGTGTCGATCAGCACCGCGGCGCGGGGGATCTCCCCCGCGGCGCTGGCAAGCCTGCTCGCCCGACCGGACATCCTCGGCCTCGGGGAATCCTACTGGCAGGCGGTGCTGCAGGAGCCCGACGTGTATCTGCCGGCCTATGAGCAGACCCAGCGATCCGGAAAAGTCCTGGAGGGGCATTCCGCCGGAGCCAGCGAAAAAAAGCTTGCCGCCTATGCGGCCGTCGGCGTGTCCTCCTGCCACGAGCCCATCAACGCCGAACAGGTCCTGACGCGCCTGCGCCTGGGGATGCATGTCATGGTGCGGGAAGGCAGCATCCGCCGGGATCTCGCGGAAATCTCGAAAATCAGGCAGTTCGGCATCGACCTGCGCCGGCTCATCCTCGCCAGCGACGGCGCCTCGCCGGAAGACCTGATGGGCAGGCGCTACATGGACTACGTGGTTCAAAAGACGATCGGCTGCGGATTTTCACCGGTGACGGCGATCCAAATGGCAACCCTGAACGTGGCGGAGCATTTCCGGCTGGATGGTTTTCTGGGCGCCGTTGCGCCGGGCCGCCTGGCGGATATCGTCCTCATCCCGGATGTCGCCACGATCGCCCCCGAGACCGTCATCGCCCACGGGCAGGTCATCTTCGAAAACGGCCGAGTCCTGGTGCAAGGCCGCCCACACCTCTTCTCAGAGGCGAGCCGGAACACCGTCCAGCTGACGCGCGATCTGGTGCCGTCCGATTTCAGGATCCGCACACCCGCCGATTCCCGAACCGTGCAGGTGCGGGTCATCGAGATGGTCACCGATCTGGTCACCGCCGAACGCCGCCTGGACGTTCCGGCCGAAGGCGGCGAGGTAGGAGCGGATCCGGCCCGGGGCATCTGCAAGATCGCCGCGGTGGATCGCACCCACAGCCCCGGCAGGACGTTCACGGGGCTGATCCGGGGATTCGGCCTCACATCGGGCGCCGTCGCCTGCAGTGCGGCGTGGGACACCTCGGACATCGTGGTGGTCGGCACCGATGACGGCGACATGGCGGCTGCCGTGAACCGCCTGCGCACGCTCCGGGGGGGTGCGGTGCTGTGCGACAAGGGCCGGGTCCTAGCCGAAATCCCCATGCCGATATTCGGGATCGCCTCCGAGGCCCCCCTGCCGGCCATCGTCGCCCAAGTGCAGGAACTCCGGCAGCACATCGCGCGTTTGGGCGTCCCCTTCCCCGACCCGCTGCTGTCCCTGATCACGCTCACGGGCGCGGCCATCCCGTACCTGCGGATCTGCGAGGAAGGCCTGGTGAACCTTAAGGACGGCAAGACGATCGGCCTATTCGTAAGCTGATGGGTTTGAGAAGTTCGGCAACGGCGGCAGCGTGGGTCAGACGGGGTTATCCACTTCTACCCGGCGTGCGTCTCCTGCTGCCGGGCGATGCGCTTGCGGCTGGGCAGCACCAGGGCCAGGGGCACGGTTGCCAGGAACAGCAGTCCCAGTATCCACGACACATCGTTATAGGCCATCATGGAGGCCTGGCGGTTGACCAGGAAGTTGACCAGGGCCTGGCCGGTTTGCTGCAACGCCGCCGGGTTCAGGCCGGCGTGGTCGAGAAGGGCGGCGGCCAGGCGCTGAAAGTCGGCCAGGTTGGAGTTAAAGGGCGTGACATGGGCCACCAGTTGGACGCGGTGAATTTGTTGGCCGCGAGCTACCAGGGTGGCCACCAGGGCATAGCCGATATTGCCCCCGACGCGCCGGGCCAGGGTGTAAAGGCCGGAGGCATCGGTCATGTCGGCGCGGGCGACGGTGCTCAGGGACATGGTGGACAAGGTTACAAACATAAAGGGCATACCGATGCCCATGATCAACAAGGTCGGCACCAGATTCCAGAAGCCGGCCTCCAGCGACAACCGGGACAGGTCATAGTAGGACCAGCAGGTAACCAGGGTGCCGAACACCACCAGCACCCGCGCATCCAGGTGACGGTATAGCCGGCCCACGATGGGCATGCAGACCAGCAGCATCACGGCGCGCGGCGCCAGGATCAGCCCGGCCTGGAACGCCGGATACCCCAAAAGTTCCTGGGTAAACTGAGGCAGAATGAATGTGGTGCCGAACAGGGCGATGCCGAAGATCACCCCCATGAATGAGCCCAGGCTCAAGGCAACATTGCGCAGAACGCGAAAGTTCACCACCGGCTCTGCAATTTTCATCTCCCAGTAGATCAGGCCTAAAAATGACGCAACGAAGGCCGCCGCGCCCAGTCGGATCATGTTCGAATCGAACCAGTTTTCCTGTTGGCCGCGTTCCATGACGATTTGCATGCTGGTCAGCGCCACGGCCAGGAGGGCAATCCCCAGCCAGTCGACTTTTTTGACGCCGCGGCGCAGGTAGTGCGGATCGTAAACAAAGGATGCGACCATGAGGATCCCGATGATGCTGACCGGCACGTTGATGTAAAAAATCCAGGGCCAACCGTACCGGTCCGTGAGCCAGCCGCCCAGGATGGGCCCGATGGCCGGTGCCAGCACGACACCCATACCCCATAGAGCCATGGCCATGCCCTGCTCTTCCTGGGGGAAGGTTTCGCGCAAAATGGCTTGGGAGACCGGAATCAACGCACCGCCGCCCACACCCTGGATGACGCGGTAGATCATCATCTGGGGAAAGCTGGTGGCCGTGCCGCAGAGCATGGAACCCACTGTGAACAGGCAGAAAGAGGCCAGGTAGAGGCGTTTGCGACCGATCAGGGTGCTCCACCATCCGGACATGGTGACCATGATAATTTCCGCGATGCTGTAACTGGTGGCGACCCACGTGATCGTCGACAGATCCGTGCTGAATGTCCCCATCATGTGGGGCAGCGACACATTGACCACACTAATGTCCATGACGGCCATAAATGCGCCGAATATCACGGCCACCGTGACAAGCCACTTGTTGACCGCCGGCGCGGCCGCAGCCGGCGCTATGGGGGGAGCGGGTGCGTTCATGCATTCCGAGGGTGGTTTTAACCGGTTGATGAAAAACGGCGCTTAAGGCCGTGATCCGGCGTTGTGCGGCTTTTTTAAATGCTCACATATGAGCCGAATAGGCTGCGCTTTCCAAAACGCCGCACGCCTTGGGTGACAGCCTGATATTTGTTTTTCAACACCCTGTTAGGGTCTCGCGGGCCGTGGGTCGGTCTTTTGGACGGCCGCATCCGCGGCGGCCGGCGGCACGGCGGCCATGACATCGACATCCGGCACCACCGACATGCCCGGTACCAACCGGTACCGGGCGAGCTCTTCAGGCCGGTCGAAAACAATCTTGACCGGTATGCGCTGAACCACCTTGACGTAGTTGCCGGTGGCATTTTCGGGCGGCAGCAGACTGAAGCGCGATCCGGTCCCCCGCTGAATGCTGTCCACATGCGCATGGAACGTCTCATCCGGATAGGTATCCACTGAAACCGTGGCGGGTTGGCCCGGGCGCATATGCGTCAGCTGGGTTTCCTTGAAATTGGCCGTCACCCAAACCGTGGGCGGCACAATCGCCATCAGAGACTGACCTGCCTGCACAAAAACGCCCGGCTCCACATTCTTCTTGGTGGCATAGCCGGCGGCCGGGGCATGGATTTTAGTATAGGAGAGGTTCAGGGTGGCTTGCTCGACTTCGGCCCGAGATTTTTGGACATCGGCCTTGGACCCCTCGGCCCGGGAACTGCTTTGGGCCACCTGCACGGGTGCGGAGCGGGCGGACGTCAACCGGGCGTTGGTCTGTTCGAGCTGCGCCTGGCGGGCGGCGGCCTGGGCCAGGGCCTGGCGCACATTGTCTTCGGCCGCCTTCAGCGCCGCTTCGGCCCGCTTGAGCAAGGAGCGCTGAGTTGCGACTTTGCTTCGGGAAGCATTCAGATCGGCGGCAGCCATGCGCTCGTCGGTCACGGCATGGTCCAGTTGCTGGGGACTGATGGTGTTGCTCCGGGCCATTTCCTGATTGCGTTTCAGATCTGAGGCAGCTTGCTGGTATTTAGCCTCCACGGCACGTGTTTCGGCCTGGGCCTGGTCCAGCGCCGCCTTGGCAAAAGCCACCTGGGCCCGAGCTTCGCCTTGCTGGCTTTTGGCCGCGGCCGCCAGAGCCCGGGCGTTTTGCACCATGGCCCCGGCCGCCGTCACGGCCTGTTCGGCCTCGTCCAGGCCGGCCGCGGAGGTAATGGAGGTCAGGTTGACGTCGATGTCGCGCGAGCGGCGCGCGGCCTCGGCCGCATTCAGCGACGCCCGGGCTGCGTCCAGCCGGGCCTGAAAATCACGCGGATCGAGTTCTACCAGCAGGTCGCCGGCTGCAACCTGCTGGTTGTCGGTGACGTGGACCCGGGCCACATGACCCGAGACCCGGGGACTGATGGCAATGATGTGCCCATCGATGAAGGCATCGTCGGTGGATTCGTGGGAAACGGCATACAGGTAGAAGGAAATACCCACCGCCACGCCCGCAAGGGCCAGCAAGGCGGCGGCCAAGGCCAGGATGCGGCGGCGAGGCCCCTTATGCCAGGTTCCATCGTCTTGGGGCGTTTGCTGCGGCTCCATTCCGGAGTCTGTTTTTTCTTCGGGAGCTCCTGATTGTGCCATCATCTGCTCATCTTCAGGTGGTTGTCATGATGCTGCGTGCCTGGGCCGAAGCTGCCGAGGGCATTAAGGTTTATCCGCTGCGTCGGCTATCGGACCCGGCTGAGAGACCCGGCTCGCAGGGCCACCGCCGTCGCCCGGCGGCCAAGGCGTCAGACGGATATCGAGCAGGCCCACCGCGCGCAATAGTCGCAGGTAGTCCACGATATGATTGAACTGTTCTTCGGTCAAAGCCAGCTCAGCGGACAAAAGTTGATCCTGGGCCACGAGACGCTCCAAGTTGGTACCGAGTCCCGCCCAATAGCCCGCATCGGCCTGACGCAAAGCCTCCCGGGCGGCTGCCACGCGAATGCCCAGTTGGTCGATCTGCTGCACATCGGAGGTGAGGTCTTCCACAGCCACGCGCAGTTCCCGGAGGACCAGGCGGCGCAGTCCGGATTCGGCCTGGTGAGCCTGACGCAGGCGGGAGTATGCCGTTCGGACATTGGCGTGCACCAGGCCTGCTGAAAAAATCGGCAGATCGACTTGAATCAGCCCCGTCCAATCCACGTCGTCCGGAAAACTTTCGCGATAGAGGTAGCCGGTCAGGTTCAGCGACACCGATGGGAAATAGCCACCCCACGCGGCTTCCAGCTGTTCGGCGGCCGCTTGGACCTGCATGCGGGCGGCCTGCAGGTCCTGGCGATGTGCGCCGGCCAGCGGCAGCAGTCGATCGACAGGCCGGTCCTCACTTGGGACCTCGAATCCGCCCGCCAGCGCTCCTGTCACGGCGGGGACGCCCATCAACTGGGCCAGCATGGCCCGCCCGTTGCGCACATCGTTGCGGGCCCGGATCCAGGCATTGCGGGTGCCGGCCAGCTGAGCCTCGCTTTGGGCCACATCCACCGGACGGGCCACACCCGCCCGGCGCTGCACATCCATATCGTTCACTCGCTGCTGCTGCACCTGCACCGAGTTCTCCAAGACCTGGACCTGCTTTTCAGAGCGCAGCACCTGGTAGTAGGTCTGGGCGACGTCCAGCAGGAGGATGGCTTGGTGATCCAGCAAAAGGGCCCGCTGTTTTTCGGCCGAAGAGGCCGCAGCCCACAGGGCGGGTGCATCCTGAAAAGGACTCAGGGTCAGGCTGCCCTGCAGGGGCGCATCCAGGGTGTCCGGGCGCAGAATGGCGGCAACTAGGGAATTTTCTGAAGCGTACGACGATTTTTCCTGGCGCATGTAGCTGGGGGCAAAACGAATCGTGGGCAGAAAACGGGCAAAGGCCCGGTCTTTATTGATCAAGGCCTGCAGATAGTCTTCTCCGGATTGGGTCAATTGTTCGTTGTTGGCGTTGGCCAGCACCAACGCATGCTTCAGGCTCAGGGACTCGCCCGGAGAAAAAGGCTCCGGCGGCTGAGTTTGCCCGGCATCCAGCACATCTCTGTAGGTCTGCACCTCCCGGGCCTGGTCCACGGCGCAGCCGGCCGCTAGCAGCAGCGCCATTCCCGCGAACCATGCCAAACCGCTACGATTCAACCTCGCCGCCTCCTCAAGCTATATCCTCAAAGGCCCCGTACCGGCATCGGCATCCGCAACCGATTCCGGAATGCCTCGAATCGGTTCATATACTCCCACCCTCTTGGCCGCCGGCCCGGGGCGGCGGCGAATCTTCGCCTGGGTCCATCTGGCGCGCGGCCATGGCAACGATCAATTCTTCGGCTGCTACTAAACCGATCCGGGAAATGTCGATGGTCAAGTGATAATTGCGCAGATCGTACCAGGAAACGCCGCAAACCTTTTGCACGTAGCGGCCGCGGTCGTTATCCGTGCGATCGATCATTTCTTCGGCTGCCTGCCGATCGGGGGTATGGTAGACCTGCATCACGCGTGCGATACGATCGTCTCGCTCGGCGTGAACGAACAGGTTGATCAGCCGTGCCCGCCCCTTGAGGCGATGGAAGGCGCAGCGGCCCACGATGACACAGGATCCCCGTACCGCGAGCTTCAAGAGGACCTTGTGTTCGGCCGCGATCAACTCATCGTCTGAAATCAGCCGCAGCGGCGGCGGGCTCTGGATGTCTTCGGGGCAACCCGTGGCAAAGGCATGCAGGAGCTTGGTCCAGAAGCTCTGGGTGCGCTCTTCCCGCCGCGCCAGTTCCGGTCCGCTGGTGCCCAGCTCCCGCGCCGCCTGCTCCAGGATTTGATGATCCAGATAGACGAAACCCAATCGGTGGGCAAGCCGCTGGGCCAGGTAGGATCCGCCGCTGCCCAACTGTCGGGCGATGGTGATATGGAAACGCCGGTCATCAGCCATGATGTCGGGCTCCGTCGGCATACAGGCGGCACCCGGTGGTTGCGCCCGTCCGAGTTTACTGTGAGGGTTGTCAATTCAGCAGTTTTTCCTTGGCCGTTTCCAGGCGGCACCAGGCGTACAGCGCATCGTAGACCTCGAACTGGCGCTCGATGTTTTGGACGTCGTCGGGATAGCGCAGGCTGTAGCCGACCGCGATGGCCTCGAGGCCGGCGGCCAAGGGGTCGTTGTCGCTCCGGCCGGTGTCCGCGGCGTTCACGATCTGGGCCAGCCGCAGCAGCGCCCGGTCGGTCAGACCATAATTGCGGATGATGACTTCAAAGGTGCAAAGTTCGCCCTCATGGTTCAACGCCGCGCCGGGCGTATCAAAGGGAACGGCCCCTTCCCGGTCGGCCACGGCCATGACCGCGCTCTTCGGCGCAAACAGAAACTCAGCATCCGAATCGATGAAGCGGGTGATCAGCCACGGGCAGGCCACCCGGTCCACGTGCACATGCGAGCGTGTGATCCACAGCATTGCTCTTGTCCTCCAGCAATAAAAGGCAAAAGTGCGCCATCAACGATACCCGCCATCGTTGGGTGCAATTGGGCAGCGAAGTGATTATAACACCCAGAACTCTGATTTAAAAGAGCCGGCACGGACCTCCTCTCTCGCCGGAAAAGGCACCCGTCTCGTGGAATCGTTGCCGCCCCCACGGCCCCTGGGAGCAATCCGACCGGCATTGAAGAACCCTGCAGCAAGCTGCAGGGAATGCGCTCGCAGTTGCGGTTCAATATTGACAATCCTGAAAGGCTTTTCTATAGTCGACAGTCGACAGATGTCCTAAACCCCGCCCCTCCACGTGGAGGCCGCGGGTCGACGCCGCAATTTCCGGAGCCCAAGCTGAACACATTCGATGGGGACGGCTGGTCCTGTATGGAGCCTTCGGTCACCGGCGGAACGACTTCCTCATCCGATGGACGGCCTGCCTTCCGGCGGTTGACACCGTGCTGCCGGCGTCGGTGATGTGGGTCGGGCATCAGGCGGTTTCTATGGAGGTTTATCAGTGACATACGATGTTCTTATCGTCGGCGGCGGGATCATGGGCTCCTCCACGGCCTTCAACCTGGCCCGGCTGGATCCGAAGCTCAAGGTGGTCGTGGTCGAGAAGGACCCTACCTATGCCAAATCCTCCACAACGCTTTCGGCTGCCAACCTGCGCACCGTGGCCTTCAGCTTGAAGGAAAATTTCCTGATCTCGAAACGCACCTTCGAGATCCTCGAAACGTTCGGGGAGGACATGGCCGTCGCCGGGCAAAAACCAAGCATCTATTTCCGCGCCGAGGGCAATCTCTTCCTGTGCGACGCGCAGGGGCTCACCCCCGCACGACGCATCTTCGACATGCACAAGAGCCTCGGGTCGAACGCCGAGTGGATAGAACCGGAAGAGATCAAGCACCGATGGCCGCTGTACAACATGGAAGGCATTGCGGCCGGGACCTTCGGGCCCACCGACGGCCACGTGGACGCCTACGGGCTGCTGATGGCCTACAAGGCCAAGGCGCGTTCTCTCGGTGTTGAGTACCTCCAGGGCGAGGCCGTTTCCTTGACCTTGGAGGACCGGCGCGTCAGCGGCGCACGGCTGGCAGCCGGCCGGGATCTGAAGGCCGCAGTCACCGTCAACTGTGCCGGGGCCTGGGCCGCCCTGCTCGCCCGCACGGCCGGCGTCGAGATTCCGATCGTTCCGATCCGGCGGCAGATATTTGCCGTGGACACCCAGGTCAAGCCGGAACGCCCCCTGCCCCTGACCTTCCATCCGTCCGGACTCTACCTGCGATCCGAGTCCGGCAATCTGATCCTGTGCGGCAAGTCGCTGGACGAAGACCCCGCGGCCTTCGATTTCAACTGGGAACGGGAACGTTTCATGGACGTGATCTGGCCGGAGCTGGCCGCTTTCGTTCCGGCGTTCGAGTCGCTCAAGCTTATCCGTGGATGGGCCGGACTTTACGAGGTCAATACCCTGGACCACAACGCCGTCATCGGACCCTGGCCCGAACTCGAGGGCTTCTATCTCTGCAACGGTTTCTCGGGACACGGGCTCATGCAGGGCCCCGCCGTGGGCGAACATCTGGCCGAACGCCTCACCGGCCGCCATCCGACCCTGGATCTTTCGGTGTTCACCCCCGAGCGCGTCCTCAGGAACTGCCCGATGGGCGAAAGCGGCTGCTTTTGAACCGGGGGGGCGCCCAATGACCTACAACTTCGACCCGGAACGCTGGTACGACAACGAACGCGCGGCGATAGAGGCCGATCGTCGCACCCAAAACTGGAGCGATAAGCGCTACGAGGCGGCCTTGGAAGACCTGGACCGGCGCCACGAAGAGATGCTCCAGCGCCTGGACGGCACCTACCAGATTCCTGCCGCGACGGGTTCAGGCCCTTCGTGTGGGAGAATCGATTTAACCCGGCATCAACGCTTTGAAATCCGCATCGCCGGGTTTGGGGGGCAAGGGGTGGTCACCATTGGCAAAATTTTGGGGACCGCGTTTTCCATCTACGGCGGCAGAAATTCCGTCAACACCCAGTCCTACGGCCCGGAGTCCCGGGGCGGGGCCTGCCGCTCCGAGGTGGTCGTCTCGGAAGGCGAGATCAACTACCCCTACGTCCGCAAGGCCGATGTGCTGGTAGCCCTCTCGCAGGTCGCCCTGGACACCTATGTCGAAGATCTGAAGGAGGCCGGCATCCTCGTCATCGACCCGCAGGCCGTCCAAAGCGTCCCCCGGCCCGGGCGGTTCCGGCTGGTTCCGGTTCCCACGCTCGCGATCGCCCACGAGATGGGGGACGTCAAATTCCAGAACATGGCGGCTTTGGGTGCGCTTTACGCGCTGATCGCCGACCTGGTCCGCGAAACCGACCTGCTCAACGCGCTCAGGGAAGGCGTGCCGCCGGCGACCGTAGATCGCAACACGGCCGCTTTCGAAAAAGGAAGAGATTTCGTTCGGTCGCATCTCAGACTGGAGCCGTAGATGTTCCGCAACCGTACCGACCACCTGATCCAGCCGGGCCTACACTATTTGCAAGGAGCTCAGGCCTGCACCGAGGGAGCCATCACCGCCGGCTGCCGCGTCTACGCCGGCTACCCGATCACGCCGGCCACCGAGATCATGGAACATGCCGCCCGCCGCCTGCCTCAGGTGGGCGGACGTTTCATCCAGATGGAGGACGAGATCGGCTCCGCCAGCGCGCTGCTGGGGGCTTCCTGGGCCGGCGCAAAGGCCATGACCGCCACTTCGAGCCCGGGGTTTTCCCTGATGCAGGAGGTGATCTCGTTTGCCATCATGACCGAAACCCCCCTGGTCATCGTCGATGTCCAGCGCCCGGGGCCCGGCCAGGGCTACATCACAACCAGCCAGGAGGACGTCATGCAGGCCCGCTGGGGCCACCACGGCGAGGGCTCCATCATTGCCCTTGCGCCGGCCTCGGTTCAGGATATGTTCGACTTCACCATCGAGGCCTTCAACCTGTCCGAGCGCTGGCGCACACCGGTCTTGGTCATGGCCGAGGAGACCGTGGCCCACATGCGCGAGCGGCTGATCGTCCCCCCCCTGGCCGAAATCCCAATCGTCAACCGCACCAAACCGCAGGACCTGGGCATCGCGCCGGAGCACTACCTGCCCTATGGCCACGCTCAGGTCCCGCCCATGGCCGCCTGGGGGGAGGGATACAACATCAACCACGTCAGCCTGGTGCACCACGCGGACGGCAACGTCACCCGCTACAACCCAAAAGTTCACTATGAAAACGTCGCGCGCATCCGCCGCAAGATCGAGGACAACATCGGCGCGATCGCCCGGATCGAGACCCGGGCCCTGGAGGGCTGCCGTCACGTGCTCATCTGCTACGGTTCGGTGGCGCGGACCGGGATCGAGGCGGTGCTGGAAGCCCGCGCGGAGCACGGGATCCCCATCGGGTTCATTCGGCTTCACACCCTGTGGCCGTTTCCCGAGCAGCAGCTGCGGGACCTTTTGCCCGACGTGGACGTCGTCTTCGTTCCGGAGATGAATCTCGGGATGATGGCGCATCCGATCACGGAAGCGCTGCGGGACCGCTGCCGGCGGGTGGTCTCGATCCCCAGCCTCGGCAGCTTGCATTCGCCGGAAATGATTCTCGCGCGGATCTGCGAGGAGCTCCGATGAAAAAGCACCCCATGCTTAAATATCTGAAGGAGGAGGGCCCCGCGGGACCGCGGCTGCCGCTGATCATGTGTCCGGGCTGCGGCGCGGGACAGGTGCTGAACTACACCCTGCACGCCGTCGACACCATCCTTCGGGAGGACGCCCTGCGCAAGGAGGACTTCGTCTTTATCTCCGGCGTGGGGTGCTCGTCCCGGCTCGCCAGCCATTATCTCAACTTCGACTCCGCCTGGACGCTGCACGGCCGGGCCTTGGCCGTTGCCACCGGCGCCCTGTTGGCGAATCCCAGGTTGAAAATCGTAATTTTTACCGGCGACGGCGACGCCGCGGCCATCGGCGGCAACCACTTCATCCACACCTGCCGCCGCAACATGGATGTGACCATCCTGTGCATGAACAACGGCCTCTATGGCATGACCGGCGGGCAGGTGGCGCCCACGACCCGCCTCGGCCAAACTACGACCACCACCCCCTACGGCAATGTGGAAGACGCCTTCGACCTCTGCCGCCTGGCCCAAACGGCCGGAGCCACGTATGTGGCCCGCTGGACCACGGCGCACCCCCATCAGGTGATCAAGTCCATTATCAAAGGGGTCCGTAAGAAAGGCACGGCTTTCATCGAAATCCTGTCCCCATGCCCGGTGCATCGCAAGACCTCACCGGTCGAGATGTTTCGAAACCTGAAAAAAATCACTGTCCCCTTGAAGCAGAGCGTCGCCGGACCTGCCGATGGCAAGATCCCGGTGGGCGAATTCTGCGACATCGAGACACCCGATTGGATCGAACGGTATCAAAAAATCATGGATCAACTCCCGGAGTGACCCACGCATATGAACCGATTGTGCCTGAACGCGACCTACTGCAAGGGCTGCCTGATCTGTGTCGAGGCTTGCCCCACGGGAGCCATCAGGGCATCCGGCCGGATCAATTCCAAGGGATATGTCCTGCCCGAGGAAGACGACATGCGCCGGTGTACCGGCTGCAACCTGTGCGAAACCGTATGCCCGGATTTTGCGATCACCATAGAACTGGTTTCATAACCCCGTCTGACACCCGATGGCGTCGTTGCAGGCCTCTCGCAATGCTCACAACCTGCCATGGTTGCTGCGCTTGCGAATCGGCCTGCGCCTTGCCCTCGGGCGTGATCCGAGGTTGTGAAACCACTTCTATACACCAAGGACGACCAAGGAGAGTGAGGGATGGAACCGGGAAAACCTTTTTCGATCTTGCACCACCTGTCGCTCGTGGTCCGGGACCTTGAGGCCGCCGTGCGCTTTCTGGAGTCGACCGGCATCGGCCCGTTCGTCGATTACCCGCCGATGCGGGAATACACGCAGCTCGACGTCCCGGATGAGGAAGGCTTCTTCAACACCGCGATCAAATGCGCCATGATCGGGCCGGTGCAGCTTCAGGTCGTCCAGCCCGGAAAAGGCCGCAGCATCTATAAGGACTTCCTCGAGCAGAAAGGCGAAGGGGTGTTCCATCTGGGCTTCGTCGTGGAAGACATCGCGAAGTCCGAAGCAGCAGGTGGCGGCCATGGGCCTTGAGGTGATCAGCAGCGGCCGCAGGGACAACGGCAGCGGGTTTGCCTATTTCGACACCGCCGGCAAGTGCGGCGTGACACTCCTGGTCCGGCAAAGCCCGCCGGCGGCGTAACACAGCGCGCTCTGCCTGAGACCAAGGGCCCCCTGCGCACGGAGCGCACCACGCTTGCGCATCGGATTGAAGAACCCTGCAGCAAGCCGTAGGGTTCTTCAACCGCCCGCGTTCATCCATGGGCATCCTCCCATCCACCGGTTGACCGGCTGAGGGCAGGCCGCTCAATCCGCTTGCTTCGGGTGGCGAGGGCCTCTCTTTGGGCGCTTGCTTCGGGCAGACGATCTCGCAACCGATGTCTCCTCAACGTTCCGGTAGACGGTAACGGCCACATCCGGACATACGGCAAAACAACTGCCACAGGCCGAACAGCGCTCGCCCTCATCGGCTTCGGCCACCCGGATCCCGCGCCGGTCTACCCCGCCGGCAAGGCGGATGTGGCCCTTCGGGCAGGCCGCGACACACAGACCGCAGCCCTTGCAGCGTTCGACATCGATGCGAATGCACCCCCTGCCCTTTGAGGTCATGCGCCCTCCTCGGCCGCGAGAACCCGCTGGACCACCTCGCGGCCGCGCCGGATCGCGGTTTCGTTGAGGGCCATGGCGTCCTGCCGGTATTGCGGAAGCACCCGCACCAGGCCCTTGGTCAAGGCGGGCAGGCTGACCTGTTTCAGAACATGCGCCAGGCCGCCCATGGCCACCATGTTGGCGGACTGGGGGGCGTTCAGTTCCATGGCGATCCGGTTGGCCGGAATGGCCACGCGCCTCACGTCCGCCCGCGCCGGGGGGCTGTCCACCAGGGACTGGTTGTAGGCGATGACGCCGCCCGGCCGGACCCGATCGCTGAACTTATCCACCGACGCCTGGTTCATGGCCATGAGATGGCTGAATCGGTTGCGCACCGGCGAGCCGATCCGCTGGTCTGAAACCACCACCGTGCAGTTGGCGGTGCCGCCGCGCATTTCCGGGCCGTAGGACGGATAGAAGGTGACCTGCAGCCCCTCGTAAATCGCGCCGTAGGCGAGCAGCTTGCCCATGAGCATGATCCCCTGGCCCCCGAATCCGGCAATGAGAACTTCAGCGATCATGGCCGACCCTCCTTTGCCCGGGAAGAGAATTCTCCCAGAGGATAGCAGGGGATCATCTCGGATCGGATGCGTTCCATGCAGCGGACCGGGCTCATGCGCCAGTTGGTCGGGCAGGCCGCCAGGATCTCGACCATGCCGAAGCCGCGGCCGTCGATCTGCATCGCGAAGGCCTTGCGGATGGCCTTCTTCGTTTTGAGAATGTGCGCCATGTCGTGTACCGATGCCCGGGCGATAAAGGACTCCGCGGAAATCACGGAGAGCATCTCGGCCATGCGCAGCGGGTAGCCGCTTTGTTTCGGGTCCCGTCCGGCGGGGTAGCTCGTGGTCGGCTGCCCGATAAGCGTCGTGGGGGCCTGCTGTCCGCCGGTGGCGCCGAACACTCCATTGTTGACGTAGATGACGGTGATGCGCTCGCAGCGTGTGGCGGCGTGCACAATTTCCCCCGTGCCGATCGCCGCCATGTCCCCGTCGCCCTGGTAGGTGAAAACGACGCTGTCGGGCCGGGCGCGCTTGATCCCCGTGGCCACAGCCGGACCGCGCCCGTGCAGGGCCATGACCATGTCACAGTCGAACTGGCGCCAGCTGCGAACCGAGCAGCCGGCGGACGTCACCCCGATGGCTCTTCCGGTGACGTCCAGCTCATCCAGCACTTCGGCCACGAGGCGATGAACCGTCCCATGCGAGCAGCCCGGGCAATAGGGGAATGGGACGTCGGTCATGGCAGCGGGTCTCTGATAAACGACTTGCATGTCTTTCGTTGGCATTCACATCCCCCGCACGACCCGGGCGATCTCGCGGTAGATCTCGTCCGGGCTGAAAATATGACCGCCGCCGATGCCGTAGTGCAGGATCTCGGCCGCACCGCAGACGGCCAGGCGAACGTCCTCGATCATCTGGCCGTTGTTGGCTTCCACGACCAGCAGCCGGCCGACACCGGTTTGCACCAAATCCTTCAAGGCCTGCCCCGGATAGGGGTAGAGCGAGATGGGCCGGAAGAGCCCCACCGCCATGCCTTCCTGCCGGGCGCGCTGCACGGCGTCCATGGCGATGCGCGCGGAGCTGCCGAAGGCAACGACCGCCACCCGGGCCTCCTGCATGAAAAGCGCCTCGTGGCGCTGCTCGCGCGCACACATCCGATCGTATTTTTCTTTGAGCTCGAGGTTCCAGGCGATGAGCTCTTCGTCGGTGTGGGGGGCGACCTTGATGACCTTCCGCGGCTGATCCCCCTTGCCCCGCACGGCCCAGGCCTTTTCCGGTGCCGTCTGCCGCGCACGGGCCGCAGTGTCCACCGGCTCCATCATCTGGCCGAGAATCGCATCGGAGAGAATGATGACGGGGTTCCGGTAATGGTCCGCCAGCTCAAATGCCCGGTGCGTCAGCTCGAAGAGTTCCTGGGCGGTGGCCGGGCCGAGCACCAGGCACTGGTAGTCACCGTGCCCGCCGCCGCGGGTGCACAGCCGGTAATCGGCCTGGGAGGAGGTGATGCGGCCGAGCCCGGGGCCGGCCCGGGACACGCAGACGACCACGGCGGGCAGCTGGGCTGCCGCCAGCGACGAGAGCCCTTCGCTCAGCAGCGTGAACCCCGGCCCGGAGGAGGAGGTCATGCATCGGGCACCGCTGGCGGCCGCGCCGAACACCATGTGGATGCCGGCCAGCTCGCTTTCGCTCTGGAGAAACGTGCCCCCGGCCGGCGGCAGGTACTGGGCCATGTACTCGAAGAGCTCGTTCTGGGGGGTGATCGGGTAGCCGAAAAAAAACTGGCACCCGGCCCGGATGGCTCCCTCGCCGATGGCCTCGTTGCCACGCATGAGCATGATGTCGCGTGTTTCCGTCATATGGTTCCGCATCCCTTCATCTTCTGAATCTCCTCCTCGGAATACCCCAGCAGGTCGCGGTAGATCACATCATTGGCCGCGCCCAACGGCAGCCCCGGGAAGCGGATCCGCCCGGGGGTGGCCTGCAGCCGGAAAGGCACATTGGGCAGTTTCAGGGAGATGCCGGTGGCCGGATCCGTGATGTCCAGCACGCTTTGCCGCTCCCGGTAATGAGGGTTTTCGGCGATGTCCTGCATGTTGGCAATGGGCCCGATCGTGATCCCCAGCTGCTCGCAGGTTTCGATGACCTCCTGCAGATCGCGGCTGCCCACCCACTCGGAGACGGCCTGGTTGATGATCCGGCGGTTCGGATCCTTGATCCGCTCCTCGTTGATCTTGAAGCGCGGATCTTCGTTCATCTCGGGGTGCCCGACGCAGTCCATCAGGCGTTCGAAGGGTTTCTGGGCCGCACACGACATGGTCACCCATCGGCCGTCCCGCGTGCGGTAGTTGTTGCGCGGCACCACATAGCTGAGTTCGTTGCCTTTGGGCTGGGGGACTTCACCGGTCAGCTGGCAGCTCAAAAAGTCCGGCCCCAGCATGCCGAACAGGGGTTCGTAGAGGGCGAGGTCGATGACTTGACCTCCGGCAACACCCCGCTTCTGATGCCGCAGCGCAATCATGACGGCAAAGGCCAGGTGGACTCCGGCGATAAAATCGGCCAACGCCATCGGCGCGTTGGTCGGGGACCCGCCCGGCTGGGCGTTGAGATACGTGAATCCGCTGAACCCCTCGGCCAGGGTGCCGAACCCGGGGCGGCCGGCATACGGGCCGGACTGCCCGTAACCGGACACCGTGCCGATGATCAGGCCCGGGTTCTCCCGCAGCAGGTCGTCCTTACCGATGCCCAGCTTCTCCAGGGCGCCCGGCCGCATGTTTTCGATGAGCACATCCGCCTCGCGGATGAGGTCGACCAGGAGCCGCCGGCCCTCCGCGACCTTGAGGTTCAAGGTGATCGGAAATTTGTTGCGGCCCACCACGGCCCAAAAAGGCTGGATGCCCTTGTCCTCGACGACCCCCCATCCACGGATGGCATCCGGGCCGGACGGGTTTTCCACCTTGATCACCTCGGCGCCGTAGTCCCCCAAGAGCGTTGCGGCATAGGGCGCGGCCATGACGGTCGCCATGTCGATCACCCGGATCCCTGCCAGCGGCAGACCGGTATACTGGTCTTGCCGCCGCTGCGCGGCAATAAACTCTGATAACTCACGCTCCGATTTCATCGCACTCCTATAGGCCCGGCTATGCTTTGCGGATCATGTCAGGTTACCCCGTTGACCCATCCGAGGCCGAGTTCCACCAGCTTGCCGGAGGTGGGGATGCCGTTGCGATCCCAGCCGTGCATGTCATAGTAGAGATCGAGACTTCTTTCGAACTCCTTCCGATCGAGCGCTCGGCCTTTGAGCAGGCCGCCTTCGAGGGGTTCGAAGAACCGCTCCGGCAGCCGGTCATCCGTGCGGGTCGCACCCTGTCGGGCGGACACGCAGCGCTTCAGCGTCACGGTGCGCTCGCCGAGTTTCATGATCTCCCACAGCCGCGTGTCCCAACCGGTGGCCACCGCAACCGCCTCGGCCACATGGTGCATCTTCATCAGCTTACCCGGACCGGCGGTGAAGATACACAGCCCCAGGGTGTTGAAGAGATTCCAAGTAAACTGCATGTAGGTGAACTGGCGGACCTTGTCGGGGTTGAGCTCGATGGCGGGGGTGGCCGTGAGGATGCCGATCTCGTGCAGGTCGCTAACCCCCAGCGCCCCCGGCTGAAACAGGTAGTCGTGCGGCCCTTCGGTGTGGTTGGCGCCGGTGGAGGAAAGCGCGTAGGCCAGCGCGAGACTGCCCTTCCCCCGGGGTTCGTGCATGGCCAACTCCTGACCCTTGGTCTGCATGGCGAACTTTTCCGCCCCGCCCCCGATCCGGTGCGCCGCCCGCAGAGAGCCTTCGGCCAGCAGATTGCCGACGCCTTCGCGCCGCGCGATCTTGTGGATGCACGCCACCATGGCCGTGGCGTTGCCGAAACGAAGCTCCAGCCCATCGGTGTCCTTGGCCGTGAGCAGGCCGTTTTCGAAGCATTCCATGGCGAAAGCGATCGTCACCCCGGTCGAGATGGTGTCCAGGGTGTAGGTATTGCACAGCTCGTGGGCCTTGCAGATCGCCTCCAGATCAGAGACCCCGCATAGAGAGCCGAAGGCGGCAGCCGTCTCGTACTCCGGCCCGCCGTAGGTCGGGTCGACCTGCCAGGCTCCGTCGGAGCGGGCGACGCGCTTGCAGCGCACGACACACCCCTGGCAGCCGCCGGCCTCGATGAAGTATTTCTCGTGAAAGGTCTTCCCGCAGATGTCGTCGGCCTTCTCGAAGCTGCCGCTGTGAAAGTTGCGCGTCGGGAGAATCCCGGCTTCGTCCAACTCCGTGACGTCCCAGCCGATGGTCCCGCCGTCGTGCAGCACCCGCTCGATGGGGTGATCCATGAAGTGCTCGGCATACCATTTGATCATCTGCTGCAGGGCCGGCGTGTCCTTGAACGCAACGGGCTGCCGGCCGCGCACGGCGATGGCCTTCAGGTTTTTGGACCCCATGACGGCGCCCATGCCGCCGCGGCCGTTGGTGTGCTTCATGGCGTGGACCACGCAGGCGTAGCGCACCAGATTTTCGCCCGCCGGCCCGATGGCGGCCACGCGCACCTTGGCGTCGGCCACTTCCTTTTCGATGAGTCGCTGGGTCTCTCCGGTCCCCTGGCCCCACAGGGCGCCGGCATCCCGGATTTCGATCTGCCCGTCATGAATCCAGAGGTAAACCGGCTTCTCCGCCCGCCCCTCCACCAGCACGGCGTCGAATCCCGCCCGTTTGAGTTCCGGCGACCACCATCCCCCGGCCTCCCCTTCGCCGTAAAAACCGGTCAGCGGCGATATGGCGGCCACGGTATAGCGGTTCGCCCCGGGGATCCCGCTGCCCACTAAAGGGCTTGCGGCAAAGACCAGCAGGTTTTCCGGCCCCAATGGGTCCACGCCTGCCGCACACTCCTTAAGGAGGTAGTAGCAGGCCAGGGCGCTGCCTCCGAAGTAGGTTCGATAGAAGGCTTCCTCGGGCTCCTCCACCCGATGGCTCCGGTGGGTGAGATCCACTCGCGCGATCCTGCCTGTCGTTGCGTATTTCATGGGCGACCTTAATACTCCCGGGGTTGAAGGGTCATGGCTCACCCGCCGCCGATGATGGCGACGCACTTGACGTCGTCGCCGGGCTGGAGGCGGTAGGAGCTTTCTTCGATTTGACCGTTGACGATGAAAAGCGAGACCAAACCTTGGGGCAGGCCGATATCCTGACAGACCGCTTCCAGGGCGCGCCCATCGCGGTCGGGCAGCACCACGCGATCCTGCTCGTCAAGCCGGTCCCGGCAAAAAGCTTTCAGCAGTCCGATCGGCCGCACGACAACGCTCATGGCACTCCTGAGGGCTTCTGCTGCGGCCCCTGTCCGTTTGGGTCCGGCGCTATGGGAAATCCTCCCGCGAGGTTCGGATTCAGACCAGACGGAATTCGCAATGATAAATCGGGGTGCAGATTAAAAAGGGCTGTGGCAAAAGTCAACCAATATTGCGATTGTCGACAATATTATAACCTGAGTCGAGCGATACTGATTTTGGATTTTGCGGGGTTGATTTTCCCGATCCTTGCGGATAGAAGCAGCATAACGGGCATGAAGCGGAAACCACCCTTCTGAAATTTTTACCCATCCGAACCGGCACATGTGCTTTTGACTTAAGTCAAGGTGCTGCCTGCGCCTTCTAACGTATACGAACTTTGTTTTCAGGTTGCATCGGCCTTTCCGTACCACCCGCGTGCCGTGGAGGTGCCCATGCCCGCCGAACGGTTTCTTTCCAAGCTGAGGTTCCTGCGCCCCCGGGGCAACCCAGACGACTGCCGGGAGGAGATCGTCGCCGGCGGCTGGGGCGAGGTCCGTTGCGGCCAGCGCGAGTGGGAGGATTTCTACCGCCAACGCTGGCAGTACGATAAAAAAGTCCGCTCCACCCACGGCGTCAACTGCACCGGCTCCTGTTCCTGGGACGTCTACGTCAAGAACGGGATCATCGTCTGGGAAACCCAGCGCACGGACTACCCCTCCTGCGGCAGCGGTTTCCCCAACCATGAGCCCCGCGGCTGCCCGCGCGGCGCCACCTGTTCCTGGTACACCTACAGCCCGGTGCGTCTGAAGCATCCGCTGATGCGCTCGAGCCTGCTCGCGCTCTGGCGCGCGGCCCTGGCCGCACACCCGGACCCGGTCGCCGCCTGGCGCAGCATCGTCGCCGACGAGGCCAAGCGCACATCCTACCAGGTCGAACGCGGCAAAGGCGGCTTCGTGCGGGTGTCCTGGGACGAAGCGGCAGAGCTGGTCGCCGCTTCCCTCATCCACACCATCCAGATGCACGGCCCCGACCGCATCTTCGGCTTCACGCCGATCCCGGCCATGTCCATGGTTTGCTACGCCTCCGGGGCACGCTTTCTATCGCTGATCGGCGGGGTGCTGGCGAGCTTCTACGACTGGTACTGCGACCTGCCGCCGGCCTCGCCCCAGGTGTGGGGCGAGCAGACCGACGTGCCGGAGAGCGCCGACTGGTACGAATCCTCTTACATGATCGTCTGGGGCACCAACCTGCCCATGACGCGCACGCCCGACGCCCACTTCTTCACGGAAGCCCGCTACCGCGGCGCCCGCGTGGCCGCCGTGGCACCGGACTACGCCGAGTACGTCAAGTTCGCCGACACCTGGCTGCCGGCCAAGGCGGGGACGGATGCCGCACTCGCCATGGCCATGAGCCACGTGATCCTGAAGGAATTCTTTATCGAGCGCCAGAGCGCGTATTTCACGGCCTACGCCACGTCCTACACCGACCTGCCGTTTGCGGTCGTGCTGGAAGACCACCAGGGGGAGTTCAAGGCCGGCCGGTTCCTGCGCGCCTCGGATGTGGGCCACACGTCGAACAACGCCCCATGGAAGACCGTGCTGTTCGACGCAGCCTCCGGCCGGTTCGTGGTACCCAACGGCAGCATCGGCTTCCGCTGGAACGAGGAAGGCCGCTGGAACCTGAATTTGAAAGACTCGGCCACGGATGCCGCCGTCGACCCCCTGCTGACCTTCGCGCAGTCCGCGGAACGCTGGGTTCGGGTGCACGCGCCTCTGTTCGACCTCAAGGGCGCCGGCACCCGCGCCGGCCTCGTGCCGGTCAAGCTGCTGCAGACCCCTTCCGGGCCTGTCATCGTCACGACGGTCTTCGATCTTCTGGCGGCGCACCTCGGCGTTCGGCGCTACGAGACGGACGCGCACCCAGCGGATTACCCCTCCGGCTACGACGACGCGCAGGCGTACACGCCGGCCTGGCAGGAGGGGATCACCGGGGTCCCAGCCGCGGATGCGATCCGCGTGGCGCGGGAGTTTGCGGAGAATGCGGAAAAAACACGCGGCAAGTCCATGATCTTTCTCGGTGCGGGCACCAACCACTGGTTCCACAGCGACATGATCTACCGCGCGATCCTGAACCTGACCACCCTCTGCGGGTGCCAGGGGGTCAACGGCGGCGGCTGGGCGCACTACGTCGGCCAGGAAAAAGTGCGGCCCCAGGCGGGCTGGTCCCAGGTGGCCTTTGGCCTCGACTGGCGCCGCCCGCCCCGTCAGCAGAACGGGACTTCCCTGTGGTATTTCGCGACGGACCAGTGGCGCTACGACACGCTGGACGCTAACACACTGAAGTCGCCCTTGGCGGACGCCGGGATGCCGCGCCATCCGGCGGACTACAACGTGATCGCCGCCCGCCTCGGCTGGCTGCCGTCCTTTCCGCAGTTCGACCGCAACCCGATCGACCTTGTGCGCGAGGCCGTGGCGGCCGGCTGCGGCTCGGATGCGCAGATCATCGCCCACGTGGTGGAGCGGCTGAAGAAGGGTGAGGTGCGGTTCGCCGTCGAAGACCCCGACCATCCGGCCAACTTTCCGCGGGTGCTTTTTCTCTGGCGTGCGAACCTGCTCGGCGCCAGCTCCAAGGGCCACGAGTATTTCCTGAAGCATCTCCTGGGGACCGACAGCGCCGTGCTCAACACCGAAAGCCCCCTGCGGCCGCAGGAGGTCGCTTGGCGCAAGCACGCTCCCGAGGGCAAGCTCGACCTGCTGGTAACTCTCGAGATCCGCATGTCCACGAGCGCCATGTACTCCGACGTGGCGCTGCCCGCGGCCGGCTGGTACGAGATGCACGACATCAACACCACGGACATGCACCCGTTCATCCACCCCTTCACTCCGGCCATCGACCCGCCCTGGGAGGCGCGCACCAACTGGGACCAGTTCAAGACCATCGCCCAGAAGTTCTCCGAACTCGCCGCCGTGCACCTGAAGGAGGCTAGGGACCTGGTGGCAACCCCGCTGCTGCACGACAGCCCCGGAGAGCTCGCCCAGGCCGAGGTCAAAGACTGGCGCAAGGGCGAGTGCGAACCCGTGCCCGGCAAGACCATGCCCAACCTATCCGTCGTAAACCGCGACTACGCCAACGCCTTCCGCATGATGACGGCCCTAGGCCCGCTCGCCGCCAAGCCGGGGGTCGGCTCCAAGGGGGTCATGTGGCCGGCAGAGGAGGAGTACGCCGAGCTCAAGGAGAAGCTCGGCACGGTCTCCGCCCCCGGGGTGAGCCAGGGAATGCCCTCGCTCGAAACCGGCCGGCAGGTGGCCGAGACGATCCTCATGCTTGCGCCCGAAACCAACGGCGCGACCGCCATGAAGTCCTGGGGTCCCCTCGAGAAGAAGACCGGGCTGTCCCTCACTCACCTGAGCGCCGCGCGCCAGAGTGAAAAATTCAGCTTCGAGGACCTCACCGCCCAGCCCCGCAAGATCATTACAAGCCCGGTCTGGAGCGGGATCGAGTCCGAGCAGCGGCGCTACTCGCCGTTTGTCATCAACATCGAGGAGAAGGTGCCGTTCCGGACGCTCACCGGGCGAGCCCACTTCTACCTGGACCATCCCTGGATGCGCGACTTCGGTGAAGGGCTGCCGGTGTTTCGGCCGCCGGTGGACATGTCGGCCCTCGGCTCGACCGACGTCAAGCGCGATGCGCGCAAGGAACTGGTGCTGAACTATCTCACGCCCCACTCCAAGTGGTCCATTCACAGCACCTACTCGGACACCCTCATCATGCTGACGCTCTTCCGGGGCGGGGAGGCGATCTGGATCAACAACGACGATGCGGCGACCCTGGGAGTCAAGGACAGCGACTGGCTGGAATGCTTCAACGTCAACGGGGTGGTGATGGCCAAGGCCGTGGTCAGCCACCGCATCCCGCCGGGCAAGGCCTTCATGTACCACGCCCAGGAGCGGCTCATCAACACGCCGGGTGCTGAGCTCTCCGGCAAGCGCGGCGGCACCCACAACAGTGTGACGCGAATCATGGTCAAGCCCACCCACATGATCGGGGGCTACGCCCAGTTGAGCTACGGCTTCAACTACTACGGCCCTGTCGGCTCCCAGCGCGACGAGCTGATCGTGGTGCGCAAGGCCGGGGAGGTCGAGTGGCATGAAGATTAAAGCCCAGTTCGCGATGGTGTTGAACCTGGACAAGTGCCTCGGCTGCCACACCTGCAGCATCCCCTGCAAGAACGTGTGGACCAACCGCAAGGGCGCCGAGTACATGTGGTTCAACAACGTGGAGACCAAGCCCGGCATCGGCTACCCCAAGAAATGGGAGAACCAGCACGGCCACAAAGGCGGTTGGACCCTGAAGAACGGGCAGCTCTCCCTCAGGGCCGGGAACAAGGCCCGCCGCCTGGCCGGCATCTTCCACAACCCCGACCTGCCCACCATCGATCAGTACTACGAACCTTGGACCTACGACTACGAGAAGCTCGTCAGCGGCCCGGGGAAGAAACACCAGCCGTCGCTGCGGCCGCACTCGCAGTTGAACGACGCCAGCATGGAGATCAACTGGGGCCCGAACTGGGAGGACGACCTGGCGGGGGTCAGTGCGACCGGCAGCGACGACGTGAATTTCAAGGGACTCGACCACTCCATCTACCTGCAGTTCAAGAAGGTGTTTCTTCTCTACCTGCCCCGGCTGTGCGAGCACTGCCTCAACCCGGCCTGCGTCGCCTCCTGCCCCTCCGGCGCGCTTTACAAGCGCAACGAGGACGGCATCGTGCTCGTGGACCAGGAGCGCTGCCGGGGCTGGCGCTTCTGTGTGTCCGGCTGCCCCTACAAGAAGACGTATTTCAACTGGAAGACCGGCCGGGCGGAGAAGTGCCTGTTCTGCTACCCCCGCACCGAGGCCGGCCTGCCGACGCTCTGCGCCCACAGCTGTGTGGGCCGCATCCGCTACATCGGCGTCCTGCTGTACGACGCCGACCGCATCCGCGAGGCCGCCGCCGCAGCCGACGCCGCGGCCGTGTACCCCGCGCACCTCGACATCCTGCTCGACCCCCGCGACCCCCAAATCGCCGCGGAAGCGGAACGCCAGGGCATCCCCGAAAACTATCTCGCGGCGGCGCAGCGTTCGCCGGTCTACCGGCTGATCAAGGACTGGCGCCTCGCGCTCCCGCTGCACCCGGAGTTCCGCACGCTGCCCATGGTCTGGTACGTGCCGCCTTTAAGCCCCGCGAACCCCGCAGTGGATGCGGCTGGCCCGTTGGACGGCATCGACTCCCTGCGGATTCCGGTCAGGTATCTCGCCAATCTGCTCACGGCGGGCGACGAGGAGCCGGTGCGCCTGGCGCTGAAACGCCTGGCGGCCCTGCGGGCTTACATGCGCTCGGTGCGGCTGGGGCAGACGGCGGACAAGTCCGTGCTCGACGCGGTCGGCCTGGGCACGCGGGCGGCCGGGGAGATGTACCGGCTGCTGGCCCTGGCGTATCAGAGCGAGCGGTTCGTGCTGCCCACCGTCGGCCGCAGCGACGAAACATCCCCCTACATCGAACAGGGAAGTTGCGGGTATCCGCGATGACGGACGAAAAGAAAACCCTGCTCAAACTGTTGAGCCTGTGTCTGGCCTACCCCGACGCTCAGGTCCTGGAGGCCCTGCCCGAAATGGAAGCGGCAGCGGCAGGGTTGGGCGACCCCCGGGCACGGGAACGCCTTTCCCATTTCATGACGCTGCTGAAAGCGCAGTCGCTGCTGAAGCTCCAGGAGCATTACACGGCGGTTTTCGACATGAACCCTGCGGCCAGCCTGAATCTCACCTACCATCTCATGGGCGACAGCGAGGAGCGCGGACGAACGCTGGCGGAGCTGCTGGAGGTCTACCGGCAGGCCGGCTTCGAGCCGGCCGTGAACGAGCTGCCGGATTTTCTGCCCCTGCTGCTCGAATTTATTGCGGCAGCGCCGCAGGCCGAAACCCACGCGCCGATTCTGCGGTGCCTGGCCGCTGTGCCCGCCCTGGCCGACCGGCTGAAGGAAAGCGGCTCGATGTATGCCGTGCCCCTGGAACTGCTGAGCGCGGCGGTTCCCGAGGCGGCGGATTCCCCTCTATCGCCGGGCATGGACTCCCCGACCGGCGCTTCCGGAGGCTGACATGCGCACGATCGATCTGCTAGCGTTTGTGGGGTTTCCCTACCTGTGCCTGACCGTTTTCGTCGTCGGCCATGCCTATCGCTATATCACCGACCGCTACGCCTGGAACTCCCACAGCAGCGAGATGATAGAGAAAAAGAACCTTTTCGCGGGCATTTATCTCTTCCACGTCGGGATCATCGGCACCTTCTTTGGACATGCCGGTGGGTTACTGATCCCCCAGGCCGTGTATGACATGGTGGGTTTCGGCGGCGAAGCTCACACCACCATGGCGTATTACGCCGGCATGGCGCTGGGATTATCGACCTTCCTGGGGGCACTGCTCCTCCTGTCGCGCAGGCTGTTTATTACGCGAATCCGTCTGATGACCACCGTCAGCGATTTTGTCATCCTCATCGGGTTCGTGTTCGTCAGCGGCGTGGGCACCTATGCAGTTTTTTTCGGGCATTTCTACGTTCTGGACACGGTTGCTCCCTGGATACGAAGCATCGTCACACTGCAGCCCGACCCCAGCCTGATGGCTACCGTTCCGATCGTCTATAAGATTCACATATTGTCTGCCTTGGCGCTTCTGGGCTTTTCCCCCTTCACCCGGCTGGTTCACATCTGGAGCGTGCCGATCTTCTACCTCCTGCGCCGCCCGATTGTCTTCCGGCGGCAGGTGGTGGCATGAGAGAAAAAAGTGCCTAAAGTGCCTAAAATGCCTATAGTGCCTAAAATGAAAAGCAAGGGAAATTGCCGCAACCTATTGAGCCGCAATTGGGGGGCTTTTAGAGTTTAGGTCATTCGGTCATTGGAATTTGTTTCGGATTTCGGATTTCGTGTTTCGAATTTATAGCCCATGTGACAATCTCGGCTGAAAAGCAGCTCCCACAGGGCTTTCGGAAGGCATTTGAGGAGATATCAAATGGCGGAAGACGAGAATGTCTGCTACGCGATCTCAAATCCCCGTGCGGCCCTGGCGTGGACGACGCTGGCATTCTTCGCCGGCTTCGCCGGTGTCTCCGCCTTCGGGCCCATCGTTTCCAAGCTGAAACAGGCCATGGACCTGGACCCTTTCCTGATGGGCATCCTGGCGGCCTCCCCCGCCCTGACCGGCTCCCTCCTGCGCATCCCGTTCGGGGCCATGGTCGACCGCATGGGCGGCAAGAAGCCTATCCTGATTCTGCTGCTCCTGGCCGCCGCCGGTGTTGCCGGCATCACGTTCATGTTCAGCCTGTCGCCTACACCCCGGGTTTCCGACTATCCCTTTTTTCTGATCTTCGGCATTCTGTGCGGCTGCGGAATCGCCATCTTCTCGGTCGGCATCCCGGCGGTCTCCTACTGGTACCCCCAGCGCAAACAGGGCACGGCTCTCGCGCTCTACGGCGGGCTCGGCAACCTGGCGCCTGGAATGTTCGCCCTGCTGCTGCCCTACCTGGTAACGAGTCTGGGGTTCACCTGGTCCTACGTGATCTGGCTGGTCATCCTGCTGACCCTGACGGGGCTGGTGTTTGTCCGCATGCAGGATGCCCCGTATTTCCAGTACAAGCAGATGGGCCTGGCGATCGACCCGGATGCTCTGATGCTATCCTGCGGGGAAGAACTCGTTCCCTCCGGCAAGGCCATGGACTCCATCCGCAGGGCCGGCGCCGATTGGCGCACCTGGGCGCTCACCTACTTCTATTTCATATCTTTCGGCGGCTTCATCGCCCTCACGGTCTGGTTTCCCACATTTTGGTCCGGATTGTTCAAGACCAGCATGGTGCAGGCCGGATTGTTCACGGCCGCCTTTTCACTTTCTGCGAGCCTTCTGCGCGTTATCGGCGGCATGACCTCGGACAGGCTGGGCGGCCTGCGGGTGGCACAACTGTCTTTCGCCACGGTGGCGGTCGGCGCTCTGGTCATCGTCGTGGGGGGACGATCCATCGCGGCCGCTTTCATCGGCCAGATGCTGCTGGCGTTGGGAACGGGGTTTGCCAACGCGGCCGTGTTCAAACTGGTGCCGAAATTCACCCCCCAAGCCGTCGGCGGCGCTGCCGGGATCGTCGGCGGACTCGGCGCCTTCGGCGGCTTTGTCCTTCCGCCGATCATGGGACTTTTCGTGCGCCTGAATGGCGAGGCCGGCTACTATCAGGGTTTTGTCGTTTTCGTGGGTCTATCGGTCTTGGCGCTCTTATTGTTCATCATCCTCCAACGCCACGCTTCACATCAATTGCCGTGAGCCTATCCGATGATGCATGCGCTTGCCTCTGATTTAACGTTGTGCGGCCGGCCCGCCGGCCGGGTGCTGGAGGAGATCGAACGCTTTCACGGGTTCCCGGCCCCGGGGGTTGTGATCGGGGCCTTCATGGTGGACTGGGCCCAGGAGATCATCGGCCCGGCAGTCGAGGCCGACGCCATCGTGGAAACGCTGCGCTGCCTGCCGGACGCGGTGCAGTTGTTCACGCCCTGCACGCTCGGCAACGGCTGGATGAGGGTGCTCGACTGGGACCGCTTCGCCTTGACGCTTTACGACCGCACCACCCGCCGCGGATGCCGGGTCTGGCTGGATGCGGGGAAGACTGCCGCGCACCCCTCCATCCGCGACTGGTTCCTGAAGCGTGTTCCCAAAGACGCGCTTCCGCTGGAGACCCTCCTGGAAAGAATTCTGCAAGCCCGCCGCGCGGTGCTTTCCTGCCGATCCGTCATCGTAACCGATTTTCTCAGGCGGCCCAAAAAGGAAAGCGTCGCCATTTGCCCGGCGTGCGGGGAGGCCTTCGATCCGCGCGCGGGGGACTGCTGCAAAGGCTGCCTGCGCGGCGGGTATTTCAAGCTGGACACCGCCTGATACAGGTTGTCCTACTCCGCCTCAAGCCGGTAGCGGAAATCGCAAAAAGGGGCACCCTCCATGAGCGTCTGCGTGCGGGTCAATCGAATCCGCGGATTGAAGCCTTCGATCAGCGCGAAATCCCTCGAGCAGGAAAGGATCGGCCCCATCAGGGGCATGCCCAGGTCACGGTACATCTCGGCGTAGCGGCAGCGCGTCACGTTGAACGCAAAGGCCTGCCCGCTCTCTTCGATCAGCTCAATGCTCAGGGCATCCTCGCGGGTCCAGTGCACCAGGGAGTCGCGCAAATGCCGCAGCGAGTTTCCGCCCATCGTTCGGCCCAGATCGGCGCCCTGCCGGCGGGCGATCTCGACGACCGCCTTCCGGATGACGCGCAGGACCTGGTCCCGACCGAACTCCTTGCCCAGGGCTTCGACCAGGGGCGCTACCAGCCGCGCCTCGACTTCCCGCCGCGTCAGCACCCCAATGGTTTCGTTTAAACGGTCTTGCATTTTTTCATATTATTTTAAAATGTTAACGTTAATTTCGTGACCATTTTTTGTTTGTCCTAAAATAGGTCCCATCATTAGTCCCATCAGATAATAAAACTTAAAACGGCCCTGCATCCTTTATCCCTCCGAGTCCGCTTTTTTAGCGGGAGGGCATCTATGTTCTTTCGGCTCACCCACAGGTCTGAACCTTGGATGTTCATGTGTCCGAAGCTGCTCGCACAACCTTTCGCCCATTGTTAACTTGCTCCCCGATTTTCACTGTTTTGTTCTGGTTTATTTTCATCAAAGAACCTAAATTCATCGGCCAACATGATACAAATAACAATGAGTAAATCAACAAAAATTATAACAACCTGCCGGATAAAATTAATTTTTTCGCTTCGGTAAGAAGATACCCCACGTATACACAACCCGCTGATAAAATAACCCGAATGACAAGGTTCCCAAGATATGGCCACGTCCATCGCCATGGCCAAATACGGTCATGCATCAGAGATTTTATGAACAGAAAAAGGGATGCAAAGTATAAACAGGTCGAAAAAGGGCTTTCAGAAACCATTCCTATAGTCAGTGACCACCGGCAAAGCCGGTGGCTTGGATTTGTGAACCGCTCAAAGCGGTATTCGGAAAAGATTCTCTGACCACCTGACGGTGGTCAAGCTTCAGCGAACAGTCCCAGTTGATCGAGGCGAGCGTCTTCTTTCTCCTGCTTTTGGATGTACTCGCGGATCGTCGCCTCATCGGCACCTACGGTTGAAACGAAATAGCCCCGGGCCCAGAAGTGCATCCCGGTGTAGTTCTTACGCCGACCCAAGTAGTTGCGGGCAATGTGAATGGCGCTCTTGCCCTTGATGAATCCAACCACCTGAGCAACGGAGTATTTCGGTGGTATCGACACCAGCAGATGCACATGATCAGCCTGCAGATGCCCCTCCAGGATCTTGCTCTCTTTCTGCCCAGCCAGATCGTGGAGCACCTGCCCCAGATGCTTGCGCAATTGCCCGTACAAAACCTTTCGCCGACATTTCGGAACCCAGACCAGATGATACTTGCAATCCCATCGGGTGTGGCTTAAACTTTCTACGTTTCCCATGGAGCCTCCTCGTGTACGTGAATTTGAGCGGTTCACGTGAGGAGGCTTCATTTTTTTCCCGGATCTGTCAAACTCCGGGAGTCCACCGGCAAAGCCGGTGGCTTACCTAAAGGAAGTTAGCTGAGAGAAAGGAATATCTTTGATACTATATGGTGGGGATAACCAGTATCCAATAGCTGCCAAAATGAGTGCAAGAAAAAGACTCATCAGGTTGCCTACCCAATCCGAATGGCACCTATCATTGTCCGATTAAAAATTAACGGGGGGTGGTTCTTCATAGCATTACAATTTTGAGAGTTCAAGCCGAAAAACCTGCCCTCCTGTATTCCTTGCGCTTGCTTTCGGAATTTATGGCAAGATTTCAAAGGGGATGCTAAGATAGGTTTGAACCCATTCCAACAGGGGGAACTATGAAACGGCGAGCACTAGTTTTCCAGCTTTGCGTTTTGGTTTCCTTCCCCGCTCTTTGTTCCGCAGGGGACTAAGGAACCACTACAGTCAAGCCTGATCCGGTTTCCCCTGCTCAATATTGAGGGACACCCGCGCCAGAAAAATGAGAGGAGCAATAAATGGAAAGAAAAAACATTAAAATATTCAAAGGAAATGATGGGCGAATAGTGGCGCAGATAATGCAATCTGAGAAGGGAGAGTATGAGATATGGGAAAGAGAACGGCTGAATAATATGGTGCCTGGCAATTTGCATAAACGTAAAGGTAAGCGTTTGGATTTAGCTGCTGCCCGAGTGGAAGGCGATAAGATTGTTGCTCGATATAATCAGGATCAAACTTAAGGGATAAAGCGAGGGACTCTTCAAGTAACCGCCGGGGTTTTTCAATAAAATAGTTGCCCTAATTGGGCTTCTGTTCCTCAGCGCCCGTTAACATCTTTTCGAGGCGCTTCCTTCTTTCTATCTTTTTTTCGCGTGACCCATAAACAAAAACGCTAACCAATCCAGTAAGCCCGGCTCCGCCTAAAAATCCCCCTCCCCATTGCTGTCCCACAAAGATACAGGCCGCGCCACTAAGGATTGCTGTCAAACCGATTATCAGCCCACAATAAAGGCCGATTCTAGAATTTTTGATGTCGGAAGCAATGACTTCGGTCTCAAGTGTTTGCCGGTGCCGCGATTGGGCTTCGGCCATGGATATAATTCGATCTGCCGCGCCTTGAAGGATTTGTTCATAGCGCGCAAGAATATCAGGATGGGGAAGGGGTCCGCTGAATCTTGTTTGTGAGACGTGGGCTACTTTAACGGCCTTCGGATCGTGGTGATGGTGGCTCCCTGACGGCACCAAGTCCGTATGCTTTTTACCTTTCTTTCCCATGTTCGGCAATGGCGGACTCAATATCAGTTCCAACAGCGTGCCAATCAGATTTGATTGCGAAATAATCAGCCATGGCCTCATTGGGCGAATTATTATACTCGTTCAGGGTAGACCCCAAGTCCATAATTCTACCCATTCCGGATAGGAAGCTCGGATTTGCAAAAAGAAAATATTTAGACATCAAGTCTGTCATGGGATCCCGCTCTTTTTATAAGGTTCTTTTGATTATTATTATATAACAGCACCCCTATCAATACAAGGTGCCATTGGTGGTGGGGTTAAACGACTGTGTTTCGAAGAAGGTTGAAAAATTGAATTCGAGCCATTTCTATAGATTAACTTTCGTCCCAAGTCAACAAAAACTTTAATTCGGGAGGAACCAAGCCGAAAAAGTGATCAGCTCTCGGCTTTCTTCAGCCGGTCCCACTCTTTGCGTTTCCCCCGATGATCTTCAAGACGCAACTTTGCCGCCGCCAACTCTTCCGGGGTCGAATCAATTAACCGGATCTCCCCCGCCCGGAGCTGATTGGATAGTCCCAGAAAGCCTCGGAAGATAGCGCCTCTCGACAGAGACTGCCATCGCTGCCTGTCAGGGGCTTATCGAAACCCCGGGGGCGTTGGCGAAGCCTGGGTGTTTTTTGCGGCTGCCCCCGCGCACGGCAGACCCCAGCGGGCCTTTCCGCAAAACCAAAATTGGAGCCGCTCACCTCTGCTATCAATATTATGATGGATTTTTATTTTCATCAAAATTACTTCCGCTCATATTTCCACTGTCGTGAAAGCTCAAATTCGAGCTTTCACAGTATCAACGATGAATGGTTGCGGCAAGATCTCAACGGTGTTGCCGCACCTGCAGTGCCTCCGTCTTTACAGTGAAAAAGACTTGCATTTCACGGGAGAAAAGAATAACATTAGAAAAGAATTATAGAAGAACATCAGAAAAGGAGAAAAAATCTGCCGATGCGCACCATTGCGGTAGCCATGGCCAAGGGCGGGGTCGGCAAGACGACTACGGCCGTTAGCCTGGCCGGCGGCCTGGCAGCCACAGGAAAGCGTGTGCTCCTGGTGGACTGCGACACGCAGGACCAGGTGGCCCGTTTCCTGGGGGTAAAGCCGCCCTATGGGCTGGCGGAGTTTATCGCCGGAAACAGCGACGGAGGACCCGTCTCCCGAAACGAGGCCGTGTTTCGGGCCCGGGACAATCTGTGGGTGCTGGCGGGCGGCATTCAGCTGGTGGAGTTGAAGCACTGGCTCGGTGAGCAGCCGCGCGAAGTGCGTCAGACCGTCCTCAGGCAGAAGCTGATCCCGCGCGAAGGGAGCATCGATTACCTGATCTTTGACTGCGCGCCCGGCTGGGATATCTTGAGCGTCAACATTCTTATGGCGGCGACCGAAGTGATTTGCCCCGTCGCCTTGCAGGGTCCTGCCCTGGAGGGGCTCAAGACTTTTTTCCGCTATCTCCAGTCCGCCCAGAAGCTCAACCCCGAGCTGCGGCTGAAATACATCCTGCCGACCCTGTTCGACCGGCGCACCCGCCACAGCCAGGAGATGCTGACCCAGCTGGAGCGCTATTTCAGCCGGCAGCTATGCCTGCCGGTGCACTATACCGCGCGGCTGTGCGAGGCGCCGACCCACGGACGCACCATCTTCGAGTACGACCGCGGCAGTATCGCCGCCCAGGACTATAAGCTGCTGGTAAGGAGGGTTATGAACGATGACGACCAGACACAACCAGACGCCTGATCTGTTCGCCGACCACCTGCCTGACCCCGTGGGCGCCGCGACCGGTGGACGCAGGCGCCCGGAGGATCGGCGGCCGCAAGGGCGCAGGGCCGGAGGCGCCGCGCCGGAAGCCAAGCGCAAAGCGGGGTTCTACCTCTCGGATGACCTCCTCAACCGGTTCAACACCCGCTTCTACGAACTCAAGCTCGCCGGCGCCCCGGTGGAAAACAAGTCGGCCCTGCTCGAGGCGGCCCTGGCCTTTGCCCTGGAAGATCTGGACCGCGGCGCGGACAGCCGGATCTTGAGGTCGTTCCAGGCCCGGTCCGCATGAGCCGCGCCTTTGTCAAAGAGCCTGACGGCGACCAGATCCTCGACGAGCTCCCCGATCGGGTGCACAGCCCGCACGTCAACTACGTAACCCCGGCCGGGCTGCGGCAGCTGCAGGAGCAGGTAGGCGGACTTCTCGCCCGCAGGAAACGTCTGGCCGGAGAGGTGTCTGCGGAGAACAAAAAGCAGCTGATGTATATCGACCGGGATCTGCGCTACTACGAGGAGCGGATCCGTCGGGCGGTTCTGATCGACCCGGCCGGCCAGCCCGAGGATGAGGTGCATTTCGGGGCCGTAGTCGATGTGGAAACCCCTGAGGGCCGGCGCATGACGGTTGCCATCGTCGGAGAGGACGAAGCGGATGCGGCGCAGGGCAGGATCAGCTGGGTCTCACCCCTGGCCCGGGCACTGGCCGAAGCCCGGGTGGGGGATACGGTGGTGTGGAAACGGCCGGCGGGAGAGGTCGAGCTGACGATCGTCGCCATCCGATAGCCGGCATGGGGAAAACCTGCCGTTTGCGGTTTATGCCGACGGAAGTGGTCTTCTTAACGGGCTATGCATCTTTGCCGCGGCCAAATGGTTCACTTCCTTCGCATCAAGAAGGGCGGGGCCTGAACGCCAGACCCCGCCGGCAGTTTGATTGGATGAAAGGTTGTTTGACCGCCTTGGCCTTCTGGACAAGCTCAGCCATCGCGTCCTCGCAGTTCAATTCAGAACCCCTTGAAGGCGGTTATGCTACCGATCAGGCGAGGTCGAAGCGATCCAGGTTCATCACCTTGGTCCAGGCCGCCACGAAGTCCTGGACAAACTTCTTCTGCGCGTCCGCACTTCCGTAGGCCTCGGCCAGAGCCCTAAGCTGGGAGTTCGAACCGAAGATGAGATCGACACGCGTGCCGGTCCACTTGACTTCGTTCGTTTTGCGATCACGCCCTTCAAAGATGTCTTTGGCATCCGATACCGCCTTCCACTCCGTGCCCATGTCGAGCAGGTTCACGAAGAAGTCGTTGGTCAACGCTTCCGGCTTCTTGGTAAAAACGCCGTGCCGGGTCTGCCCGAAGTTGGTGTTCAGCACGCGCATGCCGCCAACGAGCACCGTCATCTCTGGTGCGGTCAGCTTCAGCAGTTGCGCCTTGTCAACCAGCAACTCCTCGGCCGATACGGTGTATTGGCCCTTGAGGTAGTTGCGGAAGCCGTCCGCAATCGGTTCGAGCACGGCGAAGGAGGCCACATCGGTCTGCTCGGGCAAGGCATCCATACGTCCCGGCGAAAAGGGAACCGTCACCTCGTGACCGGCCTTCTTCGCGGCTTGCTCGACGCCTGCACAACCAGCCAAAACGATCACGTCAGCCAGCGAGACTTTCTTGCCGCCAGAGGCCGCGCTGTTGAACGCACTCTGGATGCCCTCCAGGGTTTTGAGCACCTTCGCCAGTTGGGCCGGCTGGTTGACCTCCCAGTCCTTCTGCGGGGCGAGGCGAATGCGTGCGCCGTTCGCGCCGCCGCGCTTGTCGGAGCCACGGAAGGTGGACGCCGACGCCCAGGCGGTCGACACCAGTTGGGATACGGACAGCCCGGAGGCCAGGATCTTGCCCTTGAGAGAGGCAATGTCCTTCTCATCAATCAACTTGTGATTGACCGCGGGGATGGGGTCCTGCCAGACGAGCGCTTCGGCCGGAACCTCCGGGCCGAGATAGCGCGTGCGTGGACCCATGTCGCGGTGTGTCAGCTTGAACCACGCGCGGGCAAACGCGTCCGCGAGCTGATCGGGATGTTCGTAGAAGCGCCTCGAGATCTTTTCGTAAGCGGGGTCGAATCTCAAGGAAAGGTCAGTGGTCAGCATGCCTGGCGCAATATGCTTCGACGGGTCATGGGCATGCGGCACCGTTCCGGCGCCTGCGCCGCCTTTCGGTGTCCACTGATACGCGCCGGCCGGGCTCTTCGTCAGTTCCCACTCGAACTCAAACAGGATCCGGAAGAAGTTGCGGCTCCACTTCGTCGGCGTGTTGGTCCAAGTGACCTCCAGGCCGCTGGTGATTGTGTCGCCGCCTTTGCCGGTGCCGAAGCTGCTCTTCCAGCCGAGGCCCTGCTCCTCGATGGGGGCAGCTTCCGGCTCGGGACCCACATGGGACGCCGGGCCGGCGCCGTGGGTCTTGCCGAAGGAGTGTCCACCGGCGATGAGGGCAACCGTCTCTTCGTCGTCCATCGCCATGCGAGCGAAAGTCTCGCGGATATCCTTGGCCGCCGCGAGCGGGTCCGGTTTGCCGTTCGGGCCTTCCGGGTTGACGTAGATCAGGCCCATCTGGACGGCAGCGAGGGGATTCTCGAGATCCCGGTCTCCGGAGTAGCGCTTGTCATCCAGCCACTTGCTCTCGGCGCCCCAGTAAGCGCTCTCGTCCGGCTCCCAGGCGTCCTCACGACCGCCGGCAAAGCCGAACGTTTTGAATCCCATCGACTCCAGGGCGACGTTGCCCGCAAGGATCATGAGGTCGGCCCATGAGATTTTCTTGCCATACTTCTGCTTGATCGGCCAAAGCAGCCGGCGTGCCTTGTCCAGACTGACGTTGTCGGGCCAGCTGTTGACGGGCGCAAAACGCTGCTGGGCGGAACCGGCGCCGCCGCGACCGTCACCGGTGCGGTACGTCCCGGCGCTGTGCCACGCCATGCGAATGAACAAGGGCCCGTAGTGGCCGAAGTCCGCCGGCCACCAGTCCTGCGAGTCGTTCATCAGCGCCTTCAGATCCTTCTTCACGGCTGCCAGGTCGAGGCTCTTGAACTCTTTGGCGTAGTTGAAGTCTTTACCCATGGGGTTGGACAGCGGCGAGTTCTGGTGCAGCATCTTGAGATTCAGCTGATTGGGCCACCAGTCTCGGTTCGACGTGCCTCGGCCGGTTGGTTGTTTGTTTGCTCCGCCCGTTACCGGGCATTTTTTTTCGTCAGTCATAACGTTACCTCCTATCGTTGTCTGATGCTATCCACAGAGTTTCTTGCCGGATGAACTTAAAAAAGGGGTTCCGCGTTATGCGATTGGCACTCGCGGCAAAGGCCAAAAAAATCAATCCGGTGAGTGGTAATTTGGAAGCCGGTTTCTTTGGTAACCTCCTTTGCCAGGTCTTCCAGGCTGCTCAAATCCGGGTCGATCATTTTTTTGCACCGCGTGCATATCAAATGGGGATGCGGGTACGGTTTGTTGCCGTCATACCGGTTGCTTCCATCCGGAAAGGATATTTCCAGCACCTCGTTGATTTGCTTAAGGAGATGGACCGTTTTATATATGGTGGCAATACTGGTCGTCGGGAACTTCTGCCTAACGATTTCATATACCCGTTCCACAGAAGGATGCCCATCACTGGCCGCCAATATTCTCAGAACGGCCATCCGCTGGGGGGTGATCCGAAAATCGTGATCCCTCAGCTTTGCAAGCATCTGGTCTAAACGATGTTTGGCTGAGATTGACTTGGATCGCTTTTTCACTTCTCTTATCCTACATGAAGGAAAGAATATTTTATATTCTGTGATAATAATTATTACCTAACTATAATATTCCATTTCGGGGTGTCAAGAAAAAAAATGAGACCTATATTCGGAGTTATCTTAAGCGGTTTGTCTTGGTCCACGGCCTTCATGATTTTCAAACCGCTTGACCGCGTTGGGAAAGACCTTGAAAATTTTCTCTCAATCCGCCCGTCGATGCCGGCGATTGACCGTGCCGCGCCCCGCCGGCTGGGTTTCAACTTGATCTTAAGCCTTTCCGACCCTATAGTGCGTGACACACTGCTCGCAAGGGACACGGCAGTTGGGTCGCGCTCCCGCCGGGCGCGAGCCTCTCTAACAGGGCAAGGAACCGGTCGAAGATGAACGCCTTCAAAATATGCCCGCACTGCGGCAAGATGTGGTTAAACCGAGCTGAGTTCCTCGAAGACCTCGGCTTGGAGGTCATCGGCTACCAGGCCGATTTCGAGGCCATCGAGTGCGGTCTGTTTCTCTTTAACCACCATGACTGCAAGACCACCCTGGCTGTTCCGGCCGGGAAATTCAAGGACCTTCACAACGCTCCGTTCTTCAGCGAACGCAAAACCGGCTCGGAAGCCTGCCCTGGGTATTGTTTGAACCAGCATGAACTGGAGCCGTGCCCGGCCGAGTGCGCCTGCGCCTGGGTCCGGGACGTGCTTCAGACCATCCGGCAGGGGACCCACGCCGGCCAGACCACGGCCGCCGCCAATCGCTAAACGCAACCGCATCCGGGCGAAAGGCTTTCCAATGGACCTGCAGGTCATCGACTATTTTGCCAAGGGCAGCCTGCTCGGGTTGGCGGCCGGTTTCTCTCCGGGGCCGCTGACCGTCCTGGTGATCGGTGAAACCCTGCGTCACGGGCTGCGCTCGGGGCTCCAGGTGGCGATCGCACCGATGCTGACCGACATCCCGATCCTGCTGTTGGCCATGTTGGTCCTGGAAAAGGCGCTGAACTACCCGGTGGTTTTCGGGGCCATTTCGCTGGTGGGCGGAGCCTTTCTACTGTGGCTGGGCTACGGGAGCATGCGGGTGCCGGAGATGGATATACAGGCGGCAGCATTGACATCGCGATCCATCCGCAAGGGCGTTGCCATCAATCTTCTCAACCCCACCCCCTATATTTTCTGGATCAGCGTCGGCACGCCGACCATTTTGAGCGCGCTGGAAAAATCCCCGCTCCACGCCGCCGGTTTCCTGGGCTCTTTTTTTTTCTGCATCGTCGGTTCAAAAGCGCTTCTGGCCAGGATCGTGGACAGCTCGCGCACGTTCCTTAAAAGCAGCGCCTATCGATGGATCATGCGCCTCCTCGGCCTGCTGCTCATCGTTTACGCCGTGCTGCTTTTTCAGGCCGGCTTGACGAGCATGGGCCTGTGGTCGCACTAGGCACATGGCATTCACTGCTAACCCGGATAGCGTTGCTTGCCGGTTAGTCCTTATCCGCGCAGCTGGTACCGTTTGCTTAGAGGTGGTTTCAGAACCCCCTTCTGACACCCGTTCTAAGAACGTGTCCTCCCAGCACCCCCACAATAAAACGCTTCAATAATGGTCAAGTCATCCGGCAGGCGGATATCGTTGGAATACTCCAAGAGTCTGTCTTCCAGCAGCCCGAAGTCAAGGCGGGTCTCAGGGTAATTCAGCCCACGGAGAATGCCCATAAAACCGTCAATGTTCAACAGTGCGTTTTGGGCGCTATGAATCTCGAACGCACCATCGCTGAAAAGGAGCATCGCGTCGCCAGGCCCCAATGCGATGGACTGGTCGGGGTAGGCAAGCTGTTGCATGAACCCGAGCGGCATGCCGGGGGCTGAAACCTTCTCGATGGCTCCGCTGGCGCGGCCAATGAGGACTGCCGGGCCGCCGGCTCCGGTAAGTCGCAGCGCACCGGTACCGGCATCAACCACCCCGCAGACGGCCGCCGCAAATGAAACATCGTCGCTGAAAATCTCAACCAGGTCGTCGTTAACGGCGGCGGCGAATTGGGCCGGACGGCCGAGCAACTCTTTGTGCCGGTCGCACAGCATGCTCAGCTGCATCGTGTACATGGCCGCTGCCATGCCGTGGCCCTCCAGATCGGCCAGGAGAAATCCGTACCGGTCTGCATCGAGCGGTCGAATCACGTAAAAATCACCGCCGACAACGTCGAAGGGCCTGTAAAGCGTCCTGAACTGCAGGCGCGGGTCATCCGGCAGGTGGTGCTCCAGGAGTCGATTCTGGATTTTTCGGGCGCGCTTAAGTTCGACCAGACCGGCCGACAAGTCGTGGAACATCTCCACCCCGCCGACAATCTCACCCGCCGCCGTGCGAATGGGAGCGGTGGTGACCTGCATGGGAATGCGGCGGTTGTCCTTGCCGCGCGCGTAGACGATGACCGGGACCTTGGTGACGACGCCGGTGATCATCGCCCGGTGCAGGGGGCAGTATTCCTCTCCGCACAATCTGCGCCCATCTTTGTCTGTGTGGTTCAGGACGTCTTCCAGGCAGCGGCGTCCCATTACGTCTTCGGCTTGCCACCCCGTAATCCGCTCGGCTGATTTGCTCCAAAAAACGATCCGGCGCTCGCGGTCGCAGACATAGACGCCGTCCCCCAGGCAGTCCAGGATCATTTCGGGTGTGAACAGGGAAATGCTCATTGCCGGCCCCTTCTTCAGCGCCCGGCCCGCGGCAGGCCCTCGCGGATCTTGCGTGAAAAGTCCGGATCGTCGTCGAGCGCCCGGGCTTTGGGGTTGATAAAGCTGAGTTTCCGGAGTTTTTCAAAGGGGACGTGCGTATTCAATGCCCCAAGGTCGTAAGCATACTGCGGGGCGTAGCCGGAGAGCAGCACCTTCCAGTTGTAGCGAGCCTTGCCGCCATAAGCGCGTATAAGCTTCACTACATCCGTGGTGCAGTTCGAGGTGAGCGTGTTGTACCATTCGGGATTTTCCCTCATGAAGTTGATCTGACGGACATACTCCATGAAGAATTTCCGGGCATTCTCCGGCGCCATATCGGTTCGATAGAGGTAGACGTCCTCCGGCGGCTTGCGAAAGTCGGTGCGCACCCGGATCAGGTCGCGCTCGTCGCCGGCGATGAAGATCAGCTCGTATTGTTTGAAGAACCCCTTGAGCGTCGAGTATTCCTCGCCCTGTTCCTTGCGTGTTTCGATCGAAAAGGTCACGAAGTCTTTCCCCTGAAACCCGAAGCTGACCATGACATGGGCGATCGCATCCCCCATCCAGTAGACCGCGATCAGATCGACTTCGTCCAGCCGGTCAAGGTCGAAGGTCTTGTCGTAGTAACGCACGTCGTAGTCCGTCTCGCTCCGGTAGTTCAGGTTGCGGATGTTGTGAATCGTGACCTGCTCGCCCTTAACCGTGGCGTAAGGCAGGACGGCGACATCCGGCTGCCACTTGCGGTCGTTTGAGGCCGGGATGGTCAGCCACCAGGCCACGATGCCGGCAAAGACCACGAGAAACCCGGCGAGCGTCCGCAGCCGCCCGGGCAGGAAGACGAACGCCAGCAGGGTGGCCAGCCCAAACAGGCCAGCCAGGCCGGCGCGCACATAGCTCTCCGAAAGGTTCGAGTACCAGATCGCCAACACCCCCCAGGCCGTCATGAGGGTGACGGCGGCCGCGCAGATGAATGCCCCGGTGTACTTTAAAACACGCTTCATCATTGGCCTCCTCAATCCTTCAGATTCTCAAGGAGGATCCGGCGCACCTCCTCGATGGCTGGCGGGGAGTCCTGCGCCGAGTGGCCGGAGTGGACGACAAGTTCGGAGGCCACCCCGTCGATGTGGGCGCTCTTGTAAGGCACTACACCGTCATCCCACTCCGCCTTCGGGTCTTCGGGGTTGGCTACGGCAATGATGGAGTGCGCGATGACGCCTGGCGCGATCGGGATCGACGAGAATGTTTTGATGAAGGGGCTGTCGGGGCTCATGTTGTCGGTGCTGCGCGGGACTTCCCCCCCCATCGACCGTGCCGTGACAGCCTCGGGACTCCTTTGGAAAACTTCCTGCAGCGGGCTTAAAAGCGTGCCGGGCAGCGAGATCAGGCGTCGCAGCACCTCGCTGATATACCCTCCGGTAAAGTGACTGCCGTGGTGGGGGGTTGAGATGAAGACGACCCGGTGCACAAACGGCAGGGGTTTGTAGAAGAGGCTGCGCCGGAGCAGTTCGCGGGTATCGGGGGAGACATCGAGCTGATCGATGGGGACGTTGAAAAGGCGATCCCAGAAACGATCGCCGCTGTCGATGGCGGTCAGCTTCGTGAGCAGCCCGCCCTGGCTGTGGCCGATGACTACCATCTTCCGCAAGGCGCTATCCGTGCCGGATGGGTCGAGCTCCTGAACCACGTTGCGCAGGCCCTGGGTGAGGATCCCGCCGGTGTAAAGAATAGGGTTGCCGGTGTTGTAGGTGAACAGCCAGACCTGGTAACGGTTCCACAGCTGCCGGTCGTTGAGGATCTCATTGAGCAATTGCGCCCAGCGCGCCGGGCTGGAAGCCGTTCCATGAACGAGCACCAGCGGAATCCGGCCGGGGCGGTAAGGCGCCATGAGGAACACGTTGTCCTTGAACCGGGCGGTGTCCTTAAAAATTTTGAGGTCCCCCGAGAAAAGCCCCTTGAGCTCAATTGCGTAAGCCTGCGACCCCTCGAGCGTGTCGGCCAGGACGGCCGTCAGCGCGAACTCCAGCGGCACTGAGCGGTTGCCGACGGTGACGGAGGTCTCTTCCTGGGTGGTGTAGAGGGTCAGCCGTCCTTCCATCCGGCCGGTCCGGATCCCCTCCTCGACATTTTCCAGGCGCAGGAAGGCGGTCGCCGCCACCCGCAGGGTCGCTGGGACCATCGCAAATTCCCGCTCCTCCGCCCCCGGCTGTTGTTTCAGGGCGGCGGCCAGGGACGCCCCGATCCCCGGCCAGCGGTAGGTGTTCCGCAGGCCGCGCACCGCAAGCTCGGCTGTGTCTACAAAATTCACCATGCGGAACGGGCCGTAGCGAAACTCATCCGGGTCGATGTGGACGGAAAGCTCCCCGAAGGGCAGCCTGTAAACCCCTTCCTCTAAGATGACGTGTCGCTTCTCCGGTATAAGCACCTGCCTGTTTTCCGGCTCGGCGAAGCCTCCGCTGAGGCCCCGGTTGTAAAGATCGACCGCGGTCCGAAAACGGGGGTCGAACGGGTCCGGGGGTGTGCCGGAAGCCTGCGGGAAGAGAAACGCATACGCATATACCGCGGCGGCGAGAAAGTAGGACCGGTCACCGCTTTTGGTTGCATGCAGGAAGGAAAGCTCCGCCAGGGCAAAGAGCCGGTCGGCCTCGCGGGCAGTGGGCAGGGCCTGGTGCAGGGCGGCAATCACCTCGGCCGGCTCGCTCTGGAACTGCTTCTCCAGCCCGGCCCGGTTGATGATCTGCAGCGTCGGGGCGCTCAGTGTGCCGTCCGATAGAACGGTTTCGGTCAGCCGGCGGTTGGCCTCCTTCGAATCCAGCGGCCGCACACCCACCGGCGTGGCGCACCCGGTCAGCATGATCACCGCGGCGAGGAAAAAGCAGCAAGCGATCTGCCATGTGTTCGGACCAACCGCCGGACGAGGTTTCATCGCGTCCCTCTTATGAAATGTCTCTGGTGCAAAAAGAAAGCCCACCGATAAAAACATAGTCTACGGTTCCCCGCGGCCTTTGAGTCTTCTTCAATTATCGATCTGGAACTGCCGTTTGATCAGGTACAGCTTCCGGATCAGATCGTATTCAAACGGGGAGCCGGTCTTGAAGTAGCGGAACGGCTCGTTGTGGCGCTTGTCGATCGCGTAGACCACCGAGAGGCTGTAGTTCAGGACATCCTCCTGGGTGTTGTCCAGGCCCAGATGTCCGATCAATTCCTGCATCATCAGGCTGTAAACGAGCGTGTCCACCCCCAGGCCGGCGGTGTCACGCAAGTTGGACGGGCCCAATATGGGCAGCACCAGGTAAGGGCCGGGCCCCAGGCCGTAAAAGCCCAGCGTCTGGCCGAAGTCCTCGTCCTCCCGCTTGATCCCGTCATTGAGGGTGGCCACGTCGATGAGCCCGCCCAAGCCCACGGTGGTATTGATTGCAATCCGGCCGAAGGTGTTGACGGCCTTCACGAACTTGAATTGCAACAGCGAGTTCATCAGGTTGGTGACTTCGGTGAGGTTATGATAAAAATTGCTGATCCCCGTCTGGGCGAACCCCGGCAGCACGAACTCGTAGGCGTTCACGACCGGCAGGAAGACGTAATTGTCGAAAATGGCGTTGAAGTTGTAGATCCGGCGGTTCATCGGCTCCCAGGGGTCGTAGGCATCGATGGCATAGGTGACACCCGGTTTGACGTATTCGCTGACGGGCCGCTGGGCCGGAATTTCCGGCTCCTTGCGGACCTGCGCCGTCCCGCAACCGGCCAGAAAAAGGAAAACCGCGAGCAGCATGAGGCACCAAGCGCGCTTCATAGAAATTGTCCTTTCAGCTCTTGAAGACATTGATCATGTCGGCGATGTTGTCCTTGTACGTCATGTTGCCGAGGTGGCCGCCGTACGGGTAGATCTTCGCGCGGGGGCCGAACACATCCTTCAAGAAGGCCAACTCCTCCGGCGTCAGGATCAGATCGTCTTCGTTATCCATCAGAAAGATCTTGGGGCTGTTCCGCAAGTAGGACTCGATGCTGCGCAGGCTCGTGCTTGCAATCAGCGCCTCTTTGGTGAGGCCCGGCTCCTTGGACTTGAAGTAGGGATAGAGCATCTCATTGAAATAGTCGATGAAACTGACCCGCGTGACGTCCTTGAAGTAATCGGTCAGCGAATCCGCGCTCCCCAGCACATGGTTTTTCGGGACGATCAGCCCGTAGTTGCTCATCACGTCCGCGGTGAAAATCATGTTGCTCGACGCTATCCGGAACACGGTGCCGATCATGCCGGCCATGTTGTCTTGCCGGGGGGTCTGCCCTGTTTTCATGAGGTACCGGTAAACGTCGTAGAGAAAGTCACTGTCGAGCGGGGGCTGGTGCATCAGCTTGTAGATCTGGCCGAATCCCCCCAGGATCTGCTTGAACCACCGGTCGAATTCCTCCGGGCCTTGCGTCGGCACGACCCGCAGCACCATGCCGTCCAGGATCTTGGCCGAGGTGTACAGGCTCACCGCCGGGTTGATCATCAGGACCTTCTTGAAATTGAAGACCTTTTTTCCCTCGTCCAGCTTGGAGACGAAGGCCGCCTGGGACGCCCCCAGGCTGTAGCCGGTCAGGTAGAACTCCTTGACCTTGATCCGGTCCTTGACCTGCTCCCAGGCCATGGTCATGACCCGGTACAGGTCCTGCGTGTCCTCGACGATGTTGCCCGGCACGCAGGTCTCGGAAGCCGTGGCAACGAAGTTCATCTGCGTGGGCGAGGAGAGGCAGATGACGTGAAAACCGGCCTTATAAAAGGCTTTCTGGAGAAAAATCATGCTGGAGGAGTAAAAGCTGCTGCCGGTCCCGGCAATGATGAAAATCAGCGGCGCCTCCTGTTTCTGATAGCTCAGGGTGTACAGGAATTCGCGTTGATACCAGAAAACATCGGGTGTGGGCCGGTCGGGAAAAACCTTCAGGCTCAGGAGCTCATAGTCGATCTTCTCGGGCACTTCCGCCTGGAGCTCCGTGGGTGTCCCGGCGATGGTCGCCGCGTAGGGATCTTTCACGGGGTAGTCATAGGCCGCTGCCGGGGCTCCGCTAAACCCCACGATCACGGCCCAGATCAAAACCAGCACATGTCTCTTCACACTGCCTCCTTTCAGATTCTCTACGGATGCGCTATCTAACAATGGATTTGAAGATATCACGTGAGCTGACTGCTATTTGCCTATGAATTCAGTTAAATAAAGATCATAAAATTTACGGATAGTTAACACATCCGGTCAGCGCTGAGCAAGTGTTGTTTTTCATTGACCATTGGCGTGCCCTGCCGAGAGCGCCAAATAAAAACCCCGCATGCTGTAAGCCCATGCGGGGTTTTCTGTTTTTTTTCGGCCGTGAACCGGCCTATTCTTCTTTGAGCTTCTCCTGCAGGTTTTCCCGCAGCAGTTCCCCGAAGCTGGTGGTCTTCTGGGAGCCCATGTTGTTGACGTAGTCGCTGAGTAGACCCTGCTCGCCTTCCATCTCCAGACGCTTGACGGAAAGCCCGATGCGCCGCTCGTCGCTGTTGATGGTCATCACCCGGGCGGTGATCATGTCCCCGATGTTGTAACGGCCGACCGGCGTCTTGATCTTCTCCTTGCTGATCTCCGAGACGTGCACCAGACCCTCGATGCCCTCCTCGATCTCCACAAAGATGCCGAAATCGGTCACGTTGGTGATGGTGCCGGTAATCTCGCTGCCGACCTTGTAGCGTTGGCCCACCGACTTCCAGGGGTCCTCCTGGAGCTGCTTGATGCCGAGGGAGAAGCGCTCGTTCTCCTTCTCGATGTCCAGCACGATGGCCTGAACGGTGTCGCCCTTCTTGTAGAATTCGGAGGGGTGTTTGATGCGCTTGGTCCACGAGAGGTCGGAGATGTGCACCAGGCCGTCGATGCCTTCGTCGATCCCGATGAAGATACCGAAATCCGTGATATTCTTGATCTTGCCCTCGATGGTGGTGCCGACCGGGTATTTCTCGGCGATCACGTCCCAGGGGTTGGGGGCCGCCTGTTTCATGCCGAGGGAAATCCGCCGGGCGTCCGGCTTGATGTCCAGAACCACGGCTTCCACCCCCTCACCTACCGAGACCACTTTGGAAGGATGGCGGACCTTGCGGGTCCAGGACATCTCGGAGACGTGGATCAGGCCCTCGATGCCCTCCTGCAACTCCACGAAGGCGCCGTAGTCGGTCAGGCTGACCACACGCCCCGTCACCTTGGAGCCGACCGGATACTTCTGCACCGCCGTGCTCCACGGATCCGGGGTAAGCTGCTTCATCCCCAGAGAAACACGCTCCTTCTCGAGGTCCAGGTTGAGGACCTTCACATTGATCTGGTCGCCCATGCGGAACAGGTCGGAAGGGTGCTTGACACGCCCCCAGGAGATGTCCGTGATGTGCAGCAGGCCATCGACTCCGCCCAAGTCCACGAAGACGCCGTACTCGGTGATGTTCTTGACCGTGCCTTGCAGGACCTTGCCCTCGTGGATGGAGGACAGGGTCGCCGAGCGCTTGGACTCGCGCTCTTTTTCCAGCAGCACCCGCCGGGACAGCACGATGTTGCTGCGTTTGCGGTTGTATTTGAGAATTTTGAAGTCGAAGGTCTTGCCGACCATTTCATCCAGGTTGCGGATGGGACGCAGATCCGCCTGGGAGCCGGGCAAAAACGCCAGCACCCCGATGTCGACGGAGAAGCCGCCCTTGACGCGGCTGGAGATGGTGCCGGTGATCGTGCCGTCTTCGTCGTGACACTTTTTGATGGCTTCCCACACTTTGACGTTGGCGGCCTTGTCCTTGGACAGAATGACGCGCTCATCCTCGTCGTCCCACCATTCCACCATGACCTCGATGGTATCGCCGATCTTGGCGTTGATGCTGCCGTCCTCCGCCCGGAATTCATTGATGCGGACCTGGCCCTCGGACTTGTAGCCGATGTCGACCAGCACCAGGTCCTTGTCGACGGATGTGATCACCCCGGTGACGACTTCGCCTTCCTTGAACTGGCCGAAGCTGTCCTCATACATCATCATGGAGGGCTCGCCGGAGTCCTGGCTCGAATCTTTCCCGACCACAGTCGCTTCCGACGGCTTTTGCGCCATTTCGTCTTCAAAGTTGGTTGTGACGTTGACCATAAACCCTATCTTCCCCCTTGGCCTGCAAATTGAAATCCCGAAACAACCTTTCTTTTGTAGCAGAATGGCGGAAAAAAGCAACTATAAAATTGAGCACAGCCGTTCCGGGGACGTAACTACTCGGAGGCTATGGCGGATGCGGAAGGGGGAACTACGAAATACGCGAAAGGCGCGAAAAGGGGAACCAAGCCGTGGACAGGCTGAAGGCAGATAGACTGAAGGAAAAGACCTGCGCGATTATGATTTCCCTTCAGCCTTCAGCCTTACCCCCTCTGATTAGTTTTACACTTTCGCGTATTGCGCGCATCTCGTAGTGAAAAGAGATATCAGATAACGCAGCAGCGACCCGAGCGCCGGCATGGCGAAGAGCGCTTCACCCGGCAGCGCGTGCGACATGGCCCAGCATCAGTTCGACCACCTGGTAGATGCTGATGGCGGAGGAGTCGATCCGAATCGCGTCGGCGGCCGCGCGAAGAGGCGCAATGGCCCGGGTGCTGTCCTGCTCGTCCCGGCGCCGCAGGTCGCGCTCCACTTCCTCCAGGCTGTCCCGGCTCTGGCCCTGCAGCTCGGCAAAGCGGCGTTTGGCCCGGGTCTCTTCCGTGGCACTCAGGAAGAACTTGACGTCCGCGGCGGGGAAGACCACGGTGCCCATGTCGCGGCCCTCGAAAACGGCCTCCTTTTCACGGCCGAGCTCCCGCTGCACCTGCAGCAGGAAGGCTCGCACCGCAGGCTGCGCGGAGACAGCCGACGCCAGCATGGACATCTCGGGCGTGCGGATGCGCTCGGTGATGTCCTCGCCGTCGGCCGTCAGCCTCAACCCCTTTTCATTGCGCTGAAGGCCCAACCGGAGCCCCTCCAACATTCGCCCCAGAGCGGCGTCGTCTCCTGGCGAAACCCCGCGGGTCTTGGCGCTATAGGCCACCCCGCGATACAGGGCGCCCGTATCGATGTAGCGGTAGCCCAACCGGTCGGC
>CAWAUC010000026.1:0-296416 GCA_963785045.1 uncultured delta proteobacterium | reverse complement strand
CTGGTCGATGCCCATGACCTTTTGAACCATGGAACGCAACTCCGGGAAAAGCGTGTGCGCCGTGTTGGCGCTGTAGAAGACGTTGCGGCCGCTTTTTTCGCTCTTGAGGAGACGGGTCTGGGTCAGTTGGTTCAATTCTTCACGAACGGCATTGGTCGACACGTCGAACTCTTTGGCGAGTTCCCGCAGGTAGGACCGTGTTTGCGGGTTCAGGAAGAAGCGCATGAGAAGCTTCACCCGGGTCTTGGATGAAATAAGGCCTGAAAGCAGGTTATCCAAAAGCACCCTCTTTATGAGTAGAAATTCTACTCATTATACAATCACCGTATTGGGGTGTCAAATATGCAGCAAAAAGCATGCTGAATATCGTGCGGCAGCAGAACTATTACAGCAGGTTTTTGACCTTCGTTTTCGGAGTGACTTTTCAAGGAGGTATTTGGCGGGTCCGCAGCGATAACAACGAGGAAGAAAATTTAAGGTTTCTGCAGATTTTTAAACCGGCTGCCTTCTGTCTTGCTTTTTGCGTCGATCCTGCAGGGGAGAGCCGACGGCTACTATCTGGATAATCTTGCCGGTTTTGTCTTTGACCGGTGTATCCACCCAGCGCATAAGACAGGTGGTGCCGTCGGGCTTTATGGCGGTTTCTATAGAGATCAGTACCGTATCGTTTTCAACGCAGTTTTCTATTTTCTTTTGAACCTGACCATGGTTTTTTTCAGGAGTTGTTTCGAGACATGACCTGCCGATTACTTGCTCCGGCCGGACGCTGAAAAATTCGCAGTATTCTTGGTTGACGTACTTGCGGGTGAAAAAAGGGGGGTCCACATAATAGGTTACTAAGATCGCTTTGTCCGACATAGAAAAACGGTTCTCCTATGCTCGATTCGAATGGTTTAATACACGCAAAAATTGGATGGTTCAAGAAAAAAATAACCACGGGTTTCCAGATAGAACAGACTCTGGGTACGCGACGATTCAAACGAAAGATAGATGCCCCTTGACAAATTGACGGCATCTTATAAAATGTGACGATGTATTCATTTAATATAATCATATGACACATTTTAAGGATTGCCCGATGGAAACGCGCAAATTCTCACGGCGGGAGCGCGAAAAGCAGCGGCAGCATCAGGAAGTTCTCGATGTTGCCTTGCAGCTTTTTTCGGAGAAAGGATATCATAACGTTTCCATGCATGAGATAGCCAAGGAGGCGGAGTTTGCCATCGGGACGCTTTACAAGTTCTTCCGAAACAAGGAGGATCTCTACAAGGCGCTGATCTTGCAGCTGAGCGACCGGTTCCACGGGGCGCTCACGGAGGTGATCGAAGGCAACGCGCAGGAAATCGAAAAACTGCAGGCATACGTTCGGGTAAAGGGTGAACTCTTTCGCAGCAACGTCGCAGCTATTCGACTCTATTTCGCGGAGACCCGGGGAGCAAGTTTCAATGCAATGGCCGGCCTCGAACGCGAAATCCGCGAACGTCGCGGAAACACTTTGCTGTCACTCGCCTCCGTCTTCGAAGCGGGAATGAATCGAAAGCGCTTTCGACGGGTCGCTGCTCCTTTTCATCTGGCCATCGCTCTCGACAGCATGGTCAATGCATTTCTTTTTTTCTGGCTTGAAGACCCGCAAGGACATCCGTATCCGGAGGAGCCAGACACCATTTTGAACATCCTGTTCAAGGGATTGGTCACCTCCTGAGATTCCCCTGAATACAAAAAGCCTCGATCCTTCACAGGCATTTCTACGAGGAGAATATTTCGATGGGAAAAAATGATATCGGTCATGAACTTTTCCGATACATTGCGTTGGGCGCGGCTTTGGTTAACGGTCTATGGCTGATGGGTTGTGATCGCAGGATAGAAGCTCAGCCGGCCCCTGATGTTCCGCAAGTGAGCATCGTCGCCATCCAACCGCAGCGCATTGAACTGACGACTGAACTGCCTGGCCGAACCTCGGCCTATCGGATCGCCGAAATTCGACCGCAGGTTAATGGGATCATCCAGAAACGCCTGTTTGAAGAGGGCTCCGATGTCAAAGCCGGTCAACTGCTCTACCAAATCGATCCCGCGCCTTTTCAAGCAGCGTATGATTCCGCCAAAGCGTCCCTCGGCAAGTCGCAGGCCAATCTGTCATCGATCAAGTTGAAGGCCGAGCGATACAAGGAACTGCTTGTGGATAAAGCAGTCAGCCAGCAGGACTATGACGACGCTGCAGCTGCCATGGAACAGGCCCGGGCCGATATCGACTATTGGAAGGCGGCCGTTGAAGCGGCGCGTATAAATTTGGCTTACACCCGCGTCACCGCGCCCATTTCCGGGCGCATCGGCAGGTCCAGTGTGACGGACGGTGCATTGGTGACGGCGTACCAGCCCGTGTCGCTTGCAACCATCCAACTACTCAACCCCATTTACGTGGATGTGACCCAGTCGTCCGCTGAACTGCTGCGCCTGAAAAAAAAATTGGAAACCGGACGCCTTATCCCCAATAAAGAAAACCGCAAAAAAGTCAGTTTGCTCCTTGAGGATGGAACCTCGTATCCCATAGAAGGCACCCTGCAATTTCGAGAGGTTACGGTGGACCCGACGACCGGCTCTTACACTCTGCGTATCGTGGTCCCGAATCCTGAAAACCTGCTCTTGCCGGGGATGTTCATGCGGGCCGTCGTTCACGAGGGTGTGGCTGAGCAGGCCATCCTTGCCCCTCAACAAGGGGTGAGCCGCACTCCAAAGGGGGAGCCCATTGCGCTGGTCGTGGATGAGGCCGGAAAGGTCCGGCAGCGGATGCTGACGCTCGATCGTGCCATCGGCGACCAATGGCTCGTCTCATCGGGCCTGTCTGCCGGAGAGCGGGTGATCGTCGAGGGCATGTTGAATGTGCGGCCGGGGGCTACCGTGAAGGCGGTTCCCTTCGACGGCCCGAAGCAGGCCGCGGAAGCCACGCAACCGAAACGCCCGCCCGTGGAATCGAACTGAGGGAGGACTGCGATGTTATCGAACTTTTTTCTGGATCGCCCGGTCTTCGCGTGGGTCATCGCCATCATCATGATGCTGGCCGGCGGTCTGGCGATTCACAATTTACCCATCGCCCAGTATCCTCCCATCGCCCCTCCCTCCATCGCCATCGATGCCTTTTATCCCGGCGCCTCTGCTCAGACCGTGGAAGACAGCGTGATCCAGATCATCGAGCAGAAGATGACCGGATTCGATAAGTTGTTGTACATGTCGGCCACCAGTGACGCGTCCGGCGCCGGCAGGATCGAGCTCACCTTTGCACCCGGGACCGACCCGGACCTCGCCTGGGCCCAGGTCCAGAACAAACTGCAGCTCGCCATGGCGAGTCTGCCCGCGGTGGTTCAAAACCAGGGTGTCAAAGTCAGCAAATCGACCAGAAACTGGCTGATCATTGTCGGGCTGACCTCGGAAGACGACAGCATGGATGACTACGATCTGGGGGACTACGCTCAGTCCAGCATCCAGCAGGTGTTGGCGCGGGTGCCGGGGGTAGGGGAAGTGGAAACCTTCAGTTCCCAGTATGCCATGCGGGTCTGGCTGAATCCCGACAAACTGGCCGATTACCACCTGACCATGGACGATGTCATCCTTAAGCTTCAGGCCTACAACGTGGAAATTTCCGCCGGCCAGTTCGGCGGGGCCCCGGCGGTGGATGGCCAACGGTTGAACGCCTCCATCATCGTCCAGAACCTGCTCAAGACCCCGGAGGAATTCGCCGCCATCCCGCTGCGCACCAACCCTGACGGCTCCATCGTGCGCGTACGGGATGTGGGGCGCGCAGAGTTGGGTACCGAGCGCTACGGGAGCCAGACGCTTTTCAACGGCAAACATTCGGCCGCCCTGGCCGTCCGGCTGGCCCCCGGCGCCAATGCGCTGGATACCGCCGATGCCGTCAAGGCGAAGATGCAGGAGCTCTCCAGGTACTTTCCCCCCGGCATGAAGGTCATCTATCCCTACGACACGACCCCCTTCGTGAAGGTGGCCATAGAGGAAGTGGTCAAAACCCTGTTCGAGGCCATTCTGCTGGTCTTCCTGGTGATGTATCTTTTCCTGGGCAACATACGCGCCACTCTGATCCCGACGTTGGCAGTGCCGGTGGTGATTCTGGGAACCTTCGCCGTCCTGGGACTATTCGGATTCTCCATCAACATGCTGACGATGTTCGCGATGGTATTGGCCATCGGTCTTCTGGTGGACGACGCCATCGTGGTGGTGGAAAACGTGGAACGGGTCATGTCCGAAGAGGGTCTTACACCCAGGGAAGCAACCCGCAAGTCCATGGGAGAAATCACCAGCGCATTGATTGGAATCGGGCTGGTGCTCTCGGCCGTCTTCGGCCCCATGGCGTTCTTCAGCGGCTCCACCGGTGTCATCTACCGGCAGTTCTCCGTGACCGTGATCGCCGCCATGCTGCTCTCGGTCGTGGTAGCCTTGATACTGACCCCGGTTCTGTGTGCATCGCTTCTAAAGTCCGTGCCGAAAGGCCATGAGGCCGCAGAGACCGGATTTTTTCTGTTCCGGCCTTTTTTCCGGTGGTTCGACAGGGTGTTTCGCCGTGCCAGGAACAAATACCAGGCCATGGTGGGTCATATCATTGCGAAGAAGCTCCCCTACCTGTTTATCTACATCCTGCTCGTGGCGGCTTTGGGATTTCTTTTCAACCGGATGCCCACCGCCTATCTCCCCAACGAGGACCAGGGCATCATGTACGCCCAGGTGACGCTGCCTGCGGGCTCTTCGTTGGAGCAGACCGAGCAGGTCATGGATCAGGTCCGAAGCCATTTTCTGGTGGATGAAAAGGAAGCGGTGGCATCCTGCTTCACGCTTGCCGGCCGGGGTTTTGCCGGAACCGGGCAGAACGTGGGGCTTTCATTCGTCAAGCTCAAGGACTGGAATCTGCGCCGCCGGGCGGACCTGAAAGTAAACGCTTTGGTTGGGCGCGCCATGCGGAAGTTTTCGAAGATCCGCAACGCAAGGGTGTTTGCGTTCCCGCCTCCGGCAGTCATGGAGCTCGGGCGGGCGGGCGGCTTCGATTTCGAATTGCAGGACCGCAGCGGGGTAGGGCACGAAACATTGATGGCAGCCCGCAATCAGCTGCTCGGCATGGCCGCCAAGGACCCGAGGCTCACACGGGTGCGGCCCAGCGGACTGGAAGATGTGGCCCAATACCGGATCGATGTGGATTGGGAAAAGGCAGGCGCGCTGGGAGTTCCCATCGATTCCATCCACACGAGCATCTCCGCGGCGTTCGGGGGCGCCTATGTGAACGATTTCATCCAGGGCGGACGGGTCAAGCGGGTTTACGTCCAGGCGGACGCCCCGTATCGTATGCTTCCGAAGGACCTGAAACGGCTCTACGTTCGAAACAGTTCCGGGACGATGACGCCGTTTGCCTCCTTCGCCTCCGGCCACTGGTTCTATGGGGCACCGCTGCTGGAACGCTTCAACAGCTTTCCGGCCTTAAACATCTGGGGCGAGCCGGCGCCGGGGAAGAGCTCCGGGGAGGCGATGCAGGCCATGGAGGAGATCGCCTCCAAGCTGCCCATGGGCATCGGTTATGACTGGGCCGGACTTTCCTACCAGGAGCGCATGGCAAAGTCCCAGGCGCCGCTTCTCTACACTTTTTCCATCATCGTGATTTTTCTCTGCCTCGCAGCCCTTTATGAGAGCTGGACCGTTCCCATTTCGATCATATTGACCTTACCGCTGGGGGTCATCGGAGGCGTGGTGGCCTCATCGCTGCGGGGATTCCCCAACGATGTCTACTTTCAGATCGGGCTTCTCACCGTTTTAGGGCTGACAACCAAGAACGCCATTTTGATCGTTCAGTTCGCCATGGCCAAAGTACAGAAGGGGACGGGGTTGATCCAGGCAACGCTGGAAGGAGCGAAATTGAGGGTTCGCCCGATCGTCATGACCTCGCTGGCCTTCGGGTTCGGCGTCCTTCCGCTTGCAATAGCAAACGGGGCGGGCGCTGGAGCACAAACCGCCATTGGAACCGGCGTTCTGGGCGGGATGCTTGCCGCCACTTTTCTGGCAACCCCCTTCATCCCCCTTTTCTATGTGGTAGTGGTGCAGTTGTTCGGAAAGAAGAAAGGCGCTCAAGCGGAAAATCCCACCCTGGACGCCGCCAGTCCTTCGGAGGCGCACTGACATGATACGGAAGACGCTTTTACTTCTGGCGATAGCGGCGGTTGCTCTCTTCGGCTGTACAATGATCCCGGACTACACGCGTCCTCAGGCGCCGATTCCCGCCAGCTGGCCGAGTGGTTCGGCGTACAAAGAGGCTCTATCGGCGCAGGGTGCGTCGCTCGCTGCTGATCTGCAATGGCGGAAATTTTTCCCCGATGAACGCCTTCAAAAAATTATCGAGACAGCCTTGAACAACAACCGTGATCTTAGGCTCGCGGCCTTGAATGTGGAAAGGGCGCGCGCCCTGTACGGCATTCAGCGGGCAGAGCTTTTTCCGGCGCTCAATGCGACCGGCAGCGGGAGCAAAGAGCATGTGGCAGGCTTGTTTACAAACAGCGGGAAGCCGATGACCGTGGAGCGATATGCCGTCAATCTGAGCGTCATCTCCTGGGAGATTGATTTCTTCGGCCGTCTCCAGAGCCTGTCGGAACGGGCGTTGGAAGAGTTTCTGGCCACGGAGGAGGCCCAGCGCAGCGCACAGATTCTCCTGGTGTCGGAGGTGGCCGCTGCCTATCTCACCCTTGCAGCGGATCGCGAAAGCCTCAATCTGGCGCAGACAACCCTTGAAACGCAGGAAACCGCCTACCATCTGGTTCAACGGCGTTATGAAGTGGGACTCGCCTCTGAATTGGATTTAAAGCGTGCGCAAACGCCGGTGGATACCGCCCGTGGAGACCTTGCCCGCTTCACCCAACTGGTGGCGCAGGATGAGAATGCACTGAACCTTCTGGTCGGCTACGCATCCTCGGAGCCTATCAAACTCTTGCCGGCCGACCTCTCCGGCGTTACACCCCCCAAAGAGGTCACCGCCGGCACCCCCTCCGATGTTCTCCTAAAGCGGCCGGATGTCATGGCGGCGGAGAATCTTCTCAAGGCCGCCAACGCCAATATCGGTGCGGCCAGGGCGGCGCTCTTTCCCCGAATTGCGCTGACTACCTCTGCCGGAACCGTGAGCGATGAGCTGTCCGGTCTGTTCAAATCCGGCTCGGGAACCTGGCTTTTCGCGCCGCAGATCCTCATGCCGATTTTTGATGCGCGGCTGTGGTCGGCCTTGGATGCCAGCAAAGCAGAAAAGGAAATCGCTTTAGTCCAATACGAGAAGGCGATTCAGACCGCCTTCAGAGAAGTGGCCGATGCCCTTGCGGTGCAAGGCACGGTCGACCAGCAGGTTGCTGCCCAGCAATCCCTGATAGCTGCTTCTGCACAAACCTACCGCCTCTCCAACGCACGTTATGTCAAAGGAATCGACAACTACCTGAGTGTCCTGGATGCGCAGCGCTCTCTCTATGCGGTCCAGCAAGGGCTTGTCGCGCTCCGCCTGGCAAAACTTTCCAATCAGGCGAGACTTTACGCGGTGTTGGGCGGCGACTGAAAGTTGAACTATAATTGTTGCCGAGAAGCCGCCTCTTGTGTCTGTCGACTTGAAATGATAAGGCAATTAACGACCTTAAGATTTCTTTTGGATTTTTTGACTGCGGACCGTTGCAGCCCTGTCTCAACCCCAACTTGTTAACCTTTTGATGATGAAAAGGAGGACGTCATGAAGAAACTCGGACTCATGGTTTTGGTGCTGATGTCGGCGATGGTTGCAACTGCATATGCTCAGAGTCAGAAAGTCGTGATCGCCACCGGCGGCATCGGCGGCGTCTACTACTATTATGGTACTCAGATATCCGAGATTCTTAATAAAAACGGAGTCGCGGCCGCCACGGCCATGCAAACGGCCGCTTCCGTGGACAACATGATGCTGATCCGGGACAAGACAAACCCAGCCAAGAACACCTACTTTTTTGCGACCGCTCTGCCCGACACGGTTTATTTTACGGTGAAGGGCAAGCACGAGAAATTCGCGGCGAAACCGGTGAAAGCCGATATCCTATGGATGATGTACCCCAACTACCTGCAGGTCGTCACAACCGACAAATCGGGCATCTCCAAGCTGTCGGATCTTAACGGCAAACGCGTTTCCACCGGGGCTCCGGGCTCCGGAACGGAGTTCACCGCATTAAACCTTTTGAAAGCCGCAAATATCGATCCCAAAAAATTCCAGAAATGGGAAAAACTCGGCGCCAAAGAATCCGATGAAGCCCTCACCAATGGGACCATCGATGTCTTTTTCTGGTCCGGTGGAATCCCGACCGGCTCCATCGTTGAACTCACCAACACCCTGGAGCGCAAGGGGATGAAGTTGGTGCTTGTGCCGCTTCCCGAAACGGATCCCGGAGTGGTCAATTTCAACAAGGAGTTTTCAGGACTGTCCGATCCATTGGTGATTCCAAAGACCGTTTACGGGACGGACGCCGATACACCCACGCTGGCCTTCTGGAACATGTTCGTCTGTCCGGAATCCACCCCCGTGGATCTGGCCTACAAAGCGACCAAAGCGGTTTTCGAGAACCTGGCAACCCTGCAGGCGGCGGTCAAGCCGGCCAAAGACACCACCGCGGAGAACACGGCCAAGTTCATCGGGAAAGCCCCCATTCCTTTCCATCCGGGTGCGATCAAGTACTTCAAGGAGAAAGGGTTGGTGAAGTAACGGGGAAGATGCCATGGCGCACCCTGCTCATCGGTGGTGCACTGCTGGCCGGGCTGGCGGTGGTGGCCAAGCCTGCCATCCTGCGAACGGACAACCATGCCAGACTGCTGGTGCTGCTGCGCTGGCAGTCCGGCACCGTTCGGTTCGTGAACTCGGTCACGGAGCGACCGGTCGTCTTTCACTTCCGGGTCGCCGGCACGTTCCGTGACTTTTCAGTAGCAACCGATGCCGGCACGGAGGAGTACTACACGAGCGGGATGTACTCGATGAACGAGGCGGTTTCCTTGGAATCCCTCCCTATCCTGCGGTTCTGCTCCATCAAAGGCATGTCTGTGGCGATCGGCTTCTACGACTTTCAGCTGAATGACGGCTGCCTGGAGGTTGCGCTGCTGTGGACAATCTGATCCGAAAACTCCTGTACGTGATTGCCGTCCTCGGGACCCTTTACCACCTTTACCTGGTCATTCACCCGTATACGCCGCTTTCGCAATGGCGCTTCTCAATCCTGGATTTGACCCAGGTTCAGCGGGCCACCCACGTTTTTCTGGTCTGTCTGCTTGGGTACCTTCTGAACTTCGTATGGATCAAAAAGCGAAAAATCGCCGGAAGCCTGCCGCTGGCGGTGCTGACGGCTATGGTCGTATATCAATTTGTCCAACTGGACCTGCCCATGCACCTCAAGGCGGCGGCCGTGTTCGTGTGGTGCTGCACCATGCTGCCGACCCTGGTTCCCTCGTTCCAAAGGGCCTCCAACCTCGCCTGCGCGGTTTTGAGTTTTTTGCCGTTCCTTTACCTGGTCGTCAATTTTGAACAGTTGATCTACCGGGCCATCACTCCGGAGCCATGGGACCTGGTCATGGCGCTCAGCGAAGTGTTGCTCGTGCTGGGAGTCATCTTCCGATTGAGCGGCCCCATCATGCCGATCTTCGTCATGGTGTTTTTGATGTACAACATGTACGGGGACTACATGCCGGGTTTTTTTGCCAACCCGGGTTTCAGCATCGACATGTTGCTGGGCAAAATGTACTGCGAAACCGAGGCCGGCATTTTCGGCACCATCACCGGGGTTTCATTGAAATACCTCATTTATTTCACGACCCTCGGTGCGGTCATCTCCCAAATGGGTTTCGGTAAGATCATCGCCAACATCGCGCTGTTGTTCGTCGGCCGCAGCCCGGCCTCGCCGGGAAGGACCAGCAGCATCATGGCCGTGCTCATGGGGATGTTTTCGGGCTCGGGGGCGGCCGACACGCAGTTTGTGGCCACGTTGACCAAGCCGCTCTACGATAAGGTGGGCTACGACAAACTGGTGGCCGCCGGCATCGTCGCCACGGTTGGCTCCATCGCCTACATCACTCCGCCCGTCATGGGGTCGATTTCCTTCCTGATGGTGGAGATGCTCTCTATTCCCTATTCATGGATCATCGCCATGGCCATCGGCCCGATGCTCCTTTATCTGTTCGGCATCGTCGTCTACAACGAGCTCTACGTTCGCAAGAAAAAGCTTCCCCCGATGGAAATCGAGTCCGGTCACGATTTTGGCTATTTCAAACGCTACTGCTATGTCTTCGTGCCGATCATCATCATCATCCTGATGATTTACAGGGGTTACACCATCAACATCACCGTCACTCTGGCCGCAGCCCTTTTCGTCGCTTTCGCCTACATGGACAAGACGGTCCGGCCGCCGGTCAAAAGCATTCCCGATGCATTATCCGAGGGTATCATCCATCTGCTGCCGATCGCCAGCGCCGTCATCGCGGCCAACATGATCATGTCCATGATGGTCATGAGCGGCCTGGCTTCCAAGTTCTCGCTGGTCATGATGAAACTCAGCGGCAGCAGCATCCTGCTGGCCACGATCTTCACGGGGATTTTCAGCCTGATTCTGGGGATGGGCGTGCCGCCGGTTGCCACCTACGTGCTGACGTCCGCGCTGACCGCACCGGCCATCCAGCAGTTGGCCGTCGCCAACGGCATCCCCGAAGCATCCGCCTTGCTGGCAACCCATATGTTTCTGTTCTACTACGCGGTGCTGGCCGAGGTCACCCCCCCGGTGGCCCTTTCCGCCTATGCCGCCGCGGCGGTGATGGGCACGGACCCGATCAAAACCGGCGTATTTGCCTCGCGGGTGGCCATACCGAAATACCTGATCGGGATCACTTTCATTCTTTCCACGAGCGGCACGGCACTCCTGATCATCCCGGTTCTGGAGACGATGCCGCTGGCGCAAGCCGTCATCGCGATCCTCATGCGGTATACCCTTTCCTTGCTGGCGGTATTCTGCTTGAACGTGGCCGTGGTGGGACACTTTCTGCGCGATCTTTCGAGGCGTGAGCGCTGGATCGTCGGTACCGCCGCCCTAATCCTGTTTTACCCGTCGAGCCAATCGGATCTGATCGGAAGTATAATCGTTGTCGGCTTCTTGCTGAAAAAATGGATTGAGAAACGCCAGGAGACGCGGCTGCGTCTTTCCTCGTAATAAGACCCGCTGCGTTTGCCTGTTTCTACTTTTCGTAAGCGGCCTTCCATGACATGTAGTAGGTTGCGACGCCGTCGACGAAGCCACCCTGTTTCGGCTGCCACCCCAGCAGGTGCACTGCTTTGCGCCCGTCCGCGTGCTGATCCAGCGCCAGGCACTCGGCAAAATCGCCCATGGTCTTGGCGGCTTCGGCTACGGGCACAAACCTGATTGCGCCGGTGTAGTTGCTCGCGCGGGCCACCGCGTTGAGCATGTCGCGGATGCTCGCGCGGGAACGGTCCGTGATGTTGAAGATCTCCTGGCCGAGCCGGCTCTCCCCGGCACGCACATACGCCTCGGCCAGGTCATCGGCATGGACCATGGCCCAGCGGTTGCTCCCGTCCCCGATCGCCTGGAGCGACTTCTCCTTGGAGGCGCCCGCAAACCACATGCCGGTCAGACCGCCTTGCCGGCCGTACACGCAGCCGGGGCGGATCACGATCCCGCGCACGCCGGCGGTGCCAAGCACGAGCTGCTCGGTAGCCGGGCGTTGTGCCACCTGCCGGGGCGGGTTCAACGGGGTGGTCTCGTCGGCCAGCGCATCGCCGGTGTTGCCATAGACCCACACGCCACTCGTGTAAATCACGGTTTTGGGTTGCGGACCCTGCTGTCCGAGAGCCAGGAGCGTCTCGACGGTCTGCCGGTCCACTCCAAAGGTGTCGGCCTGGTAATCGACGGCCGCGTGGATCAGAACCGAGCAATTCCTTGCAGCCTCGCGCCAGCTGTCGGGCTCCTGCATGGCGCCGATCACCGGCCGAATCTCGTGCAGGGCGACCCGGCGGGCTTTTTCCTCGCTGCGCACCAGCCCCCAAACCTCATGTCCGGCCCGGCGGTAGGCCGATGCGACGCTCAATCCGATGTATCCCGTTGCTCCGGTGATAAAGACTTTCATGGCTGTATCCTTTCTATCATGTTTGCACTTATGGTTTCACCACTGGTATGCATTCCGGGGCACTCTGGCAAGAGGAGCGGAGCACATCGGCCGGCGGGGCTGAGGGGATATTGCGGCCACGGGGACGCAGGCCAAAAGGATGCGTTACAGCCGACTGAAAATGTGTCACAATACCTCAAACCTCAACCACACAACCTACATGGGCGGAACAGCATGCAGACGAAAGCAAAGAGCCGCACCACGATCCGCAGCGCTGCGATTTGTTTCCTGGCCTCGGCGGTGTTCGAGCTTCTGGATCTCGCCTCGCCCGTGCCGCTGATGGGTGGCATGCGTGGCGGCCTGGCGGCGATGCTCTATCATCTGATTTTTTCCGGGGTTTTTTTAGGAATGGGGATCGGGCTGTGGACAGGTAGACCCTGGGGATACAGGATGACCATGGCCGGCACGGCAGCTTACTCAATCGACAAGGTGCAGATGCTGCTTGCGCCCCAGACATTCTTCGAATTCATCCTGCAGCAGTTCTCGACTCCGACCACACGCCAGCTCTTTACGCTGGTGCCTAAAGAGCTGGCGCTTCAGGTGATGACGGCGGCATATCTTGTGATCGTGTTATGCTGGTGGGGTTTCGCATACTACATTTACCGGCGCCAGTCCTACTTCGAACAAGGTCTTGGGTAGCGTCCATCCAGAAATGGTGGATTTCGGTTCAGGCCAAGGCCGCAGCGATTTCGCAACCGCAGGCGTAGTGAGGCTACGCCGAGGATTGCGAAGAGCGAGAACGCCGGCATGGGCCGAAAGACGCCGTTTATGGATGGACGCTATAGTTTCCCAAACAGCTTGCCCAACTGCTCCAGGTGTGCGCGTTCTTCGTCGGCGATGTGCATGAGCACGGTTTGGCTTTCAGCGGTTTTAGCTCCGTCGGCGGCACGCTGATAAAGGTCCAGCGCCTGGGCCTCGATCGCCATGGCCAATGAGACGACGTCCTCTGCCTTTTCCAGGTCCGGTTGATAGCGGTCGAGGTATTCTGCGGTCGTGAGCCCCCCCTCCATCGCCGGCGTGACTGTTTTTTGAACAAAATCCTCCCGGCTCACGGGAGCACCGGTCATCTTGACGTACTCGCTGAAAATACGATCCTGATGTTTGACTTCGATGGTGGCAAGCGTGCCGAACAATCGGCGGGCATTTTCATTTGTAACCTTCGGAACCATCGACTGATAAAACTTAAACAAGCCCTCCTCGAGGGCATACGCCACCACCAGCGTTTCTTCCGGGGCCTCTTTGCCCGAGAACAGGCCCAACCCCAAGTCTTCCGGCCCGACCGCCTTTCCGCTGCTCCAGGCCTTGATCCCCCCGGAGAGATTGAACACCTCGCTGAAGCCTTTGGCCGCCAGCACCTGGGCCGCCACCCGGCTGCGGCCGCCGATGGCGCAATACACAATGGTCGGTTTCTGCGCATCGAGTTCCGGCAGGCGGCCGGAGAGCTCCGGCAGGGGAATCAATTTCGCTCCCGGAAGGTGTTCGGATTCATACTCTTCGGGCTGCCGCACATCCAGCAGCGTGAAAGCATCTGCGGCCGTGCGGTTCATGTAATCTTTGGCCTCGACCGAATCGAACGATTTTACCGGGGTGAAAAACTGTTTCCAGCGCATGCTGCCTCCTTTGTCGGGTTGGAAGGTAATTGTGATGGCTTCGTAAAAAACCCAATTTCGGCGTTGCGCTTCATTCCGCTGTCGCTGCGGCGTACTTTAAGTACGCCTCACTCCGCGGGATTGTTTGCTTTCGCAAACGTAACGCTGCCAGCACTGACGTGCTTTTGTCTTTTCGGCCGTTGGCCGAAAATCCAAGCTACCCGCGCGGCGGGTGGTCGTTAGAGCGCGCGCCTTGAACTTGGGCTTTTTACAAAGCCATCGATTTTGATGATTTTTTTGCGCGTCCATCAATTGTCGGCAGACCGTTTATATGGTAACTAGTGTTCATCCAGAAAGGGTGGATTTCGGTTCAGGCCAAGGCCGCAGCAATTTCGCAACCGCAGGCAAAGTGAGGCTACGCCGAGGATTGCGAAGAGCGAGAACGCCGGCATGGGCCGAAAGACGCCGTTTATGAATGGATACTAACTACCGCAGGTAGGGGCGTCAACGCAATACCCGGGCCGGAATGCCGCCCGGTCTTATTGCGATTCCTTTCCGGCCGCAGCCGGCACCCGAAACCCTGACAGGCTGCCGAATCGAAAAGCAGGCAACGCCGGACGTTTCCTGGAGATTGCAAACCCTTGTTCAAGTTCATCCACGCCGCTGACATTCACCTGGACAGCCCGCTTTTGAAGCTCGACGCCTACGAGGGCGCACCGGTGGGAGAGATCCGCGGCGCCACCCGACGCGCATTTGAAAACCTCGTGCAGACGGCCGTCGATGAAAAAGTGGCCTTTGTGCTGATTGCCGGCGACCTCTTTGACGGGGACTGGAAAGACTACAACACGGGCCTTTACTTTGTCTCCCAGATGGGCAAGCTGCGCGAGGCCGGCATCCCAGTATTTATGGTGGCCGGCAATCACGACGCCGCGAGCACCATCAGCAAGTCCCTGCGCCTGCCCGAGAACGTGCGCCTGTTCCCGGCCGATCAGCCGGCTTCCGCCCGTATGGAAGACCTGGACGTCGCCTTGCACGGGCAGAGCTTCGGGTCCCCGGCCGTCACCACCGACCTGTCGCGCCTGTACCCGGCCGCTGTGCCGGGCTGTTTCAACATCGGGCTGCTCCACACCTGCGTGAGCGGTCGCGAGGGGCATGCGCCCTACGCTCCCTGCACCCTGGACGGCCTGCGCGACAAAGGCTACGACTACTGGGCTTTAGGCCACGTGCACCAGCGCGAGGTGCTCCTGGATGACCCCTGGGTGGTTTTCGCCGGCAACACCCAAGGCCGCCACGCCCGCGAGACCGGCCCCAAGGGCTGCCTGCTGGTGAGCGTGGGTGACTCCGAGCGCGCGTCACTCGACTTCCGGCCGCTCGACGTCGTGCGCTGGGAAGTCGCCGCTATCGATGCCGGGGGGGCCGAGCGCGGCTACGACGTCGTCGACCGGTTCCGCGAGGCGCTTTCAGCCCTGCTGGCGCGCAACCCGGATGTGCTCAGCGTCGCGCGTGTGGTGATCGCTGGCGAGACAAGCGTCCACGACGAGCTTCTTTCGGACCCGGAGCGCTGGGTCAACGAAATACGCTCCGTTGCCGTTGACGAGGGCGGCGGCCGCGTTTGGGTTGAAAAGGTCAAGCTTCGCACCCGGCCGCCGCTCGCCTCGGCCCCCCCACCCGATGGCGCGGTCGGCGAATTGTTGAGCCTGATGGATGAACTGGCCGCCGACCCGGAGGCGTTGCGTGGACTGGGCTCCGAGCTTTCGGATCTTGAAAAGAAACTCCCTCGTGAATTCAGGGAAGGCCCGGACGGTTGGCGTCCGGACGAGCCGGGCTGGCTTGCCGGCCTGCTGAGCGAGGTGCGGCCCATGCTCGTCCAGCGGCTCTTGCGGAAGCGGGGAACCGGATGAAGATCCTCCGCCTCGATCTCATCGCCTACGGGCCCTTCACCAATACGGTCATCGACCTGGCCGCCGGGAGGCAGGGTCTGCACATCGTCTATGGGGCGAACGAAGCCGGCAAGAGCTCGGCGCTGCGCGCGCTGCGACACCTGCTCTACGGGATACCCGAACGGTCGCCGGACGCTTTCCTGCATCCCTTCGCCAAGATGCGGATCGGGGGGGTGCTGAAGTCCGCCAGAGGCGATCTGCTGGAGGTGGTGCGGCGCAAGGGCCGCGGCAGCACCCTGCGGGCCGCGGACGACAAGACCGCGATCGAAGAGACCGAGCTGCAGCGCCTCTTGAACGGGGTCGATGGCGATCTTTTCGCCACGATGTTCGGCATCGGCTACGAGGACCTCGTGCGCGGCGGTCGTGAGATCATTCAGGGCGGCGGGGATCTTGGTAGGCTCATCTTCGCGGCCGGATCGGGTGCATCCAACTTGGGCGCGGTGCTGGATGAGCTTAAGACCGATGCCGCCGCGCTCTTCCGTCCGTCCGGCCAGAAGCAGAAAATCAACGAAGCGGTCGGTCGCTTGAAACAGCAGCGCTCCGCGCTCGCCGAATCCCAGCTCCCCGGCCAGGAGTGGGCGCGCCACGACCGGACGCTCAAAACCGCACTGGCACAAAAGACCGGGGTGGAGGAGAAGCTGGCCGCCGCCCAACGCAAGTTGAACCGGCTGCAGCGCACTGCCGAGGCGCATCCGGTCATGGCCAGACGCCGGGAGATCCTTAAGAGTCTGGAGGCCGTTGCCGGTGCTGTGCTGCTGCCCGAAGGTTTTGCCGATCGGCGCACGGATGCCCTGACCCGTCTGCGGGTTTCGGAAAGCGAAAGGGACCAGGCGCTCGCGGCGCTTTCAAACCTGCGCGCGTCGCTGGCTGACCTGGAGGACCCCGCCGCGCTGCTCGATCAGGCCGAGCTGATCGAGGAACTCCACCAGGACCTGGGCAGCCAGCGCAAAGCCGCCAAGGACCGCATCGCGCTCGAAACCCGCCGGAGCACGCTGCGGACCGAGGCGCGCCAGATCCTGCGCAGCCTGCGTGAGGACCTTACGATCGAGGAGGCTGAGCGGCTGCGGGTCAAAAAGCCGGAGGCCGTGCGGATCCAGGAACTCGGGGCCGAGTATGAGCGCATCGCGACCCGCATCGAGAGCGGCCGCGAGAAAATCCCCGAGCATACCCGGCAAATCGCCGGGGTGCAGGCCCGGCTCGCCGCCTTGGTCCAGCCGCGGCCGGTCGACGCCCTGAAGGCCGCACTCGCTTCAGCCGAAGAGGTCCTGCCGCTTGAGCAGCAGCTCAAATCCGTTCGTGCCGAAAACCAGGCGCTGCGGCTGGGCTGCGAACAGGGCCGGGCAAGGCTCGGCCTGTCGGCAACGTCCCTGGATGAGCTGGGGCGGCTTCCGGCGCCGGCACTTGAAAGCATCCGGGTCTTCGAGGACCGTTTCGACGCCCTGGAGCGCCGCCTGTCGAGCCTCGCTGAGGAAATTCGCAAGACCGCAGCGCGCCTCTCGGAGACCGGACACCGGCTCGAAGAGGCGCGGCTGGAGCGCGAGGTGCCCACCGAGGCGGATCTGGAGGCTGCCCGGACGCTGCGCAGCGGCGGCTGGGGGTTGATCGCCCGCAGGCTGAACAGCGAAGCCGTATCCGCGGACGAACAGCAATTATTCATGCAGTCGTTTCCCGGCACGGTGTCTCTATCGGCGGCCTTCGCGGCAAGCATCGAGACCTCCGACGCAGTTGCCGACCGGCTGCGCCGCGAGGCCGACCGCGTGGCCGTCAAAGCTCGGCTGCTGGCCGACCATGCCGCATTCACGAAGCAGGTCAAACAGCTCGAGGGTGAGCTCGCCGCCGCGCAGGCTGAAAAGGAAACCGCGGCGGCCGAGTGGGCCGCGTTGTGGAGGCCGCTTTCAGTAATGCCGCGCTCACCGCGCGAAATGCGTCAATGGCTGCAGGATTTCAGAGCCCTGGTCGAAAAGGCTTCCGAAGCCATGAAACGCAGCGCTCAGTGCGACGCCTTGCAGGCCGAAGTGGATGGCGCAGGCGTGGCGCTGGGTCGTTGTCTGGAGCCGCTGGCCGAGCCGTCGGCCGGTGAGGCTGAAACGCTGTCGGGCCGAGTCAAGAGGGTTCGCAGCATCGTGGCAGCCGAGGAGGGACTCGGGCGGCAGCGCGAGGAGTTGGTCCGGGAAAAAGCCCGGTTTGAAATTGAACTCGAATCGGCCACCTCGCGCCTGCAGGCCAACGAAGGGGACCTCCGGCGCTGGCAAAAGGATTGGGAGCAGGCCGTCAAACCGCTGGGCCTCGCGGCGGATGCCCGGCCGGGTGCGGCCAACGCGGTTATGGAGGAGTTGAAGAGCCTTTTCGACAAGCTGCGGGAGGCGGAGATCCTGCAACAGCGCCTGGACGGTATCGAGCGCGATGCCGAGGCGTTCACGCGCAAGGTGAAGGCGATGGCAGGTGCCGTGGCAGCTGAAGTGGCCGGCCGGCCGGCCGATGAGGCCGCACTCGAGCTGCAGCGCCGGCTCACCGGCGCACGCCAGACCCAGTCCAAACGCCAGACGCTTCAGAAACAGAGCGACCAGGCTCAGGCCAAAATGCAGCAGGCAACCCTCGCCGTGGCTGAGATTGGTTTGCAGCTCAAAGGCATGTGCACGCAGGCCGGGTGCCGGACCAGCGACGAGCTGCCCGAGGCGGAGTGGCGCTCGGCTCAGCGCCTGCGGCTGGAGGACCGGTTAAGGCTCGAGAACGAGCGGCTGCTCCAACTGAGCGGCGGTGCCGCGGTGGATGAATTCGTCAGCGACGCCGCGGCGATAGACCCCGACGGCATAACCGGCGACATCGCACGACTGAAAGAGGAAATTCAACAGCTCAGCGGCGAGAAGTCGGGACTGGACCAGGCCATCGGCAGCGAAAACGCCGAGCTTTCCCGCATGGACGGCGGCGACCGGGCCGCGGTGATCGCCGAGGAGATGCAGATCATTCTAGGCGGGCTGGAAAGGGACGTGGCGCACTACGCGCGCCTGAAAATAGCGACACGGGTGTTGAGCCAGGCCATTGAGCGCTTCCGGGAGAAGAGCCAGGGGCCGATATTGAAGATGGCGTCAGACCGGTTCAGCCGAATCACCTGTGGGTCCTTCGAAGGCGTTCGGGCGGACCACGATCCCGACGGCCAGCCCGTGCTCGTGGGTGTGCGTCCGGGCGGCAAACAAATCGTGCCGGTCGAGGGCATGAGCGACGGCACGGCGGATCAGCTCTACCTGGCCCTGCGTCTGGCGGGCCTCGAGCACTACCTCGACGGAAACGAGCCCATGCCGTTTATCGTCGACGACATTATGATCAAATTCGACAACAGCCGCGCCGGCGCCGCTCTGCAGGCGCTGGGGGAGATTTCGGCCAAGACCCAGGTGATCTTTTTCACGCATCATCGGCACCTGGTTGAACTGGCGGCGACATATGTCGATGGGGCTGTGTTGTTCGAACACGGGCTCGGCTGAGCCGGAAGGGTTGCTCGGTCGTGCCGATAATGATATTAACTGGGTGTTGAAAAAGGGCGCCTCAAGCCGTGATCCGGCGTTGCGCGGCTCTTGTAAATGCTCACATATGAGCCCATATGCTGCGCTTTCCAGATCGCCACGTGCCTTGGCTGACGGCCTGATGCTTGTTTTTCAACACCCTTGCTTAGAACCTAACTTTTTGGACGAGCTGGAACCAAATACGAAATCCGAAAACTAAAAGGAGAAAGCCATGGGAGAAATTGTCCACACATCGCGGATCAAGATCGTGCGGGAAAAAGGCCCCACCCGCAGAGCCATGATCGAGGGCTTCGACGAACCCGTCTATTACGGGGTGCACGGGGGAATCAAAAAATTCTATAAGGTCGAGCCGGAGAAGGAGCATGCCGCCACCCTTGATCATATTGTGGCGGCCACTGCCGGGTGAATGATGGGGACACTGGCCGCGGCGCTGGCCGGAAAGAAGATCCCGACTCCCGAAGACCGTTATTGGGCCGATGTGGAAGGGGATATCAAAGATGTAAACGGCGTTCTGAAAATTACGGATATCCGCGTAACGTGCCACCTGAAACTTCCGGCGGGGAAATCGGCAGAAGCGCGGGAAGCCTTTTCCTCTTATTTGGTGCGCTGCCCCGCGGCCCAGAGTGTGATCGGTTGTATCGACATCCACGACGAGTTGGTGCTCGAAGAGATGTCATGAACCCCAATAAGGATCCCATGCCGGGATGGTACCTGTACATGGTGCGCTGCCGCGACGGCCATTTGTACACGGGCATTGCCACGGACGTCGCACGCCGATTTGCCGACCATCAGGCCAACAAAGGGGCAAAGTACCTTCGTGGGAAAGGGCTCCTGGAACTGGTTTTCCAGAAACGAATCGGTAAACACAGTTTGGCGCTGAAGATCGAGATGCGGGTGAAGAGACTGCCGAAACATAAAAAGGAGCGGCTGGTCGCAACCGGCATCGGTATCGAAGAGATGTTGAGGGGATCCATCCATAGGCACATCACATTAAGGAAGGAATGAAGATGTCACTTGATCTTGAAAAGTTCAAACCGGCCTACGAAAAATGGGTCGAGGAAAGCCTGGCGGATTACCAGGCCGGCAACATGAAGGAAATCGTCAAGAAGTATCCTTTGATTGTCCCCGAAGACGTGCCCTGGACTGCATACACCGGTTCGCCGTCGGAGCAGACCTTCGCTCTGGTCACCAGCGGCGGACTCTATCTCAAGGACCGCCAAGCGCCCTTCGACACCGTTTCCATTCACGGGGACCCCTCCTTTCGGGAAATCCCCAAGACCGTCCGGCCGGACGAGCTCGGCATTGCCCACGCCCATTATGATCACAGCCTGGCGGAGCAGGACATCAACGTGATTTTCCCCATCCAGCGCTTTCGTGAGCTGGAAAAGGAAAGTATCATCGGCCATGTGGCGGACACGCACTTTAGCTTCAGCTATGTCAACGATGTCGTGCGCCTGGTCACCGAGGCGGTTCCGAAGCTCATTTCCAAGATCAAGGCCGCCAAGGTCGACGTCCTCTTCCTGGTGCCGGTCTGACCCAAGTGCCATCAGACCGTGGGTCTGATTCAGCGCATGGCGGAGGAAGCGGGAATCTGCACCATCTCCATGGGCAACGATGCCGAGCGGATGGCCAGGATCAAGCCGCCGCGGGCCCTGCGCGTCAAGTTTGCGCGGGGCAGCATGCTCGGAGAACCGGGCCATGTGAAACGCCAGCGGCGCATCATTCTGGATGCGCTGGCGGCATTAAAAACAATGAGCGTGCCGGGCACCATTCAGGAACTTCCCTACCAGTGGAAGCGGCCGGATCCGGAATGAGTGAGGCCTGAGGGCGTCCATCAACGGGGGTTGAAAGACGATCCCTCGGGCCGTGATCCGGCGTTGCGGGGCTCTTGTAAATGCACACCTATCATCCAAAATGCTGCGCGCCCAAAATCGCCGTGCCTCCTGGCGGAGGGCCTGACGCCTGTTTTTAAACATCCTTGATAGAAGTGGTTTCACATCCTCTTCTAACCACTTGCGGAGACTGCCCGGTGACCCTGGAACAGGCGGCACGTGATCGAAAGCGCTTGGGCAAAATTGGCGCCATTATCTGCGTTCTTTTCTTCGGAGCGATCCTGGACACCTGTATCGCTCGTATGCGTGAGCCGCCCTTTACCGTGCATATGGTGCCGGGCGACAGCGAAACGGTCGAGGGGCCACTTGGTCATAACGTAGACGCGCTGCCCCGGATGCGCATCGAGACCTCCGATGAGCGTGTGCGGCTGCAGATCGACAGGTTGCAGTCCAGCTTTTGGTTTGGCGCCAGCATGTGGATCGGCGAGATCTCCGCTGCCGACGATGCGCCGCCCGGCACATACCATATCCGGATTTTTGCCCTCGACCCACCGAGTGCAAAACCGCTGGCGGCGTTTGAGGCCGTGGTGTATCCGGACTATGCTGCGCTGCGGGAGAGCTTTTTGTCCGTGATCCAGCGAACCTTTGATGTTCCTCCGTGGATGGCAGCTGTGGCCTGCCTTCCCGCACTCGGCATTGTTCTTTACCAGATGTACCAACTTTCCCGAAGGGTTGAGCGATTGCTTGCGGATCAAGGGCAAGCCGAAATTTTTCATGTGAAAAAGACCGACGCCGGGTTAGAGGTCTGGTTCGGCCTCGGAAAGCGTCACGGCGTTGAAGCGGGTGCGCGGGTGGATATTTGCTCAGAGAACGGCCAGCCGATTTGCGACGCCTTGGTGCGGCGCGTGAATGCCGAAAACGGCATGGCGTTGGCTGACGCGCGGGTCGGGTTCTTACCGCGGGGGGCAGTGGTTGTACTGCGGGCGGGGTGTGCAAAACCGCACCAGGAGTAATCCGCTATGACATTGGTCGAATTAGTTCGTGCCGGGGTTAGTCCCGCACGTAGTAGCCGTATTCCCTTGCATTGACATTGTGCCGTTTCTCCCACCCGATGGTGGAGGAAGGGGTGGGGCCGTAATCGTGGCCCGGCCAGACCACGGTGTCGTCGGGCAGGGTCATCAGGCGGCGGATGGAGGCCGCCAGGGTGGGGCGGTGCCCGCCTTTCAGGTCGGTGCGGCCGCTGTCGCCGACAAACAACGTGTCGCCGGTGAAGAGGTTGCCCTCGGCATAAAGGCAGATGCCCCCCGGCGTGTGGCCCGGAGTGTGAATCACCTTGAAGCTGATCGCGCCCAACTGCAGATCCTGGTCGCCCGATAGGAGGTCGTTCGCCTCGGGGACTGCCGGCGCATCCAGGGCGTGCATGATGATGCGGGCGCCGGTCAGGGCTTTTAGCCCGACGCTGCCGGCGGTGTGGTCCGCGTGGCCGTGAGTGTTGACGATGATCTCGATGGCAAGTCTTTCCCTTTTGGCCTCCGCCATGATCCGCTCGACATCCGCACCGGGGTCGATCACCATGGCCTTGCGGGTCTTCTCGCAACCGACCAGGTAGCAGAAGTTGTCCATGTGACCGACCTCGAGCTGCCGGATGATCATCTGGTTTTCTCCATTTCCAAAACGCCGCACGCCTTGGCTGACGGCCTGATGCGTGTTTTTCGACACCTTGCATAACAGCCGCTATGGAGTAACTTACGGCGTGGTGCTGAAAGAGTCAACCAGCTGCTATCTGAAGGGAGTTAATACGTAAATGGGCCTGCTCCGTCTTCTGCTGAACGACCCGGTAACCTTCATACTTCTATCCATTCCACTTCTGTATTCCATTATCCTCCACGAGCTGGCGCACGGCTGGGTGGCGTATAAGATGGGAGACCCGACCGCAAAGCTGCTCGGCCGGCTGAGCCTCAATCCACTCAAACATCTCGACCCGATCGGCACCCTGATGCTCTTTGTGGTCGGATTCGGCTGGGCCAAGCCGGTGCCGGTTAATTTCAACAATCTGCATGGATCGCGCAAGGGGATTGTATTCGTTTCGGCCGCCGGCATCGTCGCCAACACGTTTCTCGCCTTCATGGCGTTCTTCCTGAACCGTCTGTTAACACCCTCGCCAGGGGGGGGCCTTGCAACGCTTCTCTATTACATGGCCCAGATCAACATCATGCTGGCCGCATTCAACCTGATACCGATTCCGCCCCTCGACGGCTCCAAAATCCTGATGGGGGTCACATCCGGATCCTTCCAGCGGTTCCTGCTGGGCCTCGATCGGTATGGGTTTTTTATCGTCATCGGCCTGCTTTACCTGGGGGTTCTCGACCCGCTGATCGCCTTTTTCCGCGGGATGCTTTTGATGCTGATCCGGTTCCTTTTGCCATAATGCGTTTCAGACCGGCCCGGCGCGCGGCCGGAGGGGGGGTCCATGCCTCTTGAGCATCTCTTTTCACCCATCCGCCTGGGGCGCATGGATGTTCGCAACCGACTCGTCATGCCGCCCATGAGCGTCAATTTCGGGGTCGACGAAAATGGGTTCGTCACGGAACGGCATTGGACCTATCTGGCTGCGCGGGCCAAGGCCGGCACCGGCATGATCGTCGTGGGCGGCGGGGCCGTCCACCCCGACGGTCTGGACCTGCCCAAGATGCCGCGGATCTGGGATGACCGCTTCATTCCCGGGTTGAGCCGGCTGGCGGCCGAGGTGAAACGCCACGGGGCCCGCATCGGTCTGCAGCTGCTTCACGGCGGCCGCCAGGCCTTTCATGGTCGCCGGGTGGCTCCTTCGCCTTTGGCTTCTTTGGCCGTGGTCAAGGGTGTGCCGCGGGAGCTGACGCGCGATGAGATCAAGGAGTTGGTGGCCTGCCACGCCGAGGCCGCCCGGCGCGCCCGGGACGCCGGGTTCGATTTTGTCGAAATCCATGCCGCCCACGGCTACCTGATCAGCGAATTCCTGGCACCCAACGCCAACCAACGCACCGACGACTACGGCGGTCCCTTCGAGAACCGAACGCGGTTTCTGCTGGAAATCCTGGCCGCCATCAAGGGCCGTTGCGGCTCGGATTACCCGGTGGGGGTGCGCTACAACGGCGAGGACTACGTTGCAGGCGGCTGGACGTTGGGCGAGGCCGTGCGGTTGGGGCCTCTGCTCGAAACGACCGGGGCCGACTGGCTGCACGTCTCGGCCGGGGTCTACGGCTCCCAGCCGGTGACCATCCCGTCCATGTACGAACCATTCGGCTGCTTTGTCCACCTGGCCGAGGCGGTCAAGCAGGCGGTGACCATCCCGGTGATCGCCGTAGGCCGGATCAAGGACCCGGTGATGGCCGACCGGCTCATTGCCGAGGGAAGGGCCGATATGGTATCCATGGGGCGTGCCCACCTGGCCGATGCCGAACTGGCCGGCAAGGCGGCTGGCGGCCAACTGCACCTGCTCAGGCCCTGCATCGGCTGCTGTCGGGGCTGCATCGAAAACGTCCTGGCCCTGAACGAAGCCACCTGCGTGATGAATCCGGAACTGGGCCGGGAATACCTGCTGGGGAAACCCAAGCCGGCGGTCCATCCCAAGAAAATCCTGGTCGTGGGGGCCGGGCCGGCCGGCCTGGCCTGCGCCCGGCTGCTGGCTCTGCGCGGCCATCACGTGATCGTGGTCGAGGAGCGGGACCAAGCCGGCGGCGCCCTTGTTTATGCCTCCAAGCCGCCCGGCCGGGCCGAGCTGTGGGAAATGGTGGAATATTATCTGAGCGAACTCGAGCGCCTGGGTGTGGAAATCAGGCTCAATACCATCATCGATACGGCGCTGGCGCACGAACTGGCCCCCGGAGCGGTCGTGATGGCCACCGGGGCCAACCCCAGACTGCCGCAACTGGCCGGGCTCTTTGATTCCGGCCTGGCGCTGTGCACCGTTCTCGACGTGCTCTCCGGCGATGTGGCACCCGGCCCCCGCGTGGTGGTTTTGGGCTCCGATCAGGCGGCCATGGTCACGGCTGACTTTCTGGCCCAAGGCCCGCGCGAGGTGGCGGTTCTGGGCGGCGACCACTTTGCTCCGGAACTGGCCCCCAACGACCGCACCTCCCTGCGCCAGCGTCTGGCCAAGGCCGGCGTGCGGCTTTACAAGCGGGCATTCATCCGCGAATTTCTGGCCGACGGCTTGATCATCGAACACCAGAACGGCCGGGAAACCCTGGCCGGATTCCGGGACTTGGTCATTGCCGAGGGTTTCCGGCCGGAACGCCGTGCCGCCGAGATGCTCGGCCGGTTGGGCATCGAAACCCACCTGCTGGGCGACGCCAAGTCTCCCCGAACCCTGCTGGAGATCACCGCCGAAGCCGACGAGCTGGGCCGGGCGCTTTAACCTTTCACGGGTTTCGGATTTCCTATGCCACCTGCGATCCTCGTCAATTGCCACGCCATCAGCAAGTCTTACACGGTCCATCCGCTGTTCAGCTCGATCAGTCTGAGCTTCTCTGAGGGCGAGCGCATGGGGTTGATCGGACCCAACGGCTCCGGAAAGTCCACGCTGCTCAAGATCCTGGCCGGGCTGGAGACCCAGGATGCCGGGATGGTGACCCCGAGACGGGACACCCGGCTGGTCTACCTGCCGCAGGCGGACCACTTCGATCCGGACAAGACCGTGGCGCAGACCCTGGTGGCGGCCCTTCCCGGCGCAGCCGGGGAAGCGGAAGGCTTTCAGCGGATCCGGGAGCTGGCCTCGCAGATGGAGTTTGAGCGGACGGACCAACTTGTGAGCACGCTCTCGGGCGGGTGGCGCAAGCGGTTGGCCATTGCCCGGGCCCTGGTCCAGCAGCCGGACCTGCTGCTCTTGGACGAACCCACCAACCACCTGGATCTGGACGGCATCCTGTGGCTGGAGGGATTGCTGAAATCGCCGTCGTTTGCCTTTGTCCTGGTGAGCCACGACCGATACTTCCTGGAAAATGTGACCAACCGCATCGTGGAGCTGAACCGGCTCTATCCCGAAGGGTATCTGCGGGTGGAAGGCAACTACTCCACGTTTATCGAAAGGCGGGAGGCGTTCACCCGGGCCCAGGACCAGCAGCAGGAGGTCTTGTCCAACAAGGTCCGCCGGGAGATCGAATGGCTGCGCCGCGGCCCCAAGGCGCGCAGCACCAAGGCCAAATATCGCATTGACAGCGCGCACGAGCTCCAGGATGAACTGAGCGCAGTCAGGGCCCGCAACGCCCAGAACCGGGTGGCCCAGATCGAGTTCGACGCCACGGGGCGGAAGACCAAGAAGCTGCTGGAGGCAAAACAGCTCTCGCTGGGGCGGGGGGGAAAGCGGCTCTTCACGGACTTGGACATGACCCTTTCCCCCGGGTTTTGTCTGGGCATCATGGGCCCGAATGGGTCCGGCAAAAGCAGCCTCATGCACCTGCTCCACGGCGACCTCGTCCCTGACTCCGGTTCCATCGAGCGAGCCTACGGCGCCAAGATCGTGCTCTTCGATCAGAAGCGGGAGCAGCTCGATCAAAACCAGACATTGAAAGAGGCCCTGTGCCCGTCCGCGGACATGGTCGTGTTCCAGGGCCGGCCGCTGCACGTCGTGTCCTGGGCCAAGCGGTTTCTTTTTGCACCCGGGCAGCTGACGCTGCCGGTGGCCCGGCTTTCCGGCGGCGAAAAGGCCCGTCTGCTCATCGCGCGCCTCATGCTGAAGAGCGCGGACATCCTGCTCCTGGACGAGCCCACCAACGACATCGACATCCCCACCCTTGAAGTGCTCGAGGAGAGCCTGCGGGAATTCCCGGGGGCCATCGTGCTCATCACCCACGACCGGCTGCTGCTGGGCAACTTGAGCGACCGGATCCTGTTTCTGGACGGGCAGGGCAGGGCGGAGTTCTTTGCAGACTACGATCAGTGGCTTTCGGCCAAAACGATGGCGGCCACGGCGTCGGCCTCCGTGAAAAAACCGGCCAAGCTGCGCAAGGACAAGGCCCGGGGGCTGCCTTACAAGGAGCAGAGTGAGCTGAACCGTATGGAGCAGACCATCGAGAAGGCCGAGGCCGAGGCGGCGGCCATTCGGGAGCAACTCGAGGATCCGGCGATTATGAGCGATGCCGAGCAGTTGGGAAAACTGTATGGGCTTCTCACGGAGGCGGAGGGGAAGGTGCAGCGGCTATACCAGCGCTGGGGGGAACTGGAGGCGCTGCACGCGCAGCTGTCCAAAGAGGATGAAACCCCGACCGCTCGTTAGTGTTTATCGATGGGGTAGGTGGGCTTGATCGCCGGAGACTGCAATACCTTGTGTTCGATGCCCTTTCTGGAGTATGGTAGAATATTCAGATCCGGTGTTGAAAATAAATGGTTAGGAGGGTGACACATTGGCCAGATCGAAATTTCAATCTGAAAAACGCCAGAAAGAATTGGCAAAGAAAAAAAAGAAAGAAGAGAAAAGGCAACGCAAACTGGAAAAAAACACAGTCAGACCCGACGACAACCCCGAGCCGCCCCAGGATTCGGAAGTGGTCTCATCCGAAGAGGGGAACGATGCTCTTTTGACACCCTGACCGGATTGCACGTTTGGAACGGTCGGATCGATCGGGGCGGCAGAGAGGGTTCTTGCAGGCGCCCGGCACGGTTTTTCCAGATGGGAGCAAGAAGATCAAGATGAATTCGTCTGGGTTTGAGGTTCCGGTGGAAAATCGCTACTTCGAAGATTATGTGCTCAACTCCGTGCATGAGTTCGGTGCAATCACGGTCAAGGCGGAAGAGATTATCTCTTTCGGACAGCAGTTCGATCCGCAGGTTTTCCATACCGATCCAGATGCCGCGAAAGCGACCATGTACGGGGGCCTCATTGCCTCCGGCTGGCACACTGCTAGCCTGATGATGCGGGAGTTTGTGGGCCATTACCTGTCCAAGGTGGCCAGTCTCGGATCTCCGGGCGTGGATGAGTTGCGCTGGAAAATGCCGGTGCGGCCTGGCGATAGGCTGACGTTGCGGGTGACCATTACGCAGGCGGACCGCTCGCGTTCGAAACCCGACCGCGGGATGGTCCACTCCTTCATTGAGGCGCTGAACCAGGATCGAAACGTCGTGATGAGTATGAAAGCCGTGAACTTCCTGCTCTGTCGCTTACCGAGTCAACCCACCCATTCATGAAGCAGCATGCCTGTCCACATCGGGAATCCGGTTGTTTTATTTTTTTTCGACGATGCCGCATCGGTGCTCGGATTTGATTCCAGAATTTTGGACGGGTCACAGGTCAAATAAAAAGACGGCTCACTGCGACTTGTCCTTAATCTTTTTTGAAGCCGCAGCCCAGAGCTTCATTACGCCATCGATATAACCTTCCAGATATGCCTGTCGATCCGTGAAACCTGGCTCGCTATCGTCTGCCCAAAAAAGCTGCATGAAATCGCAGTTCAAATCTTTCATCACACTATCGACGATCTCCTGAATATTGGCGCCCTTACCGTAACGCTTGACCATTTCAGCGATGCGCTCAATAGCCTTGAAGTCGGCGAATCTGAATTTATATGCTCGTTTCTGACCATGGCTGAATCCGTTTTCCTTATCAACTTTCTGCGTCTGCTCCATATCAATCTGCAGTTGTTCAACCAGTTTATCCATTTCATCACCGTCTTTGATCTTGGCCTCTTCTTTCCTTACGGCTATTTCCAATCCCTCCGCACATGCCGCTGAGATGTTAAGATCGTCCTTCACCCCCTGAACCCGGTCATACAGCTCGTCTGGGATTGTGATCGTGATATGCTTGCTTGTTTCAGTCTCGTCCGTCAACTTATCGTCTCCCTTTTCCGTTAAATATTGATCATCGTATAATCCGTTATTATTTATATACTTATTTTACCATGTTAATCATGATGGTCCAAGAACTTTCAGGCGATAAAAACATAAGCCTCAATGATCAGCCCGCATGCGTTGGGCGGCAAGGGCGTCAAGAGCCACGTGAACGATCTTTAACAGGTTGTCTTAAGAGGGGATCGGACCATGGCAGCTGAGGTCGCCAGGGTTGTCGCACTTGGCGCGAGCAATCTGACAAGCGGGTTTCGGACTCTTGTAGCGGCGGCTCGGGCGGCATGGGGGCCCGAGATTGAGGTGTTGGCTGCTCTCGGGCACGGCCGATCATACGGTGCCTCGAGCAGAGTGGTGTTCCGTACTCTCCCGGGCATCCTCGAGTCGGGCCTGTGGCGGGCGCTGGAGTCCCTGCCCGAGCTTCCGACGCGAGCCCTGGTTGCCGACATCGGGAACGACATCCTGTACGGCGTATCCGCCGAGCGGGTCCTGGCATGGGTCGAGGAGGCACTCAATCGCCTGCAGCGGTTGACGTCGGACATTACCCTCACAGATCTTCCGCTTGCCGGCATCCGCCGGCTGTCCCAAGCGCGGTTCCTGGTGTTTCGCTCGCTCCTGTTTCCATCCTGTCGCCTGCCGTTTAGCCAAGTGCTGGAGATTGCCGAGCGCGTGAACGCAGGTCTTGCGGAACTGGCAACTTCGCACGGAATCAGATTATTCCGCCTGGATCCGGCGTGGTACGGACTTGATCCCATCCACATTCGTCCATCATTGAGGCGCTCCGCGTGGCCGGAGATACTAGATGCTCGTTGCGCAGCCAACGGCAGCAGTTCCTGGCTGGAGGGGCTGACGCTTTGCCTGATGCCGCCTGAGCGCAGATGGATACTGGGTGTGGAGCAATTCACGCCGCAGTCGGGTGAGTCGCTTCGATCGGGCGGCAGGGTGTGGTTGTACTGACCCAATCGGGGCAGGCAGCGAGCAGTCCTACCTGCAACCATGAAGCAACCTGCTCGGCGAGCATCCGGGATAGCCTGAATCTTGACAGAGCCACTTGCATGTTCAATTTTTTTGCCCGAACCAATCTCCTTTTCGTCTTGAATACGGCAGTAATCGTCCCAGGAGGTCAAGGCATGCTGAACATCACCCAACGCGCTTCCGGTCTCATCACCTTCTTCATTCTCGGACTTGCTGTGACCACGGGTTTCTGCGCCGAAAAACCGGATTCCGCCGGAAAACCCGAACGGTTGCTGGTCATGGCGCCGGAATTCCCAGGCATTGTCGTTCCCCAAGGCAAAGAGGTCAGCATGGACCTCAACTTCATCAACCGGGGCCGTACCGATGAAACGGCCGATGTCATGGTGGCCCAAAAGCCCAAAGGGTGGACGGCCAAGATCAAGACCTACCGATACACGGTTACCGGCATCTTTGTGCCCGCCGACGACAAGAAAAGCCTGACCTTTGAAGCCGTGCCGGACAAGGACGTCGCCCCGGGGGACTATACGTTTGTCGTCGAGGCTCAGACGCGGGACGGCCGGTTCAAACTGAGTCAGAAGATAAACGTAACCCTGGTCGGGGCTCAGGAGGGCAAGGCGAAGGAGCAAGGCGTCCGGCTGACCACTTCCTATCCCGTAATCCGCGGACCATCGGATGCCACGTTCGAGTTCACGGTTGAAGTGGAAAGCCGTATCGACAAGGAGGCGGTCTTCGACCTCTTCTCCCAGGCCCCGAAGGACTGGGAAGTCAACTTCAAACCGGCTTATGAGACCAAGTTCATTTCCAGCATCCGGTTGAAGGCCAACCAGAGCCAGTCGATTGCCGTGCAGGTCAAGCCGGCTCCAAATTCGGCACCCGGCGAATACCCGCTGACCGTGCGGGTCGTCTCCGGCGATGCCAAAGGCGAGGCAACCCTCACGGTCGCACTCACCGGCACCTACGAAATCGAAGTCGGAACCAGCTCCGGGCTGCTGTCGCTGGACGCGCGGCAGGGTCAGCCGGCGAATGTGTCATTTTACGTCAAGAACTCCGGAACGGCCGCCAACCACGACATCAAGTTCATGACCTTTAAGCCGGAAAACTGGAAGGTGGAGTTCAAGCCGGAGAAAATCGATGCGATCGAACCCGGTGGGCTCAAGCAAGTGGAGATGATCATCACGCCCAACGAGGATGCGCTCGTCGGCGATTACTCGGTCGCCGTCAAGATCAACGGTGAAAAAGCCAGCAAAACCCTCGAGTTTCGGGTCAGTGTGAAAGCCTCGGCGGCCTGGGGCTGGATCGGCATCGGTATCATTGTCTTCGTCATCGCCGGCCTGCTCGCTCTATTCCGCAAACTGGGAAGGCGTTGACCATGAGCGGCGCAAACCCGATCATCGCCACCGAGGAGTTGACCAAGGTCTACAAGGGCCAGATCGCCGTCGACCATCTGACTTTCAAGGTTGAAGAAGGCGAGATCTTCGGGTTCCTGGGACCGAACGGCGCCGGCAAAACCACCACTCTGCTGATGCTGCTCGGCCTCACGGAGCCGACCAGCGGCCGGCTGCGGGTCATGGATCTCGACCCCACCCGCGAGCCGATCAAGGTCAAGTCCAAGGTCGGCTACCTCCAGGAGAACATGGGGTTTTACCCCGACTTAAACGCCCGCCAGATGCTGCGCTTCGTCGCCGAGCTGAACGGTATTCCAGTCCGCGAGGCCGACCCACGCATCGATGCAGCGCTCGAGGCCGTGGGACTGGTTGATGAAATCCAAAAAAAAATCGGCGCTTTCTCCCGCGGCATGCGCCAGCGCCTGGGTATCGCGGAGTTGCTCATCAAAGACTCTCGCGTGGCCTTCCTCGACGAGCCCACCTTGGGGCTTGACCCGGACGCCACCCAACGCATCATGGCCTTGATCGAGAAGTTGGCCCGCGACCGGCGCATGACCATTCTGCTGTCGAGCCACCAGTTGCAGCAGGTGCAGAAGCTCTGCAACCGCGTGGGGATCATGATCAAGGGCCGCATGGTGGTCAACGGCCCGCTCGACCAGCTCGCCCGCGAGAAATTCGGCGTGGGGAGGGAGGAGTACACCCTCGAGGAAATCTACATGAAATACTTCACGGAGGCTTAGCCGTGCGCGGTCTTGCTGCCATCATCAAAAAAGAGCTGGCTGACCATTTCAGCAGCTATCGCTTCGTGATCCTCTTTGCCCTGATCGCCATGATCAGCCTGATCACGGCTTACATGGTTGGAATCAAAATCCGCGGGGCGGAAGGGCAAGTCAAACCGCAGTTTGTGTTTCTCATGCTTTTCACCGAACGGGGTGCGGTGTTTTCGCTGGTCGAATTTGTGGCATTCTTCGGCCCGCTGGTCGGCCTGATTCTCGGTTTCGATACCATCAACCGCGAGCGCAACGAAGGCACGCTGAGCAAGCTGCTGGCGCAGCCGATCTTCCGGGACGTCGTCATCAACGGCAAATTTCTGGCCGGCGTCATCATGATCAGCGTGATGCTCCTGTCGATTGTGCTGGTGATCTCCGGGCTGGGATTGACCCTGGTCGGCATCGTGCCCGGAGTGGAAGAAATTCTGCGCATCCTGATCTACCTCGTCATCAGCGTCGTTTACATTTCGTTCTGGCTCGCGGTCGCCATCCTGTTTTCGATCCTCTTTCGCAGTACGGCCACATCGGCTCTGGCCTCGCTGGCGGTATGGATCTTCTTCTCCTTCTTCGTAACCATCGGTGCCAGCATCCTAGCCAATGCCCTGGCGAGTGGAGCTGACCTCAACCCGCAAGCGGCGGAGCACAGAATCGCGGCCGTGCGCTATGTGGCGCTGGCCTCCCCCATGGAACTTTATTCCGACGCCACCGCCACCGTCATCGACCCCACCCGCCGGTCCACCCGCTCCGCCCTGCCTGGAGGACCGTTGGAGACTCTGTCGATGAGCCGTTTTTCCGGACCCCTGCCTTTGGCTCAGAGCCTGCTGGTCGTCATGCCTCACATCATCGCCCTTTTGGCCGTGACGGTGATCTGCTTTGCCGTCTCCTATATCGTCTTCATGCGCCAGGAGATAAGGTCGTTGTGAAAGCAGGTCTTGCTGGAGTCTACCGAGGCATTCCTGCAAAAGGGCAATATGTGGTGCAGCATCGGAAGTCAGAGCACAAGACCAAGAGAGCAGGGGAGGGTGTGCGGGTTGATAAATATGTCTGTATGGTTACCGCGTGCAGGCCTTACGCCGCAGCATGGGAAACGTTGAAGGCCCCCATTAGGCTCCTCACAGAATCCATCAACTGCTGGAGCGAAAACGGCTTGACGAGAACCAAGTCGAAGTCGGACCCAATCATGAGCCAGGGAGTGCCGGACATACCGATAATGGGCACCCGGTGGCGGGATGAATCACGGATGTGCTTCAGCACATCCAGCCCGCCCACCTCCGGCATGACCACATCGGTGATGACCATGTCGAAATCCCCGCCGTCAAACTTCCGGATGCCTTCTTTTCCGTCTGTCGCCGTCTTCACGCAGTGACCCTGGCGGCTCAACACGGCTTCGATGAAACCCAAGATCCCTTTCTCGTCTTCAATGACCAGAATCGAGCTCAAGGCTTTTCTCCAACCTGAGGTTTCCGTTTCTTTTCATTGATGGTCCAAAAATCGCACATATGGTGCATTTATAACGAGCATAATACAATATGTAGCGAGCGTCAATAAAATTTTTCGACCTCAAAAAGCAGCTCCTTAACGTTTTGTGGTAATTGCAAAATTCTAACTGGACCGGAATATTGCCATTCACGGAGCGGGGCAGGGACCGCGCCGGCGGCGACCCCTTTTTACTGGAGGTGCGCGAAGGGGAGCAAGGATGGGAGGCGATTATGGTTGGAAATCATTCGGGGAGGAAGATGTGCCACCTGGGTGTATCCTTCGTATGGTCTGACATTGAGCTGAGATTTTTTGTTGTCAAAAATGATTGAAACTGTTAGAAAGAAAATTTCAGGCAGTGCCGCTGTGTGATGAAAAGCGGTCGATCCGCGGAGAGATGTCCGAGTTGGCCGAAGGAACACGACTGGAAATCGTGTGTGCTGCTAATACCGGCACCGTGGGTTCGAATCCCACTCTCTCCGCCATTTCATTTGCTCCATCTCGCACCTTTCCGGTGGGCGCGTTGAGACAGTTGGAGCGCAGAGTGCCGTTGCACTCAGCCGTCGAAACGCTGAGAGCATGTCCACGCACCCGGCCGCGCGCGATCGACAGGCCCGGAGGCAGCGCCTGCAGGACGGACAGGCCCACCATCAGCCGTGAGATGACGTTTTAAAACCGCGCAGACCAGAACTCAGCTTCCAGTCTATGTCCTATCTGGTACCAGCCCGAAAATACCGGCCCCAATCCTTCGCCGATGTCGTCGAGCAGGAGCACATCACGCAGACCCTGGCCAACGCCATCGCCGCGGGGCGGGTGGCCCACGCCATCCTCTTCGCGGGGCCACGGGGCACCGGCAAGACCACGGTCGCTCGCATCCTGGCCAAAGCCCTGAACTGTCAGGAAGGCCCGTCACGGGAGCCCTGCAACCACTGCCGGTCCTGCGAGGAAATCACGGCGGGGCATTGCGTGGACGTATTCGAGATCGACGGCGCCTCCAATAACAGCGTGGACCAGGTCCGGGAGTTGCGCGAAAACGTCAAATACATGCCGGCCCAAAGCCGCTACAAGATCTACATCATCGATGAGGTGCACATGCTCAGCACGCCGGCCTTCAACGCGCTGTTGAAGACCCTGGAAGAGCCGCCGCCGCATGTGCTGTTCTTTTTCGCAACGACCGAGGCCCACCGGATACCGATCACCATTTTGTCGCGCTGCCAGCGCTTCGATTTTCGTCGCATTCGCCTGGAGTCCGTTTCGCACTACCTGGCGAAGATTTGCGAGCAGGAGAAAGTGGCGATCGGCACCGAAAGCCTGGATCTCATCGCGCGCGAATCGGGCGGCAGCATCCGCGACAGCCTGAGCCTGCTCGATCAGGTTATGGCATCCGGAGAAAAGGCGATCCCCCACGATCGGGTCATCGATACGCTGGGGGTCATTGACCGCCAGCAGATCCACGAACTGGCAGAGGCCTTGTTGAGCGCAGATGCCGCGCGGTTCATCACTGCTCTGGACGAGATGTTCGACCGCGGGCACGATGTCAAGAAGCTGTTTTCGGATCTGCTCGAGTATTTCCGCAACCTCATGGTGCTGCTCACGAGCCGGGAGGCGCATAAACTGGTGGATCTGCCGGCCTCCGAGGTCGACCTCATGCAGCAGCAGGCCCAGCGGTTCCCGCAGGCGTCTGTGCATCAGATCCTCGAGATCCTGTTTCGCGAAGAGCCCGCGGTGCGTCTGTCCCCCCAGCCCAAGCTGGCCCTGGAGATGGCTTTTTTCCGGGTGCTGCAGACCCAACCGGCGCTGCCGATCGACGTGTTGATCCAAAAGTTGGAAGACCTCCGCCGTGAGGTTGGCGGCCCGCCCGCAGCCTCCGGAAACACCCCCGTCAGCCGCCCGCCGGCTCCTCCGGTCGCGTTGGCCCCGGCGTCTTCGGAAGGGCAGGGGGGCAGAGATGCGCCGCGACCGGTTCCTGCCGCTCCACCGCCGCCGGTTTCCGGCAGCAGCCGTGACGCGGGCGAATCGCTCGACGCGGCGTGGCAGCGGGTCATCGAGATCATCGCCCGGCAGCAGCCCAGCTTGGTCGCCAACTTGAAAAAATGCCGCGTGTGCGGTAGTGCATCCGGGCGGCTGGAGATCCTTCCGCCGGCCAACCATTACGCCAGCGGCATGCTGCGGCGCGACAAAAACACGGCGTTGCTGAAAAAAGCATGCGCCGAGGTTTTCGGCGCCGAGGTGGACATCGTCCTCGCTGCCGGCGGGGAGTGCGGGATGAACCCCCAAGAGAAACGCGAACGCAACCACACGCTCGTGCAACAGGCGCTGAATCATCCGCTCATTGCCGATGCCATCGAGATTTTCAACGGCAAACTCGTGGACGTGCAGGTCCTTCCGGAGGTGGACAAATGAAAGGCATGGGAAACATGATGAAAGAGGCCCAGAAGCTCCAGGCGCGCATGCTCAAGATGCAGGAGGAACTGGCCGGGAAAACGGTGGAATCCGCCGTCGGGGGCGGCATGATCAAGGTCGTCGCCAACGGCCGCAATCAAGTCGTGGCCATCCGTATCGAAAAAGAGGTGGTCAACCCCGAGGACGTGGAGATGCTTCAGGACCTCATTTTGGCTGCCGTGAACGACGCCCTGAACAAGTCCCAGGAGATGGTCTCCGCGCAGATGAGCCAGCTGACCGGCGGGCTCAATATTCCGGGGTTGACATGATGGCCGGCCATCGCGTGCACGGCATGGGACCGGTTTCGTTATGAACCACTATCCAGCGTCCATTCGCAATCTCATCCATCACATGGCGCGTCTGCCGGGAATCGGGGAAAAGACCGCCGAGCGCCTGTCCCTGCACCTGCTGTACGCGGCGGACAAGGCCGTGGAGGAATTGGCGCGCAGCATTCTGGAGGTCAAACAGAAGGTCCGGCTCTGCTCGCGCTGCTTTTCCCTCAGCGACAATGAGCTGTGCCCCATTTGCAGCAACCCGTCCCGCGACGCCGCCGTGGTGTGCGTGGTGGAGCAGCCGGGGGACATGGTGGCCATGGAGAAGTCCGGTGCATTCCACGGGTACTATCACATTTTGTCGGGTGTGCTGTCGCCCTTGAACGGGGTGGGGCCGGACGACATCCGTATCCGCGAACTGCTGGCCAGGGTGGCGACCGGCGAGGTCCGCGAAGTCATTCTGGCCACCGGCACCAGTGTCGAAGGCGAGTCGACGGCGGCCTACATCGCCGGGCGGCTGGAAGCCTTGCCCGTAAGCGTGACCCGCATCGCCGCGGGAGTCCCGATGGGAGGAGACTTGAAATACGTCGACCAGGTCACCCTGAAGAAAGCCATGGAGTCTCGCCGTGCCGTCGGCCCAACCCACCCCCGATGATGTCTTCACCTGCCTGCGCTGCGGCGACTGCTGCCGGGGGTATGGCGGAACCTTTGTCAGCCGGGCGGACATGGAGGCGATCGCCGCCTTCATTCACGCCGATCCCCGAACCTTTGCGGAGCATTACTGTCGACTGTCCGGCAGCAAACCCGTTCTGGCCCAGAGGGCCGACGGTTACTGCATTTTCTGGGACGGAGTCTGCACCATCCATCCGGTGAAGCCCCGCATGTGCCGCCGCTGGCCGTTCATCGAGAGCGTTCTCGTCGATCCGGTCAACTGGCTCGCCATGGCCGGCTCATGCCCCGGCATGCGCACCGACATTCCGCTCCGGGAGGTGCGCGCATGCGTTGCCGCAGTGCTGGCATCCGAAGGCCCTGAGGGGGGCGAAAACGCGGCACCCCTTCCCGACCGGCCGCCGGCGGCGAGACGGACATGAGCCCAGTCGGCAGCGCGGATCTCCGGGGAATGCCCGGTCGTGTTTCCGGCCGCGTTCGCATCGGTTGCACGAATCAGTGCCGTTGAGGACACGAGGTGAAGGCCATGGCCGAGAACGAGCTCGACCGGAAGCATCTGGTGCTGAAGTTGGAGGAAACCCGCGCGGAAAACCGGCGGCTCGAATCGCGCATGCGCAAAACCAAACTCGCCCTGCACGAAGCTGAACAGCGGCTCCAGCAGGCGCAGAAAATGGAGACGCTCGGCACCCTCGTTGCCGGAGTGGCCCATGAGATCAACAACCCCATCAACCTCATCCTTTACAACCTGCCGCTGTTGCAGAAAATATGGGCGGACCTCCTGCCGGCCCTGATCGCGCTTTCGGAAAGCGCGCCCGAGCGCAAGTTCGGCGGGTTCACCGGCGATTTTTTGAAGGACAACCTCGCGCAGCTCATCGCCGACATGGAGATGGCCGCCAACCGGGTGACCAAGATCGTCGCCGATCTGAAGAACTTCTCACGTCAGTCGAATATCGCCGAAAAACACCTGTTCAATATCAACACGGCCGTCAAAAACGCGCTGCGCCTGGCTCAGACCACCCTGCGCAAGGTCGCCATCGGCGTCAGGCTCGAGCTGACGCCGGACCTGCCCGAGATCGAGGGCAACCTGCAGAGCATCGAGCAGGTCATTCTGAACATCGTGCTCAACGCCGCCCAGGCTATCGATCATACCCATGGGGAAATCCTGATTCAGACCGGCTTCAGCTTGAAGGACGGCCGGGTGCACCTGAGAGTCACGGACAATGGGCGGGGCATCTCCCCCGCCATGGCCGAGCGGATTTTCCTGCCCTTCGTCACGGACAAGCAGGCGCAGGGGGGAACGGGACTCGGACTTTCGGTTACCTACAGTATCGTCCAAGCGCACGGCGGGGAAATTTTCTTCGAAACCCCTGAGAGTGGCGTCGGAACGGCCTTCACCGTGCAGCTGCCGACACTGCTGAAGCGCCGGGCGGCCAAGATTCTGCTGGTCGACGACGACCCGATGGTGCGGCAGATCCTCATGGAGGCGCTTGCGATTCCGCGCTGCTACCTGCTGGAGGAGGCGGCGAACGGCATCGAGGCCTCCATTCGTCTCGGCACCTACCGGCCGGAGCTGCTCATTCTGGACGTGTTCATGCCGGAGATGGACGGGGTCGAGGTGTGCCGCAGCATCAAGGCCGAGCCGGCGCTGGCCGGGTTGAAGGTCATCATCACGACCGGTTACCCGGGTCACCCCAAGTTGGATGAACTGGCCGCTCTCGGCTTCACCACCGTCCTGACCAAACCCTTCGACATCTCCGTGCTGTTCCGAACCGTCGAAAGCCTGCTCGCGGAGCGCTGACCTCTTCCACCTTAACTCTGATGAACTCGCAGAAAGTCAGTCGAATAGATGGCTTCGTAAAGAGGCCAAGTTCAAGGCGCGCGGCCTAACGACCACCCGCCGCGCGGGTGGCTTGGATTTTCGGCCAACGGCCGAAAAGACAAAAGCACGTCAGGTGCTGGCAACGTTACGTTTGCGAAAGCAAACATCCGCGTGGAGTGAGGCGTACTTTATGTACGCCGCAGCGACAACGCGCTGAAGCGCAACGCCGAAATTGGACTATTTACGAAGCCATCAACTCTCCGGCGCTGCGAAGCTCGCTTTGACGTACTCGCGGTTCAGCCGGGCAATATTGACGATGGCGATCTCCTTCGGGCAGGCGTTTTCGCATTCGCGGTGGTTGGAGCAGTTCCCGAACCCGCATGCGTCCATGGCTCGGACCAGGGCGAGGGCCCGCCGCGCGGCCTCGGGCTTTCCCTGGGGCAGGAGCGCGAACTGGGAGACCTTGGCGCTCACGAACAGCATGGCCGAGGCGTTGGGGCAGGCGGCGACACAGCCCCCGCAGCCGATGCAGGCGGCGGCGTCCATGGCCTTCTCGGCGTTGGGGAGCGGAACCAGGAGCGTATTGGCCTGCGGTGCACTGCCGGTGTTGACGGAGATGAAGCCGCCGGCCTGGATGATGCGGTCGAAGGCGCTGCGGTCGACGACCAGGTCCTTGATGACCGGGAAGGCCCGGGCACGGAATGGCTCGATCACGAGGGTCTCCCCGTCCGTGAAATGACGCATGTGCAGCTGGCAGAGGGTAGTGCCCTTGAGCTGGCCGTGGGCGCGGCCGTTCACCATGGTGCCGCACGAGCCGCAGATGCCTTCGCGGCAGTCGTGGTCAAACGCGACCGGCTCGCGACCCGCGAGTGTCAGCTGCTCGTTGACGACGTCGAGCATCTCGAGAAAGGACATGTCCGTGGAAATGTCCTTAGCCGTATAGTTTTCAAAACGCCCTTTGTCCGTGGGGCTGCTCTGGCGCCATATTTTCAGTGTCAGGCTGATGGTCGTGCTCACTTGTAGCTCCTTTGGGTTAGGTGGACGTTTTCGAACACCAGGGGCTCCTTGTGGAAATTCGGGTCCTTGCCCTTGCCGGCAAACTCCCAGGCGGCTACGTGACAGAAGTTGGCGTCATCCCGCCGCGCCTCGTTCTCATCGGTCTGGTAGGCCTCGTTGAAATGCCCGCCGCAGGATTCCTGGCGCGCCAGGGCATCGATGACCAACAGTTCGCCGAACTCGAGGAAGTCCGCCACCCGGCCGGCCTTCTCCAGGCTCTGGTTGAAGTCCGTCTCCGTCCCGGGCACGAGCACGTTTTCCCAGAACTCTGCGCGCAACTCCTGGATCAAGGTGCGGGCCTTCGCGAGCCCCGCGTTGTTACGGGACATGCCGCAGTACTCCCACAGGATGAGGCCGAGCCTGCGGTGGAAGTCGTCGACCGTGCGTTTGCCCCGGACCGAGAGCAGTGTTTGAACCTTTTCGCGGACCTGCCGCTCGGTATCCGCAAACACGGCGTGATCGGTGCCCAGCGCCTCGAAGCGGGCACCGGCCAGATAGCCGCCGATGGTGTAGGGGATCACGAAATACCCGTCCGCCAGCCCCTGCATCAGGGCGCTCGCCCCCAGGCGGTTGGCGCCGTGGTCGGAGAAATTGGCCTCTCCGAGCACGAAGAGTCCGTCGAGGGTGCTCATGAGGTTGTAGTCGACCCACAGCCCGCCCATGGTGTAGTGCACGGCCGGGTAGATCATCATCGGGGTCTGGTAGGGGTCCTGCCCGGAGATCTTGTCATACATCTGAAACAGGTTGCCGTATTTTTTCTCGATGCTGGCCCGGCCGTCGCGCGCGATGGCATCGGCGAAATCCAGGTACACCGCCAGCCCCGTTGCGCCGACCCCCTTGCCCTGATCGCACTGTTCCTTGGAGTTGCGGGAGGCCACATCGCGCGGGACAAGGTTGCCGAAGCTCGGGTACTTGCGCTCCAGGAAATAGTCCCGTTCGGATTCCGGGATCTGGGACGGCGGGCGCTTGTCGCCCGCGGTTTTCGGGACCCAGACCCGGCCGTCGTTGCGCAGGCTTTCGCTCATCAGGGTGAGCTTGGACTGGTAGGTGCCGTGCACCGGGATGCAGGTCGGGTGGATTTGGGTGAAGCAGGGGTTGGCAAAGAAGGCCCCGCGTTTGTAAGCGCGAAAGGTTGCCGTGACATTGCAGGCCTTGGCGTTGGTCGACAGGAAATAGACGTTGCCGTAGCCGCCCGTGCACAGCAGCACGGCATGGCCCTCGTGCCGCTCAAGCTCGCCGCTGACCAGGTTGCGGGTCACGATGCCGCGTGCCTGCCCGTTGGCGACCACGAGGTCGAGCATCTCGCGGCGGGCAAACATCTTCACCTTGCCGGCGGCCACCTGGCGCATCAGGGCGCTATAGGCGCCGAGCAGCAGCTGCTGGCCGGTCTGGCCGCGGGCATAGAAGGTGCGCGACAGCTGGGCGCCGCCGAAGGAGCGGTTGGCCAGCAGCCCACTGTACTCGCGCGCGAAGGGGACCCCCTGGGCCACGCACTGGTCGATGATGGCGTTGCTCACCTGGGCCAGGCGGTAGACGTTGGCCTCGCGGGCGCGAAAGTCCCCGCCCTTGACGGTGTCGTAGAACAGGCGCCAGACGCTGTCGCCGTCGTTGGGGTAGTTCGTGGCCGCGTTGATGCCGCCCTGAGCGGCGATGCTGTGCGCCCGGCGCGGGGAATCCTGGATGCAGAACGTCTTGACGTTGTAGCCCAGCTCCGCCAGGCTGGCCGAGGCCGAGGCGCCGGCCAGCCCGGTGCCCACGACAATGATGTCATATTTGCGCTTGTTCGCGGGGTTGACCAGCTTCGTTTCGAAGCGGTGGAGATCCCATTTCTGGGGCAGAGGGCCTGCAGGAATCTTGGCATCAAGGTGCATGGGGGGTCCTTTCTATCGCGTGCTGCCGGCTAGAAACGCAGCGAGATGAAGATCGGCAGCATGCCGAAGCCGAAGCCGACGATCAGGCCGGCGGCCACACTGAGAGCGGCGATCGCCGGCATGAACTTCGGGTGGTTGGCGCCGAGGCTCTGGAGGGCGCTCCAGAACCCGTGCCGGACGTGAAACCCCACCACGATCATGGCCGCTACGTAAATTCCGACGTAAACCGGGCTCGCGAAGGCGGCGGAGACGATGTCGAATATGGTGGTTTTGGTTTTGTCCGCGAAGGTGAAATTGGCCAAGTGAAAAACGACGAAGGCCAGTATGATGAGCCCGGTGTAAGGCATGGTCCGCGAGCTCAGGGTTCTGCCGCCGGCGGATGTGTCCTGGGTGTAACGCACGGGCCGGGCCTTGCGGTTCTGGAGGAAGAGCCACAGGCCGGTCAGGATGTGCACGGCCGCAAACGTGATCAGCCCCAGCTCGACGAGCTTGAGCAGCGGGCCAAGCGCGTGCAGCTTTTCGGCATAGCCGTTGAAGGCCGCCCGGCCTCCGTAAATCGTCAGATTTCCGGCCAGGTGGCCGGCGAGGAAACCGGTGAAAGCCAGTCCGGTCAGGGCCATCATGAGCTTCTTGCCGACGGATGATCCGAGGGCCGCGGTCAACCAGTTCATAGCGCTTCCTCCGACAAGCTGAGATGGATTGCCGGGCCGCACTCCCGGCAAATGGCACGACATCCTTACCTTTAAAACTTTGAAATTTCCCTGTCAACAGGTCCGTTAGCTGCGGCGGGCTATCCGGACCATTTCGTGAAATGGGCGGGCGATCATCCCCTATGAGTGGATGCGGCAGTCTGCCACCACCAGGAATCCCGGCGAGTGGCCATGACCGCCGCGGCGAGAGCTTTGCCGGTTTCGGTCTGCAGCCGGGTCAGGACATGCGGCAGCCAGTCGTTCGGCGCTTCGTAGCCGATGTCCTTGAGATCTTTCAATTCCAGGATGAGCGCAATCTGGTCGGCATCCCGCGCCAGCATGGCCTCCAGCGACTGACCGTCGCGGTATTCCAGGACCAGCGCCTCCAGACAGGGCCCGAAGGGCAGCGCGCGGGTGGCATCGGCGACGGCGGCGGCCTCGTCGGCGCGAACGTAGGCTTTTTGGACCGAGTTCAAATCACCGATCCGGGCTTCCGGAAAATCGTGGACCAGGGCCAGGGTAATCAGCTTGAGCGCGTCCGCCTCCGGGCGCATCTGCGCCATCACGTAGGCAATGAACGTGGTAGCGTAGACGTGCTCGGCCACGGATTCGCGTCCGGCGCCGAGAAACTGGAAACCGGAGCGGGGGATTTCCTTGAGCATCCGGGCCTCAAACAGCAGATCGGCAATGGGCTTCATACGCATCCTCGCTGGAGTTGAGATTAGAAGCTATCTCGTGTCCATCCAGAAATGGCTGTGATCTGCTATTTTGAGATGGCTTCAAGTATATAGAGGGTTGTAAGCCGGACTCTCGCCAAAGGCAACTCCCAATGTGGATGGTTTCGTAAAAACTCCAATTGCAAAGTTGCGCTTCGCTAAACGGATGTGTCCACCCGCGCCGGCCGGGGGGCCGTCGCTGCGAACTTATTTGACTTATTTGGGTTTTATGCTATAAAGTCGGATTCCTATAGATCGGGCAAACCGCCACACACCCACAGCCAAAGAGGAGCGGAATTTCGCCATGGAATTAGCGCAGTTGGATTTGATCGGCATGATTCGCAACGCCAGCCTCGTCGTTCAACTGGTGCTGCTGCTGCTGCTGTTTTTCTCGGTCAGCTCGTGGGCTATCATCATCATCAAGTACCGCTATCTTCGCCGCGCGTTTCACGACTCGGCCGAGTTCAGCGACTATTTCTGGAAGAGCCGGGATTTCTCGAACGCTTTCGCGCGGGCGAAGCAGCTGCCGGGCAGCCCGCTGGCGCGGATATTCCGGGTGGCGTATATGGAGCTGAAAAAGACCAGTCAGGCCGGCGAGTCAGCAGAACCCGGCGACCCCTCCTCGGCCGGTGCGAGCCCGGCGTTTACCTTCAGTCCGCGGTTTGCAGGCACGGACAACGTGAAGCGGGCCCTGCGCCGGGCGATCAATACTGAAATGACGCGCATGACCCAGATGGTGCCGTTCCTGGCGACTACCGGCAACACGACGCCCTTCATTGGGCTTTTTGGAACGGTGTGGGGCATCATGACCTCGTTTCACAGCATCGGGCAGAAGGGCTCCGCCAGCCTGGCGGTCGTCGCTCCCGGGATTTCCGAGGCCTTGGTGACCACGGCCGCCGGCCTGGCGGCAGCCATCCCGGCCGTCATCGCCTTTAACTACTTTATAAGTAAAATAAGAATCGTAGAGACCGAAATGCAAAGTTTTTCGGCCGATTTTCTGAACATCATCGAGCGCGACATCATGCGGATTGAAAGGAGAAAGGGATGAACACCGGCAGCGGCAGCAACGGCTTGATGTCGGACATCAACGTCACCCCCTTCGTCGATGTGATGCTCGTGCTGCTCATCATTTTCATGGTGACGGCCCCCATGCTGATGCAGGGACTGGATGTGGCCCTCCCGCAGGTGACCACCAAGGCCCTGGAAACCAAGGAAGAGCACCTGGTGATCACGGTTCGTAAAGACAACCAGATTTTTATCAACGATTTCGAGGTGTCTCTCGACACGTTGCAGGATAAGCTGGCTAAAATCATTCAAGGCCGGGCCAGCGCGGACGTGTATTTGAAGGCGGACAAGGATGTCTCCTATGGCCTGGTGGCCCAGGTGATGGCCCGGATCAAAGACGCCGGCGTCGATAAGTTGGGGATGGTCACCGAGCCCGCGCCTCCCGAGAAGGATGCCAAGGCAGCCAAAGCAAAACGCGGATGAAAGACCGTCGGCCGGCTCGCAGATTAGACCGCTCGGAGGGTGAAAATCGCACCCATCCGGTGGCGTATCCGTTTTTGCTCTCCTTCGGCCTGCATCTGCTCGTCATCGGTGCGCTCGTCTATATCCCGATGAGTTTTTCCGCGCCGCGGCGTCTCCCGGGCGCGATCAGCGTGAACCTGGTGACCCTGCCCGGTCCGGGTCTCAGCGCGGGCGCCGGTGACGGCGGCCCGAAGGTGGAAAAACCCAAACCCGCTGAAACGCCCAAGCCGGTCGAAACGCCGAAGCCACCCCCTGAAAAGCCCGCCGTGCCAATCGCCGAGCCGGCCCCGAAGCCGGTCCCGGCGGCGCCGAAACCCGAAGTTTCCCTGGCGCCTCCCAAGCTGAAAGAGAAGAAATCCCTCAAAGAGCAGACGAAGAACCCCGAGAAGATGATCGAGCAGGCGATCGACCGGATCGAGAAAAAAGTCAAAGAGCCGGACTCCGGCTCGGTCACCGCCGCGATCGATCGCATCCGCAAAAAACTCGGAGAGGCCGAGGCCACGCAACCTCGGCCCGGCCCGCCCGGTGCTGCAGCGTCGGGGGCGGGACCGGCCGGAGGCGGCGGGGGAGGCGGACCCGGTCAGATCGAGCCGATCGATATCTACCGGGCTGAAATTGCTTACCAGGTGGAAAAAAACTGGGCCTTCTCGCCCCAGTTGGCGGGCAGCGACAAGAAACTGCAGGTGGGTCTGGTGTTCAAGGTCCTCCCGAACGGTCAGATCACCGACATCCGATACACGGAACGTTCCAACAACGCCTATCTGGACGAATCGGCCTTTCGGGCGATTGCGAAGTCCAGTCCGGTGAAACCGCACCCCCAGGCCATCAAGATGCCCTATGTGCAGGTGGCCATCCGGTTCACCCCGGAGGGAATTCGGTGAGGGGTTGAAAAATCGAAAACATGGTATATGTTTCAGGGACTCGATCGCACGACAGACAAAAGGGAGCCGGAATGAGAGTGTGGAAATTGCTGTGCGGGGCATGTGCCCTCGTGTGCTTCCTGTGCATGGCCCTCCCTGCGGCCGCCCAAGACACCACCCAGTACATCGACATTACAAATCCATTTCTGCGCAAGATCCCTCTGGCCATCCCGATGTTCAAGAACGGAAATGGCGGGGCCGCAGAGGCGGAGTATTCCCGCAAGGCGGTCGAGCTCATGTCCGGCAGCCTGGACTTCACCGGCTACTTTAAAATCATGGACCGGAGTGTTTTTCTCTTCGACCCCCAAAAAAACGGTGTGGGAGCTGCCGACATCAATTTCCAGAACTGGACGGTGGTCGGCGCAGAGCTGCTCATTACCGGGCTTTTCGAACAATCCGGAGACAACATCCAAATGGAGTTGCGGCTCTTCGACACGTTCAAGAGCCGTCAGGTCCTCGGCAAACGGTATTCGGGCAGCCTCTCCGAGTTGCGCAAAATGGTTCTGCGTTTCTGCTCCGAAGTCATCTACTACCTCACCGGCAACAAAGGTATTTTCAACAGCCGGATCGTTTTCGTTTCGACCGGCTCCGGGAAGAAAGAAATCTACATCTGCGATTTCGACGGTGTCAACCCGACCCGGCTCACCTACAACGATTCCATCTCGCTTTTTCCCGCCTGGTCGGACGACGGACAATACGTGGCTTACACCTCCTACAAAGCCGGTAAACCGGACATCTTCATCCGCAACCTGAACACCAAGCAGGAGACGACCATCGCCCAGAGCGGAATCAACATCGCTCCCGCGTGGGTGCCCGGGAAATTCGAGATGGCGGCAACCCTGTCCTTCAGTGGAAACCAGGAAATATATTTGTTGACGGGAACCGGAAAAGTGATTAAAAAGTTGACCAGCAATCGGGGAAGCAATGTCTCGCCGAGCTGGTCGCCCGACGGAAGCAAGATGGCATTTGTATCCGATCGGTCCGGTTCGCCCCAGATTTACATCTTGGACGTGGGGTCGGGAAACGAGAGCCGCTTGACCTTCGAGGGTAAATATAATACTCAACCCGCCTGGTCGCCCCGCGGGGACAAGATTGTATACACATCCCAAATCAATGGCTTTCAACAGGTATTTGTCATCGACGCGGGCGGGCAGCAAAGCCCGATCCAGTTGACCAATGCGGCCGGCAGCAGTGAATCGGCCTCATGGTCGCCGGACGGCAGCCTGATTGTTTTCAGCACCCAGCGCGAAGGGCCCTACCGGCTCTACGTGATGACGGAATTCGGCACGGATCAGCGACGGCTGTTGCTGCTGAATGGAGAGCAGACGAACCCCAAATGGTCTCAGGGTGTTTTTAATTGAACACCAAAACGCACCAAACCTAACAAAAAAGAGGAGGAACAGAAAATGCAGAAGAAAGTATGGTTGGTTGTGGCATTGCTTCTGGTGATGCCGGGGTTGCTTTTTTTGGTTTCCTGTCAGAAGAAAGTAGCTGCCCAGGCACCGGTCGCGAAGGCGATGGAAGCGCCTAAGCCGGCACCGGCTCCGGCCCCGGCTCCGGCACCGATGGTCATGACAACCCCGGCCTTCATGACCGAAAGAATTTACTTCGACTTCGACAAGTCCGCGCTGAAGATGGAAGCCCAGTCCCTGTTGAAGAAAAAGGCCGACTGGCTCAAGGCCAATGCAAAGGCCAAGGTCACCATCGAAGGCAACTGCGACGAACGCGGCACGGCCGAATACAACATGGCGCTTGGCGAACGCCGGGCGCAGTCCGCCAAGAAGTTCCTGGTGGATATGGGCACCGATGCCAAACGCATCACCACGATCAGCTACGGCAAGGAACGGCCGATCGATCCGGCTCACAACGAGACGGCGTGGGCCAAAAACCGCAACGATGGTTTTGTGGTCAGCTTCTAACGGAATCAGCACCCACACCCTTCGGCTACGGGTGATTATGCCGCGCTCGAAGGACTTTCATGCAGGTTCAACAACAGACGGCAAACGCACGCATTTTGGCGTCGTTTGCCGTCTGTTTAACCTCTCCCAACGTCTTCCGCGATGTAAAGGCGTGCCATGCTGACTTCCCCGACCTTTCCGATTATCTCGAAATGGATCATCGCCGCCGCGCTCTTTCTGATGGCGCTTTCCGGATGCGCGACGCGGCGGGATGTCACCACGATCGATTCCCGTTTGAGCGAGATGGAAATGCGCGATGCCGAAGATCGGCGGCGGCGTGATGATTTTGCGAAAAACCGCGAAGCCACCGAACAGGCCCTGCGCCAGCAGTCTGCCACGACGCGCGCCCAGATCGACGAGATTCGGGATGAGATGCGGGTTTTGACCGGCCGCATAGAAGAACTGGAACATTCCGTGCGGCAGCAGCGCCCCGTGAGTGAAACCAGCGACAAGCCGCCCGATGACAGACTGGCGCGGCTGGAGGAGGTGGGCAACCAGAATTCCCAACGCCTGTCCCGCATCGAGCAGATCCTGAAACTAGAACCGATGGTGATCGGGTCCAAGGCCGAATCGAGGATCAAACCCGAAGGTCCGGCGAGCCAAGGCGCCCTCCGAGACGGAGCTCTACAACAAGGCCAAACAGGCATTCGATCAGGGCAACATGGCGGCCGCGCGCAAAGGGTTCGAGGACCTGATCCTCAACTACCCGAATTCTCAGAATGCGGACAACGCCCAGTTCTGGATCGGGGAGACCTTCTTTCGGGAAAAACAATATGAAAAAGCGATCCTCGAGTACCAGAAGGTGATCGAGAAATACCCCAAGGGCAACAAGGTTCCGGCCGCGCTGCTCAAGCAAGGCTATGCGTTCCAGAGTCTGGGTGATAAGGTTAATTCGCGGCTCATTTTTGAGGAGTTGGTCCGCAAGCACCCGAACACCAGCGAAGCCAAAGCCGCTTCCGATAAGCTGAAAGAAATGCGCTGAACCGCGCCAGCAGCCGGAGCGGCACCTGGAGGCGCTTGATCGGCGCCGCGCATGCCTGCACAGGCCTGCCGGCGGCCACGTGCGCCGGCTGGCCGCCTTCATCCGGGGCCACAGAATGTTCAAAGTCGTGGGAATAGACCCGGGCCTTTCGGCCACGGGCATCGGGATCGTGTCGGGGCGTGGAGTCGACGTGGCCGGCTACTCTTTCGGGTGTATCCACACCTCGAAAGAGACCCGGTTGTCCCAGCGCCTCGATCACATCTTCTCCCGGCTGATGCAGGTGTTTACGACGGAGGCTCCCGACCTGGTCGTGGTTGAAGACGTCTTCTCTTTGAAGGAGTATCCGAAGTCCGGGATCTCCCTGGGGCAGGTTTCCGGGGTGATCTTGCTGGCGGCCGCCCGCACCGGGCTGGACGCGGTGCAGGTCCCTGTGCGTGAGGCCAAGCAGGCCCTCACGGGAAACGGCAACGCGTCCAAGGCTCAGCTGGAGACGGCCGTGCGCCGGCTTCTCGGCCACCCGTCTCTGATCCGGCCGTCTCATTCCTCCGACGCCCTCGGGTTGGCCATCATCGGGCTCTACCGCTGCGGCGGCCGGCCGGAACCGCGGGTTGCCAATCGAGGAGGTGTCCGGGAGCCCTGCTGCTGCCGACCGTCCCCGTCGCCTTTGAAACATCCACCGAGCGGGAGGCTCAGAGCGCACGTGATCGGCTACATCACCGGCAAGATTCTCAACCGGCAGGAAGACCGCGTTCTGGTGCTCGCCAACCAGGTCGGCTATGAGATCCTCCTGCCGACCGTTGTCATGGAGGTCGTCGCGGAGAAAAACATCGGCGATGACATTGCGTTGTATATTTATCATCAGCAGACCGAGCGGCAGCCCAGACCGGTTCTGATCGGGTTCACCTTCGAAATCGAGAAGGAATTTTTTCAACACTTCATCAGCGTGGAGGACATCGGCCCGATGAAGGCCGTCAAGGCGATGATGGTTCCGGTCAGCGACATCGCCCGGGCGATCGAATCCCGCGATTTCGAAACCCTCTCCCGCCTCAAAGGCATCGGGAAACGCACGGCCCAGAAGATCGTCGCGACCTTGGAGGGGCGGATGGGCAAGTTCGCGCTCAAGCGCGACGAGCCCAAAGCGGGGGCGATACGGACACAGGATTTTACCGAACAGGTGCTGGACGTCATGGTGCGCCAGCTGGGGCACCGCGTGCCGGATGCCAAGCGCATGATCACAGAGGCGCTCAAGCGCAATGCCTCCATCACGACCCCAGAAGAACTGTTCGAAGAAGTCTACCGCGGCCAGCAGGACGCTGCACCGCCGGCCGAAACAGATTAACCGATGACCGACGACATCCTCTCCTTCTCATCCGACCCTCAGGGGCTGCTCTCCAGCCATGTCCGCGAAGAGGATCTCGAACCGGAGATCGTTTCGCTGCGGCCGAAGCTGTTGACCGACTATGTCGGCCAACAGGATGTGGTTGAAACCCTCAAGATCGCCATCGAGGCTGCGGCCCAGCGCAGCGAGCCGATCGACCACGTGCTCTTGCACGGCCCCCCGGGGCTCGGCAAGACCACGCTGGCCTACATCATCGCAAATGAAATGGGGTCCAACCTGACCATCTCCTCCGGTCCGGCCCTCGAAAAGGGAGGAGACCTGATCGGCATCCTCACGCACCTGGAGGCCGGCGACATATTGTTCATCGACGAGATCCACCGGCTTTCCAAACCAGTGGAAGAACTGCTCTATCCGGCCATGGAGGATTTCGCCATCGATTTCGTTTTCGACAAAGGAGTGCATGCCCGCAGCCACCGCTTTCGACTGAAGCGCTTCACGCTCGTCGGGGCCACCACCCGCGTCGGGCTGCTGTCTGCTCCGCTGCGCGATAGATTCGGCATTTTTCGCAACCTCGATTTTTACGGGATGGACGAGCTGGTGCGGATCACAAAGCGCTCGGCCGCACTTTTACAGGTGGCCATCGGCGAGGAAGGAGCCCTGGAGCTTGCGCGGCGCTCGCGCGGCACGCCCCGGATCGTCAACCGGCTGCTTAAGCGCGTTCGGGACTACGCCCAGGTTCGCGCCGGCGGACTGATCAACGAGGAGACCGTGGGCGCCGCGTTGGAACTCGAAGGCGTCGACGTCAAGGGCCTCACGGATCTCGACCGTCGGTATCTGAAAACGGTCATCCAATTCTACCATGGGGGACCGGTGGGCATCGAGGCCATTGCGGCGACCCTCCAGGAGGAGTCGGACACTCTGGTGGACATCGTCGAACCTTATCTGTTGAAGATCGGTTTCATCATCCGAACCTCCTCGGGGAGAAAGGCGTCCGAAGCCGCTTACCGGCACCTGGGGTTCAGCGTCCAACAAAAAATATTTACCTGAGATCAGCATGAGTATCATCACCCTGATCACCGATTTCGGCCAGCAGGACGAATACGTTGGCCTCATGAAGGGGGTCATGCTCGGGATCGACCCGGCCGCCTGCATCATCGATCTCACGCACGCGATCGATCCGCAGGACGTGGCGCAGGCCGCCTTTACCGTGGAGTCTTCGTGGCGATATTTTCCGGAAGGAAGCATCCACGTCGTGGTCGTAGACCCCGGGGTGGGCACTGAGCGCGCCCTGCTGTGTCTGGAGGTCCAACGCCGGATATTTCTGGCTCCGGACAACGGGGTGCTTTCGCTGCTGCTGGAGGCCGAGCCGCGCGGCCACTTGCGGCGGCTGGACGACTCGGATTACCGGCGGCCTGCCGTCAGCCGGACGTTTCACGGCCGCGATGTGCTGGCTCCGATCGCGGCGCATTTATCACGGGGCGCGCAGACTAAGGCGCTGGGCCCCGCGATCGATTACGCGTGTGCCGTTCGCATCGGCGATCTTAAGGCCCGTCTCGAGGCCAACGGTGAAGTCAGCGGAAGAATCATCCATATCGACCGATTTGGAAACCTGATCACCAACATCGATGCCGGAGCGCTGCGGCCGTGCGGATCGTCCTGGGAGGTCGCCTTCGGCTCCGGCCGGATTCAGGGTATTTCCGGAACTTACGCCGATAAGGAATCCCGCGCGGTGCTGGCATTGATCGGAAGCCGGGGTTACCTTGAAATTGCGATGAATTCGGGCAGCGCCAGAGATTTCTTCAGCGCCCGCAAGGGAGACGTCGTTCGAGTGCGGCCCTTGTCGGACCCCAACGGGACCCGTCCACAAACGCCGGAGACATACGATGAACACCCCGCCCAGTAATTTGAATGCACCCTCAGCCTTGGGCGCAAACCGCGAAGACGGGCGGCGCTGGACGGTGCTTTTCATCGGCGAGCACGGGAAGGTCATCGCTTTCAAGCGGGTCAAAATCATGTTGGCCTTGGCGGGTGCGGCCTTCCTGCTGTTGCTGGCCGCGGTGTGCGGTCTTGCGGTGGTTAATCGCACGCTTCACCGCCGCACCATCGAACTTCAGCAGGGCCTGGAGGCGTCCCGGCAGACGATCCGGGATCTTCGCGAGGAGCGTGATCTTCTCACCGCTCAAGTGGTGCTGGTGGAAACGAAAATGAAGGAAACCCTGGCGGGGGTGAACCGGCCGCCTGCGCCGGCGCCGGCGTCGGCTCCACCCGGTGCAGCCGCCAAAGTCCTGCCCAAGCCTCTTCCGGAACAGCCGGGCGAGGCAGCGGCATCCGGAAAATCCTCCACGCCTTCGAGCGATCTCCCGGCGCCAAGGGTGCCTGTAGGAATGGGGGAAGGGATCGTGGCGGAGGATCTGGGGATACGATACGACCGGAGCAAGAACACGTTGGAGCTGCAGTTCAAGATAGTCAACACCAGCCAGGGACGCAAGCCGCGGACCGGTCATGTGGTGGCCGTGTTGAGGGGCAGCCTCCTCGACCCCCAGGATTGGATGTCCATGCCGGCGGTGGATCTTAGGAAGGGCCGGCCCTCGGGGCGGCAGCGCGGCTATCGCTTTTCGATCAGCCATTCCAAGGCCTTCACCCTGACGATGCCCGCCCCCAAAAATCTGCCTGCTTATGACTCGGCGATTCTTTACGTGTTTTCAAACGAGGGCGAACTGCTAACCGCCCGGGAGTTTCCCGTCGACCTCAGCCCCTCCGCCCCGCAGTGACGGCAAGCCCCACCCCCGAGCCGGTATCCCCCTTTTTTGCGTCGGGACCCGGCGCGGCCCTCAGACCGATCGTTGGCGTGCGGGAGGGCCGGCTTCCATGCGGGGCAGAAAAGCTCTGAGATCCAACGCATGCCCGGTGAAGTTCGCGAAGGTGACATCCGAAAAAGACAGGCCCTGGTCCGCCCGGATGATCTCGAAGATCTGGAGGTAATTCAACAGAATGCGCCGATTCCAATCCAGGGCGAGACGCCCGGCATAGTCTCGGATTTTTTCCTTCGGGCCTTCGATTTCCAGAAAGTGTCCGAAGGGCAGCTCGTCGAGGCAGAAGACGGTGTGGTCCAAAACGAGCGTTTCGCGCCATTTTTCGTAAACCTGCTCGGGATGAAACCCGAGGGAGACGAGGATAAGCCGCATCGTATCGAAGTCGCTGACGTCGACTTCGAGCTCCATGAATTGCTTGAATTCCGGGTCGGCTTGGGCGGGAGCGCATTTGTAGGTCAACGTGGATTTGCGGTCCCGGCGCAGCCGCAGCAGGTTTCCGGCGCGCCGCAGGCCCTGGGACTCGTTTTCGAAGCGCAGGTTGCGTTCGTGGCTTCGGCCAAGACTGCGCGCCCCGAGCGACAAGAGTGCGGCGCGCATGGCGGGCGGGTCCGGTACATGGAATTTGACTTCGGTTTCGAGGGAGTTCATGGGAACCGGCTGTGGTGGCTGCTCTCAAAACGATAGAGGTCACGCGGCTTGCACGATCGCCTCGATTACCATCATAGAAAAATGCGTCTGTTCTGTAAACACCCTTTATGCCGCCGGGCTGCGGCCGGCACCACGCACCGTCGGCGGGTGCGGCAGTTGTCCACAGAAGGGATAGGGGTCCGTCAACGGTAAGCCGGGGTTTTGAAACCGTTTTTTAATCTTTTTGCTTGACAAGCGTGCACGGGTGGTCTAAATAAGTTTGATTTTGAAATTACAGGAGCAGCCATCGTGAAAAAATACACCTACAGCGCGAAAGACAGCGATGTTCAGGGGAAGTGGTATGTGGTCGATGCCAACGGCGCCATTCTCGGCCGGCTGGCCTCCCGCGTGGCCGCGCGGCTGAGGGGCAAACTCAACCCGCTCTTCACCCCGCATGCGGACACCGGCGACTTCGTGGTTGTCATCAACGCGAAAAAAGTCAAGCTCACCGGCAAAAAATTGACCCTGAAGAAATACCATCATCACACCGGCTTTATCGGCGGACTCAAGACCGCCACCGCCCAGGAGATCATGGAAAAGCGACCGGAAGAGCTGATCCGCCATGCCGTGAAGGGCATGCTGCCCAAGAACAAACTCGGCAGCCGGCTGTTCAAAAAACTGAAAGTCTATGCCGGCAGCGACCATCCCCATCAGGCCCAGAACCCAGAGCCCCTGATTTTTTAACCCCACTGATTACCGAGGAATGGGATGCAAACCGAAACAAGTTATTATGCCACTGGAAAGCGCAAGACGTCGATTGCAAGAACCTGGCTCAAGCCGGGCACGGGTGCCATCATCGTCAACAACCTCCCCGTGGAAGAATATTTTCCAATCGAGACCACCCGCCTGGAGTTGGTGCAGCCGCTGAAGCTGACGAACACCGTTGGGGCTTACGATGTGACCGCAACCGTCAAGGGCGGCGGCACCATCGGGCAGGCGGCGGCCATCCGCCACGGCATCACGCGGGCCCTGATCTGCGCCAACCCGGATTTCAGGACCGCCTTGAAAAAGGCCGGCTTCGTGAAGCGCGACCCGCGGGTCAAGGAGCGCAAGAAATACGGGCAGCGTTCGGCGCGCGCGCGGTTCCAGTTCTCCAAGCGTTAATTCTTTTTCACCCCGAGGTTTTCAAAGGGAACAGGCGCAGCGCCTGTTCCCTTTTTTCGTTGGTGCCTCTTTACAAAGCAATCGCTTCCGATGACCTTTTACGAGTTCTTCAGGCGGTGATGCCAGCGAAAAAAAGAATCCACTAAAACCCGTCGCCGGCGATGGTTGACGGGCCGCGCATCCTTTGGACCCCAACCCGTGGCAAGGAGGTATTCAGCATGCCCCTGAAACAAATCGACCTGAATTCCGACGTCGGGGAAAGTTTCGGCGCCTACACCCTCGGGCTCGATGCCGAGGTCATCCCACACATCAGCTCCGCCAACATCGCCTGCGGGTATCACGCCGGCGACCCGACCGTGATGCGCCGGACGGTCGCGCTGGCCAAGGCCAACGGGGTGGCGCTCGGGGCGCATCCCGGGCTGCCGGATCTGGTCGGATTCGGCCGGCGCAACATGGACGTGACACTCGAGGAGATCAAGGACTTCGTCACGGTTCAGATCGGCGCGCTACAGGCCGTCGCCGCGCGTCAGGGGGCACGGCTGCAGCACGTCAAGCCCCACGGCGCTCTTTATACCATGGCCGTGAAGAACCCGGCGATCTGGGAGGCGGTGGCGGAAGTGATGGCTGCGCTGGACCCGCGACTGATTCTATTTGTCCTGGCCGGATCGGACCGCACGGATCTGGAAGACATCGGCCGGCGGCACGGCATCCGCGTCGCCTTTGAATTCTTCGCCGACCGGGCCTACAACACGGACGCCTCGCTGGTATCCCGCAAGCTGCCCGGTGCCGTGATCCATGACAACGACGTGGTTTCGGCCAAAGTGCTGAAGCTTGTAAAAGAGGGCAAGGTCGAGACCATCGGCGGTTCCGAAATCGAGCTGAAGGCCGATACCATCTGCGTCCATGGCGACAACCCCAAGGCCCTGGCACTCGTGCAGAAAATCCGTGAGACCCTCAAGGCCGCCGGTGTCTCTGTCAAGCCGCCGGCTGATTTTCTATAGAAGTGGTTTCATACTCCTTATCGATTCGCGACGCGCGCGCGTTTGGTCATGGACATAAAGGGACATAAGCACCATGGTTCACACTCTGCCCAGATTCCGGCCCATGGGCGATCGCAGCTTTCTCGTGGAGCTCGGCGATACTCTATCGCCGGAGGTCAACCGCTGCGTTCAGCAGCTCATGCTGCAGCTCCGGCAGGCACGGCTGGCGGGCGTTCGGGAGCTTGCCCCCGGTTATCGGTCGCTGCTGGTGGTCTTTGATCCCCTGACGATTGCGCCGGCCGAGCTGAAGGAGCGCATTACGCAGATCGCCGCCCAGAAAGGTTCCGACGATCTGCCGAAGGCGAAGCTGATCACCGTACCGGTGTTTTACGGCGGGGGTTACGGGCCGGACCTGGAGGGGGTGGCCGGGCATCTCGGTATCGCCACCGACGACGTGATCCGCCTGCACACCGAAACGATCTACCGGGTCTACATGATCGGCTTCACGCCGGGCTACCCCTACATGGGCGAACTGCCGGCTGACTTGGCCGTACCTCGACGGAGCACGCCGCGCACGCGGGTTCCCAAGGGATCGGTGGGCATTGCCCAGCGCCAGACGGGCATCTATCCCGTGCAGAGCCCCGGCGGTTGGCAAATAATCGGCTGGACTCCCATCGAGCTGTTCGACCCGGCCCGTCAACCGTCGTCGCTGCTGGAGATGGGCGACCGGGTCAAATTCGAAGCCGTGCGGCAAGTGGAGATTTGACAAATGGCGGGCCCACCTACGTTCGCAGTGCTGTCTCCCGGTATCCTGAGCACGGTGCAGGACCTCGGCCGGTTCGGATGTGCGCGCTATGGGGTTGCGGCCAGCGGGGCGCTGGACGGATTCGCCGTGCGGGTAGGAAACCTCCTGGTCGGAAATGATGAGAATGCGGCCGTGGTGGAGACGACTCTCATGGGCCTGCGGATCAAGGTTCTGCGCGACACGGTGCTGGCCGTTACCGGGGGCGACCTCCAGGCGCGCAAGGGCAGCGAGCCGCTGGCGATGTGGCGATCGCACAGGGTACTGGAGGGTGAGACCATTGTATTTGCGGGGCCCACGAGCGGTTTGCGAGCCTACCTTGCCGTCGCGGGCGGCATCCAAGTGCCGGCGGTCATGGGCAGCCGGTCGACCAATCTGTCCACGGGCTTCGGCGGTTTGGACGGCCGTCCGCTGCGCAAGGGGGACATCCTTTGCGCTGAACCGATCGAAGATGCCCTGCGTTTCGCAGACAGGGGCTTCATGCCGGAAGCGGTTCCCGTCTACTCTTCGCCCTGGCGCCTGCGGGTCGTTTGGGGACCGCAGGACGACCACTTTTCAGAGGAGGGACGACAGACATTTGTGACGACGGCCTTCACGGTATCGCCTGACTCCGACCGCACCGGTATCCGTCTGAAAGGCCCCGTCGTCACGCGGAAACCCGGCCTGGAGGAGTCCATCATCTCAGAGGGCATTTTGTCAGGCGCCATCCAGGTCCCTGGAGACGGCCAACCCATTATTATTCTAGGCGAGACGGCCTCGGGCGGGTATCGCAAAATCGCCACGGTGATCTCGGCCGACCTGCCGCTGCTCGGGCAGGTCAGCCCCGGAGATGAAGTCGCCTTTGAAGCCGTGTCGCTGGAGAAGGCAGTGCAGATGTTGCGGAAGGTTGAAAGCGAATTAGAATCGTTTAAGCGTAGTTTGCGACAAGGATGACACCCGATCCAAAGAACACGGATGAACTCGCAACACGTCATCAACTTTAAAAATCGCACTGTCGAAGATCAGTCAAGATTGAGGTTTGGCAGCCAAGCCGATCGCATTCTTTCCCTTTCCTTTGACGCTGAACAAAGTCCGATCGGCTACCGCCAGCAAGCCTGTTACATCTGCGGCGTGTTCCGGAAAAGTGCCAATACCAAAACTCGCGTAAAGCTTCACATCAAGCCCTTGCTCGCGCAAATAGACGCTGTTGTTCATTTGGGATTGAATGGAGCTGGCCGTTTTCATGGCCTGTAACTGATTCAAACCCGGCAGAACCACCACAAATTCATCGCCGGCGTAGGCAACGGCATATGCCGGTTCACGTATGGAATCGCGAATGGTTGCCGCCACCTCCTGGATCGCACGACTGCCGTTCAGATGGCCGTGAGCGTCCACTACCTGCTTGAAATTGTCGAGATCCATGAAGATGAGCGAAAGGGGCGAGCGATTCGCTTTGCAAGCCTCAATCAGTTCGGAGAGGGACTTGTAAAGGTAGCGTCTATTATAAAGCCCGGTCAAGTTGTCGCGGAGGGCCTGTTCGCGAAACTTCTGCTCGCTGATTCTCAGGGCTTCCTCGGCACGCTTGCGCTCGCTGATATCCACCATAGAGACGACAATCCGGGCGAAAGTGTCTTCATGGCCTGACACGATCAGGGCCTTGGCGAGGACTTTTCTCGCGTTCCCCTTTACTGTGAAGATGGTCCTTTCCTTTTCCTCGGAAATATTGCCGCTGTCGATCATCAGGACGGCTTCATGAGCCATCCGGAAAAATTCGCCCTGATCCTTCGGGTATATGCCCGCCTTCACCTGCTCCGGGTTATCCGCCTCCAGCAGTCGCAGAAACGCATCGTTGACCGCAACCGTTTTGATCATGCTCACGCAATGAGACGCTTCTTGAGGGTTTTTATGCAGATAGTCGCTGAGGTCGGCTACTCCGGATGCGCGCAGTTGCTCAACATAGGCCTTGAGCCGCGAGGCATCTCTTTCGATGAGGGCGATGGGTGAATACTGAAACAGCAGGCGGTAATTTTCCCCTCTCTCACGCACAGCCTCCTCTGCCGATTTCTGGAGGGTGATATCCTCAAGGAAAGCCAAAAGGCCTGTGACGGCCCCACCATCGTCGAGGACGGGGCAGATGTGGAATCTCAAGTAACCGTCTTCCCCTTGCTTGCAGATAGAAAAGCATTTGGAAATGACGGGCTTTTTCAGTCCGACGCACTGCTGAAATTCTTCAACGATGCCGGCCTCCACCAGTGGTTTGAATTCGAATAAATCGATGGAAATCGGATCCGAGTCCGGCGGCCACGGGAGCATCTCTCTTATCTTGCTGTTCAAGCCGGTTATCCGGCCCGTGATGTCGGCGGTCAGGATTCCAAAAGGAGCGCTGTCCCCCAGCAGACGATTCCGCTGCTCCAGACGTTGCAGCGCATCCTCGGCTCTTATGCGCCTTTCCTCGGCTGCGCTCAATTGACGACGCAATGCATCCACCTTGGAGAAAAGCGGATCTCTTGTCTCGTGTTCACCCGTCACAACGCGACCTCTTCAGTTTTTTTCCGCCCGATTCTTGCGATCATTCTGTCGAGCAGCACATAGAACACGGGTACAAATGGGATGGCGACCAGGGTAGAGGCAAGCATGCCCCCGAACACGACCGTCCCGATGGCGCGCTGGCTTGCGGAGCCTGCTCCGAATGCGATCAGCAGCGGAACCACGCCCGCGATAAAGGCTAGCGAGGTCATCACGATGGGGCGGAATCTGCGGCGGGTTGCTTCTACAGCCGCTTCGACTGCCGACATCCCCCCGTGGTGCAGTTCACGAGCAAATTCCACGACCAGAATGGCGTTCTTGCTCGCCAATGCGATCATCAGCACCAACCCCACCTGGGTGTATAGGTCGTTCTCATAGCCGCGGGTCATGAGGGCAACAAGCACCCCTACCAGCGCTATGGGTACCACCAGGATGATCGCACCGGGGTACGCCCAGCTCTCATACAGCGCCGCCAGAACCATGTAAACCAGGATAATGGAGAGCGCGTAAATGAGATAGGCTTGGTTGCCGACTTTCTTTTCTTGGTAACTCGTCGAGGTCCAATCGTAGCCCATGCCTTGCGGCAACGTTGCTTCTGCCAATCGCTGCATCAATGATAAGGCTTGGCCGGAGCTGAACCCGGTCGCAGCGGAACCAAAGATCGCCGCTGCCGGATACAGATTGTAACGGGTCACCAACTCAGGTCCCAGGACCTGCCGGACATCGAGCAGTGTACCTAAAGGCACCATCTCTCCGGCTTTGTTGCGGACGTGGAGATTCTTGATATCGCGAGGTTCCAGACGATATTGGCTGCCGGCCTGAATGTAAACCTGAAACACCTGGTTGTATCGGTTGAACAGATTGACAAACGAGGAGCCTAAGTAGGCCTGGAGCGTGCTGAACACGTTTTCCAGGGGGACCTGCAGGGATTCGGCCTTGGTCCTGTCGATGTCCAGATAGAGCTGAGGGTTGTTGACGTTAAAGGTACTGACCAGACCCTGTAAGTTGGGTTGAGAGTTTCCCGCCTGGGTGATTTCCAGCGCGGCCTGTTGGAGTTCATGGAGGCCGAGGCTGGCTCGATCCTCCACCATCATTTGAAACCCCCCCGTTTGACCAAGCCCTCGGATCGGCGGCGGGATGACGACAATGGCCTGGGCTTCCTGCAGATCCGCCAATGCATGATAGATGCTGGCGACAATTTTTCCCTGAGGCAAATTGCTTCCCCGTTTTTCCCAATCTTCAAAGATGATGAAGGTTGAGGAGATCGAGACCACATTGGCTCCGTCCAACAGGGAGTAACCCCCGATGGTGACCCAATGCCCGACTCCGGGGATTTTTTTAAGAATGCCGTCGATCTTGTCGGCAACCGCCTGCGACCTTGGCTGCGAGGCGCCCTCCGGCAGCCGGGTCAGCAAGATGGCATACCCCTGATCCTCCGTGGGCAGGAAACCCTTGGGCTGGCGCAGGAAGCCCCATACGGTCGCGCTGATGACGATAACAAAGAGGAGAAACATCAAGGCAGGCCGTTTCACCATCCAGACCACGATCGCCATATAAATGTCCGTCAGGGCCTGGAAAGCCCGGTTAAACCCACGGTAAAACCAGTTGGGGCGTTTCTCTCTGCGGGGCTTCAACCATAAGGCACACTGGACGGGCTTCAACGTAAGGGCATTGATGGCACTGATGACGGCCGTGGAAGCAATGACGAGGGCGAATTGCCGAAAGATCTGTCCGACAATGCCCGGAAGAAAGGCTGCCGGCAGGAAGACGGCAACCAACGCCAGGGTAACCCCCATCACCGGTCCGGTTAATTCCTGCATCGCTTTCAGGGTAGCGTCCCGGGGCTGCAGTCCTTTCTCGATGTAATATGAAGCGTTCTCCACGATGATGATGGCGTCATCCACCACGATGCCGATCGCAAGGACCAGCGCGAACAAGGTCATCAGATTAATGGTGAAACCGAGCGCGGCCATGGCGATGAAAGCACCGATCAGGGTGACGGGGACCGTTGTGAACGGGACCAGCATTGCCCGGAAGTTTTGCAGGAAAATGAAAATCACGAGCAGCACCAGGAGGCCTGCGATGAAAAGCGTTTCATACACCTTGGAGACCGCCTCCCGGACAAAGTTGGTCGTGTCGAACCGGATGGCATATTTCAGCCCTTCCGGAAATTGCTTGCTCATCTCGGCGATGGCGTGATGGACGCGATCAGACAGGCCGATGGCATTGGCGCTGGGCAGGGCGAACACCACGATCTGGGCTGATTTGTGGCCGCTGAGTCTTGCGAAGTTACTGTAGCTCTGCTGCCCCAGTTGGACCTGGGCGATGTCGCCGAGGCGGACGATCTGCGGTGCCTCGCCGCTGGTCGACTTGACGATGATGTCCTTGAATTGCTGGGAACGGGTCAGACGGCCGAGAGCGTTGATGGTGAATTGGAAGGGTTGATCTCTTGGTACCGGCGGAGCACCGAGTTGCCCGGAAGCGACCTGCAGGTTCTGACCCCGGATGGCGGCCAGTACGTCATTGGTCGTGAGCCCGTAGGCGTCAAGCTTATTGGGGTCGAGCCAGACCCGCATGCTGTAAGGCCCGGCACCGAATACCCGCACTTGGCCGATGCCTGGAATCTGACCCAACGGGTACTGCAGGTTGATGATGGCATAATTCGATAGAAATATATCGTCAAACCGGTCGTCATCGGAGTAAAGGCTGATCACCAGCAGAATGTTCGGGGAGACTTTTTTGATTGTGACCCCCTGCTGAGTGGCACTGCCCGGAAGTTGGGCCAACGCACCGTTGGCCAAATTCTGCACCAACGCCATTGCGGCATTGAGGTCGGTCCCGATATCGAAGGTGATGGTCAAATTATACGAGCCGTCGCTGCCGCTGGTGGAGGACATGTAGATCGAGTTTTCAACCCCATTGACAGCCTCTTCGATGGGTATTCCGATCGTTTTCGCGACGACCTCAGCGTTGGCGCCCGGGTAACGCGTACTCACTTGGATGGTCGGCGGGACGACGTCCGGATACTGCGCCACGGGCAGGCGGTAGATGCACACCAGCCCGATAATGATCGTAACCAGGGCAATGACGTTCGCGAAAATAGGGTGGTCGATAAAAAAACGGGAAATCATTTGTCCACCTGAGACCGCCTGGGTCCACGGGTCATCCTTCGACCGGTTGCTGCTCGGGAGTTACCTTTCGGCCGGGGATGGCGCGCAAAAGTCCCTTGACGATCACCCGCTCATCTCCATCGAGGCCGCTCTTGATGACATAAAGGTCGCCATGCGAAGCTCCTGTTTTCACATTGCGGCGTTCAACCAGGTTGCGCTCATTGACCACCAGCACGTAATCCCCTCCCTGATCAAAACCGATGGCGACCTTGGGCACGAGAATTGCGGATGTCGCTTTTCCGACGGGCACCCGCACCCGGGCATATTGACCTGGGAGGATATTCCCCTCCGGGTTCGGGACGACGCCGCGCATCAACAGGGTTCCCGTTGTCGAGCTGACGCTCGGCGAAGCGAAGTCGAGATGCCCGGTGTGGGGGTAGCCGTCTTCGTCGGCAAGACCCATGCTGATCGGATAGATGGCGTTATTTCCCCGGACCCCTGACCGTTCGGATAGGCCGGGCCAAGCGGAGACCTCCGTTTCACTGACATTGAAATAAACGTAGATCGGGTCCACCTGTGTCATCTGCGCCAGAAGGGTTCCCGCGGCAGTGCCGGCGGCCGAAGCTGCATTTCCGGTGTTTCCTCCCGGGCCTACCAGGTTGCCGGGGTCCACCAACCTGCGGTCAACCCGCCCGTCGAATGGAGCGGTGATTGACGTGTAGTCCAGGTTGAGCTTTGCCAAATCCCGTTGCGCTTCTGCGGCCATAAGACCTGCCTGGGCCGAATCGAGCTGGAAGCGCCAGTTTTCGACATCCGTCTGCGCGCCGGCCTTCTGCCGGTAGAGATCGCTGTTGCGCGCAAACTCGATCCGAGCGCGATCAACGCGCGCTTTTTGGGCCAAGACATTCCCTTCCGCCTGCTTGAGCATGGCCACATACGTGTCTTGCTGAATTTGAAACAGCAACTGCCCTTTTTTGACATGCTCACCGTCATGGAAAAAGACTTCTTCCAGGTAGCCCTCGACCCGGGCAACCAGTTGGACGGTATTGACCGCTTGGGTCTTGCCGGTAAACTCAAGGGAGTCGGTCACCTCCTGCCGGATCGGTTTGCTCACGGTCACCTTCGGCGGAGGCGGCTGCACGGGGGTGCTTCTGTTTTCGCACGCAACCAAACCCAAAAGGACCACGCAAAATAACCCTGGAGCCAAACGCCATAATCGATGCCTCGGGCCGCTCATAGATCTCCGCCCTTCGATTCAGAAATCGTTTAAATCCCCAAATACGCCTGCCGGAAGGTGGCGCTCGCCAGCAGTTCCTTCCCACCGCCCTCGCCGACGATGCGTCCGGTTTGGATAACGTAGCCGCGATCGGCAAGATCCAATGCTTCGCGCACGTTCTGCTCCACCAAAAGAATCGTCATGCCCTGCTGCTTCAGGCGCCGCACCGTGTCGAGCACTTCATCCACCAGCTTCGGGGCCAGCCCCAGGGACGGTTCGTCCAGCATCAAAATTTGCGGCCGCGACATAAGGCCTCGGCCGATGGCGACCATCTGCTGCTCGCCGCCGGAGAGCGTGGATACCGGCTGGAGGCGGCGTTCTTTTAAACGCGGGAAAAGAGCGTAGACAAAGTCCAGGTTTTCCAGAATCCGGCGCGCATCTGTCAGAATGTAGGCCCCCAGCATCAGGTTCTCTTCGACCGCCAGCGGCCGGAAGAGCATTTTCTCCTCGGGAACATATACGATCCCCAGACGCACAATCTGCTCGGTACGCAGCCGCTGGATTTCCTTTCCTGCGAAAATGATCTGCCCTTCGAATGTGCGTTGGGCGCCCATGATGGCACGCAGGAGGGTGGATTTCCCGGCTCCGTTGGCGCCGACCACACACACGGTTTCGCCGGAATCCACCGACAGCGAAACCCCCTGCAGCACCGGCAGGCCCGAATACCGCACTTTGATGTTCTTTACTTCGAGAATCGGACGGCGCATGGCGTGGGTTCAGCCTCCGAGGTCTGCAGCGTGTTCGCGGACGTAGCGTTCCCCGAAATAAGCCTTGATCACCTGGGGGTCGCGGGCGACGTCCTGAGGAGGGCCTTCGGCGATCTTCTTGCCGTAGTCGAGCACGATGACCCGCTGGCTGATGTTCATCACCAGTTCCATGACATGCTCGATCAGCATCACGGTGATTCCGAGATCCGAATGGATGTGCCGGATCGTGGCCATGATGTCTTCGATTTCGCTGGGATTCAAACCGGCCGCCACCTCGTCCAGGAGCAGCAGCTTGGGGGAAGTGGCCAGGGCCGTGGCCATGGTCACCCGCTTCTGGGCCGCGACCGGCAGGTCGCTCACTAAATTCAACTTGAGGTCCCTGAGGCCGAGGTCTTCCAGAATGCCTTCCGCCTGGGTCCTGGCCCGAGACCGGGAGCGGGTGTGCATGAAGCAGCCTACCATGACGTTTTCTATCACGTTGAGGTCGCCGGCGGCTACGTAGACCTGAAAGGTCCGCGCCAGGCCCCGCCGGGCCATCTCGTGGGCGCCAACCGCGGTGACGTCTTTGCCGGCGAAGGCGATGCGGCCGGATGTCGGCGGAAACACCCCGGCAATGCAGTTGAACAGGGTGGTCTTGCCGGCGCCGTTCGGCCCGATGAGCCCCAGCAGTTCCCCCTGGTCCACCGAGAAGGACACGTCATCGTTGGCTTTGAGGCCGCCGAACGCCTTCACGAGGTTTTCGACTTCCAGCAAGGCCATCAGGTGCGCCTCCTGCGGCGTATTTTTTCGACGATGCCCCAAAGTCCGCGAGGTTCAAAAGCGGAAATGACCATGATGATCAGGCCATAAAGAACCAGATCGATGCCGATCAACCCCGCTTTGGCGCCCAGCCATTCCTTGAGATAGCTCTTCAGCGGGATCAGCACCCCGGCGCCGATGATCGGGCCCCAGAGGGAGCCTGCACCGCCCAACATGGCCATCAACGCAATCAGAATGGAGATGTCCAGGCTCATGGTGTCTTCCGGTTCGATGTTCTTGATATAGACGGCATGAAAGGAGCCGACGATGCTCACAAATGCAGTCGCAATCGCATAGGTTTTGATCTTGGCCCAGTGCGCGTTTATGCCGAGCGAGCGGGCGACGTCCTCGTTGTCTTTGATGGAACGCAGTTGGAAGCCGAGTCGGGATTTGCGGAAGGCGTTCATGCAAAGCAGCCCCGCGACGAAGAAACAGAGAATGACGTAGTAGTAATAAACGTCCTCTTTAAAGATCAGCCTCACGAAATCCGGAGGGGTGTATTTCGTCGGAGAAACCCCCAGACCGCGGGAAGCGCCGACGAACTTCCAGACCTCGAAGAGGTCTTTCAACACCAGAGATGTGGCGATGGTCGCAATGGCAAAGTAGTGGCCCTTCAGCTTGAAGAGGGGATAGCCGATGATAAAAGACCAGCATACAGCCAGGGCGGCTCCGATCGGCATGGACAGCCAGAAGGGAATGTCCCAGCGGGTCAGCATCACCATGGTGGTATAGGCCCCGATCCCTACATACTGGGCCTTTCCCAGATCCACCTGACCGCCGTAGCCGCCGATAGTGTTCCAGCCCATGCCGTAGAGCGCAAACATGAAAAACTGGATCATGGTGGCCATGGCGAACGCGGAATGCGGAAAAAGGGGAAAAATCAGGAACAATGCGAACACCACCAGGGCGACCGTGCGATCGAAGCGTGGGCAGTCGGAAAAATCAAGAGCGCTTTTTACTGCTTCCATCCAAACAACCCTCGTGGCCGCACCACCATGATGACGAAGTAGGCCACATAGATCCACATGTACTTGAACGAGGTCATCGGCACCTCCGACATCCAGTCGATGTGGAAGGTGATCGTGAAGAAATCCCAGAAGCCCGGGATTTCGGTGATCAGCCCGACCACCAGCCCTGCGAAGAAGGCCCCCGGAACGCTGCCGAATCCTCCCAGCGCCACGACCGTGAAGGAGATCATGGTGAACGTGAGCCCCACGTAGGGGTTGACCGGCCAGAAATTGACGATCAGAGCACCGGCAACCGTGGTGCTGCCGCAACCGATGCCCCACGCCAATGCGTTCATGCGCTCGGTGGGGATGCCCATATAGCGCGCCCCCTGGCGGTTCAGGGCGGTGGCCGTAAGGGCTTTGCCCAGCCGGGTGCGATGCATCAAGAGCCAGATCGCCACGAAGGACAGAACAGCCAGTATCGAGACCGCCAGCTTCGTCGCCGAAAAAATAATGCCCCATCCGATGTCGAAACTCTTCCCCACCAGAATGCCGCTTTGAAGGGAACGGTCATTGGGACCGAACAACATGAGCGCCATATTCCGCAGGAAGAGCATCAGCCCGAAGGTTCCCAGCAGTTGCGCGATCATCGGGCCCCGCAGCAGGTACTTCACGAACCCGGCATAGCACAGCAGCCCGAGGAGGAAGCCGGCCAGGGCGGCGACCGGCAGGGTGAACAGGGGGTCGAGACCCGTTGCCTGGGAAGTGAGAAGGCCGGTGTACATGCCGAGCATCAGGAATTCGCCGTGGGCAAAATTGACGATGTCCATCATCCCGAAGATGATGGTGAGGCCTAGCGCCACGAGCGCCAGCACCATTCCCACGAGCAGACCGGACACGAGCGATCCGAGAAGGATATCCATCGTTCGAAGATCTCTCCAAGGCCGTCGTCTCTGAACCCGGCCATCCCTCCGGGCCTCCGGAGGGATGGCAAACGGCTTTTAGAGTATATGACGGGATCAGAACTTCGGGAAGGGGTAGACCATGTCGGCTGTGGCGACATCAAAGGGGTAGACGATTTCCAGATCCACTTTGCCGTCCTTTGCCTTCTGATACTGGCCGATCAGGCCGGTGCCCAGAACGTTCTGACCCATGTCCTCGCCGGAAGTGGCAAACTTGATTCCGGCCCATGGGACGACCAGTTGGTCGGCGGGGATGTCGATGCTGTTGGCGGCCTTTTGAATAGCCTCCGGTTTGGTGGAGCCGGCTTTCTCCAGCACAGCCACCCAGGTCTGCAAACCGGTGAAGGATCGAGCCGATGCGCCGCTCAGGTCGTTGCCGGTCTTGGCCTTGTACATGGCGTTGATCTGGCCGGCGATGGGTTTGACCTCCGCCACTTTGGGTAGAAACACCGTGCGGGTGAGCACGCCCACGATGCTGTCACCCAGGGTCGTGCGGAACTCCGGCGTTTCAAAGCCGGCGTCCTGGCCCCAGATGATCCTGGGTTGCACTCTCTGGTCTTTAAGGGTTTTCAGCATGAGAATGGCGTCGGAGGTGTAGGATGCGAACAGCATGGCATCCGGTTTGACGGCATTCAGGGACCGCACTTCGCTGGAAAGGTCGGTCGCCTTGGCACCGTAAAGGATCGATTTCTTAAGGTTGAAGCCATAGTCCTTGGCAAACTTTTCGATCAGATCAGAGACGGCCGAGCCCCACTCGGTCTTTTCGCAGGCGGAGGCGAGGTTCATGATGTCCTTTTTGGGGACCGCTTTGATCCCTTTGACTTTGCCCTCGGTCAGGCCCTTCAGAAATTCGAAAAGGTCTTTGGTGAAATAGACGTCATGCGGGGTGGTGCGCCAGAACCACTTATATCCCTGTTTCGTCAGCTCGGGCGATGTGGAGGAACCGTTGATCATAGGGATTCCGTACTGCTCGGCAACCGCGCTGACGGTCTTGGTGACCGAGCTGTGGTAACAGCCGAGAAGACCCTGAACCTTGTCGTCCAGAATGAGCTTCTTGGCCAGGTCGGCGCCCAGGGTGGGGTTGCCTTCATGGTCTTTGAATATGAGGGTGATTTTGGCCCCGCCCATGCTCTTGATGCCGGCATTCATGGCCATGGTCATGTTGATGTCGGCCATGGCGGAATTGGCGATCTCAGCGGCCAGCTCGGCGCCGGCGCGCAGCTCACGGCCGGCGGCAGCCGCACCGCCGGTAAGCGGGTAAAGGACTCCGATCTTGATGTCTTCAGCCGTAACCCCGCTGGGCAATACCAGCGCGGTTAACAAAAGGATGCATAGCAGCAACGGTGCCCATTTTTGTGATTTTCTCATGGCTGGCCTCCTTGAAATGGTCGGATTAAGAGTTAGTGGGGGGAAGGACCGATGAACCTGAACTCGGAGAGCGGTACGAGCCGCAATTCCGCCAAGTTGAATACGGTTACCGTAAGCGTTTCAGCCTGTCAAGAAATTTGGCGCGGTAATGTTTTGCAACGGGTGCTACATTACAAAATTGTCAACTCTTCATCCTTCACATCGGACACGAACATGTGGCCGGGGGAATGGGTGATCACCAGCGGCAGCGGCACGGAAGTCGCCGCGAGCTGCGAAGTGACGCCGCAGGCCCAGAACACGGGGATCTCGCCGGGACGGATGGTGACCGGGTCGCCGAACTCCGGCCGGGAAAGGTCTTTGATGCCGATGGCGTCGGGCTCTCCCAGGTGGACCGGTGCGCCGTGGGTCAGGTGGAAGCGGGTGGTAATCTGCACCGCTCGCACCGCCTGCTCCGGGGTCAGCGGCCGCATGGTGACCACGAGCTTCGATGTAAACGGCCCGGCCGGCCGGCAGTTGCGGCTCGTGATAAACATGGACACGTTTTTGTTCTCTTCGATGTTACGAATCGGAAGCCCCGCGGCGAGCAGGGCATTTTCGAAGGAGAAGCTGCAGCCCAGCAGGAAGCTCACCATGCCGGCGTGGAAGCAGTCGCGTACGTCCGGCACTTCGGCTTTCAGCCGGCCATTTTCGAAAATGCAGTAGCGCGGCAGGTCGGTGCGCAGGTCGGCGCCCGGCGCGATGTGCGGTTCGACCTGGCCCGGCTCGAGCACATCCAGGATCGGGCAGGGCTTGGGGTTGCGGACGCAGAAGAGCAGGAAATTGAATGCGGCCTCTTGCGGCAGCATCACCAGGTTTGCTTGGACATGCCCGGTGGCCGCCCCGCTGGTGGGTTTGGTCCACTGCCGGGTGCGGATCAGCTCCCGCAGGTTTTTCGCTGAAGGGTGGGATTCCATGACGTTTCCTCCTGTTCTGTTTAAAGATTTGGGTGATCAGGTGTATAGGCTGAATGGTTACAACCTGCCTAAACGACCGTGATGTCATCCGAATACTGCCCCAGCTGTTCCAGCCCCTGCGGGGTGACCACGTGGGTGTTCTCGATGCCGACCACCCCCTTGAGCGGGAAAATCAGCTTGGGCTCCAGGGCGATGACCATGCCTTCCTTCAATTCCAGGTTCTGCCCGGCGTTGAGGAAGGGGAACTCGTCCAGCTCGAGCCCGACGCCGTGTCCGACGAAACGGATGCGCTCGGTGCCTGTCCCCATGAAGTGGTCGCCAAAGCCCCGCCGGGTCGCATGTTCCAGGGCGAAATCGTAGAGCGAGCCGGATGGCACCCCGGGTTTGGCCATGAGTTTGATCTGGTGCTGCAGTTCCAGCATGGCGGCGTGGGCGGCAACCAGTTCATCGGCAAGCCGGCCCAGGGAGAAGATGCGGGCGTGGTCCGACAGGTATCCGCGGTAGGCGAACACATAATCCACCAGGACGGGCTCGTGACGCTTGATCGGGCGGAAGCCCGGTCCTTGGGCGACCGCCGGGCTCAGCCCGCTGCCGCCGGTCGGTGAGGCGAGATAGCTCGGTACACCGCCGGAAGGTCCCGCCAGGAGGTGCCCGAAGAAAAGCTCGCTGCCCCACAGGCGCATGCGCACGATGCCCTGGTGGCCGAGGCGCCGCGCTTCGGCTTCGATGCGGCCCGCGAGCTCGATTTCGGTCATGCCTGCGCGCAGCAGGTCCGGCACCAGGGCGGCAACGCGGTCCGAGTAGTGCGCGGCCTCCCGCATGAGTTCGATCTCGTAGGGCGACTTCACGGCGCGCAGGAGGCGGATCTCGGTGGAAAGGTCGGTCAATTCGGCCGCGCTGAAGATCTCCGCGTAAATGAAGTAGAGATTTGTCGGCAGGACATCGAGTTCGAGACCGACTTTCTTCGGCAGCGCCAATCCGGACTGTTTCAGCACCTCCGGGATCAGGCGCGGGCTGCCCAGCGGGACGATTCGCTCCAGGCAGGACTCCGAGCGGGCCCGCGCGAGGACCTTGTTGACCATCAGGACCGGCTTCCCCGTGACGGGCACATAGAGGTGGGCTTGCTGAATGGTGCCGCTGAAATAATACAGGTCCGTCTTTTGCAGAATCAGCACTGCATCCAGCCCCTTGAGGGTCAGAACCTCTTGCAGGACCTCAATGCGCTGCGCGATCTCGGTTTCGGGGGTGTTGAGCATGCGGTCGGTCATGACGATCCCCATGTGTCGACATCGGCTTTTTAAAAAGTCCTTTCGGGAATGACTTTTCTCACTGTTGCGCCGCGGCTTTCCAGCAGCGTACCCAATGATCCTCTCCGACCCGGACCAGGGGTGCATCGTAGCGCCGGCAGCGCTCTTCCGACTCCAGGCACTTGAGCCGGAATCGGCAGCCTTCGGGCAGATCCCGTGCAGTTTCCGGCAATTCACTCACCACTTCCTTGGCCCCGAGGCGTTTCGGATCCGCGGGGTCCGGCACCGCGGAGAGCAGCAGATGGGTGTAGGGATGCAGCGGATGCTCGAAGAGCTCCTCGGTCGGCGCATGTTCCATGATCTGACCCCGGTACATCACCGCCACGCGCTGGCAAAGGTAGCCGACAACGTTCAGGTCATGGGAAATGAACAGGTAGCTCAGCCCCAACTGGTCCTGCAGATCCTTCAGCAGATTGATGATCTGGGCCTGGATGGACACGTCCAGGGCCGAAACCGGCTCGTCGCAGATGATCAGGGAAGGCTCGACACTCAGGGCCCGGGCGATTCCGATGCGTTGGCGCTGGCCCCCGCTGAACTCGTGAGGGTAGCGGTCGATGGCGCGGGCCGACAGGCCCACGCGGGCGAGCAGTTCCTGCGTGCGCGCCGCCGCAGCGTTGCGCCCGCGCACCCCGGCCATGCGCAAGCCTTCGCCGATGGCCTCCCCCACGCTCATGCGGGGGTTGAGGGAGCCGTAAGGGTCCTGGAAGATGATCTGGATCTGTTTGCGCAGCGGCTTCATCTCGGCATCCGATAGGCTGCAGAGGTCGACCCCGTTGAACAGGATGCGGCCGGCATCGCTCGGCAGAAGCTTTAAAATCATCCGCGCCACGGTGGTCTTGCCGCAGCCGCTTTCGCCGACCAGGCCAAGGGTTTTGCCGCGTTCGATTGAAAACGACACGTTTTCGACCGCGTGCACCCAGCCGGCCGCACGCTGGAAAAAGCCCTGCCGGATCGGGAAGCGTTTTCGCAACCCCTCGACCTTCAAGATATCCTGCGCGTTCAGCATCTCGTTTTCCACGACGTTCAACTCCACACACCGGCGGCTACCGGGCAGCGGGCGGCATGACCGGGCCCAAACTCGCAAAGGCCGGGGTGCTGCTCACGGCAGGCGGCTACAGCCATTGAACAGCGTGGATGAAACGGGCAGCCCGGCGGCTTGTGAGCCGGGTGCGGCACGGAGCCCGGGATGCTGTACAGCCGCAGGCCGCGCTTCTTGCGGCTGGGAAGTGCCGCCAGCAGCGCCCGGGTGTACGGGTGCCGGGGGTCTTTGAAGATCTGGGCGACCGCTCCGTGCTCGACGATGATTCCGGCATACATCACGTAGACCCGGTCGGCGATCTGGGAGACGACCCCCAGGTCGTGGGTGATGTAGAGCACCGACAGGGCGCGCGAGCGCTGCAGGGCGGAGAGAAGCCCCAGGATCTGGGCCTGGACGGTGACATCCAGGGCCGTGGTCGGTTCGTCGGCGATGATGAGCTCCGGCGCGCAGGCGAGCGCCATGGCGATCATGACCCGTTGGCGCTGTCCGCCGCTCAACTGGTGCGGGTAATCCCGGAGGCGTTCCCGGGGCCGGTCGATGCCCACGTCCTGCAGCAGCTGGGCGGAGAACTGAGCGATGTCAGCAGCCGGCATGGAGGTGTGAACCCGCAGGGGTTCGGCGATCTGCTCGCCGATGGTCAAGACCGGGTTCAGGGACGTCAGGGGTTCCTGGAACACCATGCCGATGCGGCGTCCCCGAATCCGCTCCAGCGCTGTTTCACGCATGCCGAGCAGGTCCTTGCCGCCCAAGGCGATCCGATCGGCGGAGACTTCGGCCGGCGGGCAGGGGATGAGGCCCATGATGGCCAGAGCCGAAACGGTTTTCCCGCAGCCCGACTCGCCCACGAGGCAGACGTTCTCGCGCGGACGCACCTCGAAGTCCATCCCATCCACGGCCCGGGCAATCTCGTCCTCGCCATGGAAGTAGACTTTGAGATCCTGAACCGAGAGCAATATTTCAGAATTTTCAGTCACTTCAGTTCCGCTGTCTCAACTTCGGGTTCAGGATGTCGCGCAGGCCCTCGCCGAAGAGGTTGAACGCCAGCACCACGAGCAGAATGGCCACGCCGGGGATGAACGTCAGCCAGGGCGCATCGAAGATGAAGCGCTTGCCGTCGGAGAGGATGTTGCCCCAGGTGGCGTGGGGCGGCGGCACGCCGAACCCCAGAAAACTCAACCCGGCCTCGGTCAGGATGGCCGAGGCGATGCCGATGGTGGCGGACACGAGCACCGGCGCAATGGCGTTCGGGGTCATGTGCCGGAAGATGATCCGGAAATTGCCCACCCCCAGTGCCCGCGCCGCCGCCACGAAATCCTGCTCCCTCAGCGAGAGGAACTCCGCGCGCACGAAACGGGCGGTGCCCTCCCAGCTGGTCAGCCCGATCACGATCATGATGGTGTAGATGCTGGCCGGGAGCAGGGCCACCACGGTCAGGATCAGAAAGAAGCTGGGAAAGCACAGCATGATATCCACGAAGCGCATGATGAGAGTGTCCACCTGGATGGTGCCTTTGAGAAAAAACCGCATCCAGGGCCGGGGCGATTTTCGGCGGCGGAAGCCCCAGGGCGAGATCGAGAAAAACAGCCAGGCCAGACCGACCCCCAGCCCAACGGCCCCCAGGCGGCGCACGCCGGCGGCGAGCAGGGCCGCGCCCGCCAGCAGCAGGACGCTCAGCAGCACCTGCTCCAGGCGCACGTGCTGCTGACCATAGTAACCGGCGATGGCGCCCATGAAGATGCCGATGGCAACCGAGATGCCGACGGCCACGAACCCGACGGTCAGGGAGACCCAGGCGCCCTGCAGCATGCGGGCGAAGACGTCCCGGCCCAGATCATCGGTTCCAAATAGATAGACCCCCAGGGCCGGGATTTCATCGGGTTTCAGGGATGCGACGTCGGATCGCGACAATGGTGGGCGCAGCTTTTCCTGCAACCGCACCACGGACGGGTCAAAGACGGGTTTGGGCCCGGAGGTGAGGAACACGCCGATCACCGCGGTTGCGAAAAAAAGCGCGAAGACGACCATGCCTGCGAGGGCCAGACTGTTTTTGCGCAGCAGCCGCCAGAACTCCTCCAAGCGCGTGCGTCGGGGTGCAGCCGGCTCCTCCAGGGTTGCGGCGGGTGCGATGTTTTCAGTGGTCACAGCCGGATCCTCGGGTCAGCCAGAACGTAGAGCACGTCCGACACAAAGGTGCCGATCAGTACCAGCACGGCCGCAATGAAGTTGACGGTCAGGATCAGCGGGTAATCCCGGGCCAGAATCGCCTCGTAGGCCATGCGTCCCATGCCGGGCCAGGAAAATATGGATTCGATGATCACCGATCCGCCGATCAGCCCCGGCAACACCAGGCCGAACATGGTAACGAAGGGCAGAAGCGCATTGCGCAGGGCGTGTTTGTAGTGCACCATCTCCCAGGGCAGGCCCTTGGCGCGCGCAGTGCGAACGTAGTCCTGCCCCTCCACCTCGAGCATCTGGCTGCGCACATAGCGGGAAAGGACGGCGATGCCGCCGGTGGCCCCCAGGATGGACGGCAGCAGCATGTGCCAGAGTCGGTCCATCATCCGGAAGGGCCAGGAGGTGTCTCCGATGCCAAAGGTCTGCATGCCGATGACCGGCACCCCCAGCTGCGTCACGACCAGAATGATGAGGATGTAGGCGAAGAAGAAACCCGGTATGGAGATCAGGACATAGGAGATGAACGTGGCGCTGCGGTCGTATATCCCTCCCCGGAAAATGGCCGAGCGGATCCCCACCGGAAATGAAATGGTCCATGTGATGAGGGTGCCGACGATGAAAAGGGGCAGACTGTTCAGGAAGCGCTCCCAGATCTTTTTAAGCACCGGCTGGTTGTCCTTCCAGGAGACGGTGCTGCCGCTCAACAGGTCGCGGTAGAAATAGGCGTACTGCACATACAGCGGCTGGTCCAGGTGGAAGGCCGTGCGGAAACGCTCCACCATTTCGGGGGTGAACTTGGGGTTCAGGGGGTCTACCTGGCTGGGTTCCCCGGGCGCCAGGTGGATGATGGCAAAGGAGACGATCGAAACAAAGAAGAGGGTTACGATCTTCTGCACGATGCTGCGGCCGATGAAGGCAATCATGTGATCGAGATCCTTAAGGCGTCCTGTTCATTTCTGTCGACTCGTTACTCATTGCTCGTTGCTCGTTACTCCCTATTCGTTACTGGTTAACAACCTGCGGCACCTGCGCCAGCTTGATCCATTGGTTGAAATAAAACATGTAGTTGCCCGTTTTCGTGGGGGTGATCCGCCGGTAAACGTCGTGGCCCTGCGCGTCGACGGAGCGGAGAACAATACGCTTGTCCAGCACCGCCGTCCACTTGGGCACGTACAGAAAGGTGCAGGGCTGGTCGTGGGCGATGAGCGCATGCAGCTGGTGGCAATAGTCGACCAGCCGGTCGTGGTTGTACTCCTGGCGGATCTTGATGATGAGTTCGTCGGCCTTCTGGTTCCGGTAGCCCATGAAGTTGAGCTGCTGCGGGCCGGTCTGGCTGGAGTGCCAGATCTGGTATAGGTCCGGGTCGATGCCCATGGACCAGCCCAGGACCAGGGCATCGAAATCCAGCTTGTTCACGCGTTCCTGGATGAATACCGACCACTCGAGCAGGTCGGTGCGCACGTCGATGCCGATCTTCTTCCAGGCGTCCTGAGCGATGGCCAGGATGGACTTGCGGATGTCATTGCCGCTGTTGGTGATCAGGGTGAATTGGAGCCGCTGGCCGTTTTTCGCCAGGTGGCCCTCGGCGTCGGGCTGCCAGCCGGCTTCGGCCAGAAGCCTCCGGGCGGCGTCGGGGTCGAACGGAACCGGGGCGACCGCGTGGTTGTAGAAATCCGTCTGCTGCAAAAAGGGCCCCGTCGTGCGCACACCCTGGTTGTAAAGAACGAAGCGGATAATCTTGTTCACGTCGATCGCCATGGATAGTGCACGGCGCACGCGAGGGTCGTCGAAAGGCTTGCGGCGCAAGTTGTATCCGATGTAGGCATAGCTGTAAGAGGTGCCCGAGAAGCTTTGGTAGCGCGGGTCGCCCGCGAGCCGCTCTACCTGGTAGGGTTGCACCTCGTAGGAGTCGATCGTGCCGGCATAGAACTCCATTTCCTGGGTCAGCAGATCCGGGATGATCCGGTAGGCGTAGGTCTTGTAGTTCGGTGGGCCCTCCCAATAGCCCTCGAAACGGTTCAGAAAGATGGCCTGGTCGGATTTCCACTCTTTGAAAACGAACGGGCCGCAGCCGACCGGCTCACGGTTGAATGCGCTCTGCCGCATGGAAAACGCGGCGGGGTCCTTGCCGGAACGAAGGGCCTCCTGCTTCAGCGCCGCCGCGTTCAGGAGGTGCTCGGGTAATATCCCCATGCCCCAGGTGCCGATGGCCGGCGAATATAGCCGCTTGTAGACGATGCGAAGTGTGAGCGGATCGATCACCTGGATTTCCTTGACCGGCTCGTAGTCCGCGACGCGCGGCGAGAGGTTGCGCGGATCCATAATGGCCTCGTAGGTGAACCGGACGTCGGCCGCTCCGACCGGCCGGCCGTCGTGGAACCGGACGCCGGGGCGCAGGTGAAACTCGATCACGGGGTTGTGTTCGGTGGCCGGCAGCAGCGCTGCGGCCAACGCGGCAAGATCGGTTTGGGCCACGGCGGGGGCGGTTGAAATGTGGCGGGCGGCTTGAAAAGTGGTGAAATAATCATTTCCTAAAATTTCGGATAGATGGGTGAAGAGGTCCTGGTCGACCTCCCGCATCACGAGCTTGATCCGGGCGGGCGCTGAAACATTCACCCGGATTTCGGCGGCGGCTTTCGCCTCCGCCCCCGGCCGGGGGCGGGTGACGGTGTAAGTGCGGGGGGGGATCAGCACTATCGCACGAATGTTCTGAAGGCTGTTGCGGGCCGGCGCGGACAGCGCGGCGGCATCGTTGCGCTTCTGCTCCAGGTAGCGGAGAACAGCCTCCGGTTCGGAACCTTGCGTCCCTGGCACCCGCGCACCGTCGTTGACAAAGAAGAACGCTTCCTCGGTGACCTCCCAGGACTGCGCCACGCGGCCGCGGAAACGCAAGTTCTCATCCCTGTCAATGAGGCCCTCGAAAATTAGGTTTTCGATGTCGGAGCTGGCCGAATCCGCGGAGAGGATGGGGTTCAGGACGCTGGCATCCCCGATGGACGCATTGATGTATTCCTCGAGTCTTGCGGGGTTTCCACGGGCCTGCTCGTCGTAGGTCGGCACCCAAAAATAGGATTGGACCAGGAGCAGGGAGAGCACCAGGGGAACCAGTATGAGAAAACGGCGCGTGCTCAAAAAAAACTCCTTTGCGCACTCGGGCCTTTTAGCCTATAATCGAATGAATTCAAAGAGGTTCGACACACCTATAAAGTACGGGGTGGTTTTTGTAAACACCAATTTGATGGCCTGCTTGATGAAAGCAACGAAATCGGGTCTTACGGAAAAAAAACAGCGCCTGGCCGGCATTCTGGAAGCTTGCGGCGCTTTGGCGGTGGCATTCTCCGGCGGGGTGGACAGCACGTTTCTGCTGGCCGTTGCCAAGGAGGTGCTGGGGGAGCACGTGCTGGCCGTCACTGCAACCTCAGCGATCCATCCCCGGGCGGAAGGCCTCGCAGCTGCTGAAATCGCAAGAACGCTCGGCGTCGCCCACCGCATGGTGTCCTCCCGCGAGATGGAGTTGCCGGAGTTCGTCGCCAACCCCTCGAACCGCTGTTACATCTGTAAACGGCACGTCATGGCGGAAGTGATTCGCATCGCCGCTGAGACGGGAATTGCCCATGTCGCTCATGGAGCAAACGTCGATGACCTGGGCGATGTCCGCCCGGGGCTCAAGGCGGCCGAGGAGCTGGGTTTGTTGGCGCCGCTCGTGGAGGCCGGGCTCACCAAGGCGGAGATTCGCACGCTTTCCAGGCGGATGGGGCTTGCGACCTGGAACAAGCCGTCGCTGGCCTGCCTGGCGTCGCGGATACCATACGGCACGGCGATCACCGCAGAAAACCTCCGTATGGTGGAGGCGGCCGAGGATTTTTTGTACGGGCTGGGGTTGGCGGGATGCCGGGTCCGGCATCACGGTGCAGTGGCCCGCATCGAGCTGGCCCAAAAGGATCTCAAGAAAGCGCTGACGGAGCCGGCGCGGACGGCAATCATCCGAAGGATGCGCGAGATCGGTTTTCAGTACGTAGCGGTGGACCTCGAGGGGTATGTGATGGGCAGCCTGAACCGGGTGCTTGCAGCAGGGAAGGGGGCATGATGACATCGCAATGGAGGGGCATCGTGGTGCTCCTGGCAGGCGTGGCGGTACTCCTGGCGGTTTCTCCGGCGGGGGCTGCGTTTTTCAAGTACATCGACAAAAACGGCCGGACGGTCTTTGTCGATGAGATCTGGAAAGTCCCTGCAGAATACCAGGACCAGGTGGGCCGGTACGCGGAAAAGTTCGACGACCTGCCCGAGGACCAGAAAACCCAGGCGGTGGAATCCGACCTGGAACGCCAGCGGACTCTCGAACTCGAGAATCAACGGCAGACCGAGGCCCAGTTGCGGGAACTGCGCGAACGCGAGGGGCTCGAACGCCAGCGCCAGGATGAAATCGAGCGGCAAAACAAGTTGAAGGCCCAGGAAACCAAGGTGACGATCGCCAACAACCAAATCCTCGTGCCGGTTTCATTCAGCAATGGCGGACTGGAAGCGACGACTCAGCTGATCCTCGACACCGGCGCCACGCACACGGTGATTTACCGCAGCTTCGCCAGCCAGTTGAACATCCTCAGTTTGGCCAAGGGGCAGTCCACGGTGGCCGGCGGGAAGTCCGTCTTCTCCGAGGTGGGCAAGGTGGATTCCATGAAGGTCGGGCCGATTCAGGCCCGGGATTTCCCCGTGGTCATCCTGTCCTTCGAAGGCCCCCCCACCGCCCACGGCGGGCTGCTCGGGATGGATTTTCTAGGCCAGGTGGAGTACACCCTCGATTATGAGAATCAGGTCATACGCTGGAAGCTGCGCGGGAAATGAGCGCAATAGCCTTTGAACCGCAACAGCAAACGAAACAACGCCGGATCACGGCCTGAGGCGCGGTTTTTCAACACCCTGTTAAGGCCACCCGCGTTGCGTAGGAAGACCCGCCTCACCCCCGATTCTTGGCGACGACACGGATGAGCACCCGCTGACTCTTGCTCCCCTCCTGGGTACCGGCATTGCCGTCCATCGGCTTTTCAGGTCCCATTGCCACGATGCTGAGGCGCGCCGGAGCGATTCCCTTGCTCAAGAGGTGTTTTTTGACGGCGGCAGCTCTGGATTCCGCGAGGGTCTCTTTTGACGAGTGATCACCGCTGGGGCCCTCAATGAGCGCCACGGCGTTGGGAAAATCCGTGAGCAGGCTGAGCACGAGTGACAGCACGTTCTGGGCGTCAGGAGAGATTTCCGCGGAATCCGGGGCAAAGGTGAGCGCGAATTGCAGTTTCGGCGCTTCCGCCGGCAGCGGCGTCGCCCCCACCGGTGGCGATGCGTTCTCGGCCCCCCGGCTCTGCGTTCCGCTCTGCGGGGACCAAGGAAGCTCCCGCTTCAACTGCGCGCTGCTCGGGGCAGGGCTGGTGTCCTGGGCTTCGCGACGGTTGCCTTCATCGCCCACACGCGCCAGTTTGCCGGAGATGGCATCCCCCCAGACATACCATACGGCGACAACGATGGCTATAAAACCGGCCAGGACCAAGGCACTTCTTGCCGTACGAGGCTGCGCAGCGGCTTCCGGCGGGGGCGCGGTGGCCGCCGCCGGAGGGATGGTTTCGGGGGGCGCCGGTGCCATGCTGCCGGTCGGATCCGTCCCGATGGCGATAAGGAGTTCCTGAGCACATTCCGCGATAATGTCCGGGGTCAGGGTCGCCACACCGGTCGAATAGCCGCTCACCATGGCATAGTCGCAAATGATATTGATCAGGCGCGGGTAGCCCCGGGTGTGGTGATACACGGCCCGGGCCGCTTCCGGCGGGAATATCTCGCGCGCGGCGCCGGCCACCTTGAGGCGGTGTTCGATATAGGCCCGGGTTTCATCCTCGCTCAGGGGAGAGATGTGGTAGCTCACGCTGATGCGCTGGCGCAAGCTGCGGTTTTCATCCTGGGTGAGGAAGTCCTTGAACTCGCTCTGGCCGACGAAAAAAATGTTGATCAGCAGCCTGCCGCTCAGGTGGATGTTGGACAGCATCCGTATTTCCTCAAGCAGGTCCTGTTTGAGTCGCTGGGCCTCGTCGATGATCAGCAGGACCCGTTTGTGCGCATGGAACTTCTCGAGCAGAAACCGTTTGAAATGGATCAGGAACTCCGCTTTGTTCGTGAAACTCCGATCCATTTTCAATTCAGAGGCCATGAAATTGTAAAAGTCCATCAGCTCCATTCCCGGGTCGGGGATGGTGACGACGATATGATGGGCGCCGATCTCCCTTTCGACGGCCCGCACGAGCGCAGTCTTGCCGGTGCCCACGTCGCCGGTGATGAGCAGAAACCCCTTGTCCTCCAGGATGCCGTATTTAAGGATGGCGAGCCCCTCGCGGTGTTTCTCCCCCAGCCACAGAAAATCCGGGTCCGGGCTGATCTCAAACGGTTTTCGTTTCAGGCCAAAGTGGGAAAGATACATCTCCGGGTTTCCTTTCTGAGACGCCGCGCGGATGCAGGTGGCTTGCGTGCTGCTATAGTAGCGCATCCGTGGCGGGTGATTCAAGCGAATACGGCGGCTTCCTTGTGGATCTCCGGTGGTTGGGACTGGTTTCAAAACCTCGGGTCACGCTCGCGGGCGAGGCGCAGGCCGACGGGTGTCGCGCTGTTCATAAAAATTTTATTTTTATAGAATAATAATCTTGACAATACTAAATTTACGAAATATTTAACGTAAAAATAGACGTTAATCAAAACTGATGAACTCATTTTCCCATGCTTGACGACACCACTCTGAAGATTCTAAAAATACTCCAAGAAAAAGCCCGGGTGCCCAACAGCGAGGTCGCTCGCCAGGTGGGCATGGCCCCTTCGGCCGTGCTCGAAAGGGTCCGCAAACTCGAAAAGCAGGGAATTATAGACGGCTACGAGGTGCGGTTGAACCCGGAGCGCTTTGGCCGCAGCCTGGTCGGCTTTGTGTTCGTCACCACCGCGCCGGGTGCCGACGAAGTGCGCGTGGGCAAGGCGCTCGCCAAAATTCCCGATGTCCAGGAAGTCCATTTTGTGGCCGGCGAGGACGGCTTCATGGTGAAACTGAGGGCTTTCGACACGGCGGGGTTTGACCGCATCCGGCGCGAGAAGATTGCCAGCCTGCCGCAGGTCCGAAGCACCCGCACCCTCATCGCCCTGTCCACGTTCAAGGAGACCGCGCGTATCCCTCTCGACGATGCCGCCATTCAGAACCTGAAGCGAAGGAGGAACTAGCATGCCGATGTCGGCCGATTTCGAACATCGACTGTACCCCGTCATCGACGATATTGCCGCTCACTTTGGCACCCCGTTCCATATCTACGACGAGGCCGGGCTCCATCAGACGGCAGCGGTCCTCAAGCAGTCCTTCGAGCGGGCGGCCGGATTCCGCGAGTATTTTGCCGTGAAAGCCCTGCCCAACCCGCGGATTCTGGCTATTATGAAGGAGATGGGCTTTGGCTTTGACTGCAGCTCGGTTGCGGAGCTCATCTTGAGCCGGCGGGTCGGCGCCCGGGGCGAGGACATCATGTTCACCTCCAACAATACGGCCCGGGGTGATTTTCTCGAAGCCGCGCGGGAGGGTGGCTGCATCCTCAACCTCGACGACATCAGCCTGGTGCCCAAAGTGCCGGAGTTTCCAGAGCTGATCTGTTTCCGTTACAACCCCGGCGCGCGTCGCTCCGGGAACGCCATCATCGGCAACCCGGTCGAGGCCAAGTACGGTGTCTCCCACGAGCAGATCGTTGATGCCTACCGCCGAGCCATCGGCCGCGGCGCCAAACGCTTCGGCATCCACACCATGCTCGTTTCCAACGAGCGCAACTACGGCTACATGGTCCAGACCGTGGAGATGCTGCTCGATCTGATCGAGGCGATTTCCGGCGCACTCGGCATCCGCTTCGAGTTCATGAACATGGGCGGCGGGCTGGGGATTCCCTACCGGCCCACGGATGCGCCGCTCGACATCGCGAGGCTCTCCGCCGAAGTCGCCGTGCTGCTCGAACGCTTCAAAACGAAGCACGGGCATGCCCCCAAGCTCTACATGGAAAGCGGGCGCTATATCAGCGGCCCTCACGGCGTTCTCGTGGTCAGGGCGATCAACCGCAAGGACATCTACCGCAGCCACGTCGGGGTCGATGCCTGCATGTCGGCCCTGATGCGGCCGGCCATGTACGGTGCCTACCACCACATCACGGTGCCGCACAAACTGAACCAGAAGACGGCGGGGCCGGTGGACGTTGTCGGCTCCCTGTGCGAAAACAACGACAAGTTCGCCATCCAGCGCGAGCTGCCGGTGATCGCCGAGGGCGACCTTCTCGTCATTCACGACACCGGCGCCCATGGACACTCCATGGGTTTCAACTACAACGGGAAGCTGAGGCCCAAGGAGCTGCTGCTGCGGCGGGACGGTTCGGTGGAGCTGATTCGAAGGGCGGAGACGCTGGAGGATCATTTCGCGACCCTGGACTTCGCACCGGATGTCCTGAAGCTGCTCGCGCGATAAACGTGACCACCCCGCGCCCCGCATCCCGTATAACGCTCTTACGCGTCCTCATCCCCTTCGCGTTGGCGTATTTCATCTCCTACCTCTTCCGGGTGGTCAATTCGATCATCGCCCCCAACCTCGCAGCCGACCTCCACATCGGTCCGGCCGACCTGGGTTTGCTCACATCGGCCTATTTCGTCTCCTTCGGCGCTTTTCAGCTGCCGCTGGGGGTTTTGCTGGACCGGTTCGGGCCGCGGCGCGTCGAGGCCGGGTTGCTCATGTTTGCCGCCGCAGGGGCCTTGATATTCGGGATGGCCGGCAACCTGACGGAGCTGTCCATCGGCCGAGCCTTGATCGGGCTGGGTGTTGCCGCAGGCTACATGGCCGCCATCAAGGCCTATACACTCTGGTTCCCACCCGAGCAGTGGCCACGGATCAACGGGCTGCATCTGGCGGCCGGAGGTTTCGGGGCCATGTCCGCCACCCTGCCGGTTGAATTCGCTTTGACGTACACGGATTGGCGCGGTGTTTTCATTGTTTTGTCAATCCTGAGCGCCATTGTGGCGGCAGCGATTTTCGGGTGCGTGCCGGAGAAGCGTCAGGCGGCCGGGCAGATCCGGCTGAACGACCAACTGCGAGGGATCGGCCAGGTGTTCACCAGCCCGATTTTCTGGCGCGTGACCCCGCTGACCGTCACCTCGCAGGTGGCGTTCATGTCCATCCACGGCCTGTGGGCCGGGCCGTGGCTGCGGGATGTGGCCGGGATGGACCGCGCCGGCATCGCCGGGGTTCTTTTCTGGGCGGCGGCGGCCATGACGGCGGGATACGTGGTCGTCGGGTTTGTCACCGAAAGGCTCAGCCGGAGCGGGATCAAGCCGATGACGACCGCGGTCTGGGGCATGTTTCTATTCATGCTGGTTCAGGTGCTGATCATGGTGGGGCCGGTGCGGTGGGCCACGGCGATGTGGATGCTCTTCGGGTTCATCGGAACGACCGGCGTGATACCGTACCCGGCGCTCGCCATGAGTTTTCCCTCCCAGTTGGCCGGGCGGGTTAGCACCGGGCTCAATGTCCTTGTTTTCATCGCCGCCTTCTCCGCCCAGTGGGGCATCGGTGCCGTCATCGCCCTGTTTCCCGTGACCGCTGCCGGCAACTACGCACCGCAGGGCTATCAAACCAGCCTCGCAGTCCTTCTGGGCATTCAAGCGCTCTGCCTGGTATGGTACTTCCTGGCCGGCCCCCCGCGCCGGTGATCCGCGGCGTAGCCTAGTTTGTGCCAATCCATAAACGGCGTCTTTCGGTCCATGCCGGCGTTCTCGCTCTTCGCAATCCTCGACGTAGTATCACTACGCCTGCGGTTGCGAAATCGCTGCGGCCTTGGCCTGAACTGAAATCCACCATTTCTGGATGGGCACTAGTATATTTTTTGACACACAAGACTGTCGTGTGCTAGGCTGCCTCCGCGAAAAAGCAATGCCCTACCGGAAGTCCTTTGAGGAAATCGAGTTCAATCGCCAACAAGGAGGGATAACGCGATGAAAAGGAAGATGGTCCTCTTGACGATGGTTCTGTGTGCCGCCGGTCTTTGGCTAAGCGACGCGGCGCTCTCTCAAACCCGACTCGTCGTGAAGTCGGCGCGGGCCGGCACTTCCTACTACGCTTTGGCGATGGGCATGGCCAAAGCGTTCATGACCGTTCCCGGAATCGATGCCGCGGTGGAAGAGAGCATGGGCTCCGTGGCGAATGTGAAAGAAGCCCGAACGCGAAGCAATTTTGTTTTCACCTCGACCTCCGACCTTATTGCGAAAGCCCTGCACAAGGAAAAACCGTTCGGCGAAAGCGGATACGAGCGGATCCGGACTCTTTGGGCGATTCCCGGCGTCACCATCCACATGGTGGTCCTCGAAGACAGCGGTGTCAAAAAAATCCAGGATCTCAGCGGGAAGCGTTACATCGCCGGAGGGATCGGGACGGCCACGGAAAGTCTGACCAGGTTGATCCTCAAGGTTTACGGGTTGGAAGGCAAAGTGGACCTTCCCAAAGTGGATCTCAAAGAGGGGGTGGATGCGGTCGTGAACCGAAAAGCGGTTGGATTTACAACGGGAAGCCCTTTTCCGACCCCGATGGTGATGGAGATTGCGGCGACTACGCCGGTTCGTCTGCTGGGGATAGGAGAAAAGGAGTTCCTGAAATTGGTGGAGTTGGATCCCACTTACTCCCTCACGACGATTCCGGCGGGGACCTACAAAGGGGTCGATTACGATGTGCGAACCTTGGCTTCTCCGGTGCTCACCTACGCAACGGATGATCTTCCCGAAGAAATTGCCTATAACATCACGAAAGCCTTCTGGGAAAACAAGAAAATGATCGTCGACGCCCACGCCATCGGGAAAGGGCTCGATATCAAGGGGGTCCGGTACGGGGTCGCCAAAGTCCACCCCGGCGCCTTGAGGTATTACAAGGAAGTCGGGGTCGAAATTCCTGCTGCGATGAAATAAAATGGAAATGCTCCATCGCCTTATTGCGCGGATCACCCTTGGCGTTTCGGTGCTTCTGGCCCTTTTTTCACTCTTTCTTCCGATCTACGCCTTCATTCCGAACCTGGTCGAAAGGGCCATCCACTTAGGGCTGGTATTTCCGCTCGTGTTTCTGGCCGGGAAAAAAACTTCGAGCACACGGGCCCTCTTTCTCAATATCCTCATCGCCGCCGTGGGGGTCTTTCTCTGTCTCTATATTATCGTTGATTTCGAGGGAATCCTGGACCAGTACGGAATCGTGAAAGATCAGAGCCAGGTGATCCTGGGCGCGCTCATGGTTCTCGTCGTGCTCGAAGCGGCCCGCAGAATGATCAAGCCCGTTCTGCCGTCGATCACCCTTCTTTTCCTTCTGTACGCCCTGCTGGGGCACCACATCCCCGGCTTCCTCGGACATGTGAAGTATGACCTTTCCCAGGTGGTGGGGTTGCTTTATCTGACAACGGGGGGGATCTGGGGGCAACTCACGGGCATTTCCGCCAACATCATCGCCATTTTCGTTCTCATGGGGGCGTTCATCGGTTTTACGGGCGGCGGGACCGGATTCATGAAGATTTCCCTGCGCCTGGCGGGAAGATTGCAGGGAGGACCCGCCAAGGTTGCTACGGTCGCAAGTGCCCTGTTCGGGAGCATCTCCGGAAGCGCCTCGGCCAACGTCGTTACCACCGGGGCCTTCACCATCCCGATGATGAAGCGCCTTGGTTTTCGCCCCCCTTTTGCCGCGGCGGTCGAAGCGGTCGCTTCCACAGGCGGCCAGATCATGCCTCCCATCATGGGCGCGGGCGCGTTTATCATGGCCGAACTGACCGAGACCCCTTATCTGACGATCGCCCTTTCTGCGGCCCTTCCCGCGATCCTCTACTTTGCCACCTGTTGGATCGGGATCCACTTTTTTGCCAGGCGGGATGGCCTTTATGGCCTTGCCCCGCATGAGCTCCCGGGCTGGTCCGAGACCGCCGCGGCCAGCAGTTTTTTCATCATCCCTTTTGCCGTTCTGCTCTTCTTCCTTTTTAATTTCTATACTCCCCAGTATTCCGCTTTCTGGGCCACGCTGAGCACCCTTCCGCTGGCCTTCTTCAATGCCCAGTGGCGCTTCGATCGATCTTTTGCTTCCAAAATAAAGGGGGCGGTGGTGGAGGGAGCCTCCCAAATCGCGATGATCGCGAGCATCTGCGCCTGCGCCCAGATCATCATTGCCATCCTCTCTTACACGGGGCTGGGGGTTAAAATCTCAACCTTCATCCTCGACCTGAGTGGCGGGAGCCTTTTTCCCGCCCTCGTTTTAACCATGGTCACCTGCATTATCCTGGGGATGGAGGTGCCGACGACCGCCGCCTACATCATGGCGGCCGTCGTCGCTGCACCGGTTCTCATCAAACTGGGCATTCAGCCGTTGGCCGCCCATCTTTTCATTTTCTATTTCGCCATCCTATCGGCGATCACTCCCCCGGTCTGCGGAGCCGTTTACATCGCCTCGGGCATGGCCGGCGCCGATTGGATCGAAACGACCCGCTACAGCCTTCGCCTCAGCTACGCCGCCTTTTTGATGCCGTTTGTATTTGTTTACGACCCTGCGCTGCTCCTCATCGGCAATAGTTGGATGGATACTGTTTTGTGTACCGTCCGAACGGGGATGGCCATGATTTTATTGAGCGCGGGTTTTATCGGCCAACTGCGAGGTGAGATAAAACCCTTTGGCCGGATCCTTCTCATCGTGATCGGCGTCCTCTGGATCGTGCCCTTTTGGATATTCGATCTCCTGGCTCTGGCCGGATCGATACTCGTTTTCTTGGATCGGAAGATTCTTTATCATGATTGCCGCCCGTTGGCCGACGTATCCCAAACGTTGCCTCTCTAACGCGGACGGGGAATAGGGACCCGGTGAGAATGAATAGACCTTTTGTATCCGTGGCCAAAGGCGAGGATCCGTATCGGACAGCCTCCGAACTCCTTTCCCATTTTCCCATTTCGGATTTAAAGGGCAAGAAGGTTTTGATCAAACCCAACGCGGCCCGCATGGCGGCACCGGGGGACGGCGCGACGACCCATCCCGGGGTTGTCTCTGCGATCGTCGATTTCTTGAAGTGCATGAAGGCTCAAGAAATTATCATCGGCGAAAGCTGCATCCTTGGCGTGGAGGCGCCTGCGGCTTTTCGAAAAACCGGGTTGGAAGAGGTGGCCAGGGAAAAAAACGTGTCCCTCCTCGATGTGGACCGACTGGACCCCACCGAGATTCGGATTCCCAGGGGAAAGCTCCTCAAGAAGATCAAGGTCTCCTCCATCGTAAAGAAAGTCGACCTCATTGTCTCGGTTCCGGTCATGAAAACCCACATGCATACCAGGGTCACGCTTGGGATCAAAAACATGAAAGGGCTCCTCTGGAGGAGAGAAAAAGCGCGATTTCATCATCTCGCAGCGGACCCGGCTGTTGTCAATGGAGAAAAAGAACTGGATGTGGCCATCGCCGAGATGGCTACAGGGCTTGCCCCGCATCTGGTTGTGATCGACGGCATGGTGGGCATGGAGGGATTGGGTCCAGGTTACGGGAAAGCGAAGAAAATGGGAGTCGTGGCGGCCAGCGCGGATGCCCTGGCCGCAGACGTGGTTGCCGCCCGGCTCATGGGATTCGATCCGCGGGAGATTCCGCATTTGCGACTTTGTCATGAATTTGGGTTGGGCGAAATCCTCTTGGATCGAATATCCGTTGCTCCGCATGATTTTATGAGATGGGAAGATCCTTTTGAACCTCCCCCTGTCAGGATTTCCATTTCCTACCCGGATGTGACGGTTTACGATCGCGGATCCTGCAGCGCCTGTCTTTCCACGTTGATGGTTTTTCTCCAGGAACAGCGACACCGCCTGGATGAATACCGTCTGCAGGATAATAAATTTCATGTGGGCATCGGTAAATACCTTCAGGAATTTCCGGAAGGCACCGTGTTACTTGGGAACTGCACTCAAAAGTTCAGGGGCCGGGGAAAATTCATTCAAGGCTGCCCGCCCATAGCTTCCCAAATTCTCGAAACACTCCATCGCCAAGAAGGCAAGAAAAAGGGCAGGGGCCATAGGTCATCGTAGAACTGCATATCCGGTGCCCCTCCGGAGCCTTCCGTCACGAGGCGGCCGTGCAGTTTTGCCAAAGCCGATATAAATCCTTGCAACTATCTGGAAACACCCCTGAGGCCATCCCGGAGGACGAGGGCACGCCATGTTTGGTATCGAATGACCGTTCACCGTCGAGCACTCGGGCTGGCCTCGGCTCCCGGTCCGCCGCAGAGGGTAGAGGATGCCTCCCGAGATGGTTCCCGCCCATGCTATCCTGCACTGAAATGTCCGGAGTAACGATGTTCGTCCTGCCCATGCCTGGATACGAGCTGCTCGATTAAAATACAGGATTCACCCCATTGCTGACCTTGAGCCACATTCACATGCTTCACGACAGCGGACCGTCGCTGTAACCGCCTGAAAAGAAGCTTTGCCAACCTGAGGTCTGACCGCGGGAGACGGCCCCTTAAACCGGCCGCCGCCACAATATCGTCATATCCCGCCGTGAGCCTGGCGTTGCTGATATTGGGTGAGATAGCCAGGCAGAAAAGTTCTACGACATCCTCCAAGCAAAAGAGGACCGAGATGAAAGAAAATACGACCGCAACGCCAACCGATATCAGTCGCGACGCAACCGAGAACCGGGGCAGTCCATGCCGATTGCTGGCCGCGGGCGCCGTGGCCCCCGGTTTCACCTTGAATGTTACCGCGGACCAAAGACTCTCGTTGCACGACTTGCGCGGAAATCCCGTGATCATCGCGTTTTATCCCGCGGATTGGAGCCCGGTGTGCGGCGACCAGATGGCGCTCTATAATGAGATCCTTCCGGAGTTCAGGAAATTCAGGGCTGAGTTGATAGGTGTTTCCGTCGATGGTCCGTGGTGTCACCGGGCCTTTGCGGAGGCCCGCCGGCTTCGCTTCCCGCTGCTCTCGGATTTTGAACCGAAAGGCGCGGTCGCCCGCCAATATGGTGCCTATCGGGTTGCCGAAGGCGTTTGCCAGCGAGCGCTCTTTGTCATTGATCAAGGGGGAATCATTACGTGGAGCTACTGCTCGCCGGTGGGTGTGAACCCCGGCGCAGACGGCATCCTGGAGGCGCTCGAGAATTTAGCGAAATAGAAGGGGGTTATATGCTCAAAGTTCCCATCACATCCGAGGATCACACCCAGGGCCCGCCCGAAGCGGAAGTAACCTTGGTGGAGTATGGCGACTACGAATGCCCCCACTGCGGGCGCGCGTTCCCCATCGTTCAGCGCGTTCAGGCACATTTTGGGGAGCGGCTTCGTTTCGTTTTCCGGAACTTCCCCTTGGCCGAGATGCATCCGCATGCTGAAGCAGCTGCAGAGGCAGCAGAGTTTGCGGGCGCCCATGGAAAATTCTGGGAGATGCATGATCGCCTGTTTGAAAACCAGGAGCGCCTGAGCGACCAGCTGTCCCTATGGCTCGCCCGGGAGCTGGATCTTTCGGCAACGGCGCTGACCCAGGCGCTTGAAACCGGAGAGTTCGAACCTCGCGTACGAAGCGATTTCGCCGGCGGCATTCGCAGCGGAGTGAACGGGACACCGACTTTCTTCATTGACGGGCGGCGCCATGATGGATCCTTCGACTACGAAGGTCTCATTGCAGCCATAGACGCAGCCTTAAATGTCGAAAAACGCGCCGTAAATGCTTGATCGAAATGCCACATAGACAAACGCGGACTGCTCCCGGGGTGCAAGCCTATCAGGGAGATGCCCAATGAACCCAGACAAAATCAGCGGGATCCATCACATAACCGCCATTACGTCATCGGCTGCGGAAAATCTGAAATTTTACGAACAAGTGCTGGGAGTGCGGCTGGTTAAACAGACCGTCAACTTTGACGACCCATACACCTATCACCTCTATTACGGCGACGGGGCAGGGATCCCCGGCACCATCATGACCTTCTTCTCGTGGGAAGGTGCCCCTTCCGGCAGCCCTGGTTCCGGTATGATGGTCGCGGTCTCGTTTTCAGCGCCGATCACGTCGATGGGGTACTGGTATGAAAGGCTTACGGGCACGGGTATCGACGTTGAGCGAGACCTGCGTTTCGAAGAGCCGGTATTAAAATTCAGGGACCCGCACGGGCTTCCTCTGGAGCTGATCGGCGTTGCTTCTATTCCATCTTCGCATCCGTGGCAAGAAAGCTCCGTGCCGGCAAGCCACGGCCTTCTCGGGTTTCATTCGGCCACCGCACTCTTGAACTCTTTGAACGGCACACAAGGCCTTTTGGCCGGCATCATGGGTATGGAACTCCAGGGTAACGAAGGCAACCGGTATCGCTTCAAAATGAGGGAATCAAGATCCCCCGGCCATTTTTTCGACGTCCTGGTGGATCCTCGTGCCGGCAGAGGGCGGTTGGGGGCCGGTACGGTTCACCACATTGCCTTCCGCTCCCCGACCGACGAAGAGCAACTGAATTGGCGCAAACGGTTAGTCCATGAAAGACTCCAGGTGACCGAGATCATCGACCGGAAATATTTCAGATCCATCTATTTTCACGAGCCGGGTGGTGTGCTTTTCGAAATTGCAACCGATCCGCCGGGCTTTACTGTGGATGAACCGCCGGACACGCTTGGTGCGTCATTGAAGTTGCCGAGCCGATACGAACCTATCCGATCAAAGATTGTCAGCATCCTCCCGCATCTGAGAATCACGGAGTTTCAGCATGAGTTCTGGCGAACGGAAAAGGCATCGGATGACGGGCAGACCATTGTTCCGTTGCATGGCACGGGCGGAAACGAAGAGGAACAGAATCCTTAATTCTTAATGGAGCCTACGACACACTCATCCCGGAACAAAGCTTGAAGAAACTCAGGATGTGGCTGGAAAGGCCCGGCACAACAGTGGAGGAAACGATCCATGGCAAACATACTTCCGGCTACCGATAAAGGTCTCATCACCGCCGACAACTCGGCCGTGGTCTTCATCGACCATCAACCCCAGATGATCTTCGGAGTGGCCAACATCGAACGTCAGCAGCTTATCAACAACGTGGTCATGTTGGCCAAAGGAGCCAAGGAATTCGGCGTACCGGCCATTCTTACCGCGGTGGAGACGGAATCGTTCAGCGGATATATCTGGCCGCAGTTGATGGATGTTTTCCCGGGCAGCCAACCCATCGAACGAACCAGCATGAACTCCTGGGACTCGCCTGAATTCCGCGAGGCGGTCAAAGCGACCGGCAAAAAGAACATCGTTATCGCCGGGCTATGGACCGAGGTGTGTGTCACCTGGCCCACGCTCAACATGCTCACTGAGGGATACAACATCTACATCGTCGAAGACGCCTGCGGCGCCACCTCGCAGCTTGCGCATGCAGCGGCCATACGGCGTTGCGTGCAGGCCGGGGCGGTCCCCATGACCACCATTGCCACCGTGCTGGAGTTCCAGCGCGATTGGGCGCGGCGTGAGCACTACGACGCTGTGATGGGAATTTTCCGTGAACATGGCGGAGCGTATGGCAGCGGTATCGAATATGCCTATTCGATGGTCCACAAAGCTCCGCAGTCTGGTCGTAACCCGCATGTAGTGAAAAAGTAAGGTTTCCCCAACGTCAGCCGGTGCCGTTCTTTCGAGCGAGCCTGCCGCAGGAGCTCGAACATGGATACCCCGGTGCATGTTGCCATCACCCGCACGGTGAGACCGGGCTGTGAAGAGGCGTTTGAAGAGGCGATTCGGTCCTTTTTTTCAGACTCGCTGAGAGGCAAGGCCTCACTCGGTGCCCAGCTTCTGCGGCCTTTACCCGACAGCAACGCCCGCACCTACGGAATCCTGCGGTCCTTCTCGAATAAAAAAGAGCGTGACGCCTTCTACCGGTCGGAGGGCTTCCTGCGATGGCAGGAGGCAGTGAAACCGCTTGTCGAAGAAGGTTACTCCCGTCGAAATTTGCACGGATTGGAGGCTTTTTTCAGCGATCCCAGCCTCATCGACACCCCTCCGCGATGGAAGATGGCTATCCTCACATGGCTGGGAGTGTGGCCGACCGTGTTGATAGTCTCAGCCGTGACGGCCAATCCGTTGACGGGCTGGCCGTTCTGGCTCGCTAACGGGGTTGTTAACGTGTTCGTAGTTGCGGCGTTGGTCTGGGGGGTTATGCCGGTGCTTACGCGTTTCGCTCGACCTTGGTTGAGATGATCGAAGGCCGCTCACGGAAAAGAGCCGACCCTGCCGTCAGGATTTCGCCGGAAGCACCCGATTACCCTCGAGGCCCTTCCGTCATGCGACGCTCACAGTCCTATGGCTGGCTGCCGTCGTTTCGAACATCGGCACATGGATAAGGAGAAGAGATCATGAGCCTTTTGAAAGGAGGGCAATCACATGAGCGCACCCGAGCTGATTTTGCATAATGGGTCCATCAGCACCCTGAATGCGGGGCATCCTCAGGTTTCGGCCGTTTCCATAGTCGAAGGACGAATTTTTGAGGTTGGGGGGGAAGACCTTCTATCCACGGCGCAGACGACGACGGTGCGGATCGACCTTAAAGGCCGCCGCGTCATTCCGGGGCTCACCGATTCCCATATCCACATCATTCGGGGCGGGCTCAACTTTAACATGGAGCTTCGCTGGGATGGCGTTCCATCGCTTGGCGATGCTTTGACGATGCTGCGTGAGCAGGCACGGCGGACCCCACCGCCCCAATGGGTTCGCGTCATCGGCGGTTGGTCGGAGTTCCAGTTTGCCGAACGCCGTATGCCGTCCTTGGAGGAAATCAACCAGGCCGCCCCCGACACGCCGGTCTTTGTCCTGCACCTTTATGACCGCGCCATCGTCAACGGAGCCGCACTGCGCACCCTGGGCTACACCCGGGAGACGCCGGACCCGCCCGGCGGTGAGATCCAACGCGACCATGCCGGAACTCCAACAGGGCTCCTTATCGCCAAGCCGAATGCCATGCTCCTTTACGCGAGCCTGGCCAAGGGACCGAAGCTTTCCCGTAAGGATCAGATCAATTCGACCCGCCAGTTCATGCATGAGTTGAACCGTTTGGGACTCACCAGTGCCATAGACGCCGGCGGCGGCTTCCAGAACTACCCTGATGACTACCGCGTGATCGAGGAGTTGGCTGGAAAAAGGGAGCTCACCCTTCGGATCGCCTATAATCTGTTCACCCAACACCCCAAAGAGGAGCTGGCCGACTTCTCTCAATGGGTGGGAATAACCTCACCGGGGAAGGGCGACGACTTCTATCGCATGAACGGCGCTGGAGAGATGCTCGTCTTCTCGGCGGCGGACTTCGAAGATTTCCTGGAGCCGCGGCCCGATCTCGCACCACTGATGGAGGAGCAGCTGAGTCAGGTTGTCCGTCTTTTGGTGGAGCACCGCTGGCCGTTCCGCCTGCATGCCACCTATGACGAGTCGATCTCCCGTTTCCTGGATGTCTTCGAGTCCGTCAACCGCGATGTCCCTTTTAAAGGCCTGCGCTGGTTCTTCGACCACGCCGAGACCATTACGCAGCACAACCTGACGAGGGTGCGGGCGCTGGGCGGCGGCATCGCTATCCAGGACCGCATGGCCTTTCAGGGGGAATACTTTCAGGCCCGGTATGGGAAAGCGGCGGCGGAGCACACTCCACCTATCAGACGGATGCTGGAGATGGGAATCCCGGTCGGCGCGGGGACCGATGCCACTCGGGTGGCGAGCTACAACCCCTGGGTCTCCCTTTTCTGGCTTGTAACGGGCCGGACGGTCGGCGGGATGCAGCTTTATCCAGAGGCGAACCGCCTCGACCGGACCGAGGCGCTTCGTCTCTATACGATCGGAAGCAGCTGGTTTTCAGGAGAAGAGAGCAATAAGGGCAAGATTGCACCGGGGCAGCTCGCTGATCTGGCGGTCCTCTCCGCAGACTATTTTACCATCCCGGAAGAGGAGATCAAGAGGATCGAGTCGGTGCTCACCATTGTCGGCGGGAAGATCGTCTACGCTGGGGAAGGATTCGAAGGCCTCGCACCCTTTCCTTTGCCGGTGAGTCCCGACTGGTCGCCGGTGGGCCCCTATGGCGGCTACCACAACGGAGCCGCAGCTTTGACAGAAATCCATAGGAGGAGCGCCTGTCATCCCCGCCGAGACGTCTGGATTCCGAAGGAGTCGCGGTTCTGGGGGATCGGCTGCGATTGCTTCGCCTTCTGACAGACTGCTGAAAAACGGCGCCTCGCGCCGTGATCCGGCGTTGTGCCTCTTTTGCAAATGCTCACATATGACCGAATCAGCTGCGCTCTCTGAAACGCCGCTCGCCTTGGCTGACGGCCCGATGCTTGTTTTTCAACACCCTGCCAAGCATCCAGAGGCTGCCAGATTTTACTCTGCTGGCATGGATTGGAGGTCCGCTTCGTTGAGGTGGGTCACATCGCACGAATGTTTCTTTTTGGCGCCTAAACGTACGAAGGGCCCCAGGAGCCCTACCGGCCCCACCACAAAAGCACTGAGCGCCCGCGCGCCCTTTGATGCCAAAGACGTATAATCCGGTCGTACTTCAGGGTTCTGGATGGTGCCGGTGACGCGCAGTTTCGTCGCCAAGCTGAAAAGACTCAGGTGCTTGGGCGCAGGCTTGAGCAGAAACTGGATTTGCTCCGTAGCCAGGTTGATGGTGCCCTTACCGCTCAGGACGCTGACAGGTGTGTTGAGCACGAAGCCATGGCTTTTCGCGAGGCCGTTTTTGATATCGAACTGAACCGCCCCGCAGTCGATGATTCCGGCTTTTTCGTTCTGCCCCCAAAACGGTATCACCTTCTGGGTCAGATCCCGCGCCAGCCAGTCCAGGTATTTCGTTAGGCGGCCTTGGCCCATAACGGCGCCCACCGTGCCATCCAGGTTCTCCATCAAGGTTTTGACGGAGTTGCCTTTGCTGCTTACATCGACAGCGATATCCAAATATCCTTTGGCCTTGCGGCTGACTTGGATTTCCCTGAGAAACGCACCGAAATCAAAGCCTTGAACGAGGAGCTTGGTCGCCACTTGGGGCGGTGATCCTGGATGGACAAACCCGCTGCCCGAAACCTTGGTGCCCTTGTAAACGGCTTCCAATCTTTCGATCCTCAGGTTCGCGTCATGCAGCTTTATCACAAATCGGCCGAATTCCCACTTGGCGCTTCTCGCACGAATGTTTTGGGCGTCCAGAGTGATATCGGCGTCCACGGCCTCCAATTTATCGAAAGGCAGGGGTTCGTCAGAGAACACACCACGGTCACTGCCTGTCTTCTCGGCAATCTTTTTGTCTTCCGCCTTCTCCATCTTCATGAACGGCGTCATGTCGATAAGTGCTGACTCCAATACGGCTGTGATCTTTGGCCGTTTGCGAAATTCCACTCTGACAGAACCGTTCAGGTCACTCTGGTCAACGATCGCCGACAGACTGTCTATGGCAAGCATCGTTGCCGAGCCAGTCAGATGACCCTTCACATCGAACCGCCCCAACTCCGGCAGGCTCACTCCGACCCACGGCCCGATGTCGGATAGCTCGCCTCCCGAGCAACGGACGTTGAAGTTCAATCCGCTCATGGCCAGCAGGTCATCGAGGGCGCCGTTCAAGGTCAGGTTCAGACTGCGCAGGCGTGCCTCTGCCTGCGCCTCCTGCAGCGCGAGCGCCTTGGCGGAGCCGGTCAGCCTGCCGCTGATCGTGAAGGGGCCGGTCTCCGGCAGGCTCTGCCCGATCAACGGACCTGCCTCGGCCAGGTTCTTGCCCGATGCCTTGATCTGCAAGTCGATGTTGTCCAGCGAAAGAATTTCGCCGATGCCGCCGGCCAAATCAATTTGCACATCTTTAATGGAGAAATTGGCGGCAGCTTCTCTGAGGGTTAAGGCCGTCGCGGAGCCGCTCACGCGGCCCTTCACATCAAAGGCATCCGTGTCTAGGGTACTGAGCCCAGCCGCCGATGCGATCGTCGCAAGGTTCTTTCCAGAAGTGTGAACCTCAAGGTCAATGCTTTTCAAATCCACGACATCGCCTATCGCGCCTTGAACCGTGACCGCTGCACTCGCAATCCGGCCTGAAAGATCAATCGGAAATTTTTTCCGCGCGAACAAATCGCTGATCAGGCCGGTTTGACCGGACAGGGCAACCACTTGCCGATTGACTTCCCCCTTGAGGTTGACCTCCACCACTCCCTTCACCTCATCCCTCGAGGCAGCGAAGCTGGCCAAGCTCAGCTGAATCCTCGACCCGGTCTGGCCATTGTGAAAAACAAGATCGAGATTCTCAACTCGGATATCTCCCACATCCAGCTGTTTGATACGCCAGAGGCTATGTCCGCCGCCGCCTTCGGCCTGATTGAATTCCCAATTCCCCAGCCCTGCGGCATTGGTTTCCAACAATAGATCTACGCCGAGCATGGTCAACTGTTTCAGGTCGACATTCCCCACCAGCAGTCCCAGTAAGGACAGCCGCGCTTCGAGTCTATGGATCCGAACCATCTCCGGCTGCGAGCCCCAAGGCGTATTGGCAAGGGCCACATCCGTGGCGACCAGTGCCGGCCAGAACCCGATCTTGAGATGGAGGTCACCCCCCAAAGTGAGTTCACGCCCAGTCGCATTTCTTGCGGCTTTCGCGATGACACTCTTGTAGCGGTTGAAGTCCCGGGTCTTCAAAAACAGGTATCCGGCTGCTGACAGCAGCACCGCGATGATCAGTACAGCGATAGTGGCATATTTCCACCGCATAACCACCCTCTCTAATTCCAAATTCGCTGAACAACCATGAGCTCAAGCCTTATTCCGCCAATCCCGCATTGGCGGGCCGTAAAATCCTTGTTTTTCAATGTAGATGGCGGTTTGATAATTTAGCCAAACAAAGACGATGTCAAATCATTCAGCCATAGAGGATGCCGGCGAAAATGGGCCGGGGCTACTGAAGGGGTATGTGCACGAAAACATGGCCGCACAGACAGTTGGCGAAATCACCAAACAGCCGGTTGATACGATCCGGAAGCAACTGCGGGGAAAAGGCTGACAGCCGTGCTATCGGAGTACCAGGTCAAATGGAAAGCGTCTGGGGACGTCCTGCATGCCAAGCTTCAGGACCAGTTGGGGAATGTGGTCGACAGCAGTTACCTCATCGTTGATCAAAGGAACCATGTCCTTTTCGGTGAGCATTATCGCAATAAGGTTCTCGCCACGATCATCTTTTCGATCTCCTTGGTCCCCTCGTAGATCTCGAGGATCTTGGCATCCCGATACAGCCGCTGAACTTTATACTCGTCGATGTAACCATAGCCCCCGTGCATCTGCAAGGCCTCATCGGCGCAGTAAACTGCGGTTTTACCCGAATACCACTTCGCCATGGCGACTAAGGCGTGATCGACCCTGCCATTGTCCATGGCCCAGCAGGCCTCGTAGTAAAGATTGCGGGCGGCACGGATGCGGGTTGCCATTTCGGCAATTTTGAATTGAGTTGCCTGAAATGCGGCCAGGGGCTGCCCGAACTGGACACGGCCCTTGACATGCCGGATGGCTTCTTCGAGTGCGGCACGCGCAAGCCCCACACCCTGGGCACATATATGCAGCCGGGTCCGGTTGAAAAACTCCATCAGTTGGGAGAAGCCCTCCCCCGCGGCCCCTATCAGATTTTCAGCAGGCACCCTCACATCCCTGAAGACCAGCTCCGCCGTATCCGATGCGCGAATTCCGAGTTTGCCGTGGATTTTGATGGCCTTGTAGCCGAGGGTGGCCGTCGGCACGAGAATGAAGCTGTGGCGTTTGTGCCGGGAAGCATTTTCCGGATCGGTCAGGCAAAAGACGATCATATACCGGGCGATGGTCCCGTTCGTGGCAAACATCTTGGACCCATTGACCACCCACCCAGCGCCGTCTTTCACCGCGGTGGTGGATGCCCTGGTGACGTCGCTGCCGGCGTCCGGCTCCGTGATGGCTGTTCCGATGATAGCCTCGCCCGCCGCCAGCTGGGGCAGGACGGTTTGCCGCTGCTGTTCGCTGCCGAACAATTGAAGCAGCTCGGCCCCGAAGGTGGTTGACAAAATGGCCGACCCGATGCCCGGCTCCACGGCCCAGAACTCCTCATTGATCAGGCAGTGCTCTAAAAAACCGTATCCCAGGCCGCCATATTTCGTGTCGATAAAAACACCCACAAACCCAAGCTCACAGGCCTTTTTCCAAAGTCCCAGATCGAATTTCTCTTCCCGATCGAATTCGCGGGCGCGATCCGGAAACTCGCGGGCAGCGAACTCGCGGGCGGCCTTTGCGATGTCCTGCTGTTCTTTGCTGAGCGAAAAATCCATGTAGCCGGCTCCAAGCGATCGAAGGTGAGGTGAACAGGGTGTTGAAACGCTGATTCCGATGATCAGCCTTGCTCTCTCAGGGTGCGCTTCAGTATTTTCCCGGTCGCACTCTTTGGCAGTTCTGCTAGAAAATCGACGCGGGCCGGTGCTTTGTATACGGCAAGGTGATTACGGCAGTAATCTATGACCTCTGCGCTTGTTAGGGTCTCGCCTTCCTTTAAAACAATCGCTGCTACGACCGTTTCACCTTTATCCGGATGGGGTGTACCGAACACAGCGACCTCTTTTATGGCAGGATGTTTGTATAAAAATTCCTCCACTTCAGCCGGCCATACTTTAAACCCCGACACGTTGATCATGTCCTTGACCCGATCGACAATAAAAACATAGCCCTCATCGTCCATCATTCCTATATCGCCGGAATGCAGCCAGCCGTTCCGCAATGCGTGCTGGGTTTCGGAGGGTTTTTTCCAATATTCTTTCATGACTCCCGGACCGCGGATACAGATTTCTCCCCATTTGCCTGTCGGCATTTCTCTGTCATCCGAGTCCATGATTTTTATCTCGAAATTCTCGATTGGAGTCCCAACGCTGCCGAATTTATGTCGGAAATCATGATTGTAGCAGGCAAAGGGTGAACATTCGGTCAGTCCGTACCCTTCGTACACGGGCCGGCCGAAACGTTCAGTCCAGCGGGCGGAAATTTCACGCGGCATCGTTGCCGCTGCTGAGAATTCATACCGGATGGATGAGAACCGATCGTCGGGCAATTGCATGTTCAAGAGGGCAATATAGATCGTCGGCACGGCGAAGAACATGGTGACACGGTCCTTGTGGATTGAATCTATGACCTGGTCCGGCACAAACCTTCGATGCAGGACAAGGGTTCCACTCGCCGTAAAAGTTGCATTCATGATGAAATTCTGTCCGAAGACATGAAAAATCGGCAGGAAAAGAATCATCCGATCTTGGTGGGTAAAACCGGCATGATGCACGGCCGACCATGCGTTCGAGACGACATTGCCGTGGGAGAGCGTTGCGCCTTTCGGGAATCCGGTGGTGCCTGACGTGTAGAGTAATACGGCTGGATCATCTGGAGCCATGTCCAGCAAGGCGCTCCGGCTCGAGCCCTTTTCCAACCAGTCGTTCAAGGTCGGATGGCCCTGAGCATCGCCTTCGCATACCAGCACCTGTTTCAGGCCGGGGCATTCATCCAAGGGGATGTTGGGCAGCAAGTCCCCTGTCGTAAATATCAAAATAGATCCGGAATCATTTAGGATATATTTAAGTTCTTCGGATTTATACATTGAGTTTATGGAGACGGCGATGGCTCCGATTCGCACGGCGGCCAGATAGCAAACCACAAATTCGGGAATATTGGGCAAGTAGAGAGCCACACACGCCCCCCGTGCAACCTGGTTGTCTTTCAACCCGTTTGCCAGACGGTTCACACGCGTATTCAAGTCGCCGTAAGGGATTTGGGTGCCCTCAAAAACAATGGCGGATTTATCCGGAAAGAATTTTGCAGCTCTTTCGACATTCTGAGAAATGTTCATCGTTCTACCCCCAATCTGCTCATTAGGGATTCAGTGGCAACTAAATAATCACATGCGATTCTGTCCTGGATCCTTAGCTCATACAGCTACATTGTATCTAAAATGTAAATACATAACGACGAATCGGCTGTCAATCGAATTCGCTTCTATGACAGCTATCACCGCCGGATCATGCCTAAAAGGGGCACTTGACTTTTCCCATACCACATCGTAGCTACAACATGTTCGTAAATTATATTTATTTATAATAACGAAATTCATAAAATTGAACCGTTTCGCTTCAACCAGGATTCGCCCCATTTCGGGGCGAGGGGCAATAAAGCCGAAGGAGGCATCCATGAAATTCAAATCATTCTTTCAAAGTGCGATCGTGTTTGCGGTGGCCGTAGGTATGCTTACCGCTCAGCCGGTTATGTCGGCGGAGCCAGTCGTCATCGGCGTACCCACCTCCCTGGGGTTCGTGGAGGGCAAAGAATCTCTCAAAGCGGTGGAAATGGCTGTCCGGGAGATTAACGCCCAGGGCGGGGTAACGGTGGGTGGAGAAAAAAGGCCGCTTCTGGTCTTCTCCTCCGACATTCGGGATGCGGCACCGGGTGTGCCCGTACCGGAAGCTTTGCTCGGTATCGAAAAAATCATTCTCGAGAAAAAACCGGCCGCCATTGTGGTGGGTCCGTTTCGTTCCGAGGCTCTGACCGCGGCAATGGATCTGCTTTCCAAATACAAAACTCCGATGATCGGAACCATTGCGATGTCGCCGGCCTCGGAGAAAAAAGTCAAGGAGGACCCCGAGAAATACAAGTACGTCTTCCGAAACTGCCTGAACGCCGTTTACCTGGTGAAATACCTGGCCGGGACTATGGCGGCCATTAACAAGGAGTTCGGTTTCACCAAAGTGTACGTGATGCACCAGGATGTTGCGTGGGCCAGGGCCACCGCGGATCTGGTTAAGAAAAACTATTTTGATAAGGCCGGCTGGGAGGTTCTCGATCAGGAAGCTTACCCCACCGGCGCTGCGGACTTTTCCTCGGGTTTGATGAAAGCCCGCGCTAAGGGGGCCCAGGTGATCATGCCGATTTTTGACATGCCTCAAAGCGGTGTCCTAGTCAAACAGTGGAAATCCATGAACGTGCCGGCCCTGATGGCGGGATTCATTTCGCCGTTGGCCGGTACGGATGCCTGGAAGACCTTTGACGCCAAGATCGGCGGGGCCGTCAACTGCGACTTTGAAATGGGCAGCGCGATTGCGAGCGCCAAGATGACCAAGTCCCTTGAGTTCTACAACAATTACAAGAAGGCCTACGGCAAGGAGATCCAGGCCGGTCACGGGCCGGCGCCTTCCTACGAGTCCGTGTACATCCTGGCCGAGGCCATTGACCGCGCCGGCAGCATTGATCCGGACGCGCTCGTGGCCGAACTCAAAAAGACCGACCGCATCGGTGTCACGGGGCGCGTCAAATTTGACGACGGGCACCAGGCCGTATACGGCTTTGACCCCACGGAAACTGCGGTGGGTGCGGTTTTTCAGTGGACGGACGATGGACAACGCACGATCGTCTTTCCCGACGCCCTGGCCGAAGCCAAGATCCAGCTTCCCAAGGGGCTGAAGTCGGCCAAATAGGAGCATTGATCGATGTTTCTGGGGACAATGATCTACGCGCTGATCAACAGCGCCACCCTGGCCTTGATGGCCATTGGATTCAACCTGACGTTCGGCATCAGTGGAGTGGCCAACTTCGCCTACGGTGCCGTGTACATCTTTGCGGCTTACACCAGCTGGCTGCTCCTCAACTGGACAGGGGTATCCTTCTGGCTGGCAGCCCCCCTTTCAATCCTGCTGAGCATGGCGTTCGGGGCGGGGATGTATCGGTTCGTCCTCCTGCGGGTGCGCGGGCAGGCTCTGTCGGAGGTGATCGCGACCTTTGGGATCGGGCTTGCGATCCTGGAGCTATTCAACTACCTGGGGTTCGTGGGCTTCGAGTACACCCTGCCGGTTCTAAGCGACCGGAGCTTCATGATCGCAGACACCATGGTGGACATGCAGCGCATTTTGATCGTGCTGACGGCCGGCCTGCTCGTTGCGGGGCTGTGGGCTTTCACTCACTTTACCCGCCTCGGTCTCGCGTTTCGCGGGATTGCGCAGGACGAGCGGACGGCTCTCACCCTGGGAATGGATTCGGACCGGATCGCCATGCTCGCGGTCTCCTTCGGCTGCGGCCTGGCGGCTTTCGCCGCCAGCCTTGTCATCCCCCTCGGCAGCATATCGCCCAGTGAGGGCTACGAGGTTCTGATCAAGGCCTTGGCGGTCTGCATCATCGGCGGGCTCGGCAGCACCGGCGGGGTCATCCTGGCCAGTTTCCTCATCGGGTTTGCCGAGCGGCTGACGGACGCCTACATCAGCTCGCACTGGACCATGATCGTGAGTCTCGCCGCAATTCTCATCGTATTGGTGGTAAAGCCTTCCGGCTTTTTCGGTCGGCAGAAGGAACTGGAAGAAAGAATATGACCCGATTGCACAAGCGCCGGGAACGAATTGACCGGGGCATCAAGGCCCGTGCCGGTGATGTCTTTGCGCTGTGTTCCTGGCGCGAGATGCTCTATTTGCTGGCGCCCCGGCTGCTGCCCGTGCTGGGATTTCTCGGCTTGCCTCTTGTTTTAGGTGACTACTGGCAGAGGGTGCTTCTCTCGGTGGCCGTGTTCGCCCTGCTGTCCATCAGCTGGGACATTCTGGCCCAGTCCGGCATGATCTCGTTGGGCCAGTCGCTGTTCTTCGGCATGGGGGCCTACTGCTCGGGGATTCTCAACCATTACTTCGGCTGGCACCCCCTGGTCGCGCTGCCTGTAGCGGCACTGCTCGGAGGGCTGATGAGCACGCTGTTTCTGCTCCCGGTCCTGCGGCTGCGGGGGGTCTACTTCTCCATGGTTACGCTGATCATTCCGCTGATGCTCGTGCGGATTATCGAAGCGACCAAGATCTTCGGAGGAACGGAAGGCCTGAGCGCAATCGCGCCCCTGCCTTCCAAGTGGGTTGAGCTGTACCTGATCGTGGCGGTGCTCCTGGTAGCGCTTTTCGGTTTTCGGCGCATGCTCGACTCCGACTACGGGCTGGTGCTCAAGGGCATCAAGGACAACGACCGTTCGGTGATTAATGCCGGCATCAATATTTACTGGTTCAAGACCCAGGCGCTCTTCATCGCCGGCAGCCTCGGGGCATTGGCCGGCGCCTTCATGACCCATGTGTACATGTTTGTGGGCATGCCGGTCTTTGCACTGGATTACTCCATCCTGCCGATCGCCGCTGCGGTGGTGGGGGGACCGGGGACATTGGCCGGCGCGACCCTAGGAGCAGTGATTCTGGTCCCGCTGTCCGAGATCCTGCGCGGTATCGGCGGCCTGCGCATCGTGTTTTACGGCCTTTTCCTGGTCGTGTTCATCGTGGGGCTCCCGGAGGGCATCTTCCATTACATTGAGCGCAAATACCACCAGGTCGAACGCTGGGTGGAGGTGGAATGATGGGGGCTGCTGCGCTTCTGGAAGTCCGTGGGCTCTACAAGAATTTCGGGGGGATCCTGGCCATTTCGGGCCTCAGCTTTGAGCTGGCCGAAGGCGAATTGCTGGGGCTGATCGGACCGAACGGGTCCGGCAAGACCACCGCAGTGAACCTCATCACCGGATTCGTCAAGCCCACCAAGGGTGAAATCATCTACCGGGGCCGCCGCATCACAGGCGTTGCGCCGTATGCCATCGTGGGCATGGGTATCGCTCGTACCTTCCAGATGGTCAAACCCTTTTATCGGCTTCCCGCTTACAAGAACATGATCATTCCTCTGTACTCACCACGAGTCAAAAAAATGGCGGGAGGCCGCTACGGCGACCGGGATGCCGTGGCCCTCGATTTGCTTGAAGAAGTGGGGTTTGAACGCGACGCTCAGGTGGCCTACAAAAACGCAAGCGTTCTGCCCCAGGGGTATCTGAAACGCCTCGAGCTTGCCAAAGCGATCGCGTTGCAGCCTGACGTGATCATCCTCGATGAACTGTTCTCGGGTCTGAGTCTGGCCGAAGTGGCGAGCATCGTCCCGATCATTGAAAAGCTCGCCATGGAGGGCAAGTCCATCATCATGATCGAGCACCGCCTGAAGGAGCTGTTCCGGATCGCCGACCGGGTCGTCGTGCTCAGCTATGGCCAGAAAATCGCCGACGGCAAGCCTGAGCAGGTCATGGAAAGCGAGGCGGTGAAAAAAGCTTATCTGGGCGTGGACGCATGAGACGAGGATCCCAAGACCATGAGCTCTAACCCAGCCGCTGCCGCTGCAGTCCAGGGACCGGCCATTCTTGAGGTGCGGGAGCTGATGGTGTTTTTCGAAAACGCCCTGGCCGTCAACGGCCTCAGCCTTGAAGTGCATCCGGGGGAGATTGTGGGGGTGATCGGCTCAAACAGCGCCGGCAAGACCACCCTGATGAACGCGCTTTCGGGCCTGCTCATCGATATGCGCACCAAGGAAAAGCGGCGCGGTGGCGAACGCATCACAGTCTATGGCCACATTTTTTTCAACGGCGAAGACATCACCGATACCCCACCCAGCGAACGGGTGAAAAAGGGGATCGTGCTCGCTCGTGAACGCCACCCGGTGTTTCCGGAAAGCAGTGTTCTCGAGAACCTGAGGATCGCAGGCTACCTGAGGACCCGCTCGGAGGTGAAGGAAACCATCGAATCCGTTTTCGAGCTGTTTCCGCACCTGAGGAGACTGAAGACCCGGAAAGCCGGTTTTATGAGCGGTGGTGAGCAGCAGATGCTTGCCATCGGCATGACGCTGGTCGCAAGGCCCAGGCTCCTGTTGCTGGATGAGCCGTTGCTGGGTCTGAGCCCCCTGATGCAGCAGGCGGTGATGGACGCGGTGGTCAGCTTGAAGCAGCATTACGGCCTCACGGTGGTGATGAGCGAGCAGTTTGCGCGCCCGGTTCTGCCGGTGATCGACCGAGGGTATGTGGTCGAAAACGGCATGCTTGCGCTTTCCGGTACGGGCCGCGAACTGATGCAAAACCCCGAGGTAAAGTCCGCCTACTTCGGACTATAGCGTTTTGGGCAATGACGCGCGAAAAAAGAATCTCTGTAATACGAGAAGCCAATCGCCATGACCGATTTCAGCACCCAGTCCATCTATTCCGTGTTCGCTGATACGGCTGAACGGCGCGGAGACCATACGGCAGTAATCTATCTGGGCCGACGGTTTTCCTACAGTCGGGTGAGGGCTCTTGCGGAGGCTTTTGCCTCCTCCCTCACAGATCTCGGTGTGAGCGCCGGCCAGAAAGTGATGCTCTATATCCCCAACAGCATCAACTGGGTGGTGGCCTGGCTCGGCATCCAGCGTATCGGGGCTGTGGCCGTTCCGATCACCCCCATCTACACTCCGCACGACATCACCTACATCGCCAACGACAGCGGATCCGAAACCATTGTTTGCGCCGACACCAATTTCGGATATGTGACGAGCGCCTTGCCTCAAACGGGCCTGCGGCGGGTTATATACGCCAACATGGTCGACCTGCTGCCGGCCTGGAAGCGGGCGTTCGGATACCTTTTCGACGTGGTTCCGAGGGGCAAAACGGGCGTAGACGGCAATGCCCGCGCGTTTCGTAAACTGACAGCGCGTATCGATAAATCCCGTTTGCCGGCCGCGAGTTCGCGGGGTGGCGCGGAGACCGCCGAGATTCTTTATACAGGGGGAACGACCCGATTTCCAAAGGGGGTGCCCATTTCGCATGCCCTTTTCCTGGTTTCCGCTGACGAGCAGATCCGTATGAGTCAGCCGCTGTTTGCGCCGGAAGACAACATCGTCATGGGCAATGCCCCTCTCTTCCATGTCCTCGGCCAGACCTGCAGCCTGGCCGTGCTGCTCGTGGGAGGCTCCTTGATCATTCAGCCCCGCATCAATCTGGACGCCGCCTTCGACGCCATCCAGAATTTCCGGGCCCGAACCATGATCGGCGTGCCGACTCTCTACCGCATGATGCTCGAACACTCGCGCTTGGACCAGTACGACCTGAGTTCCCTGGCGTATTGCTTCAGCGGCGGCGACGTGCTGCCGCCGGAGGTGAACCGACGCTGGCTGGAAAAATTCGGACACCCCATCCGCCAAGGCTACGGTGCCACCGAAACCTGTGGGGGGGTAGCCATGTGCCCGGTGGATCGGGAAACCCCGCCGAAGAGCGTCGGCAAAGTGTTGCCCAGTAAGAAGGCCAAGCTTGTCGACCCCATCGAACTCAAGGAGGTTCCGATCGGAGAACCGGGTGAGCTTCTGGTGAGCTCACCCCACATGGTGACGGCCTATCTCAACAAGGCCGAAGAGACCCAAGCTGCCTTCGTTCACATCGACGGTGAGATCTGGTACCGAACGGCAGACATCATGTCGATGGATGCCGGCGGAAATCTATTTTTCGTGGATCGAACCGTAGACACCATTAAACACAAGGGCTACCGCATCTCAGCCTCGGAAGTCGAATCCGTTCTCCAGGAGCATCCGGCGGTCATGGCCACATGCGTGGTGGGCGTACCTGACGTAAAAGTCGGTGAGCGGATCAAGGCCTACGTAGTGCTGAAAGCGGACATCAAGGGGATCACGGGATATGAACTCATCAAGTGGTGCCGCACCACCCTGGCCCCTTACAAGATTCCGCACCACATCGAGTTTCGGGATATGCTGCCCAAGTCCAAGGTGGGAAAACTTCTGCGGCGCGAGATCCGCGATGAAGAAAAGCGCCGGAAAGAAGTATAAAAATCCACACGCCTCGCCAAGCTGCGCTTCAACGTCAAGCCCAGGTGCTTCAAGGACTCACGCAAAGACAAGCCCGCTGATCAGCCGCCGAATAGTGCCATTACCCCGGCTTCCCGGGTGTTGGCGTTACCGGCAGCCGAACAGGCGCTGACAGATGCCGCCTCCAGGATGGTGGCAGCCATGGCGGTCTTCCGCGCCTGCTTCAGGCGTCCTTGATCCTGGCCAGGATGGCCTGGGCGGGAATGAGACCGGTGGCTGCGGCCGAGACGATGTTGCCGGCCACCCCCGGTCCGTCGCCCGCCACATATACCCCACCGATGCGGGTTTCCAGGTCGTTGGTGGTTTCGATCTGGGTGGCGAAGAACTTTATTTCCGGGGTGTAGAGGAGGGTCTCGTCGTTGGAAACCCCCGGAACGACACAGTTCAATTTCTCGAGCCCCTCGATGATGTTGGTCAGGATCCGCTCCGGCAGGGCCATGGCGATGTCCCCGCAGACCACCTGGGTCAGCGTGGGGCGGATGTAGCCCTTGTTGATGCGGTTCCAGGTGCTGCGCCGCCCGCGTTTGAGGTCGCCGAAGCGTTGCAGGATGGGCTTGCCGCCGCCGATCAGTGTCGCCAAACTGCCGATGGCGACTCCGTAGGACTGGTTGTCGGTTACGGGCTCGGTGAGCACCACCTTGGACAGGAAGGCGAAATTCGTGTTCTCCGATTTACGGTCGTGAAAGGCGTGGCCGTTCACGCAGACGAAATCGCTGTAGTTCTCCTGGGAGACGAACCCGCCCCGGTTCGTGCAGAACGTGCGGGTGTGATCATCGTATTTGGAGGTTTGAACGAAAAAGGTGGGGTCGTAGATCACCTCACAGAGGTCCTGCATGATGTCGTTGTGGACCTCGACTCGCACCCCGACCTCGATGCCGCGCTGCTGGAGCCCGAGCCCGAATTCCTGGGCGAACTCTCCCATCCAGTCGGCGCCGACCCTGCCCGGCGCGAGGATGACGTGGTCCGCAGAGTAGGTTCTGCGGCTGGTCGCCACTCCGGCGGCGCGGCCGGCTTCGACCCGGACCTGCCTGACTTCTTCCGAAGTGTGAATCGTCACACCCTTCGTACGGAGATGATCGGCCATCGCGGCGATGTGCTCCGGGAGGCGGTCGCTGCCGATGTGTTTCTGACGGATAATGAGCAGGTCGATGCCGAAGCGCTTGGCTTTTTTGCGAACCTCGCGGGCGCGCTCCATGTCGGTGGGGTAGACCGGGCCGTCCATCCCGAAGCGGTTGAAGATCTTCTCGGTCGCAGCGATCAGCGCCTCCGCCTGCGGCACCGGCATAAACTGGGACAGGTCGGTCTTGCCCAGCTTGTAAATGTAGTTCAGCTTGCCGTCGGAGAAAAGGCCCGCCCCGCCGATGCCGCTCAGGATGTCGCAGGGCTTGCATTTAAAGCATTCGCGGTAGTCGGTGATGCGGCAGTGGCGCTTGTTGGGGGCTTTGCCCTTCTCGATCACCAGGATGCGCAGATCGGAATTCTCGCAGAGGTGGAAGGCGGCAAAAAGCCCGGCCGGTCCGGCGCCGACCACGATGACGTCATAATCTTTCTTTGAGCGGGCGGTCGCCATCGGCTCCTCCCTGGCAACGGGTTTCCGGAACGATTCCGCTATGAGGGGAAAGACTCACTTTCGCGTCAGGTCTCCCCCTTGGTGGCGGGCACGGACTTGAGTTTGGGGTCTTCTTTTTTATGGGGGTGTGGAGGGCCTGAATCCTGCTTGAACGCAAACCGGAGGCGCTGCAGCGCCGTGAAGTTGGCGAAAACCGCGACCATCCAGATGGCGATCGTCAGTGCCGCCGGGTGAATCAGCGCGCCGGCTCCCAGAAAGACGATGCGCTCCGGCCGCTGCATGATGCCCACCTTAGCGGCGAAGCCGAGGCTTTCGGCCCGCGCCCGCGTGTAGCTGACCATGAAGGAGCCGCAGAGGGCCAGAAAGGTTCCGGCCGAGCTGAAATAATCCCGGGTCAGCAGAAAATAGCCGCCGATGCCGAAGAGCATGGCAAACTCGGCGTACCGATCCACCGAGGAATCCAGCAGAGCCCCGAAACGGGAGGCCTTGCCCGAATTGCGGGCCAGGCTGCCGTCGATGGAGTCGCACAGGCCGCCCAGCAGTACGAGAGAGCCTCCGAGGCGCGGGCGTTGCAGGAAGAAGGCGACCGCCGCGAAAGAGGTGATAATGACGCCCGCAACGGTGAAGCTGTTCGGGTTCAACCCCCAGCGGGTGAACAAGCGGATCAACGGCGCGATAAGCCGCATGTAGGCGTTTTGAATGCGCTCGGGGATCAACCGTCGGTTGGGTGACGTCATCGGCAGGCCCTTTTACAGGCGTTAGGATTCCTGGGCGGGCCGGAATACCGGTTTTCCGGAACCGCAAAGCCGTTTCCCTTCATTTTAATCTTTGAACGTTTATACCGTATGACGCGGCATGTCAATGCAGCCCTGGATTGCGCCTCCGACACCACGTTCGAATACGGGGGGCTTCAGCGCGTCGGGCGTGGGGAGTCCTTCCGGCCGTCGAGAGCGGCACGCAGGCGGTCGCGCTCGGCGCGCGCCTGGCGGAGCTTGGTCTGCAGCGCCGGCTGTCTCTCCGCCGGGGCTGAGGCGAGCTCGGTTTCCAGTCTTGCGACCTCCTGGTGGAGACGGTAGAGGTCCCTTGCGATCAAACGGATTGACATGGCCGCTCCATTCTCCGGTTGCAAACCGTCCTGCCGGCTGTGTATATTAAATAAAGACAGGGTTCAAGGGGGCAAGGGTGGAAGGGTTCAGGGAATCAACGAAAATGGAATTCGATCTGGCCGCATATCTCAACCAGCCGCTCTCCATCGGGAGCAAAACCATCCCGAAGCGGCTGGTATTTGCACCCATGACCTATCTCGGGCACGTCGCTTTCCGCGAGCTGCTGAGTGGCTTCGGCGGATTCGGGCTGCTTTTCTCCGAGATGTGCAGTGCCAAGACGATCCCCACCGAAAACCGCCATGTTTCGGCGTTTTTCAAATGGCGGGATCAGGAGTTGCCCCTGCTGGTGTGCCAGATCCTCGGATCGGAGCCGGAGCGCATGGCGGAGGCCGCGCGGCGGATCGAGGCCGAGGGCTTCTTCGGGGTGGACGTTAATTTCGGTTGCGCCAACAGTACCATCTGCCGCCGCAGCTGCGGTGCGGCCGTGCTGAAAACACCCGATGTGGCCGGCCTGATCGTGGAAAGAATCCGCAAGGCGGTCGCGCTGCCCGTGCTCGTCAAGTTCCGCACCGGCTGGCAGGACCGCCCCGAAGCCGCGGTTGCACTGGCCCGGCGTTTCGAGGAGGCCGGGGCTGATGCGGTGACGTTTCATCCGCGGGTCGCCCCGGACCGGCGGGCCAGGCCCCCGCGCTGGGAATATATCGGGTTGGTCAAGCAGGCCCTGAGGATTCCCGTTTTCGGCAACGGCGATGTGTTCGACCCGGATGCCTGCCGGCGGATGCTGCGGCAGACGGGCTGCGACGGGGTCGCGTTGGGAAGGATCGCTGTCGCCCGGCCCTGGGTTTTCGCCGAATGGACCGAGGGGTTCACGCCGGGGCCGGAGATCTTCCACGCCAGCGCGAAGGAACTTCTCGCTCTCTTGCCCCGGCACTTCGACGAAAGGGCGGCGGTGCGTCGATTCCGCAGATTCACCCCGTATTTTGCCGCGAACTTTTCGTTCGGGCACACCCTCTACCGCGGCGTCCAGAGCGCCGGCAGTCTCGCGCAGATCGCAGATGCGGTCGATGCTTTTTTCGCCTCTCCGCCGGATCTGGCGGCCGCTCCCAACATGAATTTTTTTCAGTAACGTTCAGAAAAGCTCGAGCTGATGGTTGGGTTGCGGTGGTGGATTTTCGGCCGGCGGCAAGGCCGGCCGATCGGAAACCGGGCCTGGGGCATCGGAGTAAGAGACCTCGAAACCATCCTTTCCCTGAATGCGGACGTCGGCGAGCAGGTTCAGGAACAATTCGGTTTCCTGGCGGGTGACCACCGGGAAGTTGTAGCGGTGGTTGACGTGCTTGAGAGCCCGTCCGCTGTCGCGGCAGAGCCGGATAAAACCGATGTGGCCGTCGATTCGGGACCGCACCCGTTCGTTGGCGAACCCGACGATTTCGTGGATGCGGTTGAAAATGGGTGCGCTGAAATCGGGCTCGATCTCGAAGCCGATGCTGTTCCGCGCCGCCGCCGCGGCGGCTTTCAGGGTGGTGCCGGTGCCCAGAAAGGGGTCGAGCACCGTGTCGCCCTTCGCGGAGAACATGCTGATCAGCCGGTAGGCCAGCTCGAACGGGAACGCGCCGCTGCGGCGCCTCGGCCCGCCTTTTTCCAGACCCTGGCGGGCGCCTTTCAGCTCGAGCCACACGTCGGAATACCAGACATTGCGCTCCTCCCAGAAAATGGCGCTCTCGCGGCGGAGCTGCTTTTCCTCCGGGTGGATGAACTCGCGCTTGGGACCTTGGCGCAGCACCAGGATGAGCTCGTGCTCCAGCGTCACGTAGGCACCGGCCGGCAGCATGCCGGAGCCCATGAACTTGTTCGGAGAATTGGTCTGCTTGCGCCACAGGATAGCCGGCAGCGGCGTGAACCCAAGCTCGAGGCACCGGGTAAGAATTCGCGAATGGTTCGGGTAGAGCATGAAGCTGTCGCCGATGGTTCGGGTCGCATCCCCGATGTTGATGCAGGCGAAGCCACCCGGCCTGAGTATGCGATGCGCCTCCGCCCACACCGGGTCCAGCACGCGGTGCATGGCTTCGAAAGCGGCAAGCCCCTGCTGCTGCTCCAGTGCCCTACGGGCCGCCGGACTCAGGCGCGTGAACAGCCCATCCCACATTTCAATCATGGGGTAGGGCGGCGAGGTGACGATGAGGTCGACACTCCCGGTGGGCAGGGCCGGCATGCGCTCTGAATTTTCGAAATACACCCGGTGGGTGGTTTTCATGGTTTCACATTGGCCGCTTTGCTGGTATGATTCTTACTCTAACAGGGTGTTGAAAAACAAGCATCGGGCCGTCAGCCAAGGCGTGCGGCGTTTTGGAAAGCGCAGCATATTCGCTCATATGTGAGCATTTACAAAAGCCGCACAACGCCGGATCACGGCGCGAGGCGCCGTTTTTCAACAGCCTGCTAAAGGCGATTGATCGACGCAGCGGCGTCGATGGGTGGTGTCTAAACCAGGCGCAGGAGGGAATCAATGAAAAAGCTCACCATCGACGATATCGACGTGAAAGGCAAACGGGTGCTGATGCGGGTGGACTTCAACGTGCCGCTCAAGGGTGGCCAGGTCGTCGATGATACAAGGATCCGGGCCGCCCTGCCGTCGATCCGGCACATCATCGGCCAGGGCGGCAAGCTCGTCCTGATGTCCCACCTCGGCCGGCCGAAAGGAAGCCGGGTGGCCGACATGTCTCTGCGACCCTGTGCCGAGGTGCTTGAGCGCCTGCTGGGCAAGCCCGTTGCTTTCGCTGAGGATTGCGTGGGTGCGCCGGCCGAGTCCGCCGTAGACCGCATGCAGCCGGGCGATGTGCTGCTGCTGGAGAACCTGCGCTTTCACACCGAAGAGGAAAAAAACGATGCGGCCTTCGCCCGCAACCTGGCCCGGCTCGGCGACCTTTACGTGAACGACGCCTTCGGTAGCGCCCACCGTGCGCATGCGTCCACCGAGGGGGTGACACGCTTCTTCAAACAGTCCGCCGCCGGCTATCTCATGACGAAAGAACTCGATTATCTCGGCCGGGTGATCGGAAACCCATCCCGGCCCTATGTAGCCGTCTTGGGCGGGGCAAAGATTTCCGGAAAAATCGACGTCATCACCAACCTGCTGCCCAAGGTGGACACCATCATCATCGGCGGCGGCATGGTCTTCACCTTTTACAAGGCCAAGGGGCTGCCGGTCGGGACCTCGCTGGTCGAAGAGGACAAGGTCGATCTGGCCCGGCGCATCCTGGCCGATGGCGGGCCGAAGATCCTGCTTCCCTCCGACTGCATCGTTACCGATGCGCTGGACGTGAAGGCCGGCAAGCTGGGGGCGCTGAAAACCGTGGGGGCGGAGGCAATCCCCTCCGACTGGAAGGGAGTGGACATCGGGCCCCGGAGCATCGCCGCGTTTCGCGCCGTGCTGAAAGACGCCCGGACGGTCATCTGGAACGGTCCCATGGGCGTGTTCGAAATCGACGCCACCGCCCGGGGGACTTTTGCCATCGCCGGCATCCTGGCGGAGATTACCGCCCGGGGCGCGGTCACGGTCATCGGCGGCGGGGATTCGGCGGCGGCCGTTGAGAAAGCCGGGCTGGCCGACAAGGTCTCGCACGTGTCCACGGGCGGCGGGGCCTCGCTGGAATTTATCGAAGGCAAAGTGCTACCGGGTGTCGCCGCGCTGACGGATAAATGATGGCTTTTTACGAGTTCATCATTAAATAGAAAGATAGCGCGAAAGCCCGATGCTCAAAGCCATCGTATTCGACTACAACGGTACCCTGGTGGACGATCTGCCCCTGCACGTGGAGGCCTACTATCGTGCCGGCCGGGAGATGGGATTTAGCGGCCCCACGCGCGCAACCGTTCTGCGCCATATCTCGCAGCCGCCCTCGCAAAAGCGGGGGCTGTATTACGGGGAGATCAGCGACGCGCAGTGGGAGCAGGTCGTTCAACTCCGAAAGAAGATCTATTGCGAGCTGGCCGACCCCTCCCGGCTGCTCTTCCCGGACACCGCCGCCGCCCTGACCGCACTTTCCGGCAAATACCGCCTGGCGGTTCTGTCGAATACCTTCCGTTCCCTCTACGAACGCCTGTTCCCGGGGCACCTGGCGAAGCTTTTCCAGGCCTCGCTTTTTTTTGACGAGGTTCCCGACCCCAAGCCGTCGCCGAAGCCGATGCAGACCATGCTGGCGACCCTGGGGGTCGACCACCGCGAATGCGGCTACGTCGGGGATGCCGTGGAAGACGTTCAGATGGCCAAGGCCGCCGACGTCAGATCCTTTGCCGTCACCACGGGAGCCTGCAGCCGGGCCGAGCTGACGCGTGCCGGAGCCGACTGGGTGGGGGCGGATTTGAACGCACTCACCACGCGGCTCCTATCGGCCGCTGCCACAGAAATTACTTGACACTGCGGGCGGCGTTGGATATTGGGATCGGCAGGGAGAAAAATTCATGGCGCACCTTTTCACAGGCTTTCACTTTTATTACCGGTATTATTACCGTACCGGTCCGCCTGCGGTGCGCTGAGGGCAGACACACCAGTCAGCGCCAAGAAAGCCGAGGGCGGATCGAAACGGCCCCCGGCGTTTGTGTTTTCAGAAGCGGCCGCGGGTCCGAAAGACCCGCGGCCGCTTCTGTTTTGAATGATAGAGCCGGAGGAGTCGATGAAAACACAAACCGATGATTTGCGCATTAAAAATTACACCCGGTTGATTTCTCCCCGGGACATGAAAGCGGAGATTCCCGTCAGCGAAGCGGCCTGCCGGACGGTGGTCACGGGACGCGAGAGCGTCGAGCGGATCCTGCGCAAAGAGGATGCGCGGCTGCTGGTGGTCACCGGGCCGTGCTCCATCCACGACGAGCAGGGGGCGTTCGATTATGCCGAACGCCTGCAGGCGTTGCAGCAGCAGGTGCGGGATGTTATGTTCCTCGTGATGCGGGTGTACTTTGACAAACCCCGCACCACGGTCGGCTGGAAGGGGCTTATCAACGACCCCAACATGGACGGGACCTGCGACATGAACAAGGGCCTGCACAAGGCCCGCAGGATTCTGCAGCGCATCAACGAGATGGGGGTTCCGGCGGGAACGGAGATGCTGGAGATGGTGACCCCGCAGTACGTGGCCGACCTGGTCAGCTGGGGGGCGATCGGCGCGCGCACGACCGAGTCCCAGGCGCACCGCCAGTTGGCAAGCGGGCTGTCCATGCCGATCGGCTATAAGAACGGCACCGACGGCAACCTGCCGTCCGCCATCAACGCCATGGTGGCCGCCCGCACACCCCAGACGTTTCTCGGGGTCGACCAGGAAGGTTACACCTGCATCATTCAGACCAACGGCAACCCCATGGGGCATATCGTGCTGCGGGGCGGTCGGCGGCCGAACTACGACCCCATGAGCATTACCGAGGCGCGCCTCGGCCTGATCAAGCATGGGCTGCCCGAGGCCATCATGGTCGACTGCTCTCACGGCAACTCCTGGAAAAAGTTCCAGGGTCAGGAGATGGCGTGGCGCAGTGTGGTCGACCAGCGCCTTTCCGGCAACGACGCGCTGGTTGCGCTCATGCTGGAAAGCTACCTGGGTGAAGGCAACCAGAAGTTCACGGGCAACCCGGCCGACCTGACCTACGGTGTCTCCATCACCGACGAGTGCATCTCCTGGGAGACCACCACGAAACTGATCCTGTGGGCGGCGGAGAAGCTCGCTGCCCGCACCTGACGACACGAGGCCCCGCCATGCATGCAATCGACATCGAGGCTGCTTCCGGCACATCCACCGTCCTGGTGGGGGAGCGGCTGCAGCAGCTTCCCCACTATCTCCCGGTGGGCCGAACGGTCCTCGTCACCGACGAAAACATCCTGCGCTTCTATGGCAAGCAGTTCCCGGGGTTCCCGGTACTGAGCATCGGAACCGGGGAGGGGGCCAAGACGCTGGACACCGTCCGAAGCCTCTACACCAAGCTGGTTGCGCTCGAAGCCGACCGCTCGACTTTTCTGGTCGGCATCGGCGGCGGGATCGTCTGCGATGTCACCGGGTTCACCGCTGCAACGTTCATGCGCGGCCTGAGATTCGGCTTCGTCGCCACCACCCTCCTGGCGCAGGTGGACGCGAGTGTCGGCGGGAAAAACGGCGTCAACCTGGAAGGCTACAAGAATATCATCGGCTGCTTCCGTCAGCCCGAGTTTGTTCTCTGCGACATGCAGTTGCTCAGGAGTCTACCGGGCTGCGAGGTGGTGAACGGCATGGCCGAGATCGCCAAGCACGCCATGATCGCCGATGCGGCGCTGTTCGCCTTTATCGAGGCGCACGCGGACCGTGCACTTGCGCTCGACCCGGCCGTTATCGAAAAGCTGGTGCGCGATTCGGTGCGCATCAAGGCCGCCGTGGTCGGCCGGGACGAACGCGAGACCGGCGAGCGTCGCATGCTCAACTTTGGCCATACCTTCGGCCACGCTCTCGAAAAGGCCGGCCGGTTCTCCCACGGCGAGGCGGTGAGCATCGGCATGGCGCTTTCCGCGGCCATCTCCGAGCGCCGGGGGCGGCTTGCGGCCGGAGCCCATGACCGGATCATCCGGCTCCTGAAACAGCTGCACCTTCCCTGCACCGCATCCATCGACCCGCAGCGCCTGGCAGATGCCATCCGCAAGGACAAGAAACGCGCCGGTGACAGGATTCACTTCGTGCTGCTCGACGACATCGGCAAGGCCGCCGTAGAAGAAATCAGCATCGACGAACTGATGCAGCTGGCGGGCGCCTTTCCCGACATCCTCCGCAGCGTGCCTTGAAGGTTTTGCGCATGAACATGCACCCGAATTCCGATACCGATCGCACCGCGCCCACCGACACGGAAAGCGCAATAGAGACGCTGCGGCAACTGATCGACCGGTTGGACGGCGAGATCCTGCGGCTGCTCAACGACCGGCTGACAGCGGCCGCAAGGATCGGCGCGATCAAGCAGCGTCTGGACCTGGGCGTTCTGGACGTTGGACGCGAGGTCCATGTCTACCAACGCCTTCTGGCGCTCAACCGCGAGGGTGTTCTGCCGAGCCGCTTTCTCCTGCGGATCTATGCGGATCTCATCAGCGCGTCGCGTGAAATTCAAAGGACGCGGCCGAAAGGTGCCGGCGGCGGCGACCCCCCGGCCCGGTTTGCCGTGTTCGGAAACCCGGTGGGCCACAGCCTGAGCCCGATCATGCACACGGCGGCTTTTGCGGCCAGCGCCTTCGACGGCGTTTACGTGGCGGTACCGGTCCAGGACATCCGTCCGGCGGTTGAGGGGCTGCGGGCATTGGGGTTCCGGGGTGCGAGCATCACGCTTCCGCACAAGGAATCCGTGATGGCCTGCCTGGACGAGGTCGAGGACACCGCCCGCAGGATCAAGGCCGTCAACACCATCGTGAACGCGAACGGCCGCCTGCAGGGATTTAACACCGATTGCAGCGGGGCCATGCAGGCGCTGAAGGACAAGACGGCTCTCACGGGCCGGGCGGTCGCCGTTCTCGGTGCCGGTGGGGCCGCGCGCGCAGTGGCCTTCGGGGTCCTGGCCGAGGGCGGGCGCGTGACTATTTTCAACCGCGCGGCTGAAAGAGGCCAAAAACTGGCCGACGAGCTGCAAGCGGACTTCAGGCTCCTGTCCGACTTCAAGGCCGACCACTACGAGATCATGGTCAACACGACTCCGGTCGGCATGGCGCCCCGGACCGATGACTCGCCGGTACCGGTGGAAAAGTTACGTCCCGGTCTGATAGTGATGGACCTCGTTTACAACCCGCTGAAAACCCGCCTGTTGAGCGAGGCGGAGAGCGCCGGTTGCATGACCATTGACGGGCTTTCCATGTTCGTCCAGCAAGGGGCGCGGCAGTTCGAGTTGTGGACCGGGATGAAGGCGCCCGTCGATATCATGCGGATGACGGTCGAGGCTGAGCTCGCAGCCCTGGCGCCATCCCAAAAATAGCAGGCCACGTTTGCAATGAATCAGGTGGCGGGGGGTCAGGGTTCGGGGTTCAGGAAATAAGAGTTGCCGGGGTCGGATCGCCGCCGGCCCCAAACGTCCATGCGGGAGGATGGCGGGAACAATGGCTCTTCCAATAATTTATCGCATGAACCCTGAACCCCTATCCGTCAGTAATTAAACTATTTTTATTATGCCGTCAGGGCCATTTAACCGATGCACGAGATAAACACGCTTAAGCAGCCTACCCAAGTCGAAGTCTCCGTGCCGGGCTCGAAGAGCTACACCCACCGGATGCTCATCGCGGCGGGGCTGTCCGACGGCGTCTGTACCATTCAGAACGCGCTCGACAGCGAAGACACGACCCTGACTCTCTCGGCGCTGAAACAATGGGGTGTGGCCGCGGAGCGGTCCCGGGGAGGGCTGGTCGTCACGGGCCGGGGGGGCGCGTTGAATGCCTGTGACGAAGCGGTTTTTCTCGGGAACTCGGGCACCTCCATGCGGCTGCTCACGGCCGTGGCAGCCCTGGCTCGTGGCAAAACCATCCTGACCGGAGGCGCGCGCATGCAAGCCCGGCCGATCCAGGACCTCCTGGACGGCCTCGCTCAGTTGGGGGTCACGGCCCGTTCGACCGCCGGCAACGGCTGCCCGCCGGTGGAAGTCATGGGGGGCGCGGTCGACGGCGGCCGCGTGCGTTTGAACTGCTCGGTCAGCAGCCAGTTTCTTTCCGCACTCCTGCTCATCGCGCCCTGCACGCGCCGGGGGATCGAAATCGTCGTCACCCAGGGCCCGGTCTCCCGGCCGTACGTAGACATCACGCTCGACAGCCTGGCCCGGTTCGGGGTTGCGAGCGACCGCCGGGGCTATGAATGGTTCAAGGTCGCCGGCGGACAGCGCTTCCGGGCGGGGGCCTATGCCGTCGAGCCCGACTGCTCGCAGGCGAGCTATTTCTGGGCCGCCGCGGCTGTCACGGGATCCACGGTCACGGTCAAGGGGATCACGGCGGACTCGCGCCAGGGCGACATCCGGTTGCTGGATGTCCTTGCGCAGATGGGCTGCCGGGTTGCGAAAAGCGCCGCCGGCCTCGCTGTCAGCGGCGCACGCCTGTCGGCGGTCGACGTCGACATGGGCGACATGCCGGATGTCGTGCCGACGCTGGCCGTGGTCGCCGCCTTTGCCCGGGGCAAGACGCTCATCCACAATGTCTCCCACCTGCGGGCGAAGGAAAGCGACCGCCTGGCAGTGGTCGTCTCCGAACTCAACCGGATCGGCGTCGAAGCGGGCTGCGATGCGAACACGTTGTGGGTCCAGGGGGGCAGCCCGCGTGGCGCCGCCGTCGAGACCCACGACGATCACCGCATCGCCATGAGCTTCGCCGTGGCCGGCCTGAAAACGCCGGGGATCGTGATCATGGATGAAACCTGCGTGCAAAAATCTTTTCCGACCTTCTGGCAAATCTTCGGCGGACTTTACGGGTGATCATGGCTTTCGTGATGAATTGCAGCATCGGCATTATCGGATTCGGCCGCTTCGGACGGCTGATGGCGCACTACCTATCACCCGATTGCCAGGTCCGCGCCCACGACCCCGGCGTCCGGCCCGAAGCCATATCCTCGGCTGGGGCTGCGCTCGCCGCCATCGGGGATGTCTGCCGCAGCGACATCGTCATCCTGGCGGTGCCCATCTCGCAGCTGCAAACCGTGCTATGCGCCATCCGACCTCATCTGCCGCCGGGAAGCCTCGTGGTCGATGTCTGTTCCGTGAAAGAGCAGCCGGTGCGCTGGATGAAGGAGCTGCTGCCGGAAACGGTCGACATCCTCGGCACGCACCCCATGTTCGGCCCCGACAGCGCCGCGGATTCCCTCGAAGGCCGCAAGATCGTGCTCTGCCCGGTGCGCATCGACAAAAAGCGCTTCGAGCAGGTCAAGCACTATCTAAATTCAATGGGGCTTGTTCTGATTGAAGCGAGCGCCGAGGAGCACGACCGGCAGATCGCCGTCAGCCTCGCCCTCACGCACACGATCGGCCGGTCGCTCGCGCAGTTCGGGGCCCAGCCGCAGACGATCGACACCGAAGGCTACCGTCGGCTGCTGCGCATTCTCGAGGTCGTCGAGAACGACACCTGGCAGTTGTTCGAGGACATGAACCGGTACAACCCCTACGCCCAGGATGCACGCGAAGCGTTCATCACGGCGATGCACGCGATTGAGGAAAAGTTGGGCGGCAAGAACCGAAACGTGCGCCAAGGGGTGAAACCCAGAAACTGAAAGGGCAGGGGGCGGACGGATATATTGCTCTGAGGGGCAATACAGAGCCTGGCAGCCCGAACGGGTTAAGGGGAGGCTTCGGGCGGCAACCTGTATTGGTTGAATCGTGCAGTCATTTACTATTCAGCCTTTGAAGGCACCTTTTTTGCTATCATGGAAATGACTGGTTTTACCTAAAACCGCCCATTTTGAGTTGGTCATTACTTATGGTGATCCCATCCGACAAATCACGTAGAGACCATTTCTGAGATAGTTTCAACCAATCTCAGGAGCCTATTGCCTCAGGACTCCCCGGAAACCGCAACTAATCTGCAATTCAGTGTATAGATACCTTTGATCTGGTAATCCCAAACCCCTTCTGTCCCATTCTGTGCAAGCCAGGATTCGATATAGGCACGCAATTTTGACATGGTCTGATCCCTTTTCTACGCCACCTCTTGCCTTGCCGCACCGTATAACGCGAATCACTGAATACAATTCCTTTCGCGGAATAATCTTGAAAGCATTCTGGTACAAATGCAAGCGAGGGAAAGTAATGGGCAGCCCGCTCGGTCTATTGCCTACAAATCGATTGCCGGAATTAACGTCCTTTAGTATAAAATCTCAGTACCCTATACAGTGAGTCGGCTTTCGGAATGCCATGGGAAAGGGAGCACCGGCAGCCGGCTGGAGCGATGAGTCGCCGCTGAAGGGAAACGGAGGGGACAAATGAAAGAACCGTTTGAAGTCATACGTAGCGAATTGGAGGAGCGGCTCATTCTCGCTACGGATTCTGCCAAGACATATATCTGGCACCTCGAAATCGATTCCGGCCGCATCTGGACTACAGAAAAGGCCAAGGAATTCTTCGGGTTTGACTTAGACGGCGAACTGGACCTCGAAAGTTTCTTGAACATAGTCCACCCCGAAGACCGCGAGAAGCTCCGCTTGGCCGTGGAAAAAACCGTGCGGTCTGGAGAGGATAACGCCGTTGAATACCGCATCGTGCGCCCCGATGGTGGTATTCGGTGGGTCCTGTCCCGAGCCCGATCGTATCCGGCATCAACGAGGCAAGCGGCCCGTCTGATCGGTGTCTCGATTGACATGACCGAGCGCAAGGAGGTCGAGCAGGCATTGGAAAATCGTCTGCAATTCGAAGGATTGCTGTCAAATCTTTCTGCCAGATTCGTTGAGATACCACCTGAGCGGGTGGACTCTGAGATTGACTACGGGCTAAGACAGATTTTGGAATTCTTCCAGGTCGATCGCGTCGGGCTGATGCGGTCGTTGCCGGATAAGCATGTTTACCGGATCACCCACGCCGTATACGCCGAGGATGTTCCCGCTGTTCCCATCGGAGTCGAACTGCCCACATCCATTCACCCGTGGGCGGCAGAAAAGCTGGCGGAAAAGCACGAGGTGGTATCTTTCTCGCGGCTTGATGATCTGCCCCCCGAGGCGAATGTTGACAAACAAAAATACGCTGAATGGGGCATTCGATCCGCCTTGGACATTCCAATCATCACCGGCGGGGGCGTTGTTCACGTGATCGTCATCAATTCAGTAAAGCGTGAACGGGTCTGGCCCGAAGAACTCTTCCCGCGGTTGCAGCTTCTCGGCGAGATATTCGTTAACGCGATAGAACGCAAACACATAAGGTTGGAGCTCGAAAAACGCCTCCGAGAGATCGAGGAGCTTAAACAACGACTCGAAAGAGAGAATATCTACCTCCGGGAGGAAGTCAGACTCTTGGTCGAACATGTGGGCATCGTAGGGCAAAGCGTAGCGATGAAGAAGGTTTTGCGCCAGGCGGAGCAGGTTGCCCAAACGGACTCTACGGTTCTCCTCTTGGGGGAAACCGGAACGGGAAAAGAACTGCTGGCCAGGGCAATCCACAGAATGAGCTCGCGGAAAGACCGTCCCATGGTTACGGTCAACTGCGCCTCGCTTCCACCCACACTGATCGAGAGCGAGCTGTTCGGCCGCGAGAAAGGTGCATTTACGGGAGCCTTGACCAAGATGGTCGGCCGCTTCGAAATTGCAGACGGTTCGACGCTTTTTCTCGATGAAGTCGGAGAGATTCCTCTTGAACTGCAAAGCAAGCTCCTCCGGGTTATAGAGGAAGGCACCTTCGAGCGAATAGGTTCCACAAAGCCCTTACATGTCAATGTCCGCATCATTGCCGCAACCAATCGGGATATTGAGCGGGAGGTGAAGGAAGGCAGATTCAGGCCAGATCTCTTTTATCGGCTGAAGGTATTCCCTATTTTGATTCCACCCCTTCGTGAGCGTCTTGAAGATATTCCACCCTTGGTCCGGGTGTTTGTAAGGGAGTTTCAGAAGAGGATGGGAAAGGAGGTAGAAAGCATTCCGAAAAAGACCATGCAAGGCCTGCAATCCTATTCCTGGCCGGGAAACGTAAGGGAATTAAGGAATCTGATCGAACACGCTATGATCTTGAGCAGGGGCAAGACGCTGGAGGTTGACATGCCGAAGCATGCGCCTTCAGAAATAGACGCTACGGACAAACTCGAAGATATGGAGCGCAAGCATATCGTGGCCGTGCTGGAGAAGACCGGCTGGCGCATCGGTGGAAAGGGTGGCGCCGCCGAGGTTCTTGGTCTGGTGAGAACAACTCTCAATGCAAAAATAAAGAAAATGGGCATTAAACGATCTAATAGGCCGGTGACGAAATAACGTCTATTGGCAATATATCGCCGCGCAATCTCGCCCCTTCCGGTTTGCTCCTCAAGTCTGTTGTTCGTATAAAAATATCAATAACAGCGGGTTGGCAACATAGTTTTTCCCCGACTTCTTCTCGGCACGTATTTGGCAAACTCATCTCAGGAACGGTGAAACGAGCCGTCAGTTCTCGACAAGGTGCTTGAGTGCCTCTGTTCAGAAGAAGCACCGACTACCCAGCAGCAGGTTAACGCAATGGAGACACGCTTGATTCAAGCAACCATAACGATGGCGATACCACCCCCCAAAAGGGGTGAGGCATTGAGAATCTTCAAATCAATTACGGATCAATGCCGAGACGTGCCCGGCTGCATCAGTTGTCACATTTATGAGGATCTTCAGGAAAAGAACGTCTTAATGCTCCAAGAAGTGTGGAGGTCTGAAGAAGATCTGAACCTTCATCTACGCTCAGACGAATACCGTAATTTACTCTTGATCTTGGAGTTGGCGCCCGAAAGGCCCGAAATCAGGTTCGACACGATCTCGGGATCGACGGGTATTGAGACTATCGAAAAGGCAAGACACCAACGAGTTGGAGAAATCTTATGAAAATTGCATATTGATTACCCGCTATTAAGGTCAGAGAAATTGGAGACAGTACTGCAAAGGCAATGGGCGAAATGCTGCCAATCAGCAGCCTGGGCCAGGAATGCACAAACGATAATAGCAGGCTGTTCATGACAGCATCGGCCAATACATTGAACGGCATGGGAAGAAGTGCGGAACAAATGCAGATGAAGCTGCAGCAAGTCAGTGACAGCTGCTATGCGGTACTGTGCGAGAAGAACCGCGTGTGCGATGCGAATTCGGGACTCATCATCCGGGGTGGCGGTCTGGTCATCGACACGCAGTCGGACTTGACCCATGCGAACAGGATGATTGAACTCTTCGGCACGGTTTGGAAGGGCATGCCGAAGTATGTTGCCATCACGCATGAGGACGGGGACCACGTCTGGGGCAATCAACTCTTCGAGGGCGCGGAGATCATCGCCCACCGGTCGGTGCCCGAGCGTATGAAGCACGTCGCGAATCCTGAGGAAATCCAGAAGCTGCTGCACGGTGTGACCGATGTATCTACCCGTCAGGCACTTCAGGCGCTCCACCCTGGACTCGTGGCTGCTGGGATGCAATTGCGGGAGGACTACAACTTCGACGGGATCGAACTCGTCCTGCCGACGACCGTGTTCGACACGCGCTACGAGTTGGACCTTGACGGCACAGAGGTCCACTTGATCTACGCCGGGCCGTGTCATCAGGTTGGGGACACGATCATCCATGTACCCAAGGAGGGCGTATTGTTCGCCGGAGACCTGATTTTCAGGAAGTGTACGCCGATGGGCTGGGTGGGATCGTATGAAAGGTGGTTCCAGTGTCTTGACCTGATCGTTCAACTCAACCCGGAAGTCATCGTCCCTGGCCACGGCCCGCTTTGCGGGATCGAAGGGGCCACCGTGATGAAAGCGTACCTCCAGCACCTCCGTGACGAGTCGAAGAAGTGCTTCGACGCCGGACTCAGTTCGTTGGATGCTGCCAAGCGGATCGAGTTCGGTCCTTACGGTGAGTGGCGTGCCCCGGCGCGGCTGTATATGAATGTCGAACGGGCGTATCGTGAGTTCCGCAGCGACCCCCCTGACGCACCTTGGGACACGCCAGCCACCTTCGACGCCATTTACCAAGTCGCGAAGGCAAAGGGGATCGAGGTCGAATTCTAATCCAATCCAAGCACAGCAAGGGAGGTCCGCCATGAAACTGATCCGCTTCACCACCGCCGATTCGCCGAATCCTTTTTTCGGCATCGTCATCCGAGACCAGGCTGTTCCGTTCGCCGTGCTGCAAAGCAAAGCGAAAACGTCCTCCCCTCATCTGACCGACAGCCGGTCCTACTTGACCCATCTTCCCGATAGCGAGCGGGCGGCCAAGGAGGTGTTCGCCTGGGGCGAACAGCACCTTGGAGAGCTGGGCAAAGGCGAGTGCTTCCCGCTAAACGCGGTCCGCCTGCTGGAGCCGGTGGAGGTCGTGGCTCTGTTCGACTTTGGGCTGACGCCGCGGCATCTCAAGAACTCTATCGAAACCTGCATGAAGTATGAGAAGGATAACCCGCAGACTGCGCCGCTGTTGCAAGCGTTCGCTAAGGCCGTCCTGGCCCCAAAACCCAAGTCTGTCCCCGGTCGGCCCGAGCCGCTGGCCTATTACAAGAGCAACATGAACGCCATCGTCGGCGATGGGGAAACGGTCCCCTGGCCGCGTTACACGTCGCGGCTGGACGTCGAGCCTGAACTGGCCGTCGTGTATGGGAACGAAAAGCAGCCGGTGGCGGGCTTCTGCATCTTCAATGACGTCTCGGCCCGCGACGTTCAGGCCACGGAGTTCGTTGGCGGATTCTGCTTGACGAAGGACATGGCGAAGGGCAATCAACTCGGGCCATACTTGGTCACGCCCGATGAGGTTGGCGACCCGTACAACCTCAAGGTGACGGTTCTGGTGAATGGTCAGGTTAAGTACCAGGGATCAACATCTGAGATCAGCCACAAGGCCGAAGACGTGTTCGCTTGGTTGGGGTTTATGGCTCCCATTAAACCCGGCTCTGTGATGGCCTTCGGGACCATCCCTGACTGTACCGGATGTGACCACGACGACTTCATCGACCCGGGTGCCGAAATACAGATCACTTTCGAGCGACTCGGGACGCTCCGCTGCCGCTTCGCTGAGCCGACGGGCAAGCTACTACCGAGCCGCTGGCCGGTGCGCGAGCCGTTGCGGAAGTACCACGGATAGTCCACATCGCCTCAGCGAACAATAGGGGGCGCAGAGCATCCCAGTGAGACGCTTCGATTCGATCAATGAAGTGGCAAAAGCCCGGGGAATAGAGGAAGACTTGTGATGAACCGACGCGGAGGGGAGCGGACAATGCAGACTATGCTGCAAGCGGCGCTCGCAATGGTCCGGAAAGTCAAAATAGGCAGGCTGCCGAGAGCACTTGGTATCGTTGGCCTGATCGCAACAGTCGCCGCACCAATTATCGCCTCAGCAGATGCAACCCGACGGCCGAACATCGTCATCATTCTCGGTGATGATATGGGCTTTTCAGACATGGGCTCCTTCGGCAGCGAGATCAAGACGCCGAACTTTGATTCGCTCGCGAGGGACGGGGTGCGCTTCACGAACTTCTACACGCACGCAAGCTGCTCGCCCACGCGATCCATGCTGCTGAGCGGTGTCGATACCCACTTGAACGGCTTGGGCAACATGGACGAGTGGACTGCGCCCAACCAGTGGGGCGTAGACGGCTATGAAGGCTACCTCAACGACCGGGTGGTGACGCTGCCGCAGTTGCTCAAGGATGCCGGGTATCACACCTACATGGTCGGCAAGTGGCATATGGGCAAGGCGCCAGCGCAGATTCCGGCCGCGCGCGGATTCGAGCGCGACTTCTCGCTGCTCGACGGTGCGGGCAGCTATTGGGACATGACGAATTTCACCGCCGCGTCGCCAAAGTCGGTCTTCACCGAGGACGGGCATATCTGACGCGTCTTCCCGACGGCTACGATGCCACCAAGACTTACACCGACAAGCTGATCGAATTCATCGACGCCAACCGTGGCGACGGCAAACCCTTCTTCGCCTATGTCTCCCACCAGGCACCGCACGATCCATACCACCTGCCGCGTGATTGGCGCGCTCGCCATATCGGCGAGTACGACAAGGGGTGGGACGTGATGCGGCAGGAGCGACTGAAGCGACAGGTCGAGCTTGGAATCATTCCTGCAAATACGCAGCTCGCCGAGCGGGTGTGGTTTCTACCCGATCCCATCGTGCTTGCTCCAGCGGCCAGGGCAATCTTCGGCAAGAAAATGGAACTCTACGCAGGCATGATGGAAAATCTCGATTTCCATGTGGGACGCCTCATCGACCATCTCAAGAAGATCGGGGAGTACGAGAACACGGTTTTCATTGTGTTCGGCGACAACGGTGCCGAGGGAAATGATTTGTTCGCACAAATCGCTGGTACGCCCGGGACGCGCGACTTTCTCTTTGCGGCGATCAACTGGTCGCAGACGCATCCAAATGCGTGGGGCGATCCGGGGTCATACGTTGCCTACGGCCCGGCGTGGGCGCAGGTTTCGATGACGCCCTTCAGTCAGTACAAGGGCTGGCTCGGGGAAGGCGGTATCCGCAACGCCCTTGTCGTCAGCGGTCCGGCCGTCAAGCGGCCAAGGGGGAGCATCAACCACGGGCTTATGCATGTAGCCGACCTCATGCCGACCTTGCTTGAAATCGCTGGCGCAAGCTATCCCAAGACCTACGAAGGGCGTGAACTGCCCGCGCTCATGGGCACCTCCTGGGGCCGGGTGTTGGCAGGACAGGCGGAGTCGCCAAGGACGGATGAAGACTACCTCGCCTGGGAGCTTTTCGGTAACCGCGCGGTACGCCAGGGGGAGTGGAAACTGCGTTGGGAATACGAGCCCTTCGGCAAAGGTGCCTGGGAGCTTTTTAATCTCACGGTTGATCCGGCTGAGCGCAAGGATCTTGCGGCAGAGCACCCCGAAAAGTTGCAGGCAATGGTTGTGCTCTGGGATAGCTATGTCCGGGCGAACAACGTGGTGCTGCCGAGCCGATCCGTGTTCGAAACTCTGAAAGATAAACTTCCGATGCGCGTCCCAGACGACCCGGGCTACCCGCCGCTTATTTACAAGCGCCAGTTCGTTGCTCCCAAGGATATGCTGGCTGATCCCAAGCCTTGAGCATCGCCGATTCCTGGAATTAATGAGAAAGGGCGCGGATCACATGAAAAACGAGGGATATCATATGAAAAAGGCTATTTGGCTGAACGCGGTCGTCGCAACGATGATCGCTATCGGTGCGCTCTGTCCGTCGCAGACCTTGGCCCAGGTGCCGGCACGCTTCTACTGGAAGACCCTCTCCGACTCGAATGCGGTACCGGTCATCTTCCAGTCTTTGAGCGGCAATACGAATCCATTCGACCCAGCTCATACCATCTCGCCGGGAGCAAGCCTCGACGCGACACTGGGCATAGTGGGCTACGCACGCACATTTTCCCTGTTCGATCGGGCGGCTATGGCGGCGCTCCTTTTTCCCATGGGCCACATATCTGGAGAAGTCACCGTGGCGGGCAGGACCTTCAACCAATCGGCCAACGGGTTCGGCGACCCCATGATCGAATTCAATATCAATGTCATCGGCCCGCCAGCGCAAAAAGACATTCCGGCTGTCATGCGCTACGCGCCGGGGTTTTCTGTCGACCTGCTTGCCGATCTGGCCGTGCCGATCGGCGAGTACGACAGCTCCCAACCACTGAATATCGGGCAAAACCGCTGGTACGGGCGCATCGGTGTGCCCACCATACTTCAGATCGGCCCGTGGGTGCCGGGCCAGCGCACGACTTTGGAGCTGCTGCCCGCCGTGTGGCTCTTTGGGAACAACGATGACTATGTCGGGGAGACGATGAAGACCGACCCCCTGTTCCAACTGGACGCGCACTTGACCCGCGACATCACCGACAAATTATGGGCGTCGCTCGATGGCGCCTGGTATTACGGTGGCAAGGCGACCATCGACGGTGTCCAGGGAGAAAAGCTCAACAACATCGGTTTGGGAATTACGCTTGGCTACCAGATCAACGACAATCTGAATCTCACTGTCGGCTACAAGTCGACCATTAACGACAACTCCTCCGAAGACCTTCGCATGGATTGTTTCATGGTTTCACTGGTGTTCGGCTGGCATCCACTCATAGAGGGGTCGCGACGGTTGAAGGACGAGAAGTAGAACGATCTTGGAAAAAGCAGCCGCCGTTGGACCGCTGCACGCAAAATTTGGAGGGTTTGCGCGAGCGGGAAGATCTGCGTTTTCAGGAATGGCTATCCGAATGCTGCTGCTATGCGACCTATATGTACGAGCGCAACCGGGACTTGGCGACCTACATGCGCCACGCTGAAATCAGGCTCTATCACGACAAGGTTGAGAACGGCTATGCCCTGAGCCCATACCTCTGATCCGTAGATAAAAACCATGAACACAAACAATACATACCGCACCATTGAATCGAGGTATAGTACGTATATCGGCGATTAAACCAATTTTGGAAATTCGATGTGATTTGGATAGTGTTGGTAAGGTAATCGCAACCTGGCCACTTGCCTAAAAATTGAGGATATCGCCAAGGCTGGGTGAAAACCGGATAGATTGTGTCTCGAGGATATATCCCTCAAATGCAGGATCGTCACCAGATCCGCATCGGCATTGAGCCGCTGCGTGGCCATGGTGTGTCGCAGTTGATGGCAGCAGACATTCATTCCGGCTTTCCGGGCGTGGTGCTCCATTCGTTTTTGGATAGCGCACACCGACATGGGATTGCCCTCGTAGCGACCCTTGCGCGACCGGAAGAACCTCTTGGCCCGCGAGAAGGATCTCTCCGGGTAGGCTTCTTTGACCGCATCAGATTTCATGTGCAGGCGAACAGATTCTGAACGGTTTTTGGGAGCGACAGGAAAACCTCCTGCCGCTTTTAAGTTCTCAATATCAGTATTTCATGATAAGATTGGTTTTGACTGAACGTTTTCGTTCGGGACAGACACTATGCGGGTGGCCTGCTGATGCTTTGCCCCTCCTTCTCTTCCTGGTTTGGATGCTGTCATTCTGCTTACTCCCTCATGCACGCTTATCTGCCCCGCTTTTTAGATAAGGTTTGACCCAATCACCCAAACTATCGCCAGGAATGCTCCGAGTTTTGATAGATGGTGCTTCTCATATTCCTTGACATGGGCCTAATTGCCCCTGAGAACATATTATGCCAGTGAAGCCACTTATGCCACGGAGAACCGTCCCCAGAAAAAAGGCCTCTGAGCTCAAAACTGCTAAGCTGCTGCTGCGGGCATCGGAACGATTGGCGAACTCTGCGCTGGATGCGCTTTCCGCCCATATTGCAATCCTGACTGAAACCGGGTCCATCATTGCCGTCAACCAAGCCTGGCGCCGTTTTGCGCAAGAGAATCACCCGCAACCTTCAACTGTTTGTGAAGGCGCTAATTATCTATCCGTATGCGACGCGGCACGTGGCGATGGAGCTGAACGAGCCGCTGAGTTTGCGGCAGCGGTGCGTGCAATCCTGCGAGGCGAGCAAGACAATTTTTCACTTGAGTACCCCTGTCATTCACCTGACGAGCGGCGTTGGTTTGAAGCCCGTGTTACCCGCCTTACCAGCGAAGTTGTTTCCCGAGTCGTAGTTGCCCATGAAACCATCACGGATCGCAAGCTGGCCGAGGAGTCGTTGCGGCATAGTGAGAAGCTTTACAGAGCCGTAGTGGAGGACCAAACTGACCTTATTAGCCGGTTCAAACCCGACGGGACATTCACCTTCGTAAACCAGGTATATTGCAGTTATTTCGGAAAAACATGTAGTGAACTAATAGGGAATAAGTGGCAGCCCGTAGCTTATCCCGATGATGTGCCAATGATCGAGGAGCGGTTAGCCAGGATATCTCCGAGCAATCCGATCGTCGTTATTGAAAACAGAGCTTATTCTGCGTGCGGTGAACTTCGCTGGTTCCAGTTCGTCAACAGGGGGTTTTTCAATGATCAAGGACAGCTCCTTGAAACTCAATCTGTCGGCCGGGATATCACGGAACTCAAGGCAATTTATGAAGCATTGCGCGAAAGCGAAGAGCGCTATCGTTCCCTTTTCACAAGCAGTTTGGACGCCGTGCTGCTGACAATTCCGGATGGTCGGGTGCTTGCCGCTAACGAAGCGGCCTGCCGAATGTTCGGGTGTTCAGAAGAGGAATTGTTGAGAATCGGACGGACCGGCGTAGTAGATTCTTCGGATCGCCGGATGATGAGGGCCCTGGAAGAACGCGTCCGGACAGGCAAGTTCCGAGGCGAGCTAACCCTCGTGCGCAATGACGGGACGAAATTCCCGGGCGAAATCTCATCCGCGGTCTTTGTGGCCGGGGATGGGCAACTCCGCGCCAGCATGGTGATTCGCGATATCAGCGAACGCAAGCGTGCCGAGGAGGAACTACGCGATTCCCGTGAACAGTTGCGAGCCATCGCCGCCGGTAGTCAGGCTGCGCGTGAGGAAGAGCGCACCAAGATCGCCCGTGAAATCCATGACTTGCTCGCTCAAGAATTAACTCGGCTAAAAATCGACATAGTCTGGGTGGAACAAGACTTTGCCAAACATAGAAACATCACTCACCCGGAAACCTTGCTTGGCCGCCTTTCTGAGATGAGGCATTCGGTGGATGCTGCGATTGACTGTGTGCAGGGGATCGCGACCGACCTTAGACCAGTTGTTCTGGACAGCCTGGGGTTGTGCGCCACCATAGAATGGCAGGCCCGAAATTTTCAGTCGCGAACCGGCATTCTTTGCCTTGCGGACGTGCCGGCAGAGGAAATAGTCGAAGATAGTGACACCGCCACCGCTATCTTTCGCATCTTGCAGGAGACGCTGACCAATGTGTCCCGGCATTCCAAAGCCACTCAGGTGAACATTCTTTTACAGATAGAAACCGGCCAGGTTGTGATGCGAGTCTATGACAACGGCTGTGGCATTTCCTTAGACACGATCAACAACCCCATGTCTATCGGATTGGCAGGCATGCGAGAGCGGGCGCAGTTGCTGGGCGGACAGTTCGAAATCAAGCGCCGGCCGGGGTCTGGGACGCAAATCGAAGTGCGCATCCCGTTCCAGAAGAACGAAACCTCGCGCGAAGGAGGTCCATGAAGATCCTGATAGCAGACGATCATGCTATATTGCGAAAAGGGTTGTTACAGATTCTGGCCGAAGGGTTTCCCGAGGCGGAGTTTGACGAAGCATCCAATACCCCGGAAACGCTAAACCGTCTTTCCCAACATCCATGGGACCTGCTTGTGTTGGATATTTTCATGCCCGGCCGAAGCGGCCTTGAAGTTTTGTACGATGTCCGCCGAAATCATCCCGACCTGCCGGTGCTGGTACTGAGCAGTGCGCCGGAAGATCAGTTGGCATTGCGGGTCTTAAAATCGGGCGCTAAAGGCTACCTTAACAAGCAGGCCGCACCCGAGCAACTGGTTGCGGCGGTCAGGAAGGTCTTATCCGGAGGCAAGTACCTTAGTGCGGCGATGGCAGAGCAACTCGTAGAGGAAATCGGTCAACCCCAACACCAGCATGAAAAATTGTCGGATCGCGAGTATTCCGTTTTGCAATTGTTGATAACAGGCAAATCCATCAATGAAATTGCAGAGGAATTGTCCCTCAGCCCAAAAACCGTGAGCTCCTTCCACATGCGCATTTGGAAAAAACTCCGAGTGCGAAGCGACGTCGAGATGACGCGATACGCAATCGACCATAGGATTGTGTGAGTGCCCCATTTCTATCAGGTTCGTGCTCTCATTCATTTCAGCCTCCCTTTTCCGTAGGCTTGGGCCCACAGTAATTTCAGCCTTCGCCTAATTGATAGAAAGCAGCGCGCCTGATATAATCTAAAACAGATGGATGCCGACCTTGCTTGGAGGCCGAGAACCGCTCCCATCTGTACAACTTTTCCAGCCCGCTTGAAGCTCCTTCCCCTCGGCTTCCGGATTGACGCCCATCTCATGAGCAGAAATTGTGTTTTACAGACGAACTCTCGGCGCTTTGGCCGCAATTCTCACCGGAGGTCAATGCGGCCGATGTAAATACCCTATTAAATCACGCCCTGAAACTTGCCTGGAGCATAGGAATGAATCGGATTTCCTCCATCCAACAACCGTTTTTATTTGGCGGCCCATGCGAAGCATAACGCGGCGATGGATTGCATTGTTTTTGGCACCCATTCTCTGCCTGAGCTGCGGCTCCCCCTCTGTGTCCGAAAAAGCGCCGGACGAGGTGAAAGTGCAGCTGAAATGGGTACACCAGAGCCAGTTCGCCGGCTTTTACGTGGCGCAGGAGCAAGGCGATTACGCCCGCGAGAACCTGAAGGTGACCTTTTTGGAGGGCGGCCAAGGCATAGATCTGGCGCAGCGCGTGCTCTCCGGAGAAGCCGACTTCGGGGTGATGGCTCCGGAAGATATTTTGTGCAAGTGCAGCGAGTGTCAGCCGCTGGTAGCCATCGCGGCCATCTACCGCCGCAGCGCCGTGGTGTTTGCGGCCATGGCCGATTCCGGAATCGAACGCCCGGTGGATTTCATAGGCAAGACCGTTGCCGCCGGCGGCGAGAATGGAGCAGTCAGGGATTTCAATTTAGAGTTCCGCGCCTTGATGAAACAGTTGGGGCTGGATTCTTCCGCCGTCAACCTCATCCCTTATGATCCTACCTATAGCGGTTTCTACTCAGGCGAGGTTCAGGTCACACCCTGCTTCTCTACGGGCGGCTTGATCAAATTTCGTGAGAAGGGGTTGAAGTTGAACCTCATCTGGCCTGCCGACTACGGCGTGCATTTTTATTCGGATACCTTGGCCGTCGCACAACGGACGATTTCGGACCACCCGGACCTCGTCCGGCGATTTTTGCGGGCAACACTCAATGGATGGCGAAAAGCGGTCGAAGACCCCGATGCAGCCGTGGCGGTGGTCATGAAATATGCCAAAGGCACCGACCCCGAAATGCAGAAAAAAATGATGAAAGCCCTTTTGCCCCTGGTCCACACCGGGGAGAACCGTATCGGCTGGATGACACCCGACCGATGGGATGGCATGTACCGGATGCTTTTTGATCAAGGCATTTTGGCCGCTCCTTTCGATGTGCGGAATGCGTATACGCTCGAGTTTTTGAAGATGGTCTATGGAAGCGGTGTAGAATGACACTCTCCTCGAAGCTGACCGCTTTTGTTCTGGTCCTGACCTTGGCGCCCATAGCCATCGTCGGTTTTCTGGCGCAAGACCTCAGCCGGCGGGCGATTGAACGTGAAATTAAGGCAGATTTGACAACAACCAATGAGCTGAAACGGAATATATTGAATTTATGGATCAACGACTCCGCCCGGAGCCTGGAGGAACTGGCCCAACGCCCGCTGGTCAAGCGTTACGCCGCGGAGCTGGCAGCACACGAAAAATCCCGCCCGGAGTATGAGCCTGCGATGAGGAATTTCGTCGCGGAGCATCTCCTTCCCCGCCTGACATACGGCGGTTTCACCGAGCTCTTTCTCCTGAACCCCCAAAACGCAGAGATCCTGGTTTCGACCGACAGACGGGATATCGGCAAACGCCGCGAGGAAGAACGCTTCTTCATCCAAGGGAAGACGCGGACCTACGTGCAGGAAGTCTATTATTCCTACACAGAGAGAAGAACCACCATGACGATCGGAACACCGGTGACGGATAGGAACGGCGACCTCGTTGCGGTGCTGGCCGGCCACCTGGACCTGAGCGAGCTTTCGAACATAATGAAACAGCAAAGCGAGCTCCGGCAAACAAAAGACACCTATCTGGTGAACTCTTTCAACTTTTTTGTCACCGAACCGCGATTCACAAAGGATTATGCGCTGAAAAAAGCCGTATACACGGAAGGAGTGCAGAACGCCCTTGCAGGCAAATCGGGGGTCGGTTTCTACACGAACTATCGCGGTGTTCCTGTCATCGGCAGTTACCGCTGGCTGCCCGAGTACCGGATGTGCATCATCACCGAGATGGATCAGGCGGAGGGATATGCCCCTGTCGAAAACTTGAAGTGGAATATTGTCGGGATGACGCTGATCGCCGCGCTGGGTGCCGTGCTGTTGAGCCACCAGTTTGCGCGCACTCTGACGCAGCCTTTGCGGCGGCTGACCGAAGGCGCGGCCGCCTTCGGGGAGGGCCGGCTCGATGTCCGTGTGGGACAATCCTCCAACGACGAAATCGGGCAGCTCTCGCGTAGCTTCGACCGGATGGCGCAGGATATTGCGAACGCCACGGTCTCGCGCGACGAATTTGCCCGGGAAAAAGATTTCTCCGAGTCGGTCCTCAGCAGCCTGCCGGGAGTCTTCTGCCTCTTCGACACCGCTGGAAAACCCATCCGCTGGAACAGCAACTTTGAGCAGGTGACGGCATACGATGCCGACGATATTCCGAAAATCAATTTTTCAGATTTTTTCCCGGAAGACGTCAGAGAAGCGGTCGCTCGAGGAACCCGGGAAACCGCCACCCTGGGAGCCGATATCATGACCCGGAGCGGCCGCCGGATACCCTATTATTTCAATCTGCGGCTTGCCTCCATCGGCGGCAAGCACCTGCTGGCCGGATCGGGAGTGGATATCACCGAGCGCAAGCAGGCGGAAGAGAAAATCAGAAAACTGAACAATGAGCTGGAACAGCGCGTGCGCGACCGTACAGTCCAACTGGAGACCGCCAACAAAGAGCTGGAAGCCTTCTCCTATTCCGTTTCACATGACCTGCGTGCTCCCCTGAGAGCCATCGACGGGTTTTCACGCATCGTCGTCGACGAATATGAAGCACGGTTGGATCCTGAGGGCCGGCGGTTGCTGGGCATCGTTCGAACCAACACCCAGCAGATGGGAATGCTGATCGACGACTTGCTCTCCCTGTCCCGGGTGGGTCGCAGCGAGATACGGTTTTGCGACATCGATATGGCGCAGCTCGTCGGAATTGTATTAACGGAGATCCAGGCGAGTTCCAATCCGAATCGTGTGCATCTGAATGTGGGTTCTTTGGAAAATGCCTGGGGCGACCCGACCTTGATCCGACAGGTCTGGGTGAACCTGCTGCAAAACGCCTTAAAGTTCACCGGTCGAACCGAGCGCGCCGTCATCGAAATCGGGAGCAGAAGGCAGGACAATCAAGAGGTTTATTGGGTCAGAGACAACGGGGTCGGTTTCGAGATGAAATATGCTCACAAACTGTTCGGGGTGTTTCAAAGACTCCACAGCTCCTCGGAGTTCGAGGGGACCGGCGTAGGGCTCGCAATTGTCCAGCGCATCATCACCCGCCACGGAGGGCGTGTGTGGGCTGAAGGCAAGGTAAGTCAGGGCGCCGCGTTTTACTTCACTCTTCCCATTAAAGGAGACATGCCGTGAAGGATTTATCCGCCGTTGAGATCCTGCTGGTGGAGGACAACCCGAACGACGTCGAACTGACGATCCGTTCGTTGAAGACCAATCACATTGCAAACAGGGTCGTGGTTGTGAACGACGGAGCGGAAGCCGTTGACTTAATTTACGGCACCGGACCGCATGGCGGCCGGGGTACAATACTGGTTCCAAAACTGGTGCTTCTCGACATAAAGCTTCCCAAAATGGACGGCACCGAAGTCCTCAAACGCCTGAAGGAGGATCCGCGCACACGGGGAATACCCGTGGTGATGCTCACCTCATCCCGCGAAGAGCAGGATTTGATCAAAAGCTATCAGTTGGGGGCAAACAGTTACATCGTTAAGCCCGTCGACTTTGGCCAGTTTCTTAATGCGGTTCGAGAAATAGGACTTTACTGGTTGATCCTCAATGAGCAACCGCGGGAATCAAAACGTTGAGGCCGGGGCCCGCGCACCAGCGGCTGTGTGACGTTTAGAAATGGCCCCCTACCGCTGACAAGACCCGCCTGAGGTCTGGAAAGGGACCAGGAGACTCAAATGGCCATCCCCATCAAGATCCTGATCATCGAAGACGTGGAGTACGACGCCGAGCTCATGGTGCATGCCTTGCGGAGAGAGGGGTTCGAGCCCGAGTGGCAGCGGGTGGAAACCGAAGAGGAACTTCTCGAGTGCATGCGATCGAACCCGGAGTTGATCTTGGCGGACTATACTCTGCCCCGGTTAGATGCGCCGCGGGCACTCGAGATTATGGCCGAAAAGGGTTTTGACGTTCCGGTGATCATCGTGACCGGGAGCATCGGCGAGGTCAAGGCGGTCAATTGCATGAAGCTCGGTGCGGCCGACTACCTGCTCAAAGATCGACTGGTTCGTCTGGGGCCGGCGGTTTCACAAGTTCTTGAAACCAGGGCCAATAAAAGGAAGAAGGAATTGGCGGAAAAGGCACTCCGGGATAGTGAGGCCCGGTACCGATCCCTGGTCGAAAATATTCCCATAGAGGTATTTCTGAAGGATAAGGAATCGAAGTACATTTCGGTCAACAAGGCTTACGCCCAAAGTCTGGGAAATCGTCCGGAACAGATCTTCGGCAAAACAGACTTTGATTTTTTTCCCAAGGCGTCCGCTGCAAGATATCAACAGCTTGATCAAAGAGTGTTGGAAACAGGTGAGCGCATCGAATACGAGGATGAAGATGAGTTGGCGGGTCGTAAACGGTTCTTGCACGTCGTGAAAGCGCCCTTGCGGGACAACGCGGATAAAGTAGTCGGTGTGGTGGGAGCTGTGATCGACATCACGGACCGGCGCAAGCTGGAAGGGCAGTTCCGTCAGGCCCAGAAGATGGAGGCGGTCGGGCGTCTGGCAGGCGGGGTTGCGCACGACTTCAACAATATGCTGGGCGTGATCCTGGGTTTCAATGAATTGGCGATGATTAAGCTGCCGGCAGACGATCCGGTTCAGATGTATCTGGGCGAAGTGCAGTCCGCCGCGCAGCGATCGGCCGACATCACGCGCCAGCTGTTAGCCTTCGCCCGCAAGCAAATCATCGCCCCGAAGATTCTTGATCTCAATGACACCATCGCGAGCATGCTCAAGATGTTCCGGCGCCTGATCGGTGAGGATATCGACCTGCTCTGGAAACCGGCGAATGACCTCTGGCCGGTGAAGATGGACCCGGCCCAGATCGACCAGATCCTGGCGAATCTGATGGTCAACGCCCGCGATGCAATCGCCGGCGTCGGCAAGATAACCATCGAGACCGGCTATGCAGAGTTCGACGAAGACTACTGCGAGGCCCACCCTGGTTTTGTCCCCGGGCGGTATGTCCTGCTGGCGGTCAGCGATGACGGTTGCGGCATGGACAAACCAACGTTGGCAAAACTGTTCGAACCCTTCTTTACCACCAAAGAGGTTGGAAAGGGAACCGGCCTCGGCCTGGCGACGATTTACGGCATCGTCAAACAGAACAACGGATTCATCAACGTGTACAGCGAACCAGGGCAAGGGACGACTTTCAGAATTTACCTCCCGCGGCAGGAACCGCAGGAGACATCGCCCGAACGGCTGCGCGAGCCTGCCGCTGTTCCCTCCGGCACGGAGACCGTGCTGCTGGTCGAGGACGAGAAAGTCGCTGCTCAAATTCGCCAGATTGCTGCTTGAAGACATGGGCTATACTGTGTTGGCCGCCGGCAGTCCGCGAGAAGCGATCCTGATGGCGGGAGAATTCACCCATGAAATTCATTTGCTGATGAGCGACGTGGTGATGCCTGAAATGAGCGGTCGCGACTTGTGGGGACAGCTCAAAACATTAAGGCCGGGTCTAAAATGCGTTTTCATGTCGGGCTACACCACTAATGTCATCGCCCACCACGGTCTGCTCGAGGAAGGCTTTCACTTCCTGCAGAAGCCGTTTTCCAGAGAGGCTTTCGCCACGAAAATCCGCGAGGCGCTATCCTGAGTTCGAGACAGGCGACCGAAAAAATTTCCGGATAAATAACCGATTCAAATTAATACATAAAGTCCCCAACACGGGAGGAATCTTGGATAATATTCGGCCGGAATATGAACACGATCAGAATTCATCTGCAGGGAGAGCCAGCACCCGCCGGGAACAATTCGATGAACATAAGCGGGCCGAGGAGGAGCTGCGGGAGAGCGAGGTCCGATTCCGCACGCTGGTCGAGAGCGCTCCCGATGCCATCTTCGTTCAGAGCGCAGGCCGGTTCACCTACCTTAATTCGGCGGCATGCTCGCTTTTCGGGGCCTCGCGGCCGGAGGATCTGGTCGGCAAGGAGTTCATGGAGCGGATCGCCCCGGAGTACCGCGACAAAATCCGGGCGCGGATCCGGCTCCAACGCGAGAGCGGCGAGCCCGCAGCCCCCATGGAACAGAGCTATCTTCGCCTGGACGGGTCGCAGGTCCCGGTCGAAACCACTGCGGTCCCCATCCGGTATCAGGGCGAGGACGCGCACATCGTCTTCATTCGCGACATCACTGCGCGCAAGCAGGCGGAAGCATATCGAGAAATGGGCCGGGAAATTCTGCAGATCCTAAACGAGCCGGGAGATCTGCAGGATTCAATCCGGCGTGTCATCTCCACATTGAGGATGCAAACCGGGCTCGATGCCGTGGCCATACGCCTGCAAGAAGGGGATGACTTCCCGTATTTCGCCCAGCAAGGCTTTTCTGTGGGTTTTCTGCGGGCGGAAAACACGCAGATCGCGGTGCCGCGGATGGCCGGATGTGCCGGGGCAAAGACGGCGACGTCCGTCTGGAAGGCACCTGCGGTCTGGTAATTTCCGGCAGGACCGACCCCTCTAATCCGCTCTTCACGCCGGGGGGAAGTTTCTGGACGAACGATTCATTCGCACTTCTGGACATCCCGCCCGACGAAGACCCCCGCCTTCATCCACGAAACCAATGCATACAGCAAGGCTATGCCTCCATAGCCCTGGTGCCCATTCGGAACAAGGATAGGATTATTGGTCTGATCCAGTTAAACGATCGACGCAAAGAATGTTTCACCCTCGCCGCGGTTGAAATCTTGGAAGAAATCGCATCCCACATTGGAGCGGCGCTGATGCGCAAGCAGGTGGAGGCGAAATTGCGTTTGAGTGAAGTACGGTACCGCACCCTTGTCGAGAATATCCCGCAAAGAGTTCTTCTTAAGGACCGAGAATCGAATTATATATCGATTAACAATGCTTACGCGCGCGCTTTTGGATTGAACCCAGAGCAGGTCAGCGGCAAATCGGACTATGATTTCCATCCAAAGGAGCTTGCTGAAAAATTTCGACAGGAAGATCGGTTGGTGATGGAGACAGGTGAAAGCAGAGAGTTCGAGGAAGAAAATATCGAAAATGGAAATAAGCGTATTTTACACAAAGTGAAAGTACCTGTGCGAGATAAAACTGGTAAGATTATCGGTGTGCTCGCCACTTTATCCGATATCACCGACCGACTCCAGTTGGAAGAGCAGTTCCGTCATTCGCAGAAAATGGAAGCCGTCGGCAGACTGGCCGGTGGGATCGCTCACGACTTCAACAACCTCCTGACTGTCATTGGCGGACACACTGAGATCGCACTGGCACGAATTGGAAAAATCCACCCGCTGCGCGACAACCTTCAAGAGGCTAAAATTGCAACCGATAGGGCTTCAAGCCTGACTCGTCAACTGTTAGCCTTCAGTCGCCGACAGGTGATGCAAATCAGGGTACTGAATTTGAACACTGTGATCCGGGATACGGAGAAAATGCTTCGTCAACTGTTAGGAGAGGACATTGCGGTCATTACACAGCCTTCAGAAAACCTCGGGCTGGTGAAGGCAGATCCTGGACAGATTGAGCAGGTGCTCACAAATCTCGCGGTGAACGCTCGTGATGCAATGCCGGACGGCGGCCGGCTGGTTATCGCGACGGACAACTTGGAGATAACGGAGGCTGATGATCCGATGCAGGCCGGTCTCAATCCCGGTCGTTATGTGCGGATCAGCGTTAGCGACACAGGGCAGGGAATGAACCCGGAGGTCTTGTCCAAAATCTTCGAACCCTTTTTTACAACAAAAGAACAGGGAAAAGGAACAGGGCTTGGGCTTTCAACCGTGTTCGGGATTGTGAAGCAGAGCAGACGGGGAAATGCGAGTGCATAGCGAACTGGACAAGGGAACAACCTTTGAGATCATCCTGCCTCGTGTCGAAGAAGCTGAACTTGTGATAGGGAAGGACGGATCGGAAGCAGACCCCCAAGGGAGCCGAAACAGTCTTGATCATTGAAGACGAGAAATCAGTGCTCAAAATGGCAGCCCAATTATTAAAGAATCAAGGTTACAAAATCATAGAGGCTCATAGTAGCGATGACGCCATGCGGGTGTTCGAGGAGCATTCTGGACCGATAGACCTGGTGCTGACGGATGTGGTTATGCCGGTATGCCGAGGGCCGGCGTTGGTGGAACGTTTGAAACAGCTCAGGGACAATTTCAAAGTGCTCTACATGTCCGGTTATACAGATGGCGGGCTCGGCGATCTCGGTGTGCTGCGCCGTGGGGACAATTTTATCCAAAAGCCATTTACATTGGAGAGTCTATCCAGAAAAGTCAGAAGTGTTTTGGACGGGGAAGAATCGTGAATCGGTTCAAAGATTCTTGTAGTTTTTCAGTCTGAATTCGGATACCGGAGGACCACCCGTCTTGATTCGATGCCTGCGATCGAATCGAAAAGTTGATATGAAGGGGGATGAAGAAGAACGATGGCTCGAGTGCTTGTTGTAGATGATGAGGCTCAGGTTCGGAGATTGATCCGCCTGGTGCTGCAGCCAGAAGGCTGCACCGTGGTGGAAGCTTCTGATGGCAAAAGGGCAATTAAGTATTATTCAAGAAGGAGGTATAGATCTGGTTATCTCTGATGTTGTTATGCCGGACATGGACGGCCTTGAGCTGATTAAAGGAATCAGGAGCATCAATCCAGGGATGAAAATTCTGGCAATTTCCGGGGCCGGAAAAGAAGGCCCTGGCTCTACCTGAACATCGCCGAGCACTTCGGAGCCGATGCCATTCTTGAAGCCCCTTCGCACCCGACCAACTGATTGAAAAGGTTTCAGCGCTGCTAAAGACCTAAAGGCAGGTCGCACCGTTATAGATTCGGAAGGCCTGACCACTGATATCAACGTGATCAAATTTAAGAGCGAATACACCCCATGGACGATGGTTCTGAAAGGTTCTCATTCCTGATCATCGATGATGAGCCCCAAATGCAGAAACTGTTGGTTTCCTTTTTCAGTGGGGTTGATTACAGCCTTTTATTCGCCTCAAACGGGCCGGAGGCTCTATCATTAGCGTCGAAAGCCAGAATCGATGCCGCGCTGGTGGATTTGGTTATGCCAAAAATGAGCGGTATGGAGGTGCTCAAGGAGATACGCATCCGCCATCCGGAAACGATGGTGGTCATGATGACCGGACAAGGCGGAATCAAAGATGCGGTCGAGGCGATCAAATTGGGAGCGGTCGATTTTTTGGAAAAGCCATTTTCACCGGAAACCCTGCTGGCGCGGATAGGGCAGCTTCACCGGATTTGGGCGCTGAACCGCGAGAATCGGCAGTTGAAAGAGCGGCTGGAACAACGTTTCGACTACTCGGCGCTGGTGGGCGGCTCCAATGGCATGTTAAAACTCAAGGAAATGATCGTCCAGGTAGCGCCTACGGAGAATACCATCCTCATCCAGGGGGAGACCGGCACCGGCAAGGAACTGGTGGCCCGGGCCATTCACCGTCACAGTCGGCGCCGCCAAGGCCCTTTTGTGCCGGTGGACTGCGGGGCGATCAGTCAGACAGTTATGGAAAGCGAGCTGTTCGGACACGTCAAGGGGGCATTTACCGGAGCACAAACCTCAACTTTGGGACTGATTCGCTCGGCTGCCGGCGGCACGCTGTTTCTGGACGAGATCGGAGATCTGCCGGCCCCAATCCAGGCGAAGTTGCTGCGCACGCTGCAGGAGCGTGAGGTGCGGCCGGTGGGGGCCAGTAGGATCCACCCGGTGGACGTGCGTATACTAGCGGCCACTCACCGCAACCTGTCCGAGGAGGTCTATCAGGGCCGGTTTCGGGAGGACCTTTTTTTCCGGATCAACGTGCTTACGCTGCATATCCCGCCGCTGCGCGACCGGGCGGGGGATGTTGAACTCCTATCAAAACATTTCCTGCAACGGTTTTCATCAACGACACATCCTGTTCAGGAGATATCTCAGGGGGCGCTGCACGCACTGGAGAATTATGCGTGGCCCGGCAACGTGCGGGAGCTGGAAAACGCCATCCGGCGGGTTTTGGCACTCGGGCGCAGCACCGTTGTCGAGCTCTGGGATCTCCCGGAACCCATATGCCCAGGCCGGCAGGTTAACGAAGACCGGCAAGCTGGTGCGGCCGGCGAGACGATTGAAGCATCCGAAATCTCTGCCATCCGAAACGCACTGGACAAGTGCGGCGGAAATCGCCGGCGTGCGGCACGACTGCTCGGCATTGGTGAAGCGACCCTGTACCGAAAAATCAAAAAATACCAGGTCTCCCTGTAAATCCCAAAGTCCCGCAGGGGGATCAATCCTCCATGGGGACGCCATCGGACATTCTGGTCCCGGCGGGAGTTCTTCGTTTTATATCAAACTCAAGTTGCCTGCCTTTATTCATGCCCGACAGCAGCAGCCGTCGTATCTCCTTCAGATAACCCCGCACCTTATCAAAATGATAGTCACTCCCCCAAAATCCTATCAATATGAGTCTCTTTCGGTTTGTCGCACAATTAGGAAATTATATAAAAACATATAGTTGAAACAAATAACAGGGTCGGCATGCATGTTGCTCTAACGTTTGCCTATACTTTGGTTCATTCGGCCGAAATCATTTGCTGAGGACACTTCCATGGAAAACAAGGCGCTTGGGTCTGCCATAGTTATCGGAAGACAGAACCTCATAAGTTCTGGAATCAAAAAAATGCTCAAACCATACTTCCGAACACTATACTTCTTGTCCGATCTGCAAACTGCCATGAGCGAAGTTGCAGACGAGCAGGTCCGGCTCATTCTGCTCATGGACCATGAGGGGAACGAGGCGATGCCTGAGGTCGCCCGAGCTCTCAGGGATGCATTTCCCTCGGCCAAGATTCTCGGGTTGTTTGATGCCTTTAATCCTGAACAGGAAGTTGTTCTGCGAACCGCCGGAGTGCTTTTTCTCGGGTCCTACGAGAGGTTCGCCCGGAATTCGAGGACCATTCTTACGCAAGCGCTCAATTTTTGATCCTGGTGAACCGCAGTGGCACTGAAAAGGGCTGGGGAAAGGGCCCCGTGATGTTGAATCTGAAAACCAAACTCAAGAACCGTTTCAGGGCGAGAAGGCCGCTCACCCTCGCCAAGCTGCCTTTTAAACTGGCGGTAGTAGTAATGATGCTAATCGCTTTGCCGCTGGCTGCTTACTCGGTTTGGGATGCTTACCAGCACTTCAAGCTCGAGATCGTCAACGTTGAAAGTAATATTCTGCAGGAAAAGAAGCTCTTATCACGAATAACGGTAGAAAACATTTTATCCGACATTTATTTTCGACGAGTACAAGCCGAGCAGCGCCTCAGACGCACCCTCATGGAGCGGGTGTATGAGGCGCATGCCATCATCACCCGCATTCACCGTGTATATTCCGGAGACCTTCCGGGTCACGACGTCCGGCAAATCGCAAAGGAGGCCCTGCGTGACATCCGATTCAGTTCGGGCCAGGGCTACTATTTTGCGGCCGACCTGGACGGGACAATGGAGCTGTTCGCGGACCAGCCGCAGTTGGAGGGTAAAAGCCTTGTCGACGTGTACGACTCGGAGGGTCGTCATGTCCTTCAGGACATGATCAATCGTGTCCGGGTAAACGGCGAGGGGTTTTATCAGTACAACTGGACGAAGCCAAAGGAACAGGGCCGAGACTGGCCCAAAATTTCCTTCGTAAAAGAGTTTGAGCCATTCAACTGGCTGGTGGGCACCGGCGAATACCTGGATGACGTAGAAAAGGACATCCAGCAGGAAGTGCTGCTGCGCGCCAAGAAGGTCCATGCGGGGTACGGAAACACGCTGATGATCTTAGATTCCAACGGAAGGCTGATCGCAGATGCGACCCTGTTCCCGGATGATGTGCGGGCGTTCGTCGAGCAGGTCGATGATTCGGGTCGAAAGCCGGTCGAAAGAGCAATGGAGTATGCTTCCGACGATAGGGAAGGAACGTATTTAAGGTATTCTCAGACAGACCTTCACACGGGTGAAGTTCTGCCCAAAATACTCTATGTGCGAGGATACAAGTATTGGGGCTGGACGGTTGTGTGCGAGGTCCGTCTCACTCAAATCGACGATGCAACTGCCGCAAAAAAGCGGCAGTTGAGCTACGATTTGGGAAAAAAGTTAGCCTTTCTTTTCCTAATGATTGTTCTCGGAAGCACATCGGCGTTTTTTGTCGGAAGGTTCTACTCGCTCAAACTGTGGAAAGATTTTAACGCGTTTTCGTCCTTCTTTAGCAAATCGGGGGCCGGAGACTCTTCCGTTGACACCACTCAGATTACTTTTTCTGAATTCATCGATCTCGGCCTCCATGCCAATTGCATGATGGAACAGTTAGTTCGAAGCGAGGCACGCTATCGGTCCATGTTCGAGGAGGCCGGCGATGGTATTCTCATTCGCGACCAGCAATCCAACTATCTTGACGCAAACCCACGCCTGCTCGGAATGCTGGGGTATACCCTCGATGAATTCAAGAAGTTGAAAAACGAAGATCTTATCCACCCTGAAGATCTTGCAGCCTATCCGGTCGAGAAGGTATCTAACCGGCTGGCATCCGGCGAGACGCTGATAATCGAACGCCGCTACCGACGAAAAGATGGCAGCCACTTTCCGGTGCAACTGAGCGTTCGAATGGTCGATAAGGTCAGCGGCATCGTGCAATCTCATGTCCGCGACATCTCCGAGCGCTCTCAGGCCGAGAGGTTGCTCCAGACGCGGATGCGTTTATTGGAATATGCCGCAACACATTCGATAAACGAGCTGCTGCAGAAAACATTGGACGAGGTCGGCACCTTAACTGACAGCCCGGTAGGCTTTTACCATTTCCTGGAATCTGACCAACTGACACTTTCCCTGCAGGCGTGGTCAACCCGCACGCTCAATGAGTTTTGCACTGCCCAAGGCAAGGACGTTCATTACACGGTTGCCGATGCAGGCGTATGGGCCGACTGCATCCGTCAGCAACACCCCGTTATCCATAACGACTACAAGTCATTACCCCACCGTAAAGGAATGCCGGAAGGGCATGCCCGGGTCGTCCGGGAGTTGGTCGTGCCGATTGTGCGCGGAGAGAGTATCGTCGCCATTCTTGGAGTGGGCAACAAGCCTTCGGATTACAACGAAAAGGATGTCGAGCTGGTTTCATACTTGGCCGACGTGGCGTGGGAAATTTGCGCGCGCAAGCGATCCGAAAAGACGCTGCAGGAACAGGATACTCGAATACGCGCGATCACTGATTCGGCCCAGGATGCCATCCTGATGATCAACCCGAAAGGGGAAGTGTCCTATTGGAACCCGGCTGCTGAACGTATCCTGGGCTATCGGTCGGATGAGGCGCTGGGCCGTGACCTGCACGAACTGCTGACCCCGGTACGATACCTCGAAGCCGCACGAACGGCATTTTCCGAATTCGCGCGGACGGGCCAGGGTGCGGCCGTCGGAAAGACTGTCGAGTTGTTCGCCCGCAAAAAAGACGGCCAAGAAATCGCCGTGGCACTGTCATTGTCGGCAACTCTACTGGGTGGCATTTGGCATGGAATCGGAATTTTGCGCGATATCAGTGCGCAAAAAGGAGCAGAGGCAGAATTAAGGGAACTAAACCGGGATCTCGAAGAGCAGACGATCTTTGCCAATGAAATGGCATCCAAAGCGGAGATGGCCAATACCGCCAAAAGCCAATTTCTGGCCAACATGAGCCATGAAATCCGCACACCCATGAACGGGGTTATCGGCATGACGGAACTGTTGCTGGGTACTGAGCTCAATCACGAACAGAGTCGGTATGCCGAAACTGTAAAGTCGAGCGCCGAATCGCTGTTGGCAATCATCAACGACATTTTAGACTTCTCCAAGATCGAGGCCGGTCGCCTTGAACTGGAGATTCTGAATTTTGGTCTGCGGGGACTGCTCGACGATTTTGCAGCCATGCTCGCGGTGCGGGCGCACGGGAAGGGGCTTGAGTTCATCTGCTTCGCGGCGGCGGATGTGCCGAGTCGCCTGCAAGGAGATCCAGGTCGTCTGCGCCAGGTACTGACCAACCTGGTGGGTAACGCCATCAAGTTCACATCTGCGGGCGAAGTCTCTGTTAAGGTCACGCTGGAGCACGAAACCGAGCAAGACGCCGTTATCAGATTTTCCGTTCGCGACACGGGCACCGGGATTCCCGCCGACAAGCAGGAGATGATCTTCCAAAGCTTCACCCAGGTGGACGCATCGATCACCCGAAAATTTGGCGGCACTGGATTGGGGCTCTCTATCTCAAAGCAACTCGTGGAAAAGATGGGTGGTTGCATCGGCGTGAACAGCGTCGAAGGAAACGGTGCGGAGTTCTGGTTCACCGCTTGTTTTGCCAAACAGCCTGCTGATTCATTCGCGCGAAGAGATGATCCGGCGCGAGTCGATATAGACGGTGTCCGAATTCTCGTGGTGGACGACAACGCCACGAACCGGGATGTGCTCATGTCGCAGATGCGGGCTTGGGGGGTACGGGCGGCGGAAGCTTCGGACGGGCTCTCGGCCCTGAAAGCGCTGCATCAGGCGCTGGATGAAAGCGACCCCTATCAGATTGCTATTCTGGACATGCAGATGCCGAGGATGGACGGTGAAACTCTGGGCAAGGCCATACGCGGTGAGGACCGACTGAAAGACCTGCGCCTGATGATGATGACTTCGGTGGGGCTTCCGGGCGACGCCTCGCGGATGCTTGATATCGGTTTTTCCGCCTACCTCACCAAACCGGTGCGGCAATCTGATCTCCGTGACGGCCTTGCGGCAGTTTTAGCCGGGGAGACAGTCTCCCAAGACAAGCGGCAGTTGATTACACGGCATTCGGTGCGAGAAACGCGCCGCGACAACGTCCTCGTTCTGGTGGTGGATGATAATGTCACCAATCAACAGGTAGCGCTGGGTATGTTGCGAAAACTGGGGATCCGCGCTGAAGTGGTCGCTGACGGGGCGGAGGCTGTTCGGGCACTGGAGTCCACCCCTTATGATCTTGTGTTCATGGATGTCCAAATGCCCGTAATGAATGGCTTCGAGGCTACAGAGAAGATTCGCAGCTCGGAATCCTTGGTGTGCAATCCTGCAGTGCCCATCATCGCCATGACCGCACACGCTATGCAGGAGGCTCGGGACAAGTGCCTTGAGGCCGGCATGAACGACTATGTCTCTAAACCGCTCTCGTCCCAAGCTTTGGCTGACGTTATATCACGATGGTTGCCCTCTTTTTCGGCCGGCGGTGCAGGAGTCGGAGCGACGGATGACCCCAAAGTCCAGAAGGCTGGAGTGCGCAGCACCGAATGCCCGGTTTTTGATCGCGCATCTCTGCTGAATCGACTGATGGGCGACGAGGAATTGGCCCGCACGGTTCTGGAAGGGTTTCTGGAGGACTTGCCTCGGCAAATCAACGAATTGGAGGGGTTGTTGGTTGCTGGCGACGTCATAGATAGTCAAAACAGAGCCCACACTATCAAAGGGGCTGCGGCCAGTGTAGGGGGAGAGGCCCTGCGGATGACGGCGACAGCAATGGAACAAATGGCGCGAGACGGAGACCTCGAAAACATGCGGCGCCTTCTGCCGGAGTTGAAAGAACGTGAAGCTGGTCTTGCTCGCGCAATGCGCGAATCGATCGATCGTTAACGCTTGAAGGAAAGTGAGAAGAGATGAAAGATAACCAGACTCGTATTTTGATTGCCGAAGACGATTCCACCATGCGCCAGATGTTGGCAGGGGTACTGAAAAAGATAGGATTTGAAGTAACGACCGCATCAGACGGGGCAGAGGCGTGGGAAATCCTGCGGAAAAAAGACGCGCCCAAGCTTCTCATATTAGACTGGGTGATGCCTGGCCTGGACGGGTTGTCTCTGTGTCGAAAAATTCGGGAAACGCAGACTGGAGGATACATCTATATCATTATGTTGACGGCAAAAGAGTCTCGCGAGGAAGCGCTCGCAGGATTCGAGGCCGGGGCCGATGACTATCTGCTTAAACCCATCGACCCCGACGAACTCAAAGCACGACTGAAGGTCGGGCAAAGGGTACTTGATTTAGAGGAGGCCCAGAAAAGGGCCGGGCTGCAGTTGCTGCAATCCGAAAAAATGGCCTCGGTGGGGCAACTCGCTGCCGGAGTGGCCCACGAAATCAACAACCCCACGGGATTCGTGAGCAGCAACTTGAAAACCCTCTCTGATTACCAGAAGGACCTCAGCCGATTGATAGTGGAGTACCGCACTCTGGTCTCAACCCTGGTTGATCAACCCTCCGCCACCGAAATCCCCAAAATGCTTGTCGAGAAAGCACGGGCAATCACCGCCATCGAGAGCGAAATAGATATCGGCTTCATCCTCAAAGATATCCCCGATCTGATCGAGGAAAGCCGAGAAGGAACCGAGCGTATCAAAAAAATAGTAATGGATCTGAAAGATTTTGCCCACCCGGGAATGGACAAAACTTGCGAGGTGGATATCAACCATGGGATCGAATCTACGCTGAACGTTGTCTGGAATGAACTGAAATACAATGCGACGGTCACAAAAGATCTAAGCGACTTGCCCAAGATCAAAGGCTACCCTCAGCAGCTGAACCAGGTCTTTATGAACCTTTTGGTAAACGCCGGTCAGGCCATACCGGAGAAAGGCGAGATACGGATCCGGACGCGGGCCTCCGATGGCCATATCGAGATTCGGATTCAGGACACCGGAACCGGGATTTCCCCCGAGAATCTGAAAAAGATTTTCGACCCCTTCTTTACCACCAAAGAAATCGGCAAAGGGACGGGTCTGGGGTTGCATGTGGTGCATAGCATCGTAGAAAAACACAAAGGCACCATCGACGTGGCAAGTGAAGTCGGGAAAGGCACCACGTTCACCATCAGTCTGCCGGTCGATTCTATAGGAGATTGATGGAGTCTTATTGTTTTTAGAGCGGAGCACCAAGCAGGGACCTATGGTCATGAATCCCAAACAACAGCAAACCATTTTGTTGGTCGATGATGAAGCCTCGATCCTCAAGGCCATCAATCGCCTGCTGCGCAACGAGGGGTATATCATCAAGACAGCAACTAGCGGGGCCGAGGCTCTCCAAACTATTCGAAATGAAGATCTTCCGGTAGCCCTCATTATCTCTGATCAACGCATGCCGGAAATGAATGGAGCACAATTCCTCGAGCAAGCCAAGCGCCTGGCGCCGGATGCCATCCGGTTCCTGTTGACAGGCTATTCGGACATGGCTGCGGTGGTCGATGCGGTAAACAAGGGCGAGATTCACCGCTATCTGACAAAACCGTGGAACGATGATGAACTGCTTCAGGCGGTACGGCAAGGCCTTGATCATGGTCGCTTGATCTCAGAAAACCGCCGCCTGCTTGAACTCACTCAGCAGCAAAATGCGGAGCTGAACGAACTTAATCGTGACCTGGAAAAAAAGGTACGGGAGCGCACGACAGAGCTCCAGCAGAAACACGATCAGCTTATCGTGTTGAACGCGCGGCTCGAACAGAGTCTCATGGACACCATACGTTTCATGTCCTCATTGATTGAGACCCTCAACCCACGCCTGGGCGCATATATGCGAAGGACGTCGGAACAGGCTAAACGCGTGGCTGAGGAGATGGGATTGGCGGGTGAAAACCTCAAACAGATTGAAATCGCCGGGCTTGTTCATGATGTCGGGTTGATAGGGGTCTTGGATCGTTATTGGGAAAAGGAAGACAAAGATCTAATCAACTGCGAGAACGGCCAGTTCAAAAACCACCCCCTGATCGCCTCTATTCTGCTTGAAACGGTCGACAGGCTGAGCGTGGTGAGTCCTATCGTCCGTCATCACCACGAGAATGTCGACGGTTCCGGATTTCCGGACAACCTTCTTGGCGATGACATCCCCATCGGTTCGAAAATTATCGCCGTCGTTGGCGACTATTTCCGGATACTGAGTGGTTGGAAGGCTGAAAAAGCCTATGTGCTCAACCGTGCTCGAACCTGCTTAGGCCTGACGGCAAAAGAGTTATCGAGCACCGTCCCGGAGGAAATGATCCATGAAGTGGCAGTTAAATTCCTGCTGTCACACGCTAACACAAAGTATGATTTTCGGGTCATCACTGCCTTCTTAAAAACAATACAGCGAACGGACGGGGCAGAATGTGCCGGCGCTCCGATAGTTGTCAGTGTGGCAGTCTCCAAGCTTTGCGAAGGAATGGTGCTTTCATCCGATTTGCGCCTAACTGACGGCCGACTTTTGCTGCCCAGCGGAACTAAGCTCAGAATGGAGTCCATTCAGTCCATCCGCAGACTGCACTCATACCAATTAATCCAAGACAAGGTGTCGGTATGCTAATCACGAACCCGAACCAGCCCGATGCTGCAAAGATTGACGGCGGACTCCATGCGGCAAAATACCGGCACATGGATGCGAAGGCCATCCTTGCCAAAATCGACCGACTATCCGATATCCCCTCTCTGCCGAGCATCTTGTCCGAGGCCAGCCGATTGCTTCAGGATCCGGATGTGACCTCTCAACAACTGGCAAGACTTATAGAAAAAGATCAATCCATAACGGCGAAAATCCTTCGTCTGGTGAACTCAGCCTTTTACGGTTGCCAATCTCGTATAAGCGATGTGAACAGTGCCGTGGTGCTGATGGGTTTCAATACCGTGCGAAATGCGATCATATCGATTTCAGTGATAAAGGCATTTGAAAACATCAAAGACATGGAGCAGTTCAAGGTTGAAGATTTCTGGCGGCATGCGCTGGCAGTAGCGATCACAAGCCGCCATATAGCTCTTCAATTCAATAGCAGAGCCACCGACGAAAATTTTGTCGCTGGGCTGCTTCACGATATCGGAAAAGTAATATTGTCTCAATGGTTTCGAGATCTTTTTGTGGATAGCTGGAAACTGGCAAGGGATACTGGCATCCCTTTCATACAGGCTGAAAACGCCCTATCGCCTCTTAACCATGCTCAGATAGGGGCACACTTGGCAAAAAAATGGAGACTCCCGAGCGATTTTGCAGAGGCGATTCGCTGGCATCATTCACCCCACGCATTCAAGATAGTTAAGCCGGTGCCAGCCATTGTCGCCCTTTCGGATGCAATAGTAAACCGCAATAGCGTGTCGATCGAGGTGGCAACCAAAGGGATATTTGAGGATGTAAATAATGATTTGGCCTCTGCACTTGAAGCACGCATCAGGACCGCGGATCAATGGCATCCGAGCCTTGAAGGTTCGATCGAAGAAGCAGTAGGGGTCTTTTTTGGCTGAAACAAGTCCATTTAAGGAACCAATTAAAAAGAGTCTATGTCAACATGAGCACCAACTCGCATTCAATTCTTTGCGTCGATGATGAAAAGAATATCTTGAATTCTCTGCGCCGTCTTCTGCGACAGGAAAACTACAACTTGCTCACGGCCTCAAGCGGAGCAGAGGGTTTGAAATTGCTTGAAGAAACCCATGTCCAGCTGGTGATTTCTGATCAGCGCATGCCCGAAATGAGCGGGGTGGAGTTTCTTTCCCAGGTCAGGGAGAAATACCCGGAGATAATTCGAATCATCTTGTCCGGCTACACTGACGTCAACTCCATAACAGATGCCATCAACAAGGGTCATATATACAAATTTTTACTTAAACCCTGGGACGAGCAAAATCTGTTCCTTGAAATCAGGCAGGCGCTGCAGAAATACGACCTGGTCGAAGACAACCAACGCTTGCACCAGAAAGTGCTTACGCAAAATGAGGAATTGAAGCGGATGAACGAGAACCTCGAGCAGATAGTCGCTGCGCGTACCAGCGAACTTCGTCTTCAAAATCAGGCGCTAGAATTGTCGCATGCCATCCTTGAGGATCTCCCCCTTTCAATCATCGGGGTGAGTGCCGAGGGGATCGTAGCCGTTATTAATCGAAAGACCCAGGAATTGCAGAATTCATGTTTCCCGGTTGAAATCGGTCAAAGAGTGGATGAAATCTTCCCGCAGCAAGTAATGGGAAAAATTAAAGAAGTTTTGTTGAGCGGCAAGGCCTGTCGAGTCGATAGCCGGGGGTTGCAATTGATTCATTGCAATTTAGAAATCCTCCCTCTTTCAGGAAGATTCTTCCGCAAGGGGGTAGTTATCACGGTGTATCCCATTTCAGACCAGGGCCCTAATAAGACGGGTTGACAAATTAACCTCATTATAGGAGAAATTCATGGACACCCTCAAAGCTGCATGCCCATCACTCGTAGAAAATTTCGTCCTGATGGATTCCCTCAAAAAGATGCTTCAGGGGTCGGGCTATCAGGTCACCTTCATTAAGGACATCGCATCCTTTCCCGAAGAGGCGGGCGATCTTCCGGATCTGCTACTGCTCGAACCTAGCCTTTTTCACTGGGGATGGATGGAGGCACTGCTGAACTTTCAACGCTACCATCCTCAGATACCTGTCATACTTTTTTCGAGCCAATCAACGGTGGATGCAGGGTTCTCATCACTGGGGAATACCCAAAATGTATTTTTGGCAAATGACATCGCATTGCTGAAACGCAACTTAAAGCGGATCCGCAACGTTAAAAATGGATTTTCACGGCAAATTCTTTTCGTCGACGATGATGAAAAGATGCTGAACGCATATGGCCGGATGCTGCGCAAGTCCCCCTGGAAGATTTTCAAATCGACCAGCGGAGAAAAAGCATTGGAGGTGATGGAAAACAACCGGATCGATTTGATAGTAACAGACATCAAGATGCCAGACATGCATGGCATGGAACTCATCTCGAAGATTAGGAGCAAAAATAAGGATATTCCGATAGTCGTCAGTTCCGGCTACCCGGGGATGAAGGAAGATGTGGATCTTAAATACCATGGTATCGAGGCATTCATATCGAAACCGATTGAAGATAGCAAACTCTACTCCGAACTGGCTCGCATTCTGGAGTCTTGATGCGGCGGGTTGTCCCAGCCAACCGGAAGTCATTAGTATGTCGATGGGAATATACCATCGGCCTTCTTCTGATCCTCATTAACAAGGGGGTTGATAAATGGGTATTCTTGCCGCCGAGGTAGGCCTTGCGGGAGTTCAAAAACCCCTTCTTACTCCGATTGACCAAAGTGTCTTGAGAATGCACCGAGAAGGAAGGACAACACACCAGATAGCAGAGGAGTTAAAAATTACAGAAAAGACGGTTCAACTAAAACTTTGTCAGTTGCATGTCTCTTATTCGAATTCACAAATATAACTGCAAGAAGCATTAAGTTTTTATGCGTAAATAATTATTCTAATCAAAGCCGGAGCTATCGCCTATAAAACTGTTCGATAGGCGGTGTTCATTGGGAGGATGAAATGGTTTGTTTAGTTTGCAACGGTAAGGGGTACGTAATTGAAAAGCAGCGTGAATTGGTTTGCAATGAATGCCAGGGGAGGGGCGAATGTTTTTCAATCGATCGCGATCAGAGTCATAAGCAGGAATCCCGGCAAATTGATGAAGCGCGCTAATTCTTCAGAAGTTCACGCTCAGAGATCAGTTTCCGGCCTATCAACTTGGGCGTATATATTTGTATAAGCGCTGCCGAAGATAGCCGATTTTCCATTTAGATTTGGTGAGTTGAAAACCCTCTTGGGGAGGCACACCTATTTTATGCCAATGGGAAACGGAGTTGTCGTCCTGATCGTTGAAGCGATGGCCGCCTGTCATCGCTGCATGCCTTCACATGCAGATGGACATAATAGGGAATTCCAGAATATCTTATATTCCGCTACCAAGCCTCCGGATCAATGCGGCATCTATTATCGCTACCTTGATTGATCTTATTTTTTTGGCGATGGCTTGGGAATATCTTGGGAAACCAAATCTAAATCTAAAGCTATGGCTCCGAGCCTTTTTGACTCTGCTGGGTGTGATGTGGCTGGACGTGCTGCTCTTCTCAACCGGTGCGTTCGCCGGCACTACTGCATACTTGAGTATAATGAAAGGTACCTTGATCAGCCGATTCTTTATATCCATCGTTGCTTTCCCATTTTTGTATGGGTACTTGTACTGGCAAAGCAAGAAAAATGGGGTTGAGATCCAAAATCGACCGGTTTTAGCGATTTTGCGGCAGGTGGCTGAGATTAAACTCGAACTTTCAAATGCACAAAAAGAGATTGATCGTCGAGAAAAGGCGGAAGCAGAACGCGACAGAGTCATTCAAGATTTGAAAAAGGCTCTTTCAGAAGTCAAGACGTTACGAGGGTTCTTGCCGATTTGTTCAATATGCAAAAATATACGTGATGATCAAGGTTATTGGAATCAGATTGAGTCTTATATTAAGAATCATTCCGAGGCCGAATTCAGTCACGGGATTTGCCCAGCGTGTGCCAAAAAACATTATCCCGATTTCAATCTGTACGGCGACTGACGAGGCCGATGAGAATATATATCGGTGATTAAACCAATTTTGGAAATTCGTTCATTCCAGGTTTTCCGGCGTGGTGCTCCATTCGTTTTTGGATAGCGCGCACCGACATGGGATTGCCCTTGCAGCGACCCTGACTCACCAAGAAGAGCCTTTTGACCCGCGAGAAGGATCTTTCCCGGTAGGCTTCATTGACCCATTTCAGCCGCCTGCTTATAGAATCAAACCGCCTCCGGTCCATTCGTGACAACGCCCCTTTGCAGACCACTGAACGACATGCCACACCATGTTTCTTCAGACCTCCGGCAGGGTTCCACCGAAGAAATCCATTACATATAGCGTATCCTGATGCTACAACCGGGCGACTCGGCTCATCAAAACACTATGACTGGTGAACGGGAGGTCCCTCAATGCCGCCGTATCGTCCACGATCCAGGCTCTCAGCGGATTGAGATAGATGCAGGGCACCGGTTGTCTCACGCCTAGAATGCGCGCCAGGCGTTTATCACCGCCATTCACGCCATTGAGGGAAAGCTGGCTGGGTAGAGCTGGAACATAAGCCAGGGGGTGAAGCTGAAAAGCTGAAAGGGCAGGGGGGATACCATCCGACGAATCACATAGAGACCATTTCCGAGATAGTTTCAACTAATCTAACGAGCCTATTGCCTCAGGACTCTCCGGAAACCGAAACTAATCTGCAATTCAATATATCGATACCTTTGATCTGGTAATCCCAAACCCCTTCTGCCCAAGTCAGGATGCGATTAAAGGCACGAAGTCCAAACCGGAGGGGCTGCTAAATATTCCAGTGTTCCAATTGCGCCTCATCCACCGGCTATAGCCATATCATTGCATTCGAATGCGCCAAAGCCGTAGTCATGATAGCATTTATAACCCTTCCTTCAGAACAAGAAGCTCCGCTGGCCAGAAATGGGCAGCGGGGCCCCGGTCCGCAAATTGAGGATTGCTCGCTGATTAGATCTTCAGAGGGGGTGATTCAGCATTCTCCGTCCCGGCTCCCGATTTCTCCTTGATGCAGCTCCGAATCGCGGCCCTGAGGTCTGCAGGCGGGCCGCTTTTGGTCAGGTAAAAAACAGCTCCTGAATCAAGCATCGCTTTAGCTCGTTCCTCCTCTTGATAGAGAGACAACCCGATGATGCGGATGTCGGGATGCCGCTGATGGATCACCTGCGTGGCATCAATCCCGTTCATCCCAGGCATGCTTATGTCCATCAGAATTACATCCGGGAGCAGCGCCCCGGCCATTTCTACCGCCTCCTGACCGTTACTGGCCTGGCCGACGATATCAAAATCGCTTTCCTGACCCAGCAAGCGGGCCAAGCCCTCACGCATGACGGCATGATCATCGGTGAGCAATATCCGGATCTTTCCATCTGATTTTATCAAGGGGTCTACATTAATCAGATCGATTTTATCCGGTTGTGCGCATGGCATAGACTCAATCGGCTTTTTGATGGTCAGAGGGGCTGTCAGAGTGAAACGGGCTCCCTTTCCTGGGGAGCTGTCGACCTCCAATCTGCCGCCGATAAGGCTCAATCGCTCGCGGATGCTGAACAGTCCGAAGTTCTCACAATTTGCACCCACGCTTGCGGGGTCAAACCCTACCCCATTATCGCTGACGATTATCTGCAATGATCGCTCATCTTGCTGAAATAAACTCACCCGCGCCGAATCTGTCTTGGCGTGTTTCACCACATTCAACAGCAGCTCACGTATCGATTCGAACAAGAGCACTTTCACATCTTCGGTCAAGACGGGAGCATCCATCTGCATCGTCAGTTGGACCTTCAAACCATGCTTGTCATACTTCCAGCGGGAGAGCCATTCCAGCCCCGCCAATAAACCGGCTTCCTGCAGGATGGGGGGACTGAGCTCGGCCGCCAGTGAACGCGAAACCTTTACTGATTCGCTCAGGAGGTCTTCAACTTCGGTAGCTGCCTGTTTTAACGCAGCGTCAGGTGCTTGTTCGATGAGTCCTCCAACTTGCATCTTGGCTGCAACCAGATACTGTTGAAGGCCATCGTGCAGAATTTGGGCCAGGCGTTTGCGCTCGCGCTGCTCGACCATAGTAAGCTGGGATGACAACCTTCCAAGTTGATCGGCTCTCTCCTTGAGTTCAGCCGTGCGTTCCTGCACTCGCTGCTCCAGATACAGGTTTGTCTGTCGAAGGGCATCCTCAGCCCGCTTGCGTTCGGTGATGTCCACGGTCACAGCAAGGCCGCCGATCACGTGACCTTGCTCATCGTGCACGGGTGCCCCCGATGCCTCGGTGAACCAGAGCCGTCCACCCGGCAGGCGGACTTCCAGTTCCATCGGCGGGATGACGGCGTTCTCGCGGACAGCCCGTTGCAGCGGCAACTCAGCGTCAGTGATCTCACGACCGTCCCGGAAAAACCGCACCTGGCGGCCCGGCGCGGCGGCGTCGGGCGCGGACGCGGAAAGGTTGTCCACGGTTGCCACCTCGAACTGGGCGAGCACGGCGGGATTGCCGCTGATACTCTGGCAGGTGGCGTCGTTGGAGAAGCTGATGCCGACCGGCACCGCTTCCATCAACGCCCGAAGCCTCTGGCTGGTTTCGGCCAGTTTCCGCTCGGCATGCTTGCGGTCGGTGATGTCTTCGCCGATGCTCGCGGTGCCGATTACCTCTCCAGAGTTTGAATGCAACACTGAGTTGTTCCAGCGGATGAGCCGTCTCTCCCCGGAGCGGGTTAAAATCTCGTTCTCGTGATGCCATGCGGACGGCAGGTCATTGAGCAACTCCTCTAAGGTCCCTTTCAATTCGTCGTTTTCCGGTGGGATGAAGCGCTCGAACCAGTTAGAACCGAGGACCTCTTCGCGCCGCCAGCCCGTCAGCCGCAGGAGGTAATCATTGCAGAAGGTAATTTTCGCGTCCCGGTCGAGCGTCACTGAAACCAATTCGACCCTGCGAAGCATGTCGCTGTAACGCCGTTCACTCTCTTGCAGTGCCACCTCTACCTGCTTGCGCTCGGTGATATCGCGGAAGACCAGCACCACGCCAAGAATACACCCATCATCGTCCCGGATGGGCGCTCCGCTGTCGTCGATGGGCATCTCCCCGCCACCTTTGCGAAGCAGCATCGTATGGTTGGCCAGCCCGACAATCATACCGGTCTGGATGACCTTGCTCACCGGGTCTTCAACAATCGCTCGGGTGTGCTCGTTGACGATTCGGAAGACCTCCTGCACCGGCTTTCCGGCTGCATCAGCCATGCTCCATCCAGTTAGCAGTTCAGCCACCTTGTTCAGAAAAGTGATCCGACCTCCCATGTCGGTTGCGATCACTGCATCCCCGATGCTGGCCAGGGTCACGGACCAGCGCTTTTCGCTTTCCCGCAGAGCCGTTTCCCGTGTTTGCACCTTTTCGGCCATTGCATTGAAGGATTCTGCCAGATTCTGGAATTCCGATATATCATTGAAAGTTACCTGCCCAGGTTTCTCCCCATGCCCGAGGGCAAGCGCATGAGCACTCAATTCGGTTACGGGGCTCGCGATTTTTCGGGAGACGGCCAAGGCGATAAAGAATGCGACAAACGAAACAGAAAGAAAAAGAAGAGCACTCTTGACCATAGAAGTAAGAATGGGCCGCACCACGTCCTCTTCCGGTTTCCCGGCAGTCGCAGCCCAGCCGATGAAAGAAACCGGGGTAAAGCTGACCAGCCGGTTCTTTTTCTCATAGGCGGCATAAACGGTTTTTGTTATCTCTTGTCCCTTGAGCACTTCCTCAAACTCGGGATACTGTTTGAGCCAGTTGCGCTCCTCCCATGTGGGGTTAATCGCTGGATATCGATAGACCAGCATACCCTTGCTATCGACAAGGGTATGTCCTCCTCCTTTGCCTCTTTCAACCGCGAGCCGGGCGTCTAAATTTTCGGGAATGATTATGGCAACGACAACGCCAAGCAGAGAGCCTTTTTCATCCCGAATACCGCGGGAAACGCCAAAAATCGGTTTTCCCGTCGCCCTTGAAATGACAAGCTCGCCCACCGCCCATTCACGACCATTGGCAACATCACGAAAAAAGGATCGGTCACTGTAACTGTTGCCGACAACGGCAGGATTGCCCGAATAGATCGCATTCCCCTTCGGATTCAACCAGGTAAAATCGCGGACAGCGACATTGCTTGGGGAAGAAATGAGGAGCCGAGTGATGTCCTCGGATGCCATTGGCTGCGAGGAGGTGATGGCAAGACCGATTACAAGCTCATGAAGAATGACATCCTGTACGAATGACTCAAACGTTCTCGCGACTGCGCGGGCGACTTCCAGATTTGCCTGAAACTCCAACGCTCGTCGAGCCTGATAATCGTCATAGTAAATGTAAGCCTGAATAGCCAAGACAGGGAAGAGAATAAAAAGCAGAAGCATGATCAATCTGCTCTGAATGCTTTTCCCCTTTTTCCCTTGCGGTCCGGTCATTTTTGTTTCCCCCAGAAATCAGCAGGTCACCAACTCACGGCCTACCGGATTCCATTGGTGTCTTTCACTCCCAACGTCACGAGGAAAGCCACGTCGAGCTCTTTCCATCTGTGGCCTCACACATTATATCATTTTACCAGAGCATCTTCAGCGTTTTATTCGGATGGGTAGCCGGGGATTTTGCACATTTTCGGGTTCACACGCATCCGTTTGCATGTCTGTCTTGGATGGGTTTACTAGAAGACATGCGGTAGCGCTTTCCTTCCCCGGTCTGCCAGTTGATCGAGGTTGCGCTTGGTTCAGTGTTAGGAGCCGTGCTGAAAAGGAAATCTTTTTAACTATGGCAGATTTAAATCGCTTGTCAATTCGTAATAATGTATTCGCCAAAGCGTGCGAAGGGCGAGGGTCTGACCCCTGCCCATGCCCAAAATAGATTGCCCGCCTTTTGGCGACTCGGGAACCAGTTATAGATGGCTTGGGCCTCGGTAGGCTAGAGTTCAGCCGCGTTTCTCTATCAAAAGATTTCCAACTGTGCATCGTTTGAAATCGGCGATGATCCTAAACTAATCCGGTTCTGAAATTTTTCACCTTTCCTTACCGAATCTACCAAAAACAGGGTAGCTGGGGCAGGGCATGAGATCACTGCCCCAGTTCTGTTTCATCCATACAGGTTTTCAATCCAGCGCATCGCCTCAACATCGGTGACCTTCCCGAGATACCGCTGAGTGGTGGAAAGGTGGGCATGCCGCATGATCACCTTGCTGACGATCTCAATCGGGGTTCCGGATCTGGAGGCAAAGGTAGCCGCGTGCCTCCGCAGGTCATGGGGTCGCAGATGGATACCAACCAAACGACCTGCCTTACGTACCATTATCCGGGCGGCGTTGTAGCTGATCGGAAAAACCCTCTGTTCAGGCCCGGCACCTGACTCTTTCACATATTCCTTTAGCCGGTCGGCCACTTTTTGAGGGATGAATACGACCTCAGACTCTTTACCGCTCTTGGGACCGGCCAAGGTGCGTTTCCTGTCCTGGATATTCATTGGCCTAATTTTCAGAACCTCTCCGACCCTCATTCCTCCCCGGGCCATTAGCTCCAGCATTATCCGGTTCCTTGGCTTCATGGTTCGAAAAATGATTTCATCCACCAGGTCCTTTTCGACAATTTTCCACTGCTGGGGAGGCCGTTCTCGAAACATCTTTTTCAGCATTGTCGTATCGCAGGGGTTTTGGATGTTCGAATCGGCCGAGTTCTTGAGGAAGTTGAAGAAGGCCTTCAGGCTGGAGTAGCGGTGGCGTTTCGTGGCTGGTTTTAACCCGTCGGAAAGGCCGGTCAAAAAGCAAAGGACATCGTCGGAGGTTATGGAATCGATCTGCCTGTCGCCGAACACCTCCTGGAAGCGGGTGAAGATGAACTCATAATTCTTGAGCGTATTTTTTTTTCGAGTTCATCCGGTGGTACTCCTGAAACGATTGGACTGCCTGGGACAGCTTCATAGGGCACCTCCTTGATTTTGTGATGGAAAAAATTGACCCCAGCCGGTATGCTCAGATAATAGCACAAAAGGGGGCGATCATGGGACTTTGGCCATGGACATGTTGGAACCGGTTATTATCGAAAGAGCCAAGCAGGTGGTAGATGCTCGGCACAAGTTCGCTCGGAAACGATATGCCCGGGAATACCGGTGGGAGCCTTCTCCTGGGATCGAGGCCGCCATCCGGAAGGCGATTTTTGGTCGGCTTGAAACTGGCAGAAGTTGAGATTACCTGACCGAAGGTGCACTTTTTTCTGTACATCTGCGCGGGGCCGGGAAAGTTGCATACGCCTCCATCTAATCGGATGTAACGGCGCCCGAGGAGCTGCCGCATAGGTGTTCGAAATCTTTTGTGAAACGAGGATGCGATTGGAAGACAACCTGCGAAAACAACTCGAGGACTGGTTGGCATTCGAGACACTGCTGGCCGATCTTGCGACCGGTTTTGTTGGACTCCCGGCCGACCAGGTGGATGGCGCGATTGAAGGCGCCCAGCGTCGCATCGTAGAGACACTCGGGCTGGACCGCAGTTCGCTTGTTCAGCTTAACCCGGATGGTGAGATGGAACTCACCCATTCGTGGGTCCGACCCGGGTTACAGGCCTTCCCTGCCAAGTTTCCCGCAAGAGAAAGAGTTCCATGGCTGCTTGGAAAGTTGCTGAAGGGTGAGACCACACGGATTTCAAGCCACGATGATCTGCCCCCCGAAGCCGCTCGGGATTTAGCGACCATGCGGGAGCATGGGCCGAAATCGACGGTCATCTTCCCCCTCACGATCGAAGGCCCTGTATTCGGCGGATTGGCGTTTGGCACATTGACCAAGGAGATGAACTGGACGGATACCATGGTGGCCCGCCTGCACCTGGTGGCGGTCCTGTTTACGAACACGCTTGCGCGTAAGCGCAGTGAAGAAGAAGTGCGGCGGCTGACGGAGCAGCTTCAGCAGGAAAAGGTGTACCTCCAGGAGGAAGTCCAGGCGTTGCACGGCCACGGCGAGATCGTCGGCAACAGTAGTGTGCTTCGCTGTGTCCTGACCCAGGTGGAGCGCGTTGCCCCCACCAATGCGACCGTGCTTATCCTCGGCGAGACCGGAACCGGGAAAGAGGTGCTCGCCAATAGGATCCACGAATTCAGTCGCCGCAACAACCGGGTGATGATCAAGGTCAACTGCGCGGCCCTCTCCCCGACCCTGATCGAGGCCGAGCTGTTCGGCCGCGAGAAAGGTGCTTACACCGGGGCCTTGAGCCGCCAGGCCGGTCGATTCGAGCTGGCAGACGGATCGACGCTTTTCCTGGACGAAGTGACGGAGTTGCCGCTCGATCTCCAAGCCAAACTCCTCCGGGTCCTTCAGGACGGGCAGTTTGAACGGCTCGGCGGCACGAAGACACTCCAGGTCGATGTGCGATTTATCGCAGCATCCAACCGCGATATGGCCAAGGCAGTCGCCGGGGGGAGTTTCCGCTCGGACCTTTACTACCGCCTGAATGCCTTTCCTATCACCGTGCCTCCGCTCCGGGAACGCACGGATGATATCCCCGCGCTCGTCTGGGCTTTTGCCAAACAGGCCGGGCAAACGCTCGGCAAGCCGGTAGAACGCATTCCGAAAGATGTGATGGCAGCCCTCCAGCGCTACCCATGGCCCGGCAACGTTCGCGAACTCCGCAACCTGATCGAACGTTCGATCATACTCGGGGACTCCTCGACCCTTAGGCTCCCTCCATCGGACCTGGCGACAGAGCCGCAGCAGGGCGCCGCACCCACCCGTGACGACGCAGAGCGAACGCATATCCTGCAGGTGCTTAACCGCACCAGGTGGCGCATCCGGGGAAAGAGCGGTGCGGCCGAGATTTTGGGATTAAAGCCGACCACACTGGAAGCCCGCATGAAGAAGTTGGCACTGCTGCGTTCGGAGTAAGCCTCCAATTTTTGCGTTGGAGAAAACCCACTATTTTGGAGATTACGCTTGAAATCCCGGATGCCTTTCTTCCCTGCCTAAGCAACACAACCACTTAATATTACTTATTTACACATCTTCTGCCCGAGCGGATTTCTCCTCTGGCACCCGAATTGCTCTCTTCTATTCCCATCCTTTGGTTTCATGTCCACAGAATGTCAGGAGCAGGCCATCATGATCGTATGCACCATCGTGCTCACCCTGTCTGAAAAAGATCGCCGCAAAGTCATCTCCTCCCTGCTTCCGGTGGTCGGATCGACCAGGGTTCAACCGGGTTGTCAAGTTTGCTCCATGCTCACCGATGTGGACGACCCTCGTGTGCTTGTCCTTTGGCAAGAGTGGGATACCCAGGAAAACCTGGACCGCCACTTACGCTCATCGGACTACCGGCTGGTGATCGCGGCAATGGAGCTCTCGCAGGAAGCGCCGCAGATGAACTTTAACAGCGTGAATGCGCGATCCGGGATCGAGGTGGTCGAAGCGGCGCGGTTGCCCGGCTGAGAGATTCAGCTTCCAGAAAAATTCATTCTGTGGAGTACACAACTCTTCAAATTGGAATGAACTCCTCATCCCGATCGATCACCTTGTTAAAATGAAGTCGGAGATACCATCGGACATATTCGTAACTCAGACAATTTGTGATAGGGATCGCGGCCTGCAACCAAACAACAAAAAGAAAGGACAGAATCGTGAAAACAAGAATCCTTCGTAACGCAGCCCTTGTGGTCGTGATGGTCGCCAGCCTTGCACTCTCGGCGCACGCGGCGGAGAAGAAACCCAACATCCTCATTATCTGGGGGGACGACATCGGCCAGTTCAACATCAGCGCCTACAACATGGGCATGATGGGCTACAGGACGCCGAACATTGACAGTATCGGTCAGGGCGGCGCGGTCTTCACCGACTGGTATGGCCAGCAGAGCTGCACCGCCGGCCGCGCGGCGTTCATCACCGGGCAGTCGCCCATCCGCACCGGCCTGACAAAGGTCGGGCTGCCCGGCGCAAAGGAAGGCTTGACCAAGGACGACCCGACCCTCGCCGAGCTGCTCAAGCCGCTCGGCTACGCGACCGGCCAGTTCGGCAAGAACCACCTCGGCGACCGCAACGAGATGCTGCCTACGGTCCACGGCTTCGACGAGTGGCTCGGCAACCTCTATCACCTAAACGCCGAGGAGGAGCCGGAAAATGTGGACTACCCTGGCGACAAAATGATGGCCAACGGCAAGACCTTTAAGGAGAACTTCGGCCCGCGCGGTGTCCTTCACTGCTACGCCACCGACAAGGACGATCCCACCGTCGACCCGCGCTTCGGCAAGGTAGGCAAGCAGAAATGTGAAGACACCGGCCCGTTGACCAAGAAGCGTATGGAGACGGTGGACGAGGAAGTCACTGCCGCGGCGCTCAAGTTCATGGACAAGTCGTTGAAGGACGGCAAGCCGTTCTTCGTCTGGTGGAATTCCTCCCGCATGCACGTCTTCACGCACCTCAAGAAGGAAAGCGCAGGCAAGACCGGTCTCGGGGTCTATGCCGACGGCATGGTCGAGCATGATGGCCAGGTCGGCCAGTTGTTGGCCAAACTCAAGGAGCTGGGCATCGAAAACAACACCATCGTCATGTATTCCACCGACAACGGTGCAGAGTTCTTCAACTGGCCCGATGGCGGCACGACGATGTTCCGCGGCGAAAAGAACACGCAGTGGGAAGGCGGCTTTCGGGTTCCGACGCTCATCCGCTGGCCCGGCACCATCAAGCCCGACACGGTCATTAACGAATTCGGTGCCCACGAGGACATGATCCCGACATTGCTTGCAGCGGCGGGCGATACCACAGTCAAGGAAGACCTGCTGAAGGGCCGGAAGATTGGCGACATGACCTACAAGGTCCACCTCGACGGCTATAACTTGCTGCCTTTCCTAAAAGGCGATGTGAAGCAATCGCCGCGGCACGAGTTTATTTACTGGACCGACGGCGGCAGCGTCGCGGCGCTGCGCTACAACAACTGGAAAATCAGTTTCCTACGGCAGAACTCCGTCGGTATCAAGGTCTGGGAAACGCCGTTTGAAGAACTGCGCTGGCCGATGCTGACCAATCTGCGCATGGATCCGTTTGAGCGCGCCTCGGATGAATCCATCGGTTACCCGAAATGGGCCGCGGAGCGGATGTTCGTGCTCGCCCCCGCAGGCGCCTTCGTCGGGCAGTGGTTGCAGAGTTTTCGCGAATTCCCGCCACGGATGAAACCCGGCAGCTTCAGCCTCGACCGCGTGATGGAAGCGGTGACCGCACCCCACGGGGGCAACAACTGAGGACGCACTCACGGCGGGGCGGTTCTGGTTGCTTGCGCCCCGCCGCAACCACAAATCCGATGCTATCGGCGAGCGAACGATTCCCTTCGCAAACGTAGAGAGAGATAAGAACATTAGATTGTGGACGGTGCACAAGCATTGTTCAAAGCTCTCACCGATGCAGGGCTCGACATTCTATCAGGCGATACGCTCATCCGGCGCGAGTTCCTGGCTGATTCGGCTGTTGTCGGTGTAATGATCATGCTTCCGGGCGGCCTGGGCGCGGCGTTTGGCATCAAGCGAAGCAAAGAGAGAGATCATAAAGAAGGACCCGGTGGATCTTCCGCCGGCTATATGAATCATGGAAAAGCGCGAAGGCCTTATTCACTCCTCTGGTTCTGGCAATCTCTGCAACCCAGTCCACATCGTTGGCCCAAGACATCGCTTTGGGCGGGATAACGTTGGATGCGATTTAGCCAGGCGTTGCGCTCGTTCTGCTCGTGGACGCCGTGCTGTTTCTCGGTCCGCTGCGCATCTTCTCCCGCAAGCTGTGGAACTGCAAGGTCAAGGGCCTGAGCGACTACAGCGCGTTGGCGGTGCGATACGTGAACGATTTCGACAGGAAATGGCTGGGCGCAGACCCTGCCCCGGGAGAGCCCCTGTTGGGCACAGCGGACATCCAGTCCCTCGCAGACATGAGCAACAGCGTCAGCATCGTGCGCGATGTGCGCCTTGTCCCCGTAAGCCCGAGTATATTGATGTACCTGGCCGGCGCCGCACTGCTGCCGCTGCTGCCACTCGTGCTGTTCAAATATCCCATCGCGGACCTGCTTGCGAAATTCTTCGACCGGCTGTCAGGCATGTGATTACTGGGTTTGATATTCATATTTGAAAGGGGAGCGTTATGAATCAGACGCAAACGGTGGGAAACAGCAAGGCCCAAAGGAGCATCATGAAACTTAGGGCACTCGCTTTATCAACCATTCTTTTCCTATTCACTTTTGCATTGCCGGCGCTTGCCGCCGACCCGTTGCCCTCGTGGAACGACGGCCCGGCCAAACAATCCATCATCACCTTCGTCGAGAAGGTCACCAAACCCGGCTCGCAGGATTTTGTGCCTGTCCCCGAACGCATCGCGACGTTCGACAACGACGGCACGCTCTGGTGCGAGAAGCCGTTACCCGTGCAGCTCTACTTCGTGCTCGACCGGGTGAAGGCGCTCGCGCCAGAGCATCCCGAGTGGCAGACAACCGAGCCGTTCGCCTCCATCCTCAAGGGCGATTTGAAAGCCTCACTGGCCGGCGGCGACCGTGCACTCCTCGAAATCATCATGGCCACGCACACGGGAATGACCACGGTTGAATTCGAAAAGATCGTGAAGGACTGGATCGCCACTGCGAAGCATCCGAAGACCGGCAAGCTTTACACGGAAATGGTTTATCAGCCCATGCTCGAAGTGCTCTCTTACCTGCGCGCGAACGGCTTCAAGACTTTCATCGTCTCCGGCGGCGGCATCGAATTCATGCGCCCGTGGACGGAGAAGACCTATGGCATCCCGCCCGAGCAGGTCGTGGGCAGCAGCGTGAAGACGAAGTTTGAGCTGCGCGACGGCCAGCCGGTGCTCGTGCGCCTTCCGGAGTTGAACTTCAACGATGACAAGGGCGGCAAGCCCGTCGGCATCAACCGGCACATTGGCCGCCGGCCCATCGCCGCGTTCGGCAATTCCGATGGTGATCTGCAAATGCTGCAATACACCGGCGCCGGCAGTGGCGCGCCCTTTTGCCTCTACGTCCACCACGACGACGGCGCGCGGGAGTACGCTTACGACCGCAAAGATCATCTGGCGAAGCTGGATCAGGGACTCGACGAAGCCGGCGCGAAGGGCTGGACCGTGGTGAGCATGAAGGACGATTGGAAGCAGGTCTTCCCATTCGAGCAAAGCCCGGTCACCGCCATTGACATCCTGCTGGAACCGGATTCCACGATGCTCCGGCATGCTGAAGCCAACAACGCCCGCCTGCTCAAGGTTTATCCACAAGGTTTCGCCCTGGATGCCGCGCACCGCCCGCACATCACGATGCTGCAGTGTTTCGTCAGCTCCGCGGACCTCGACAAGGTTCATGCCGCCGTGGAAAAGGTTCTCGCCAGCGCCAGTGTCAATACGATGAAACTGCAGGCCGTCGAATACTACTACATCCCGGCCGGGAAGCTTGGCGTTGCGGGCATTGTCGCCAGGCCGACCCCTGAGTTGCTCAAGTTGCAAGCGGACATCATCGCCGCTGTAGCCCCGTTCAAGGTGGAAACCGGCCCGATCAGCGCGTTCACCGCATCCCACAACGATCCCGCGCTCGATGCGCAGATGATCGATTATGTATCGGCGTTTGTTCAAAAGGCCTCCGGCGAACATTTTAATCCGCACGTCACCACCGGCGTGGCTCCGCGCGATTACCTCGACAAGATGCTCGCCGAACCCTTTGAGAACTTCACCTTCTCGGCGGCTGGCGCGGCAGTGTACCAGCTCGGCCCGTTCGGCACGGCTGCGAAGAAACTTATAGAATGGGATTTGAAACCTTGAGCGATGCGTGTGAATGGTCAGAGGGACGACGATGCGACAATTGACCACCGAAAGTGAACTAACCATGGAACCCGCCCGCAGGCAACCGATCCTCGTTGCCGCGCTCGTTTGCGCGCTGGCACTGATCGGTTGCCAGTCCTTCGGCCCGCATACCGTAGCTACGGACCGGTTCGATTACAGCTCGGCAGAATATTTTTTTCATGCTCCAGTCCGGTTACGCTGCGGACTTCGTGCTGGGGTTGACCGTCGAATCCTTGAATGGCGTGCGTAATCGTCCCGCCTCGGCCGGGTCCACGGGGGAGGCCGAACCGGAATTCGTCCGCGTGCTGCAACTGATGCGTGAAGTGCAGTTGGCTGGTGCCGTCGGGATGCGCGTGTTGGAAAGCAAGGAGAAGGACACATCCGCGGTGATCTTTTTCCGGCGCGAAAATATTTCGCCGGAAATTATGGACAAGATCGTCGAAATCCGGCGTCTGCTGAAACTACCGGAGGGCCAGCACCAATTTAAGCTGATCTATTCATCCGCAGCCGGCAGCGACGGCGAATTGTCCGTAGGCAGCCGTTCCATGCTGCAGATCATGTTGGCCTTCGCCTCTTACGTGGACGTGCCGGAATCGGACCTGAAGGAAGGGCGCGCGGTGCCGTCGGCACGGTTCACCACCAGCGACCCGGTCAAGATCAATTGCAGCAAGGACAAACCGGCGGACGCCTTTGCCGCCGTGCATTACCACAATGAGTGGTTCTGGGTGGACGACCGCGACTGGCGCTCGAAGCGCGCGTTAACGGCCATTATGTTTTTGTTCACGATGATAGAAGGCAGCGGTGACGAGCGGTTGCCCTTGGTCACCATTCCAGCCCAGTAAACCCGACGAACGCACACTCGTCATTAGAAAGCAAGTGCAGCATCGGCCGTCTCGATAAGGGCCTTGGCGAAGCACAGGCGAAAGGTTGGACAGTTGTAGACATGAAGCATGACTGGAAGATGATCAACCCGTTTGAGAAGAGGTGAAACAGGAGGGAAAAGTTGGAACCGCAAGTTAAAAACGCCTTGCAGCGGACCCTGCTAACGCGCCGCGCATTAAGACGGGAATTAATCTGGCTATCGACTTCGGGGATATCACAGGAAATTCGGCCATAGAAAAGCCAGCGATACTGCATATGCCTTGCTTGTTTTCACCTTTGCAGCCCCCTGAACGACATGCCGCTTCAGCTTTCTTCTGGCCTCTGGCAGGGTTCCACCGAAAAAAGCCGTTATGTATAGCGTATCCTGCTGCTACGGCCTGGCTGCTCAGCCCATCATAGCGCTATTGACCGGTGAAAGGGTAGAAGTGGTTTCATAACCTTGTCTGACCCCTGATGGCGGTGTTGCAGACCTCCCGAAATGCTCACATACTGGCGTGGTTGTTGCGCTTTCGAATCGGTCTGCGCCTTGCCCTCAGTGGTGATCCGGGGTTATGAAAGCACTTCTATCCTCACAATGCCGCCGCATCAGCCACGATGCGGGATCTCAATGGATGGAGTGCGATTTTTCTTGACAATTGTTTTTATATTTATGTAAAAATAATTACATTTAAAATATATTCAGGAAAATAACTTACAATGATTTATGACCGCTTGCTGAATTCAAAAGCCGAGAGCCTGACGCCGTCGCAGAAGAGGCTTCTGGATTACATTTTGGCGAATGACGAAGAAGCTGTATTTCTCACGATCCAGGAGCTCTCCGAGCGCGTCGACGTGAGTGTGGCCACGGTGGTAAGGCTTGCCAAGGCACTCGGCTATGAGGGGTTCCCGGAGTTTCAGCAGGAACTGAGACTGCTTTTCAGGGACAAGTTGACAACCGTATCCCGGCTTCAGAAGGCTGCGCACGGAAGAACCAGTGAAGAAAATGTTCTAGTCAAAGTCTTGCAGCAGGACATCGCGAACATCACGGAAACCATGAACCAGGTTTCGAGCGATGATTTCCGGAAATTCGTCGACGCCATTAACTTGGCGGACCGAGTCGCGATCGTCGGGCTGCGCAGCACGAACTCCCTGGCCGTTTTCATGGGGGTGGCACTCGAGTTTCTGCAACGCGACGTCTGGATGGTCCGGCCGGGAATCGGCGATATGTGGGACCGGCTGTTTCGTCTGAGAACCGGTGACGTGGTTGTGGGCATCAGCTTCTCCCGCTATACCCGGGAAACCGTGCAAGTGCTCGAGTACGCCAAGAGCAGACATATCCGGACGTTGGCCATTACCGACAGCCTGCTTTCGCCGCTGGCGCAGCATGCTGACGTGGTGTTGACCGCTCGCTGCAAGATGGACTCTTTCGTGGAGTCGTTCACCGCCCCTTTAAGCCTCATCAATGCGATCGTGACGGCGGTCGGCCTGTGCAGCAAAGAGCCTTCTCTAAAAGCGTTAAGGCGACTGGAAGAACTATGGCGCAGCCGGAACATATATTTTGACAGCGAAAACAGGCACGGAGCTGGAGCGGGTTTGAAGTGAAACCATTTTCAAAGCCGGTTTTCTCGAATCAGGGAATGTCCACCTCCTCTATGCCGTCGCCTTCCTGCTGATCAAGCCGGGTCTGATGACCGATATCATCGGGTTTGTGCTTTTCGTCGTAGTCATCACACGGCAGTGGTTCAGCCGGAAAAACCTGCCTGCGCCGGCGCTTGAAAAGCAGGCGCAACCGTTGGGGTAAGAACGGAACGCCCTGCATTTTTACTCGAAAGGAGACGACCATCATGCATGCTAAAGCACCTGCCGATCATGTGTTTTACCGGAGTCTGCGCAAGAGCTACCCCACGGCCGTGAGGGCGGAAGGGGTTTTCATTTATGACCAGGACGGCAAATCCTACCTGGACGGATCGGGCGGCGCCGTGGTGGTCTCCATCGGCCACGGGGTCGAGAAAATCCGGAAGGCCATGCTCGATCAGGCCTCCCGGATCGCTTTCGCGCACGGCTCCCAGTTCACCACCGTCGCGGCCGTGGAACTGGCCCAGAAAATCGTCGACATCTGTCCGCCCGGCCTGGAACGCGTATATTTTCTCTCCGGCGGGTCAGAGGCTGTCGAGACCGCTGTCAAGATGGCACGCCAGTACCAGGTCGACCGCGGGATGCCGTCCAAATACAAAGTGATTTCACGCTGGACCAGCTACCACGGCAACACGCTGGGGGCGCTCGCCCTCGGCGGGCACACGGGCCGCCGAAAATACTACCTGCCGCTGATGCAGCACACCCCGCACATCGCGCCGGCCTACTGCTACCGCTGCCCCTTCGGCCGGGAGCCTTCCGCCTGCGCGTTGGAGTGCGCCGATGACCTGGAGAAGACCATCCTTTATGAAGGCCCGGATTCGGTCTCGGCCTTCATGGCCGAGCCGGTCGTGGGAGCCACGGCCGGCGCCCTGGTGCCCCGGGAGGGATATTTCCAAAGGATCCGCGAGATCTGCGACCGCTACGATGTGCTGTTGATCGTCGACGAGGTCATGACCGGCGTCGGGCGCACCGGCAAGAATTTTGCCGTAGACCACTGGGGGGTGGTGCCGGACATGCTGGTTGGAAGCAAAGGCCTGGCCAGCGGCTACACCCCCATTTACTGCGTGGTTACGAAAGAGGCCGTCCACACGGCCATCCGGGATGGCAACGGCGTTTTCGTGCACGGACATACCTACAGCCAGAACCCGTTGTCCTGCGCGACCGCCTCCGCCGTGCTGGACTACATCCGGGAACACGGCCTGGTGCAGCGCTGCGCGGCCATGGGGGGTTACCTCCTGAAAAAACTCCAAACCTTGTACCGGCACCCGATCGTCGGCGACGTTCGCGGGCTGGGGTTGATGGCCGGAGTGGAGTTCGTAAAAAACCGCGAAACCAAGGAGCCTTTCGATCCAGAACTCAAGCTCAACGCGCTCATCGGCAGCCGGGCGTTCGACAAAGGGCTCATCACCTATTCCGGTGGCGGCGGAGCCGACGGAGTGCGCGGGGACCACATCCTGCTCGCCCCGCCCTTCGTCATCAGCGAAGAGCAGATCGATCAACTGGTGGGGGTCCTCGACGAAGCCATCGCCGAGATCTCCGCGGAGAGAAATCTTTAGGTGAGCGCAATGCAAAAACTGGTCATCACGGTTGCCTTGACAGGCAATGTCCCCACCCGGCAGATGAACCCGAACCTGCCGGTCACACCGGCGGAGATCGCCGCGGACGTGAAGCGTTGCCGCGACGCCGGGGCCTGCCTGTTTCACGTCCACGCACGGGATGCCGACCAGAAGCCGACCTTGGATATCGACGTCTACAAGGCGAATGTGCGCGCTATCAAAGCATCCGCGCCGGAAGTCATCATTCAGCTTTCCACCGGCGCCCGTGCCGGCAGAGACTGGGAAGCCCGGGCCAATCCGGTCAGGCTGCTGCCGGAGATGGGATCCTTTACCACGGGTTCCAACAACCTTCCCGGCATCGTCTACGAAAACTCACCGCAGTTCATAGAATTCCTGGCCGGGGTGTACCGGGAAACCGGCGTGAAACCCGAGATCGAGGTTTTCGAGACCGGCATGATCGCCAACGCGCTGTTTCTGCAGAAGAAGGGCTACCTCCAGGCCCCACTGCATTTTGACTTCGTGCTGGGAGCCCCGGGCGCGATGCCCGGCACCGTCAAGAACCTGCAGTTCCTCTCTGAAAGCATTGCGGCTGGTTCGACCTGGACGGTGGCAGGGATCGGCAAGGCGGAAATTCCACTGTCTGCGGCGGCGATCGTTATGGGCGGTCACGTGCGGGTGGGATTGGAGGATAATCTCTATATGCCAGATGGTTCACTCGCCTCCAACCATTTGCTGGTGGAAAAAATCGTGCGCATCGCCCGTGAGATCGGCCGTGAGATAGCAACCCCGGACGAGGCTCGATCCATACTTGGGCTGGGCTCGAATCACAAAGATCGGATTCTGAAACTGATCGGCTGATACTTTCAAGCATACCGAGGAGGTCGCATTATGACTGTTCATAACAAGGTGGCGATTGTCACCGGTGCAGGGACGGGGATCGGCAAGGCCGTAACACTCGCGCTGCTGCGCGACGGGTACCGCGTCGCGCTGGCGGGCAGACGCCGGGAGCCGCTCGAGCAGACGGCGGCGCAATCGGAGGACGCGGCGCGGGCGCTGGTCGAGCCGACAGACGTGAGCGAGGCGGGCTCGGTGCAGGCGCTCTTCTCACGTGTGAAGGAGAGTTTCGGCCGGCTGGATCTGCTCTTCAACAACGCCGGTATCTTCGCCCCCGGCCTCGGCATCGATGAACTCCCGGTCGAGCAGTGGAAGGCGGTCGTGGACATCAACCTGACCGGGTCTTTCCTGTGCGCACGAGAGGCCTTCCGGATGATGAAGGCCCAAAACCCGCGCGGCGGGCGCATCATCAACAACGGCTCGATCTCAGCGCACGCCCCGCGGCCGAACTCCGCGGCTTACACGGCGACCAAGCATGCGATCACGGGGCTGACCAAGTCGATCTCCCTCGACGGACGCCCCTATAACATCGCCTGCGGGCAGATCGATATCGGCAACGCCCAGACCGAGATGACGGCTCCCATGGCCAAAGGAGTGGCGCAGGCAAACGGACAGATCGCAGTCGAGCCGCTGATGGATCTCACTCACGTGGCGAGCGCAGTGCTCTACATGGCAAGCCTGCCGATCGATACCAACGTACAGTTCATGACCATCATGGCGACGAAGATGCCGTTTGTCGGGAGAGGGTGAAGCAACTCGCTACGTCGCTGCGGCGCGATCCTCACGATGTTCTCATCGTTCATAGCTGTAATTTAGTTGAATTTGTGATACCCTATTTAAGCTAAGACCAAATCCACAGAAACTTGCAGGCAGCCGTCAGACCATTTCGCCGTATGGATCAGAACCCGCAGAACCAAAGACGCCGCTACTACCGGCTGCGCTATCCCGAAGTTGAACGACCCACCGTGTGGTTCAAGGGTCGCTATTACGAAGTCGTCGAAGTCTCCGAAGGAGGAGCCATGATCCTGCTCGGGGACGGTTGTGCGGTCCGTCTGGGTCAGTCCTTTGTGGGAGTAGTCCAATTCCAGGATGGTGAGACCAGTTCCATCGTGGGAGTAGTGCTGAGGCTCGATGAAAACAAAATGGTCGTGAAGCTTTCAAAAGGCATCAGCCTGAGGCGCATGATGGCCGAGCAGATCCGTCTACGGAAGAAATATCCGATGTTTTTTGAAAGCAACACCGGGGAAGGTGAAGAAGAATCAGCATAGCTTTCAAGCGTCAACGCTCCCACGGACCTTGCGCCGTTGCCCTCTGATCTGAACCCGAAAAGGAGACTGGCATGGGCTTTGAACTCGGACCTCGAAGAGGCGTGTACATCGACATCTCAGGGGAGAAGGATGAGAAACCGACTGCGGATGAAATAGCCCATCTTGAACAGTTTGACCTGATGTACCGGTCCCTGTGCGCCATGCTGTACAATTACGTTCCGACGTCCGGGCACCCCGGCGGATCGATATCCAGCGGGCGCTTTGTATCCGGGATCGTTTTCAACAGCCTGGACTATGACGTCGCCACCCCCGACCGCGAGGATGCCGACATCCTATCGTATGCGGCGGGCCACAAAACCCTCGGCCTTTACGCCATGTGGGCCCTGCGCAACGAGGTGATGCGCATCGGCTGCCCCGAACTGCTCCCCCCGGACGAAAAGCACCAGCTCCGCTTGGAAGACATGCTCGGTTTTCGGCGGAACCCTCTTACAAACACCCCGCTTTTCTTGAAATACCGGGTCAAGCCCCTCGACGGCCATCCAACGCCGGCCACTCCCTTCCTGCGCCTTTCCACCGGCGCGTCCGGGGTCGGTGTGGCCGCTTCGATCGGTCTTGCCCTCGGCGCCATGGATTATTACGGCAGCAGCGCGCCGCGTGTGCATATCGTCGAGGGGGAGGGGGGGATGACCCCCGGCCGGGTCGGCGAAGCCATGGCCGCCGCCGGCACGGCCTGCCTGAAAAACGCGATTCTGCACGTGGACTGGAACCAGGCATCGATTGATTCCAACCGGGTCTGCCGCGACGGGGAATCGCCCGGCGAATACGTCCAATGGAATCCAATTGAATTTGCGCTGCTGCATGACTGGAATGCCATTCTGGTCCCGGACGGCATGGATTTCGCGCAGATCGCCGCGGCCCAGAGACGGGCGCTCGGCATGCAGAACGACCAGCCGACGGCCATTGTCTACCGCACCCGCAAAGGCTGGCAGTACGGTGTCGTAGGGAAGGCATCCCATGGCGCCGGCCACGGTTTGTGCGCGGATGGGTTTTTCCAGGCCCTCTCGCCGTTTGTCGAGCCGGCGGCAGCGGTGCTTCCCCGCTGCGAAAGCGCCAACCGGCGCTGCCAGACCGGGAAAAAACCGGAAGTCCTCGAGGAATGCTTCTGGGACGCCTTGACGGTGATCCGCAGCACCCTGGAAAGCAACCGGACGATGGTGGCGGCGCTGGCGCAGAAACTGCGCCAGGCGCGCCAGCGCCTGGACAGCCGGATCCGCAAACCCCGGCCGCACGCCCCTGCGGTTCAGGCCGTGTTCGATCTGGCGGCGGAAAGCGCGGGTCGCATCCCGGCCGAGTTGACGTTGACCCCCGGCCAGACGGCCACCCTGAGAGGCGAACTGGGCAGGGCCCTTCAGTATTTCAATCACGCGAGCAAAGGCGCCGTTCTAACGGCATCCGCCGACCTATATGCGTCAACGAGCGTCAACACGATCGGGCAGGGATTCCCGGAGGGCTGGTACAACGCCGCCACGAACCCGGGCTCACGGATGCTTGTAACCGGCGGGATCTGCGAGGACGCCATGTGCGGTATCCTGGCCGGTCTTTCTACTTACGGGCATCATCTGGGGGTCGGATCCTCCTATGGGGCTTTCATTGCCGCACTCGGTCACGTCGCCGCCCGCTTGCACGCTATCGGCAATCAGGCCCGTCAGGCTATCGCTCAGGGGGCTTACGCACCTTTTATCCTGATTTGTGCCCACGCGGGGGTCAAAACCGGCGAAGATGGCCCAACGCATGCCGACCCTCAGGCGCTGCAGCTTCTCCAGGGAAACTTCCCCCTCGGCACCATGATTACGCTCACTCCGTGGGATCCCCAGGAAATCTGGCCCCTGCTGTCCGCGGCTCTGGCGCGGCGCCCGGCGGTGATCGCACCGTTTGTGACCCGGCCCTCGGAAAGAGTGGTTGATCGGCAGGCGTTAGGCCTGCCACCGGCCACGGCCGCGGTGACGGGTGTTTATCACCTGTGCCGGGCAGAGGGGAAGAGGGACGGCACGCTAGTGCTCCAGGGCAGTGACGTCGGATATGCGTTTGTCGAGCAGACCCTGCCGCTGCTACGAAAAAAGGGAATCAATCTGGATGTTTTCTATGTGAGCGGGGCCGAGCTCTTCGATCTGCTGCCCGCCGCGGCGCAAGATGCGATTTATCCGGAGACCGCCGCGCAGGAGGCGATGGGGATCACCGGATTCACGCTTCCCACCATGGAGCGCTGGGTTTGCTCCGGCCGCGGCCGAATGATGACGCTGCATCCTTTCCGGAAGGGGCACTACCTGGGCAGCGGTTCAGCCGAGAAGGTGCTGGAAGAGGCCGGACTGGACGGAGAAAGCCAGTTCAAAGCCATTCTCCGGTACGTGGAGAAAATTCTTCACTAAGTCTTGGAAAAAAAGGGATTCTGTGGCAACACTAGAAACAGTCTCAAAATAGCAGATCACAGCTGAGGGCAAGGCGCACGCCGATGAAAAAGCGCAGCAACCATGACAGGTTGTGAGTACTTTTCAGAGGCGTGCAACGCCGCCATCGACTGTCAGATGCATTTTTGAGATAGCTTCTACTAAAACTCTAAAAGTGCTCTGGGTGGGTAGGTGAACAGCGGCGCAACCAATGATGAACCTGAAAAAGGCATTGAAAGAAGGCGTGAGGAGCGGGCCATTTCACTGTCCCAGCATATGGCCGAATTCAGCTTCAAAGACTCCCCCACCTATCAGCTCAAACTGCAAGACGTCTCTCCCAGCGGAGCAGGGATCATCGTCAGGCCGGATTCAAAATTTCTCACCATGGTCACCGTTGGGCAGGAATTGAACCTTAGACTGCTGGCACCCCACACTTCGGAAATGGCCACCGGAGACTACACCGCTAAGGTGGAACATGTTTCGGAGCTCAGGGAAGGCCGCTACAAGGGCCACTTCGTGGTGGGGCTATCCACATTGAAAAAAGTTCCATAGTTCGAAGCCCTCAATGGATATTCATCCGCGGCGCGGATGAATCGACGATGTGGCGGGAAAAACTGAAGGCGGACGTAAACGCCGGCGAGACGGCGTTCAACACGTGGGTCGAGTTCTCGGCATGCTCCAGCAGGAAGTCCATGACGAGTTCGTTGGTCTGCCGGTTGAGCAGCTGCGCACGGATCCCGGGCAGAGTGTAACCGCTGAACTGGCCGGGATCCAACTGTTTCAAAAGTGCTTGCGCCTGGAAAATGAAAAAGCGCCGGTGGTACTTGCGCATCTCCTCGAAGGCGAGTCGCCGGAAGTCGAAGTGGTTGAACAGAAACAGGCGCGCCTCCTGCGCGATGATCTCGCCAAACTCCCCCCAGTCGAATCGACGTTTGAAGTCGTAATTCTCACGCCAGAACGCCGGTATGGCGGTAGGGCCGATCTTGACGTGGCCGTCCACCGTTTTGGTGAAGTGCACGCCCAGGAACGGGTTGCGCAGGTTCGGCACGGGGTAGACGTGCCGCTGGAGTAGGCTGTCGTGGTTGTAGCGCAGGTAGATGCCTTTGAACGGGATCATCGTGAAGGATGTTCCGGCGCCGAATGATCGGGCCACCCGGTCGGCATAGAGCCCCGCGGCATTGAAGAGATAGCGGTACCCGATCCGTTCGCAGTCGGTTCGAACGCTGCCGGGCTCTCTGCCGATAAATCGCCGTCCGAAAAGAATCTCGACGGTCGCGGGAAAATTGGATGCCAGGTGCCGGCAGACCCGCCGCGGGTCGACGGTGGACGTGGTGGGCGAGAACAGGGCTTTTCCCACTGTCCGGGCGTTGGGCTCGATGTCGTTTAGCTCCTGGGGATCGACTAATTTCAGGTCGACGCCGTTGCGCTCGCCCCGGCGCTTTAACTCGTGAATACCCGCAATCTCGGACTCGTTCGTGGCCACCACGACCTTGCCGCAGCGGTTGATGGGCAACCCGTGCTCCAGGCAGTAGTCCGTCAGCAGCTTATTGCCCGTGAGCGTGAAGCGCGCCTTAAGGCTGTCGGCGGAGTAGTAGAACCCGGCGTGCAGCACGCCGCTGTTGCGGCCGCTGGCGTGAAAGGCCGGCTCCGCCTCCTTTTCCAGGACCACTATCCGGGCGCCGGGAAAGCGGCGCACCAACTCGCGGGTGATGCTCAGGCCGATGATTCCGGCACCGACGATGACAAAATCAGTTTCACGCATCAGGTCATCTCCTGGATGTCATGTGACTGAATTGAAGATTCCCTGCAGCAAGCTGCAGGGAATCTTGACTATCACAACTCTGCGCCAATGTGAACCGCTCCCGGTGTTCAAGATCTGTTGAAATGTGCCGATACGATAGAAAGACGGAGAGCTTCTCCGTCAATCTAATTACATTTTCACCGGATCCGAATGCGCCGTGTCTGAAAACGCTACCATCACCGCTGACCCGCCCGAACCCGAAGGCTTTCAAAGCCTGGCAGCGGACGATGAGAAAAACATGGGCCTCGACTCGCCCGGGCCACCGGGCGGGTCGATCGCTGCTCACGGCTCTGCCGACGAACCGTCGATGACGGAAGCGGCGGTCCTTGAGGTGCGCAATCGTCCCGCCGATGCGGGTGACGCCTCAAAGTTGCCCGTCGAAGCGGCGACGACCGTCACTGCGGACAGCCCAAATCACCCGGAAGAGGCAACCTCCGGCCTGAAAGCCTCCAGCCTGGCCTTGAAGGAGATCAATGAGACCCCAAAACAACCGGCAAAGGGTAGGGCCTTAAATCGCCGACGCGTGGTTCACCTCATTTGCGTCCTTATTCCGGCTCTCGCTCTGGCGGGCGGTGGATGGGTATATTTTCACCCTCCGAACCTGTTCGGCCTGCCGCATGGGAGCCCGCCTTCCACGGTCGAACCCGAAAGCAGTGCGCCCCCGCTTGAAAGCGCCAGCCGCTCCCCAGCCTCTGAGACGGCACCCGAGATGACCTGGGAAAGCCGGCTTCGAGAGGTCGATATCCTGAGGCAGGTCCTGCTGGCGAAACGGGAGGAGATTGGCCAGCTGCGGCAGCGCTACCAGTATGGCGTTCTTGAACTTGAGGAGGAAATCGCCCGTTTCATCAAACGCACGGGAGTCGAGGGCCTCGCCCAGGCTTTAAAGGAAAGGCAAGTTGAATTCAATCTGGACATCATCCAACACCGCCAGGCATACGCCGACAGCCTTGACAAGCCCTTGCGCTGGATCGATGCCGCCCGCGAGGAGCTCCTGTATTTGCAGCGCCGGGCTCTCTACGACCTCCAGGTGCAGCAGGCCGCCACCGGCGTGGACATGGATGCCCACCTGCGCGAGATCGACGCGGCCATCCGCAACTTTCAGCCTACCCCCGAGAATTTGGCCGTGAACACCGTTTGCCCGCTTCAGCCCCTGGAGGCGCTGTGGAAACGTCTGGTCGAGCAGAGCCGGCGCGTGACGCTGGCCGGTGCTGAGAGCCGCAACCAGAATATCGTCGACGAGATTTGCTCGGGCAATATGGGCCGGGTGTCCGAGCTTTCCGTTTTGACGCTCAGATCGGCCCGCTGTCTGGCGGAGTCGCCCGCGAAGGAGCTATTCTTAAACCGCTTGACCGACATGCCCGCCACCGCGGTGCAAAAGCTTGTCGAATGGCCTGGAAACTGGCTCTGCCTGAACGGCCTCACCCGGCTGGCGCCGGAGACGGCACAGTATCTGTTGGCATGGCGAGGCGATTGGATTTCGCTGAATGGTATCGGTGAACTGACGGCCGACGCCGCCTGTTACCTGCCCGCCTGGCGTGGCAGGAAGCTTGAGTTCATGAGTCTGCGCAAAACCAACGGCATCGAATACCTTGCCCAGTGGGAGGCGTCCGGCGGCAAGCTGTTCGTCCCGGCCGGCATTCGGCAGGAAATCGCTGCCTGGCGGCAGTCGCCCCGTCCGGCAACGCCGTTGCGAAAGGGGGGGCCATGAGCGGCGGGTACGCCCTACTGAAAAAGCGAGCCGTCATGGCGGTCGTTCTCGTGGCATTCCTGCTCGGCAGCGCATGGGCGGATGATACGGGCAAGACAGAGACCCTGAACCGTGCGCTGTCTGACATAGCCGAGCTTGCGCGAAGTATCAATGCGCGGATCGAAGAGGCCTCAGCCCTTCTGGACAAGCTGAACGAACAGCGCGAGCTTCTCAGGAAGGAAATCAACCAGGAGGTGAGGCGCCAAGACATCTCTTCTTTCCGCCAGGCGGTTCAAATCAAGCACATCGATTACAACCTGAGGCTGATGCAGCAACTTACCGCCTATATCCAGCGGTTGAACGGGAGTGTGGAATATTTCCGGGCAGCCAATCAACTCCTTAATTTCTACGCCCGGCAAGCACGCGACGATTTGTTCATGCTCAAGACTTTGCAGGATGCGGACATCTCCGGTTTGATGAACAAGATCACCACCAGTAAGGCCGAATTCGAGATGATGTTGAATAAGCCTCTCTTCAATGCCTCCGAACCTATCACTTGCAGCATGGAGACGATCTGGAACGATATTATTAAGAAATGATATGCAGCTAACTGTATTAATGATTAAAAAAAATCATAAATTGCGACCAAAATTAAAATCGAGTATAATAAGTCTAATCGCCGGATACCCCTGAAGGCACCTGTGGAAAGGATATGCGTCATGCGGGATATGGCTCTGTTCATTCTGATCGCTGCGATGGTGGTCTGCGGATGTTCGCGAGCACAGCCATCAGCGCAGGAAATGAAGACCCTGGAGATGCTGAAATCGGTTCAAGGCGGCCTCGCGGCCAATCCCTCGGTCGCCGGCTTCACCCGGCTGATCGGCCAGGCCGAATCCGAACTCGCGCAGCTCAAGCAGAACCCCAAGACGAACCCATGCTTTCTGAGCGCGTTGGAAAAGAGTTGCGCGTCCTGCCAGATCGCTGGAAAAGCACTGAAGATGAAACTGGAAACGCCAGACCCCGTGCGCAAGCAGGACGTCGACATGGCCTTGAGCTTTTCCACCGCATTCGCGGCGGTCAGCATCCAAAATGCGTTGAAGTGCTACGCTAAATAGTGTCCATCGTCCGTGCGTATCTCCGAAATTTGCGGCGCTCCCGGTCGTCCCCCTCGCATGCTGCCGGCAGCGCTTCTGTCAGAGAAGCTTCTGATCCACGAGGAATTGCATCGACCGTTGGCCGATGGTGGTCACGGCGCTGATGGCTTGGGTGATGTGGTAGGAAGCCTCGGACAGCACGCCGGAATTCATCATGGTAAAGGCGGTGTTGAGGCTCTTGTCGACGGCGATCCACATGTCGGCCGGTGTCATTTTTCTGGCCAGACTGATTTCATTGGTGATCATGCCCAGAAACGCCCGGATGAAGCGCTCCGCACAGTGCTTCTCGGGCTCGGGCAGTCCGTTGTAGATCTCTATCAACTGGGTGGCCATGATCAGCGCGGATTTGGCCTTTTCGCTTTGAGAAAACGCGAGGATGGCTTGTCGAGTGTCCATGATGCGTCCTTGTGATGCGCTGGGTTAGTTTCGGTTGATCATCGCAGCCATGTAGCCGGCGCCGAACCCATTGTCGATGTTCACCACCGCGACGTTGGAGCTGCAGCTGTTGAGCATGGCAAACAGCGCCGTCAGCCCCCCGAAGCTCACTCCGTAGCCGATACTCGTTGGCACCGCAATCACCGGCCGGCTCACCATCCCGGCCACCACGCTGGGCAGCGCCCCCTCCATGCCGGCCACGACGATGAGCACCGTGGCGCTTTCGATCCGCTCGCGGTGCTGAAAAAGCCGGTGAATGCCGGCCACCCCGACATCGAAAACGGTTTCTACCCGGTTGCCCATGGCCTGGGCCGTGAGGCAGGCCTCCATGGCCACGGGGATGTCGGAGGTTCCGGCGGAAAGGATCATGATCGTTCCCCGGCCCTGGATCGGGGGCGGCGCGGCCTCCCAGATGACGATGCGGGCCTCGGGAACGTAGCGTGCCTGGGGTATCCGGGCCAGTACGGCCTGCGCCTTTTCCGGGTCGATGCGGGTCGCCAGGATCACGTGCTCCTGCGCGCGTATCCGCTCCATGATGTCGATGATCTGCCCGGCCGTCTTGCCCTCGCCGAAAATCACCTCGGGGAAACCCTTGCGCAGGGAGCGATGGTGGTCGATGTGCGCGAACCCGACGTCTTCGACGGACAGATGCCGGAGTTGCCGGACGGCATCCGCGGCCGGGGTGACGCCGGCCGCAACGGATTGCAGCAGTCTGAGCAGGCTATCTTTGTCCATGGAAGGTTCCAGCGCCGGAGCCTCCGTCCGGCGAGCGTGGCCAGTCGGGCCGTTTGACCCGGCGCGGTTGGGTATGTGCTATTCGAGCGACTGCTCGCGGATGCCCCCGGGTGCCGCGGGTGCGGCCTTGGATCCCCTGGCGGCCGGAGAAGAAAAGGCCCTCTCGACTTGGTCCAACCTTCTCTGAATCGAGCTCAGAGTCTTTTCGATGCGCGACATTTCCTGGTCCAAATCGGTTTGGAAGCTTTTTTTGGCCTTCAGGACTTCCAGGTCGAGGGATTCGCGGTCCAGCTTGCGGTTCTGCAGGTTGGCAAGCTCGGTCTTGATCTGGTTGAGCTCGGCCTTGTTGCGATCCATGTAGCCGGCGATCCCGGTCAGGTTCTTGCCCAGGCTGTTCTCGAGTGTCTGCAGCCGGGCTGAAACGCCGTTGACGTCTTTTCTCAGGGCTGACGCACTGCCAAGTTCTTCCCGGAACGGCGCGAGTGCCTGCAAGTCCTTGGCAAGGCCCTGCATCTGCTGCGTGAGCCCTTGCAGTTCCTTGGACAGGGCGGCTGTCGCAGCATCGATCCGGGCCGTCGCATCCTCCAGTTGCTTCTTGTCCGCCTTGTCGGTGTTGAGCCGTTCGACGGCCGCCTCGGTTTTTTTGATTCCCTCCTGGAGAGCAGGGACGCTTTTAGAGGCCTCGTCGACCTTGGCCGCCACGGTCGCCTCGAGGTCGGATATTCGAGCCAGCTGGGCGTCGGCCTTCTGCTGCAGATCCGCCGCGAGACGGTCTACCGATTGAAGCTCGCTATGCTGGGTCTGGGCCACCCGCAGGGTGAGGTCCCGGTAGGCCACGTAGATGACGAGGGCGATAAGGCAGGGCAGCATCAACGTCAGAAAACTCACGCGCTGGCCGAGTTTGCGTACGCGCCGCTGGAGGGCCTCGTCGGTGGCGGGGAGCTCTGGTTCCTCCTCGCCTAACTGGAATCGGAATTTGTCCTGTTCTGCCATGCGGTGGTCATTCCCATTCGATGGTGCTGGGGGGCTTCGAGCTGATGTCGTAAACCACCCGGTTCACCCCGGCCACTTCGTTGATGATGCGGTTGGACACCCGGGCGAGAAAGTCATGCGGCAGCCGGGCCCAATCGGCGGTCATGGCGTCCCGGCTGGTCACGGCACGGATCGCGGCAATGTTTTCATAGGTGCGCGCATCGCCCATGACCCCCACGCTCTTGATCGGCAGCAGCACGGCAAACGACTGCCATAGCTTTTTATAATACCCCTCGGCTGTGATTTCTTCAAGCAGGATCTCGTCCACGTTGCGCAGCATGGCAAGCCGGCGTGCGCTGATCTCGCCCAGAACCCGGATCGCCAGCCCCGGCCCGGGGAAAGGCTGCCGCCAGACAAGCTCGTCCGGCAGGCCCAGCGCAGTGCCGAGTTCGCGGACCTCGTCCTTGAACAGATAGCGGAGGGGCTCGATCAGCTTCAGTTTCATATGGCGGGGCAGCCCGCCCACGTTGTGGTGGGACTTGATTACGGCCGTGGGGCCTCCAAAGGCCGAAACCGACTCGATTACGTCCGGGTAAAGCGTCCCCTGGGCCAGAAACTCCGCCCCCTCGATCTTGCGGGCCTCCGCCTCGAACACCTCCATGAAAACACGGCCGATGATCTTGCGCTTGCGCTCCGGGTCGGTCACCCCCGCCAGGGCTTTCATAAACCGGCGGCCCGCCTGCACGAAGCGGATGTTGATCTGAAGGTGCTGCCGCAGGATCAGTTTGAGACGTGCGGCTTCGTGTTGGCGCAGCAGGCCGTTGTCGACGAAAATGCAGGTCAGGCGCTTGCCGATGGCTTTGTGGATCAGAACCGCGGTCACCGACGAATCGACCCCGCCGCTTAACCCCAGGATCACCTTTTTGTCGCCGGCGTTTTCGCGGATCCCGGCGATCGCGTCCCGGGCGAAGGATTTCATGCTCCAGGAGCGCTTGCAGCCGCAGATGTCGAAGAGAAAATTCTTGAGCATGGCCCCACCCCGGGGGGTGTGGGCGACTTCCGGGTGGAACTGCACCCCGATGAGTTTGCGCCGGGGGTCGGCGGCCGCCGCGAAGCGGGTGTTCGGCGTGGAGGCCGTGGCGTGAAATCCCTTGGGAAGTTTGCGGATGGAGTCGCCATGGCTCATCCAACAGGTGGTATTCCGGCCGATTCCTTTGAACAATCCCGACGGTGCGGTGATGGAAAGCTCGGCAAAGCCGTATTCGCGCTTTCCCGCGCGCTCGACGCTGCCGCCGAGAGCCGCCGTCATGAACTGCATGCCGTAGCAGATGCCCAACACCGGAACGCCGAGATTGAAAATGCCGGGATCGATCTTGGGGCTTCCGGCCTCGTAGATGCTGGACGGGCCGCCGGAAAGGATGATGCCTTCCGGCTGAAGCGCCGCGAGCGCCGCCAGAGGGATGCCGGGCGGCTCGATCTGGCAGAACACATGGTTCTCGCGTACACGCCGGGCGATCAACTGGTTGTACTGGGCGCCGAAGTCGATGATGACGATCATGGGCGATCCTTCTGCCGGGTTTTGCCGATGGACGGGTGCGCGAACAACTCCGCCGCTGGAGGGCCGGTGATCACCCCATCCGCGGCGGACGCGTCTCTGAGCCAAAGAGAAAACTTTCTCCCGACACTAATTAAGCGTTTGCGAAGCTATGCTGAATATGTTAAACACGCCCGCAAAAGTCAACCGGAAAATGCAGTGCTTCGGCCCGAGGCCGCGGCGCAGAGCGCGGGACTTGCCCCCATGGCACGACTCATCATCCAAATCTACGAGGTGCAGACGGCGCGCGAAGCCGAGGCGCTCGCCGCCATGGGGGTGGACCACATCGGCAGCGTGGTCTTGTCCGCAGCCGATTGGAAAATGCCGGGGCTGCGGGAAGCGATCGCCGCAATCCATGCGGCCGGAGCGCGCAGCAGCCTGATTCCGCTGTTTTCCGACCAGGAGCCGATCCGGCGCACGCTCGACTACTATCGGCCGGACATCGTGCATTTTTGCGATGCCCTGCCGCTTGGAAACGACGCGCGAGCGTATTGCGAGCAATTGATCGAACGGCAGATTGGTGTTAAAAAGGAATTTCCCGAGATCGCGATCATGCGTTCCATCCCGATCGCCCCGCCGGGGGCGTCGGACCGCGTGCCGACACTGGAATACGGCTGCTGGTTTCAGCCGGCGACGGATTTCTTTCTGACCGACACCCTGATGATCGGCCCGTCCGCTGCGGAGGCCTCGGACCAGCCCGTCAGCGGTTTTGTGGGCATCACCGGAAAAACCTGCGACTGGAACATGGCCCGCCGGCTCGTCCAGAACGCCCGGATTCCGGTCATCCTGGCCGGTGGCATTTCACCGGAAAATGTATCCGATGCCGTGACCGCGACGCGGCCGGCGGGGATCGACAGCTGCACGCTGACCAACCGCTGTGACGCGGACGGCCGCCCCATCCGGTTCCGGAAGGATCTCGCGAAAATCAAACGCCTCGTCGAGGCGGTGCGCCTCGCCGAGAGATTTCGTCAATGAGCAGAAGAGAGGACCTCACGCCATGTACGAAAGCAGTGATCTGAGAAAAGGGCTTAAGATCGAATACGAGGGCGATCCTTACATCGTCGTTCAATTCGATTTCGTCAAGCCCGGCAAGGGCCAGGCGCTTTACAAGTGCCGGCTCAAGAACATGCTCACCGGTTCCCAGTTCGACCGCAACTTCCGCTCCGGCGAGAAGTTCGGGGAACCCAACCTCGAAGAAAAGGAGATGGAATTTCTCTACAAGGACGGCGACAAGTACTGCTTCATGAACAGCAGCAACTTCGAACAGGAATTTGTCGGCGAGGACCAGGTCGACGAAGCCAGAAACTTTCTGAAGGAAAACACGGTCTGCACCGTTCTGTTCTACAAGGACCGGCCCATCAGCATCAGCATTCCCATCTTCATGAACCTGCGAATCGTCAAGGCGGACCCGTGGGTGAAGGGTGACACGGCCTCCGGTGACTCCAAACCGGCCACCCTGGAAACCGGATTTGTCCTGCAGGTCCCCACCTACCTCGAAGAAGGACAGTTGATCAAGATCGACACCCGCACCGGGGCTTACGTAGAACGCGTGAAGGGGTAACTGCGGCGGTCTTGGCATTCGCTGTGCGCAACCCTTTGAGGCGCGCTGAAGGAGCTCCGCCGACGCCTGCCAGGAGCACTTTTTCAATCCGTGGTCATCGCCAGCGCAGGGATCGTCCGGCCCGGTGCACGGCCTCGACTCGGAGCGCCGGCCCCCGGGCTTCAGGCGGGGCCGGCCGGGGTTGGCTCTTTGAGAAAGAATTTCAGCTCGACCGAGCCGATCCGGATCAGGTCCAGATCCTGCAGCAGAACGGACGTTTGCACCTTTTGGCCGTTGATCCTGGGTTTGACCATGCCGCCGGCGTGGCTTAAATGATAGCCGTCGGGGCGCCGGCTGATGGTGGCCGCCGTCCAACCGATGAAAAACCCCTTGACCACGATTTCGGACGTGGGGTCTTTTCCGATCTTGATGAGCTTTTGGGTGAGGTCCAGCTGACCCTGGCCGCCGGAGATGTAGGCCAGGCAGCCGAGCGGCTCGCTCCGGCGCCGCAGGGGCTTCGGGACCACGGGGGTGCTCTTCTGGACCATGGAGCGGTAGTTGCTCGTGTCCATCACCATGGTCTTGTCGATTTCCGGCGCTGCCGTTGCGGCGCCCGCCTCCGCCCCGTCCCCGGAGGAGAACACGAGCAGGTGCTTGCCGATGCTGATGTCATCCCCGTGCTTCAGCCGGTGGCTGCTCACCAGTTGCTCGTTGACGAACGTGCCGTTCTTGCTCTGCAGGTCGACCAGGACGAAAGCCTCGCCCACGGAATCAATCCGGGCGTGATGCCCGGAGACGGCCAGGTTGTCGATGACGATGGTGTTCTCCTTCCGCCGCCCGATGGTCAGAGGGGTCCCCTTTTCAATCGGATAGCGGCCGATGACATTATCTTTGAATTTTAACGTGATGGTCGGCATCTGGCGTCTCAGTGGCTGGGGTGCGTGGGGCCCCGCGAAAGCAGTCGTTGTTTGAGGTGTCCCGCCCACCGGGTGAACGGTGAAGGGTGTTTGCAGCGGATATCCGTCACACGCACGATCACGATGGAAATATTGTCGTCCCCACCGCGTTCGTTGGCGAGCCCTACCAGGGCTCGGCAGGCATGGGCCGGCGCCCGGGACGTGGCAATGGACAGAATCTCGAGCAACGCCACCTTGGTGCTCAATCCGTCCGAGCATATCACCAGGATGTCGCCCTTGTAACAGCTGAGCTCGCAAATATCGGCCTCGACGGCCGGGTGCGAGCCGACCGCCCGCGTGAGAACGTTGCCGAAGTAGGCCGCCTGGGCTTCGGGGGCAATTTCGGCTTGGAGCGAGTGGGGGACGGAGAGCAGGTCGATTCCGCCGTTGCGAATGAGATAGATCGGGCTGTCACCGACGTTGGCGGCAACGAGGGTGGCATCCGCAAAACACACGGCGGCGACCGTCGAGCCCATACCGCGGCAGTCGACCCGCGTCATGGACGCCTGGTGGACGACCTCGTTGGACCACTGGATGCCGGCCAGCAACCGCCCGGCTGGCAGGGATAAACGGTCATCCGCCAGGGGACTGGGGTATTTCGGGCCTTTGCCCATGATGAAATCCCGCAGCGACGTCACGACCAGCGCGCTGGCGATTTCGCCGGCCTGATGCCCCCCCATGCCGTCGGCGACGAGGTAGAGGCCCATGGCGTCATCGACAAAGATGCGGTCTTCGTTGGTCTCACGCTTTTTGCCGATGTCGGAAATTCCCGCCGATTCAACGATTACCATACCTTCCTATCTTATTCGCAAACGTCGGGGAGGTCAAGCTGAGCAAAGGCGGTTGGGAGGCAACCCCCTGCCATGGAAGGCCTTTTGACTTGTCGGCGCGTCAGGGGCATGATGGGGCCGTCCGGTGCAGGTGACAATGCCAGACGGAGAGGCAAACGATTGAACATCTACCTGATCGGGTACCGTGGAGCCGGGAAAAGCGCCGTGGGCAGATGCCTGTCCACCGCACTGAGCCGGCCCTTTTGTGACATGGACGAGGAACTGGCCCGGCGCTTCGCAGGAACGATCCGGGAGTTTGTCGGGCGTCATGGCTGGCCAGCCTTCCGGCGCAAAGAAAAAGCGCTGCTCCAGGAAATCGTCTGCCGCAGAGGGTGGGTGGTCTCCACCGGTGGGGGAAGCGTGTTGGACGCGGAAAACGTCTCCGCCATGCGCCGCAGCGGCCGAGTGGTCTGGCTGCGAGCCGCCACGAAAACGCTTCAGGAACGGCTGCAGGCGGACGCTGGCACGCCCGACAACCGTCCGGCCCTGGGCAACTCGCTGCCACCCGACGCGGAAATCCGGAGCACCCTGTCCGAGCGCATACCGCTTTACCGGCAGGCCATGGATTTCAGCGTTGCTACCGACGATCGTCCCGTGCAGGACATCTGCCGGATCATATTGGAACTTCTGGATGCCGCGGCACCCGGGCTCTGATCTGAGGCCTCCCGCGCTCGCCCGGGTTTTCCCCTCTTGACAAAATCAAACGATTTAAGTAGGTTTGCGCGCATTAGGCGAAATGCTCATCAGGTTCTGACTCTCAATCGGACTCAAGGGAGCTACGGATTCATGACACTGACCAAGGCGAACATTGTCGATGCGATCCATCGGGAACTCGGCTTTCCAAAGAACCGTTCGGCTGAACTATTGGAGTTGCTGCTGGAGCTGATGAAAAACAAACTTCAAAAAAATGAAGACGTCCTCATCAGCGGATTCGGCAAGTTTTGTGTGAAGCAAAAGAAACAACGCCGCGGGCGAAACCCGGCGACCGGGGAAGACATGACGCTCGCCCGGCGCAGAGTGATCACGTTCCGTTGCTCCCACCTGCTGCGGAAAAAAATCAACCACGAGTTTTCCGGGTAGGACCCATCTGTCAGCAATGAAAGTGCTTCTCCTCCGGTGGCTGACACTGACCTTAGCCGTCATCGTGACGGCCTACCTGATGGACGGCATCCGCATCAGCGGCTTTTTCTCCGCCGTGCTTGCCGCCGCGGCTCTGGCAACCTTGAACACCGTTTTGAGGCCGATCATCCTCCTGCTCACCTTGCCCCTGAACGTCCTGACACTAGGGCTGTTCACGTTCGTGATCAACGCGTTCCTGCTGAAAACGGCCTCGGCGGTCATCCCGGGCTTCGACGTCATCGGTTTCTGGCCGGCCGTTTGGGGTTCGCTCCTGATCAGTGTCCTCGCCGGGCTGCTGAACGGGTTCATCGGTGAGGGCAAGCCGCCCGGAACACCGGGGACCGGCCGGAAAGACGCGGAGAAGGTCATCGACCTCGAAAACAAAGGCGACAACCGCTGGGAGTAAGAAGGATTTTCATGACAGGGTTGCATGTCTTCACCAGCAACCGCATGGAAGTGCTGGTCGAACAGTTGGCGGACCGGGTGTGCGACCCTCCGGCTTCGCCGTTGGCCCCGGAAGTCATCGTGGTGCAGAGCCGCGGCATGGAGCGCTGGATCACCATGGAGCTCGCGCGCCGCAACGGGATTTGCGCCAACGTCGAGTTTCCCTTTCCCAACGCTTTCCTGGAGAGCGTTTTCCGAAGCCTCTCCGATGCCCCCGACGGCCTGTCGGCCTTTGACCCGCGCGTGCTCGCCTTCCGCATCATGGGGATTCTGCCTGGTTTTCTGGACCGCCCGGACTTTGCCGAGCTGCGCACCTACCTGTCCGAGGACCGCCACCAGCTCAAGCTCTTTCAGCTGTCCGGCAAACTGGCCGACCTCTTTGACCAGTATGCGGTGTTCCGGCCCGACATGCTGCTGAGCTGGGAGCAGGGGAGAGCCGAGCCCGACCGGACCCATCGCTGGCAGTCGCAGCTGTGGCAAACGCTGGCCGGGGAAAGCCCGGCCCCGCACCGCACCCGCGTGAAAGACTTGCTCCTCAGCGCCCGACGCCGCGGGCTCGACGACCGCCGCCGGCTGCCGGAGCGGGTGGCGATGTTCGGGGTTTCCTACCTGCCGCCTTTTTACCTGGACGCCTTCGCGGAGCTCGCCCGGGTGATGCGGGTGCATCTGTTTCTGTTGAACCCCTGCCGGGAATACTGGGCCGATATTGCCTCGCCGCGGGAGATGCACGTCATCGAGCGCCGCTATTCCGGGAGCGGCGTTGGCGGCCCGGAGCTGCACCTGGAGCCGGGACACCGCCTGCTGTCCTCCCTGGGCGCCCTGGGGCGCGATTTTTTTGAAATGATCGCCGGCTTCGGCGCCCCGCAGGAGGACCGGTTTGAGGAGCCGGCCGGCGACACGTTGCTGGCGCGGCTGCAGGCCGACATTCTGAACCTGCAGCCCCCCGCGTCCGGCAGCGGCCGCCCCGCCGACGACTCCATTCGGATTCACTCCTGCCACAGCCCCATGCGGGAGATCGAGGTCCTCCGCGACCAACTCCTGCAGATGTTTGCGCAAGACCCGGACTTGCGCCCGCAGGACATCGTCGTGATGGCGCCCGACATCGGCGCCTACGCGCCTTATATCTCGGCCGTTTTCGGTTCCGAGACGGAGGACCGCCTGCGGATCCCATTCAGCATCGCCGACCGCGGCGCGATCGGCGAACATGGCTTGGAAACCGGCTTCTTCGCGCTGCTCGATCTCAAGGGCAGCCGCTTCGGCGCCTCGGAGATGATGCGGTTGCTGGAGTTCCCGGGAGTCAAGGAAAAAGCCGGACTCACGGAGACCGACCTGCCGCTGATCGAGCGCTGGGTGCAGCATGCCAACATCCGCTGGGGAGAGGATGCGCGCAGCCTTCAGGCGCTGGGGCTCCCCGGTCAGGCCCACAACACCTGGAAATTCGGAATCGAGCGGCTCCTGCTCGGCTATGCCATGCCCTCCCACGGCGCGGACGTGTTCTGCGGGATCCTGGCCGTCGACTCCGTGGAGGGCGGCGAGACGCAAGCCCTTGGGAATTTTCTGGACTTTGTGGACCGAACCTTCGAACTGGTCCGCAACCTGGACCGACGCCGGCCGCTGGGCGCCTGGCGGTCACTGCTCAAAGCGGCCCTGAACGGCTTTTTCCAATCGGATGAGGCAACGGAGCCGGAATTTCAGAAAATCGAACGGTTGCTCGATGAACTGGCCGGCTTCGAGGATTCCGCCGGGTATGGCTCAGACGTGGGGCTTGAGGTCGTGAGGGCTTTTCTGGCGGACCGGGCGGAGGCGGCCCGCATCGGTCACGGCTTTCTCTCCGGCGGGGTGACCTTCTGCGCGATGCTGCCCATGCGCACCATCCCCTTCAAGATCGTCTGCCTGGTGGGCATGGACCACGATGCCTTCCCGCGGGAGCACCCGGTGCTGCCTTTCGACCTGATGGCCCGCAATCCGCGCCGCGGCGACCGCTCTCGCCGCAACGACGACAAGTACCTGTTCCTGGAATCCATTCTCTCCGCCCGGCGTCGGTTATACATCAGCTTTGTCGGCCAGGGCATCCAGGACAACAGCCCTCGGCCCCCTTCGGTTTTGGTAAGCGAGTTGATCGACACCCTGCAACCGGACGGCACACTGGCCGACGGCTCAACGCCGGCCGGCCTGGTCACGACGCATCGCCTGCAGTCGTTCTCGCGCGCGTACTTCCAGTGTGGTGCGACGCTCTTCAGCTATTCCCGGGAAGACCTCGCGGCCTGCTCCGGTTCCGGGACGCGGCGCGAGCCGGAACCGTTCTTCCGCCGCGCCCTGGCCATGAACCCGGAGGATGCCGCGCGCTGGCGCGCGGTCAGCCTCGAGACACTGGGCACGTTTTTCGCCAGCCCGGCCCGTTTTCTGGTTCAAAACCGCCTCGGCATCCGCTTCGAAAAAAAAGCGGTGCTGCTCGATGAGAGTGAGCCGTTCGCTCTGGATCCCCTGAGCGCCTACCGTTTAGGGCAGACCATGCTGCAGCACCGTCTGGCCGGAAGCGATCCGATGGAACTGCTCGAGGTGTTTCGCGCAGCCGGCGACCTGCCCCACGGGCACGTAGGGAACTATCTGTTCGCACGCCTGAGCGCCGACGTCGACGCGTTCGCCGCCCGCGTGAGGGATCTGCTTCCGCCCGGTGCGCTCGAACCCATGAACGTCGCGCATGACATTGGCGGGTTCCATGTGACCGGCCGCCTCACCGGGCTGTCCGTCCAAGGCTGTGTCCAGATGCGCTACGCCGGCATCAAGGCCAACGATTTCCTCTCGATCTGGCTGCAGCACCTGCTGCTGTGCCTCACCGCGTCGGACGTTGCGGACCGCCGCAGCCTGCTGATCGGCAAGGATCAGGCCTGGGCCCTCGGGCCGGTGGCCGGGGCCGGCAGGATTCTCGAGGCGCTGCTCGGCGTCTACTGGCGCGGGCTCCAGGAACCACTGCCCTTCTTCCCTGAATCCTCCCGGGCCTTTTTCGAAAAACGTGCGGACCCGGCAGCAGATGAGCAGCAGGCCCTGGCCGCCGCCCGCCGGCGTTGGCTCGGGAGCGACTTTGCGCCGGGGGAGTCCGAGAACCCGTATCACCGGTTGTGCTTCGGTGACAGCGACCCGCTGGGGGACGACTTCAAACGTCTGGCTGTCGTGGTTTTTCAGCCGCTGTTCGAGCACGGCCGGGAAATCCTCGGGTGAGTGGCACATGAAAATCGGATCCTTTATACGCATTGCACTGAATGCCGGCGCCGAGAAGCTGTTCCTCGAGGAAATGCCCCTGCGGGCCGGGGATGTGCTGCGCCTGAAGGTAATCGATGTGCGGGAGGGCCTCCGGGCCCTGGTGGATTTCGGAAAATTCAGGGCCCTGGCCGAGGTCACCTTCCCGGTATCCGCCGGGGATGAATTGACCGTGAAGGTGATCGATACCCAGGGCCAGCTGCGCCTGGCGCTCGTTCCGGCGGGAGCTGAAGCGGCCCCGGTGCCGGCCGGTTCCGAGCCATTGCAGCCCTTTGCCGCCCAAAGCCTGACACAGCTCCGGCAGCAGCTGGATCAGGTCGCGGCGCTGATCGCCCGCTCGCCCGACCAGGCCGCCGCCGGTGCGCTCCGCTCCGCCGTCCAAGAGCTGCTGCAGTTTCTCGAGCCCCTGCAACCGGATGCCGGGGCCGCCCAGACGACGCCCCGGGTGCGATCGCTGTGTGAAGATTCCGGGATTTTTTTCGAAAAACGCCTCGAGGCCGCACTGTCCCAAGTCGCCTCCGAGGGCGAAGCCGCCGGGCCGCCGCCGGCCGATCATCCGCAGGTCCGGCCCATTCTGGCGGAGGACCTGAAAGCGCGGCTGTCGGCCATCAAGCATCTATTCGAAAGCCAGGCGGCGGATCTGCCCGTGGCGGGGTCGAAAGCGGCCACCGCGTTCGTCAGGTCCGCGGACGAACTGCTCACCGAGATCGTTCGGCAGCAGGAACGCATCGCAGACCGCCGGGACGAGGTGCAAGCGTTTCAGGTGATTCATTTTTCGCTGCCGCTCAAGGACGCCGGAGAGGAGGCTCGGCTCAAGATCGGCTACCCCAGCCGGCGTCAGGGAGCGGCCCGGGAGGGTTTCCGGGCGGCCCTGCTCCTCGAGCTTGACCGGTTGGGGTCGACGCGGATTGACCTTTTCATGCTGGAACGCAGCCTGAGCCTGACCTTCTTCGTCACATCCAAGGCAGCGCAGGAAACCGTCGAGGCCCACGCCGGCGATCTCAAACCCGCGCTCGAATCCCTCTTCGACAACGTGAGTGTGAGCGTCTGCGTTTCAGAGCAGAAAATCGCCGACTTCGAATACGAGGACCAGCTTCCGGCCGGCAGCCGGCGACTGGACGTGCGCGCATGACATCGCCCAAACCGCCGAAGGCCGTCGCCTTGAAATACGAGCGTTCGAAGGACGCCGCCCCGCGGGTGGTGGCCAAGGGCCGGGGGCACGTGGCCGAGTCCATCATGGCGATCGCCCGGGAGCACCACGTGCCGCTCGTGGCCGACCGCAATCTGGTGGAAGTGCTGGAGGCGCTGGACGTCAATCTGGAGATCCCGCCCGAGCTTTACCGCGCCGTGGCCGAGGTTCTGGTCTTCGTCTACCGGATCAACGGGAAGATGAAACCGCCGTGAACGCATTCGATCCAAGCAGTGTCGCGCTGGAGGGAAGCAACCTGATCGAGGCGGCGGCCGGCACCGGCAAAACGTATTCGATCGAAGGCCTTTTCGTCCGGCTCATTCTCGAGCAAAACGTCCCGGTGGAGCAGATCCTCACGGTTACCTTCACCCACGCGGCCACGGCCGAGTTGCGCCAACGCATTTACCAGCGCCTGTTGAAAGCCGGCCGGTCTCTTACCGCCGGCGCCGGGCGGGGTGCTCCCGCCGAACCGCCACCGGAGCAGGCAGCCGCGCGGGTCCGTCGGGCGCTGATGGATTTCGACCAGGCGGCCATCTATACCATTCACGGTTTCTGCCAGCGCATCCTGCATGCCTACGCCTTCGAAACCGGCAGTCCCTTCGACGCCGAGTTGGTGCCGGACCAGAGCCGGATCCTGCGTGACATCGCGCAGGACTTCTGGCGCCTGCACGTCTGCCCGGCGCCGGTGGAGTTCATCGCCTACGCCTGGGAGGAGCTCAGGGGGCCGGCGCGGTTCATGGAACTGCTCGCCAAGCTCACGTCGCCCGATGTGCGCATCACACCGGCCCTGACGGCGGACGGACTTGACCACCTTGCAGGCTACCGCGCTGCCTTCGCACGGCTGCAGATCGACTGGCCGCAGGCGCGGGCGGAAGCCGTCGAGATCCTGAAGGCGGCCGTCCTGGACGGCAGGAGCTACGGCAGCCTGGAATCCGCCGGCCCGGCCGGCATGTTGACCCGCCGGGATCTGACCCTTGCGGCGTTGACCGAGGCCATGGATGCGTTCCTGTCTTCGCCGGTGCCGGTCTTCCCGCCGTTCAAGCGCTTCAGCCATTTCAGTTCCGAATTCCTGGCGGCCAAGACGCGGCCGCGCCAGGCCGCGCCGCGTCACGCTGTTTTCGATCTCTGCCAGCGGGTGCTGGGGGAGGCGCTCGCCCTGGAAGCCGAAATGCGCCGGCACCTGTCCCAGCTCAAGGTCCGCCTGATCGAATTCGCCCGATCAGAGCTCGTGCGCCGAAAGCTGGAGTGCAATGTCCAGTCCTTCGACGACCTGCTGCTGCGGGTAGCCCGGGCGGCGACGGCCACGCCGGCGTTGGGCGGCCTGGTTGAGTCCGTCCGGCGCACCTACCGGGCGGTCCTCGTCGACGAGTTCCAGGACACCGACGAACTGCAGTACACGATTTTTTCGCGGATGTTTTCCGACGGACTGCGGCCGCTCTTTCTGATCGGCGACCCCAAGCAGGCGATCTACGGGTTTCGAGGGGCGGACATCTTCTCCTACCTCAAGGCGGCCCGTAACGTCACATCGACTTACACCCTCACTGAGAACCGCCGTGCGGTGCCCGGGCTGGTCACCGCCATCAACACCATCTTCTCTCAAACCGAACATCCCTTCCTGTTTCCGGAGATCGCGTTCCGGCCCGCCACGGCGGCCGTCGCCGTCGCGGGCCGCCGCACGCCGTTCATCATCTGGTACCTCGATTCCCGGCAGGTGCGGGAGGACGGCAAGCCCGTCAACTCAGGCGACTGCCGGACCTTGATCGCCAACGCCGTGGCCGGTGAAATTCAGCGCCTGACGCGAGCGCAACGCGACCCGCTGCCGGCCGGCGACATCGCCGTACTGGTGCGCACGAACGAACAGGCCCAGGTCGTGAAGCAGCACCTGTCCGCCGCCGGCATCCCCGCGGTGGTGTGCAGCACCGGCAACATCTTCGACGCCCGCGAGACCGAGGACATGCAGCGCGTCCTGTCCAGCCTGGCCGACCCCTCCGACATCGGCCGGCTGAAGTCCGCACTCGCCACCGACATCCTGGGCGCGACTGCGGACGACATCGCAGCGGCCGACCGGGAGCCGGACGGGTGGGAGGATCGACTCTCCCGGACGCGGGACTATTTTCAGGTCTGGCACCGGCAGGGGTTCATGCCCATGTTTCGGCGCCTCCTGGCCGGGGAGCGCGTGAAGGAGCGGCTGCTGCGTTTCCCGGACGGCGAACGGCGGCTGACCAATCTTTTGCACATCGGCGAGTTGCTGCACCACGCCGCCGTCGAGAACAAGTTCGGGATGACCGGCCTGCTGAAGTGGCTCGCCGAGCAGCGCGACCCGTCGACGCCGCGGCTCGAGGAGCACCAGCTCCGGCTCGAAAGCGATGAGGCGGCGGTCAAGATCGTGACCATTCACAAGAGCAAGGGCCTGGAGTATCGCGTGGTGTTCTGCCCGTTTGCCTGGTCCGGTTCCAGCGCGCGCGGCGAGGAGGTCTTCTTCCATGATCCGGCTGCCGACCGCCGTCCGACACTCGACCTGGGCGGCGAGGATTCCGCGCTCAGCCGCCGGCTTGCCGAAGCAGAGGCGCTCTCCGAGAACCTGAGGCTGCTTTACGTGGCCCTCACACGCGCCAAAGAGTGCTGCTACCTCGTGTGGGGCCGCATCAACACTTCCGAGACCTCCGCGCTGGCCTACCTGCTGCACTTTCGGGATGCCGGGGACGGCAACGACCCGGACATCGTCGAACGCCTGAAACGGGCGTTGAAATCCAAATCCGATGAGGACCTCCTGCAGGATCTGGCAACGCTGGCGTCGCGGTCCCAGGCAACGATCGACGTCCGGCCGCTGCCGGATGCACCGCTGAAGCGAGCACCGCTCGCGGCAGACGACTCCGCAGCGCTTTGCGGCCGGCATTTTGAAGGCAAGATCGACCGGTCCTGGCGGATCGCGAGCTATTCCGCGCTGGCCTCCGCCGCCGGCGCGGACCGCGATGCAGCGGACCGCGACGGGCTGGGCGCGTTTCAGACCGCTGCCGCGGAAGCGGACGCGCCTGGCCCCGCACCTGCAGCGGGTGTGGACTTGTTTGCGTTCCCGAAGGGCAGCCGCGCCGGAAATTTCTTTCACGCCGTCTTCGAACACGTCGACTTCGGTGCCTGGCAGGGCGCCGAGACCGACGCCCTGGTCGGCCGCATGCTGGCCCAGTTCGGGTTTGGGGCAGAATGGCGCGCGGCAGTGCTGCGCATGATCGGCGAAGTGGCCGGACTTTGCCTCTTTGCCGGCGCCCCCGGGCTCACCCTGGCCGGCATCGGAGCCTCCGAGCGCATCCACGAGATGGAGTTCTACTACCCGCTGCACCCCCTCACCCCGGAGCGCCTGCGGGAGGTCTTCCTGCACCATGGACGCACGGAGCTCGGGGGCGACGTTGCGGAGCGCATCGGCCGGTTGACCTTTGCACCGTTGCAGGGTTTCATGCGGGGGTTCATCGACATGGTCTTCCGCCACGAGGAGCGCTACTACCTCGTGGACTGGAAGTCCAACCACCTGGGCGACGGGTACGAGTCTTACCACGCGCACCGGCTCGTCACACCCATGCAGGAAGAACTCTACACCCTGCAGTATCACATCTACACCCTGGCGCTGCACCAGTATCTGCGGTGGCGGCTGCCGGCCTACCGCTATGAGCGGCATTTCGGCGGTGTGGCCTACGTATTCCTGCGCGGCGTGGATTGCCGGCGAGGTCCCGAATTCGGCGTTTTCGTCGATATGCCGCCGTCTGACCTCGTTCACGCGCTCGGCCGCGCATTGATTCCGAACTATGAATGATCCGAATCGCAGCTCAATTTTTTACGCCCCTGGACCGTCACTTTGCACGGTTCCTCGCCGGATTTTCGACCGTCGCCGCCGACGAGGTGTTCCTGGCCGCGGCTCTTCTGAGCCGGGCGACCGGGGCCGGGGACGTCTGTCTGGATCTGGCCGCAGTAGCCGGTCAACCGATACCAGCGGGCGCCGGCATCGATTCCCCTGCGGCCTTCCCGGAGCTGGACGCCTGGAGTGCGGCATTGCGATCGTCTGCGGTGGTGGGCTTGCCGGGGCAGAAACGCCCCCTCGTGCTCGATGACCGCAACCGGCTCTATCTGCGCCGGTACTGGGAATACGAACAGGCAGCCGCGCAAAGCATACGGCAGCGAGCCGACGGGAGGCCTGAGGATCTGGACGCCGAGCGGCTGCGGCAAGGCCTTGCGCGCGTTTTTCCGGACGGCCCGGGCGGCGAAATCAACTGGCAGAAAACCGCAGCAGCCATCGCCGCGCTCAAAAGCTTCAGCGTGATCACGGGCGGCCCTGGGACCGGCAAAACCTTCACGATCGCCCGACTGCTCGTCCTGCTGATGGAGCAGCACCCGGACCGCCGGCTGCGCATCCACCTTGCGGCGCCTACGGGCAAGGCCGCCGCCCGCATGCGGGAGTCCCTGAAGCAGGCCCGGGAAGGCCTGCGCGGCCGCCACCCGGTGGCGGATCAGCTCCCGGAGGAAGTCCACACCCTGCACCGCTTGCTGGGAACGCGGCCCGGTTCCCCGTACTTCCGCCATAACCGTGAAAACCCTCTTGAAACCGACCTCGTCGTGGTGGACGAGGCATCCATGGTGGACATGGCGCTCATGGCCAAACTGCTGGAGGCGGTCCCGTCCGCTGCCCGCCTGGTTCTCGTGGGCGACAAGGACCAACTCGCGTCGGTCGAAGCCGGTTCGGTCCTGGGGGACATCTGCGACCGCGACCGGATGCACGGCGTTTCAGCCGAGTTCTGCGAAACGCTGCAGCAGGTGACCGGGGAACGCCTCGCCGGGCGCTCCGGGCGCGCACCGGGACTTCCGGACTGCATGGTCGAACTTCGTAACAGTTTCCGTTTTTCAGCGGGCAGCGCAATCGGCGAGCTGAGTCGGGCCGTGAACCGCGGAGATGCCCGTCGCGCGCTCGCGATCCTGGAGACGCCTCGGGAGGGTTCGATCGTCTGGCTGGAACCCGACGCAGGTGCGCACGCGCCGCTCGAGCTGGAGCGCCTGATCCTGCGCGGCACCGTGACCTGCTTCGGGAAGGATACGCCCGCGGCCGCTCTCCAGGAGCTCAGTCGTTTCAAGATCCTCTGCGCCCACAAGAGCGGGCCGCACGGCGTGGATGCCGTCAACCGGGCCGCGGAGCGGTTGCTGGTGCGGCGGGGGCTGATCCGGCCGGAGGCCGCCGCACAAAGTCCCTGGTACGCGCACCGGCCGGTGCTGATCACGCGCAACGATTATGGGCTCGGCCTCTTCAACGGCGACATCGGGATGACCCTGCCCGACGACGCCTCCGGCGGCCGCGGGCTTTTCGTCTTTTTCCCCGGAGCTTCCGGGGAGATGCGCCGCTTCCTGCCCTACCGGCTGCCGCCGCACGAAACGGTCTACGCCATGACCGTCCACAAGAGCCAGGGCTCCGAGTTCGATGAGGTGTTGCTGGTATTGCCGGACCGGGATTCGCCGGTCCTGACCCGGGAGTTGGTCTACACGGCCCTGACCCGGGCCCGCAAGACCGTTACCATCTGGGCCAGGCGGTCCATCCTTGCCGCTGCCATCACGCGCCGGATCGAGCGGACCTCCGGGTTGCGGGATGCCCTGTGGGGGCCGGGCTGAAACGCGCGCCCGGTGTTGTCCCAGGCCTGCGGCTGTGTTACTTTCGTATCGAGCCCGGTAGATAGACTGAAGGCTGAAGGCATTCAGTGAGAAACCATGCGTAATCATAGAGAACATTGGACATTTGAGTCGGCTATTGACCCAAAGCTCGTATAAACCGAGAAGGTCTTGAATGGCGTGATTCGTGTTTTGCGAGATGTTTTATATCCTTCAGCCTTCAGCCTAAACACCTGAATTCAAGCAAGCCAACCCTTCATCCATGCGGGGATTTAAATGCGAACAGGCATCGGCTTTGATTTTCACCGGCTGGTGGAGAAACGTGCGCTCGTTCTGGGCGGGGTCCAAATTCCCTGGGAAAAGGGGTTGCTCGGCCATTCCGACGCCGATGCGCTTGTCCACGCCGTCTGTGACGCGATCCTGGGTGCCGCCGGACTGGGGGATATCGGTATTCATTTCCCGGACACCGATCCACGCTTCAGGGGGATTTCCAGTCTCGCGCTGCTGCAATCCACTCAGCGCATGATCGACGAAAAAGGGCTGCAGGTGGTCAACGTGGACGCGGTCGTTCTGGCCGACGCCCCCCAGATGGCACCCCACCGCCTGCAGATGCAGGCCAACATCGCCCGCGCGCTCGACATCCCAGCCGAGGCCGTCAACATCAAGGCCACCACCACGGAAGGCTGCGGCATGATCGGCCGGGGCGAGGGGATCGGCGCCATGGCCACGGTGCTGCTTTCACCGAAACGCACGAAGGGGGATACCTGAACACCGTGGGCGCTTTTGTTTTGAAGTCCGATTACGAACCCAGCGGGGACCAGCCGGCCGCCATCGAGAAACTGACCGCGAACCTGCGGGCCGGGAAAAAGCACAACGTGCTGCTGGGCGTGACCGGCTCCGGGAAGACCTTCACGATGGCACACGTGATCGCGCGGCTGGACCGCCCGACCCTGGTCATCGCTCCGAACAAGACCCTGGCAGCCCAGCTCTATCAGGAGTTCCGCCTGTTGTTCGCCGACAACGCGGTCGAGTACTTCGTCAGCTATTACGATTACTACCAGCCCGAAGCGTACATCCCCGCATCGGACACCTACATCGCGAAGGACTCCTCCATCAACGACATGATCGACAAGCTGCGCCACTCCGCCACGCGCTCGGTCCTGTCGCGGCGCGACATTGTAGTGGTGGCCAGCGTCTCGTGCATCTACGGCCTGGGGGCGCCGGAAGACTACCTGGCGATGCGGGTGGAGATCGAGGCGGGCGCGGAGTTCAGCCGCGAGCGGCTCCTGGCCGATCTGGTCGCCATGCAGTACGAACGCAACGACACCGATTTCCACCGCGGCACCTTCCGGGTGCGGGGAGACCGGGTGGAGATCTTCCCGGCCTACGAGGAAGACCGTGCCGTTCGCGTTGATTTCTTCGGCGACCAGGTGGAGGGGATTTCCGAGATCGACGCCCTGCGCAACACCGTGCTGCGGCGGCTGACACGCACCGCGATCTTTCCGGCCAGCCACTACGTCACCCAGAAAACCACCCAGGCAAAAGCGATCCAAACCATCCGCAGGGAACTCAAGCAGCGGGTTAATTTTTTCCGCGACGCGAACCGGCTGCTCGAAGCCCAGCGGGTCGAGGAGCGCACCCACTTCGACCTCGAGATGATCCAGGAGCTCGGTTACTGCAACGGCATCGAGAACTATTCGCGCCACCTCACGGGGCGCAAAGCCGGCGAGCCGCCGCCGACCCTGCTCGATTACTTCCCGAAGGACTTCCTGCTCTTCATCGACGAGAGCCACATTGCCGTCCCGCAACTGCAGGGGATGTACCGGGGCGATCGCGCACGCAAGCAAACCCTGGTGGAATTTGGCTTTCGCCTGCCGTCGGCCTTGGACAACCGGCCGCTGCGCTTCGAGGAAACTCAGGAACGCTACCATCAGGTCGTCTATGTCTCCGCCACCCCGGCCGACTATGAATTGGAACAGGGCAGGGACGCCGTCGTCGAGCTCATCGTGCGGCCGACCGGGCTGGTGGACCCGACGATGGAGGTGCGCTCGGCCCGCAACCAGGTCGACGATCTGTTCGACGAAATCCGGCGGCGGCAGAAACGCGGCGAGCGCATACTGGTGACGACCCTCACCAAACGCATGGCCGAAGACCTCACGGAGTACTACTCGGACCTGGGCGTTCGGGTGCGGTACCTGCACTCGGACATCAACACCCTCGAGCGCATGGAAATCATCCGCGACCTGCGACTGGGCCGCTTCGACGTGCTGGTGGGCATCAACCTGCTGCGGGAAGGGCTCGACATCCCCGAGGTGTCGCTGGTCGCCATTCTCGACGCCGACAAGGAAGGGTTCCTGCGCTCGAACCGCTCTCTTATCCAGACCTGCGGCCGAGCCGCCCGAAACCTGAACGGCACGGTGATCATGTATGCGGACACCGTGACGCGGTCCATGCAGCAGGCCCTTAGCGAAACCAACCGTCGGCGGACGATCCAGGAAGCCTACAATGCCCGGCACCACATCACCCCGGAAGGCATTCAGAAGGCCATCACCGAGACCTTCGATTTCAGCAGCACAGCCAAGCCCCCCGCTACAGCCGTGGTGGCGGAGTCGCTCGGCGAATACGCCTCGGCCGACGACATCGACGAGCGGATCCGGGCCCTGGAAAAGGACATGCGTGCGGCGGCCAAGGAACTCGACTTCGAGCACGCCGTCGAGCTGCGGGACCGGATCAAGGCTTTGCGGCAGCTGTTGGTCCTGGAAAGATGACTTCGTAAAAGGGCCAATTTCCGCGTTGCGCTTCGTCTCGCTGGCGCTGCGGCGTACCCGAAGTACGCCTCGCGCCACGAGACTCGCGCGCCTTGAACTTGGCCCTTTTACGAAGTCATCGCATGCGTTGATCTTGTACCCGATCATCAAACTTCATCCACTGTGAAAGACGATGAGCACGAGCGATTCCGATTCCCGCCTTCCTGAAGACCCTGCGCAAAAGCTGCCGACTGTCAGCGCCGAGCCCGGTGTCTACCTCATGCGGGATGCCCAGGGGCAGATCATTTATGTCGGGAAGGCCCGCAACCTGCGCAAACGCCTGGCGGCCTACTTCAAGCCGTCCGGCCACGCCGACCCCAAGCTCGGCGCTCTGGCGGCGCGGATTGCGGACTTCGAAACCATCATCACCCGCACCGAGAAAGAGGCCTTGATCCTCGAGTCCAACCTCATCAAGCAACACCGGCCGCGCTACAACGTCGTGCTCAAGGACGACAAGCGCTATCCCTCCCTGCGGCTCGACCCCGGAGAGGATTTTCCCCGTTTCACCATCGCGCGCAAGATCGGCGAGGACGACGCGCTCTACTTCGGGCCCTTTGCCTCGGCCCACGCCGTGCGCGAGACGCTCGGCATCATTACCAAGACCTTCAAACTGCGCAAATGCAAAGCCAGCGAGTTCCGCATCCGCACGCGTCCCTGTCTGCACTGTCAGATGAACGGATGCCTGGCACCCTGCTGCCGGGACGTGGACCCCCGGGTCTACCAGGAGCAGGTGCAGGAGGCGGTGCTGTTCCTGAAAGGCCGCACACACGAACTGATCCGAAAAATCCGTGGACAGATGGATGAGGCCTCCGAGGCGTGCGAGTTCGAGAAGGCGGCGCGGCTGCGGGACAAGCTCTTCGCCCTGGAGCGCACGGTGGAGAAGCAGATCGCGGTCACCACCGATTTCCACGACCGGGACGTGTTCGCCGCCGCGGCCTCCGGCGATGCCGGGGTGATCATGTGCTTCAGTGTACGCGGCGGATTTGTCACCGGCACCCGCTGCTTTCCTTTCCCGGAGACCATGGCCGCTGAAGATGAAATGCTGAGCGCCTTCATCCGCCAGTACTACGGCCCGGGTGCCTTTGTGCCCGGCGAGATTTTCGTGTCCCACCAGCTGGAGGATGCGGCGCTGATCGAGGAGTGGCTCTCCGCGGAAAGGGGTCAGAAGGTCCGGCTGGTGCGGCCGGAACGCGGGGAAAAAGCCCGGCTGCTGGACATGGCGCGGCGCAATGCCGCCAACGAACTCCGCAACCTGATGGCTTCCCAGTCCTCGGACCGGGATCTACTCGCGCGCCTCCAGAAACGGCTGGCGTTGAGCCGCCTGCCCCGCCGCATCGAATGCTTCGACAACTCGACCCTCATGGGGTCGGATCCCGTGGCCGGGATGGTGGTGTTTGTCGATGGCAAGCCGGAAAAATCGGCCTACCGCAAGTTTCTCATCCAAACGGTGGCAACCCCGGATGATTACGCCTCCATGGCGGAGGTCCTGAAGCGCCGGTTCGGGCGGGAGGACCCCGGGGCTCCACCGGATCTCGTAATGCTGGACGGGGGGCGGGGGCAGCTGGGGATTGCCGTGGCGGCGCTGCGGGAGCTGGGTTTGACGGATGCCTTCGATCTGATCGGAATCGCCAAGAAAGACGAACGCCGCGGCGAGACCCAGGACAAGGTCTATATCCCCAATCGGGTGAACCCCGTGGGCTTCGGCCGTGAGGGGGACCTGCGGCTGTTTCTACAGCGGGTGCGGGATGAGGCGCACCGGTTTGCGATCACGTTCCACCGCCGGCGCCGGCGGAAGTCGTCTTTGACATCCGCCCTCGACGGCATTCGCGGCATCGGCCCGGCGCGCAAGGCGGCGCTGGTGAAGCATTTCGGAAGCATCGAAGCGATCCGGGCAGCGCGGCTCGAGGAACTGAGCGCGCTGCCCGGGTTCAATCGCCAGCTTGCCGAAACCATGAAAGAGCAGCTTAGTACTTCAATGTCGCCAGAACACTCTTAAGCTCCTGCACGGCGGCGGCCGACTTCTGCAGGGCGGCCTTTTCCTCCGGGGCCAGCTTGATCTCGATGACCTGCTCGACGCCCTTGGCCCCTAGTTTCACCGGCACGCCGATGAATAGATCCTTGATGCCGTATTCGCCCTCCAGGTAGGCCGCACAGGGCAGGATCTTCTTCTTGTCCTTCAGGATGGACTCGGCCATCTCCACCGCCGCCGAGGCCGGGGCGTAAAAGGCGCTGCCGGTCTTGAGCAGACCGACGATCTCCGCACCGCCATTGCGGGTCCGCTGCACCAGGGCTGCGATGCGCTCCGGGCTCATCAACTCGGTGATGGGGATCCCGGCGACACTCGAGTAGCGGGGCAGGGGGACCATGGTGTCACCGTGGCCGCCCAGCACGAAGGCATGGGTGTTTTCCACGGACACGTTGAGTTCCATGGCGATGAACGCCCGGAAGCGCGCCGAGTCGAGCACCCCGGCCATGCCGATAACGCGCTGTTTGGGAAAGCCGCTTGCCGCGTGGGCCACGTGGCACATGGCATCGAGGGGATTGCTCACGATGATGAGGATTGCCTGGGGCGAGCGGGATGCGACTTCCCGGGTCACTTTCGTGACGATGCCGGCGTTGGTGGACAGCAGGTCGTCACGGCTCATCCCCGGCTTGCGCGGGATGCCGGCCGTGATGATGACGATGTGGGAGCCGGCGGTGGCATCGTAGGCGTTGGCACCGAGTAGGTGGGCATCGTGTTTTTCGATGGGAGCCGCCTGCGCCAGGTCCAGCGCCTTGCCCTGGGGCACGCCCTCGATGATGTCCACCAGGACTACGTCACAAAGTTCTTTTTCAGCTAGCCGCTGCGCCGCGGTGGCGCCGACGTTGCCCGCACCAATGACGGTTACCTTCTTGTCCATGGTTGTCTCCTTGCGTGATGGAATGGATGAGAGGATGCACCCGTTTCTGGATGGACACTCGTTAGCATATCCCGGCTGATTGTCAACGAATTTCATAAGTTGACAGCGCCGCCGGGAATAGGGTAGTTAGCAGCGCGTGACGTGAGTCCATGGGTGTGGACCGGCCTTGCTACACCGGCGCCGGTTACCTAATTTCGCTTTGCTGCCGTCGAACCCTGTGCTATGATAATCTATTGAAATCTTGAAGGCTTGAAACCATGGCGGTAGTCAATCTCAAAAAGCGACAGATCGAGTGCAAAATCGTCTATTACGGCCCCGCGCGCTGCGGAAAGACCACCAACCTCGAGTTCATCCACAAAACTTTCACCCAGAACGTCAAAGGAGAGATGATCTCCATCGACACCGAAGGGGACCGCACCCTTTTCTTCGATTTTCTGCCCCTGGAGATCGGCAAGTTGAAGGGCTGCGACGTGCGGGTCCAATTGTATACCGTCCCCGGTCAGGTGCGCTACTCCTCCACGCGCAAACTCGTCCTGCGCGGCGCGGACGGGGTGGTGTTCGTGGCGGATTCGCTGGAGGTCCGGCGCGAGCAGAACATGCTGGCCCTCAAGGACCTGCAGCAGAACCTGCGCGATTTCAACCTGAACATATTCAAGCTCCCGCTGGTCCTGCAGTTCAACAAGCGCGACCTCACGGATGCCGGCATCCCCTTGATGCCGCTGGAACAGATGGAGCGCGACCTCAACCGGCAGCTCAAAGTTCCCGCCTTTCCCGGAGCGGCCCTGAAGGGCACAGGAGTGGGCAAGACGCTACAGGAGTGCTTGCGGTTGGTGTTGCGGGCGCTGCAACAAGAACTGAAATTCTAGACACCCGTTCCCGGCATGTCTCCGAACCTTGATTTGACTGGAAGATTGAGCTTTTTGAACCTGGGCGAGTTGCTGCAGATCATCGGCAGCAGCGGCGCCACCGGTACGCTCAAGATCATCAGCGATTTCACGTCCGCGCCCGGCGTGATCTCCATCGAAAATGGCAACCCCGTGGACGCCTCCACGGCGACTCTTTCCGGCCTCGAGGCGATGTTCGGCCTGTTCGGCTGGAGCGATGGACGGTTTGAATTTTCGCTGGGGCCCGTCACCTGCAACAAGACCATCAAGAAAGGCCGGATGGAGATCATCCTGGACGGTCTGCGGCTGCTCGACGAAGGCAAGATCGAAAAACTAGGACCGGCACCCGGTCAGGTCATCGAAAACGTCGAGGCCCCGGCGCCTATCGCCCCTGCGCGGAGGGCCGATCTACCACCCCTTATAAAGGGTCCGCTCGTCGACTACACGTATGTCGTGGACGAGGAGAGCTACTACGACGGGGACGAGATCGTCCGCGAAGGCGCCCACGGGAACTGGATCTGGGTGATTCTGGAAGGGGCGGCGGAAATCATCAAGATGACGCCCAACGGACCGCTGCGGCTGCTGAGGGTCGGAGACGGCGCGTTTTTAGGCAGCGTGGCCGCCCTTCTCAGTGGGGAAAATGTGCGCGGCTCGACGGTGCTCGCATCGGGGAACGTTCAACTCGGCATGCTCAACTCCCAGCAACTGACTGCTGAAATCGCCAACCTCTCCAATGAGTTCAAGGCCCTGATTCGGAGCCTGGACAACCGGCTCCGATTCGTGTCCACGATCGTGGCCGAAACCCACGTGCGCAACGGGTCCTTCCTGAAACTGATCCAGGATAAAAAGGTGGCACTCAAGGAGGGGCAGAACGAGGATCGGCTCTTCCAGATTCGTGAGGGCGAAGCGGTGGTGGCGCGCAGCACCGAGTCGGGCTACCTGCCGCTGGCCCATCTCCAGAAGGGGGATTTTTTCGGTAACATCCCATTTCTGACAATCGGCCACGAACCTCATTCGGCGGCTGTTTTTTCCACGGCCGACTTGAAGCTCTCCGTCGTCGACATCCTGGCCATGGAAGAAACGCAGCAAAGCCTGTCCTCCACTCTGAGGCATATCATCCAACACAACGCCGCTTGCATCTCGGCGACGACCTTGGTAGCTATTAACCTGTTTAACAAGTCCGGGCTGAGTTGAGACCGGAGGACCCAGGACGGGAGTGCCGCCACATGCATAAGAATGAGAAGCGCAAACACCCACGCGTCAATGCCCTCAACCTGTCTTATTTCAGCCTGGACGAGGGCCATCAGGTGGTCAAGCAGGGTATGGGCCGGACGCTGAACGTCTCCGAATCCGGAATTCTGCTCGAGACCCACTTCCCGATCGAGGCCAAGCACACGGTCGTCCTGAGCATCGGTTTCGAAGACCGCGTGGTGGATATCAAGGGGCGGACGGCCCATATCCGATCGACCGGAGCGGATCTGTACGAGGTCGGGGTCGAGTTCATCGACTTGGACGAAGCGTCGAGGCAGGCGCTGAAGGACTATCTCGGCTCTTTCGGAAAATCGGACGACTGATCCGGTCGGCTGCGGCCGGCATTTTTTTATAAGGAGAAACCACGGCATGACACAACCGATACGCCAAACGGAGTTCCCGGGTCTTCAACTGGTGAAACGGGGCAAGGTCCGGGACATGTACGACCTGGGCGAGCACCTGTTGATGGTGGCCACCGACCGCATCTCGGCCTTCGACGTGGTCATGACCGAACCCATCCCCGACAAGGGCATCATCCTGACCCAGATTTCTCTTTTTTGGTTCGGGCTGATGAAGCCGCTTGTCGTCAACCACGTGGTCACCGGCAACGTGCACGACTACCCCAAGAGCTGCCGGCCCTACGCTCGGGAATTGGAGGGCCGCAGCCTGCTGGTCAAGAAAGCGGAACCGCTGCCCATCGAATGCGTGGCCCGGGGATATATCTCCGGGTCCGGGTGGAGCTCGTACGAGACGTCCGGTGAGGTCTGCGGGATCAAGCTGCCGTCCGGGCTGAAGGAATCCGACCGGCTGCCGGAACCCATCTTCACTCCGGCCACCAAAGAAGAGGTCGGAACGCATGACATCAACATCGATTTCGAAGAAGCGCAAAAGCGCATCGGGCCCGAACTGGCCGAGCGCGTGCGCGATTTGACCCTGAGGATCTACCGGAAGGGTGCAGCCTTTGCCGAGACCAGGGGCATCATTATTGCCGACACCAAGTTTGAATTCGGTCTCGTAGGCGACCAGTTGATCCTCATTGACGAACTGCTGACCCCGGACTCATCGCGATTCTGGCCGAAAGCATCCTACACACCCGGCGGCGCCCAACAGAGCTATGACAAGCAGTATATGCGCGATTATCTGGTGTCCACCCACTGGGACAAAACCCCCGCCGCCGCCGCCCCTGCCCGAAGAGGTCATCCGCAACACCCGGTTGAAATATCTCGAAGCGCTCAAGCAGTTGAGCGGCAGCAGCCATGGCCTCTGATGGCGAATTGACCGAGGAGTGCGCCCGGCTCATCCCCCTGGCGGACATCAACCTGGGGGATGAGCGTTTCCGCATCACCACCCGCCGCGACGGCGGCGATCTGCATCCTTCCATCAGACGGTTCGGCCTGCGGGCAGCACCGCTGGTCCTCCCCGGTTCCCCCGGCTTCATCATCGTGAGCGGGTTCCGGCGGATAGCCGCCTGCCGAAACTTGGGATGGGATTCGATTCGCGCCCGGGTGCTCCCGAAGACCTCGCCCTATGAATGTTCCCTCATGGCCGTCGCCGCAAATTCGCTCGAGCGGCCGCTGAACCTCATCGAAACCTCCCGGGCCCTGCAGTTGCTCGATCAGTATGCACCCGGCGGGCAGGTGTTGCCGGAGGACAAAGCGGCCCTCGGCCTTCCGACCCATGCGGGGATGGCGGCCAGGCTGAAGACCCTGTGCCGCCTGCCGGCCGAGGTCCAGGAGGCCGTACTGGAAGAGACGCTCTCCTTCGCCATGGCCTGTGAGATCGGACTCCTGGAAGCAGGCCTGGCCGTTGCCTTCGCGCGGCTGTTCGGCCGCCTCAAACCCAGCCTGAACAAGCAGAGGGAGATCGTCACCCTGGTGGCAGAGATTGCGCGCCGCGAAGGGATCGACCCCCTGCAGGTCCTGGCCGAGGACCGTCTGTCCCGCCTGCTGGACGCGGAGGACCTGGACCGCAACCAGAAGACCCAGCGCATTCGCAGGCTGCTCCGGCAGCGCCGTTTCCCGGCACGGGTCGCGGCCGAAGACAACTTTCAGTGCCTGCGACAGCGGCTGAAGCTCGGCGACAACCTGCAGCTGGCGCCTCCCAAGGATTTTGAGGGAACGCGCTTCACCCTGACGTTGAATTTCGAACGCCTGGAGGAGGTCAGCCGCCTGCGGGTAAAATTGGACGAACTGGTGGATCACCCGGATTTCAAGACTCTGCTGACGGGCAAGGGCAGGGGATTTGGGAAAACATCGGCGCCATGAGGATCGCAGCACTCTACATCGATGCCCAGGTGGCCGACTGGCCGGAAACCCGGTCCATCTGCAGCCGGTTTGAGGTGCCGACCCGAACGGTTGCGACTGCCGATGAAGTCTACGCGGATCTGGCTGCCGCGGAAGACCCGGTCGGCCGGGGCAAGCAGGTGCTGTATCTGACCCGCAACAAAGGGGCTTTCATCAAGCCATGCCCCGGGACCAGCCACTACACCTGCTGCGGTTACAAGATCCTGCATGTCGGGACTTTCTGCACGATGGATTGCGCCTACTGCATCCTGCAATCCTATTTCCACCCGCCGGTGCTGCAGTATTTTCTTAATCAAGCCGACCTGAACGCCGAACTGGAGCAGCTCTTCGGCACCCGGACGGTCCACCGGCTGGGTACCGGCGAGTTCACCGACAGCCTGATCTGGGAGCCGTGGACGGGCCTTTCGGAGGGGCTCATTCGCAAGTTCGCAGGCCAGGATTGCTGCGTGCTGGAACTGAAAACCAAAACCACCTTTATTGACACGCTCCTGGCTCTGCCCCACCGCCGCCGGACGATCCTGGCATGGTCCCTGAACACGGAGCGGGTGATCGGCTCCGAGGAGCGGGGCACGGCATCGCTCGATGCGCGCCTGAGGTCTGCCGCCCGCTGCGCGGCGCAGGGTTACCCGCTGGCCTTTCACTTCGACCCCATCGTGATCGACGACGGCTGCGAGGCGGAGTACCGCCGGACGGTCGACCGCCTGTTTGCCCTCATCGACTCCCGGCACATCGTTTGGATCAGCCTGGGGGCCCTGAGGTTCATGCCGGACCTGAAACCCATCGTTCAGCGGCGTTTCCCCGGCTCGAAAATCGTCTATGGGGAATGTGTCACGGGGCTGGACGGCAAGGTGCGCTATTTCAAGCCGCTGCGGATGAAGGTGTACCGCGCGATCGCGCAGGCCATCCGTGCCCATGCGCCGGATGTCTGCCTCTATTTTTGCATGGAGGACGACGAGGTGTGGCAGGATGCGCTGGGATTCACTCCTGGTCAACGGGGAGGCCTCTCCCGGATGCTGGATGATGCCGCCGTGCGGCAGTGCGGACTCAACGCCGGCGCATGCCGGCGTTGAGATGGTTTTCAATCGCGAAGCGATAGCATCTTTTAGCTCCGCAGGTCGTGGAGCTAAAAATCCATGCAGCAGAATGCGAAAGCATTCTGCTGTCGTCTGCGCCCGTCTGCGTGTGTCTGCGGCAAAAAAAATGATAGGGGGCTATGCATGCTCCGAAAACTGATCGCACTCGGGTTTATACTGCTGCTGACGTTCCACGCTGAAGGGGGAAGGGCGGGGGAGTGGGTCACGGTCAAGCGGGTCAACGACGGCGACACCGTGCAGTTAACGGACGGGCGGCGCGTGCGCTACATCGGTGTCAATGCCCCCGAAATCAACCACGAACGCAATACCGCCGAGCCGTTCGGTTTCGAAGCGCGTGCGCGCAACATCGAGCTGCTCGGAAGCCGGCGAATCCGCCTCGAATTCGACATCGAGCGGTTCGACGACTACGGCAGGACGCTCGCCTACGTTTTTTTGCCTGACGGTTCGATGGTGAACGAGAAACTTCTGCAGTCGGGCCTGGCCTATTGCCTTTACTGGATGCCGAACGTCAAATACGAGGCCCGCCTGCTGAAGGCCCAGCGGCAAGCCATGCAGAACCGGTGCGGCATGTGGCGGGAATGGCGCGAAAAAGAGGGCCGGTATATCGGCAACCGCAATTCGCGGCGGTTCCACGCGGCGTCCTGTCCGGAAGCAAAGCGCATTTCCCCCAAAAATCGTATCCTGTTCTCCAAGAGGTGGGACGCGTTCTGGGCCGGTTATGCACCCTCCAAAGGGTGCCAAAAAATTACGGCCGATCAAAACGATCGGCCATAATTTTTAGGCCTTGGCGGACGCCTCGATGATCTTCTGGGCGATGTGGGCCGGCACTTCGTCGTAGTGCGAGAACTCCATGGTGTAGATGCCGCGGCCACCCGTCATGGAGCGCAGGTCCGGAGCATAGGTCTGAAACTCCGACATCGGGACGTAGGCGTTGATGTACTGGTTCTTGCCCGCGTTTTCCATGCCCAGCACCCGGCCGCGCCGGCTGTTGAGATCGCCCATGATGTCGCCCATGAACTCGTCCGGTGCAATGACCGTCACCTTCATGATCGGCTCGAGCAGTACCGGGTCGGCCTGCTCGGCGGCCTTTCGGAAGGCAAGAGAACCGGCGATTTTGAATGCCATCTCCGAGGAGTCCACCGCGTGGAAGGAGCCGTCGTCCACGGTGGCCTTGAAGTCGACGCAGGGGAACCCCGCCAGCACGCCCCGCTGGGCTGATTCGACGATGCCTTTTTCAACCGCGGGAATGTACTGCCGCGGGATGGAACCGCCCACGATGGCGTCCACGTACTCAAACCCCTTGCCGCGGGGTTGCGGCTCGAACTGAACCCAGCAATCGCCGAACTGGCCGTGGCCTCCGGTCTGCTTCTTGTGTCGGCCCTGGACCCGCACTTTTTTCTTGAGGGTCTCGCGGTAGGGGATTTTGGGGATGTTGAGCTGAACCTCGACGTTGAACTTGCGTTTGAGGCGCTCGACGGTGGTTTCGATGTGGATCTGCCCGATGCCGTGCAGGATGATCTCCTTGGTTTCCGCGAGGCGGTCGATGCGCAGGGACGAGTCCTCTTCCAGCAACCGCGTCAGCGAGGTAAACACCTTGTCCTCATCCCCCTTGCTCTTGGCGGACAGCGCATACGATATCAGGGTGGACATGGGGGTCACGGGCGTGAAGACAATCTTGTTGGCTTCGTCGCACAGCGTATCTCCGGTGGCCGTTTCCTTGAGCTTGGCCACGGCGACAATGGAGCCCGGGCCGGCCCCGTCAGTCGGCTTTTGTTCCTTGCCGAGAATCACCAGCAGCTGGTTAAAGCGCTCGCGCACTTCTTTTCTCGAGTTAAAGAAGCTGCCGTCCGCGCCGATGGACCCGGAGAACACCCGGAAGATGGTCAACCGCCCGGCATAGGGGTCGGTGATGGTCTTGACCACGAGGGCCGAGAACGGCGCGGCCGGGTCAGGCCGGCGCTCGATTTCCTGCTTCGTCGCCGGATCCGTCCCGACTCTCGGGGCGACATCGAGCGGGGAGGGCATGGCGGCGACCATGAAATCCATGAGCAGGTCGATGCCGATGTTTTTGGTCGAGGAGCCGCACAGCACGGGAACGAACGTCCGCGCCAGCGTCCCCATGCGCAGGGCATTTTTCAAATCCTCTTCGGAGAGGCTCTCGCCTTCGAGGTAACGCTCCACCAGGGCGTCGTCGGCTTCGGCGATGTTCTCGATCAGGGCCTCCCGCTCCGCGGCGACTTCATCCTTCATATTCGCAGGGATTTCGGAGGCTTTACCCTTCGCCATCCTCGCCGTAGATGTACGCCTTCTGGGTGATCAGATCGACCACCCCTTTGAACTCGGCCTCGGCTCCGATCGGCAGCTGCAGAATGATGGGCTTGGGCTGGAACATCTGCTTCGCTTCGGCGAAGGCCCGGGTGAAGTCCCCCCGTTCGCGGTCCATCTTGTTGATAAAGATCACCCGCGGCAGCTTGAAATCGTCCAGGAATTCCCAGGCCTGTTCGGTCTGGACTTTGATGCCGTCCACCGCGTCGATGAGGACCACGGCGGCGTCGGCGGCCTGCAGGCAGGTCTTGGTGTCGGAGAAAAAATTCTGGTCGCCCGGCGTGTCCAGCAAGGTGATGGCGTGCTTTTTCCAGTTCACCTGATGAAAGCCGGTGCTGATGCTTGACGCTCGCTTGATCTCCTCGGGCTCGAAATCCAGGGCCGTGTTGCCTTCTTCGATCCGTCCCATGCGGGTGATCACGCCGGCGTCGAAAAGCATGGCTTCGGCCAGGGAGGTTTTCCCGGCGCCCCCATGGGAAACCAAGGCGATGTTGCGAATGTTTTCGACTTTCTCGCTCATTTAACGTCCTCTCCTGATTGGATTCCGCGCCCGCCAGCGGGCGGCAAACGGTAACTTTTATCCATTTGATGTTAAAAAATCAAGCCCCAAAAAAATAATCAGCCGCCCGGATGGGCGGCTGATTATTTTTTTAAGATTAAACGTGAGCGGAGCTCACGTTTAATAGCATGAAAAACTCGCGGTTGCCCTTCGGGCCGAGGACCGGGGAGGGCAGGGCAGTGCTGCACCGCAGGCCCAGGCCGGAAAAAAAACGCCCGAGTTCGTCGATGACCCGGGCGTGCTGCGCCGGGTCTGCAACGACGCCGCCCTTGCCGACCAGTCCCTTGCCGACCTCGAACTGCGGTTTGATGAGGGGCAGGATCACACCCTCGGGCTTCAGGAACCGGAGCACGGCGGGTACGACGATCTTGAGAGAAATGAATGAGGCATCGATCGTGGCGAGATCAACCGCTTCGGGGACAGCGTCGGGCGGCATGTAGCGGATGTTCGTGCGCTCGATGACGATGACCCGCGGGTCCTGGCGAAGTTTCCAGGCCATTTGCCCGTAGCCGACGTCCACGGCGTACACCCGGGCCGCGCCGCGCTGCAGCAGGCAGTCGGTGAACCCGCCCGTGGAGGCTCCCACGTCGAGGCAGACCCGGCCGGCCGCATCGATCCGGTAGCCGGTCAAGGCTGCTTCCAGCTTGAGGCCGCCGCGACTGACATAGGGCAAGTCGACGCCGGTGAGCTCGATGCGGTCGCCGTCGTCGACCAGGGTTCCGGCCTTGTCGACCGGCTGGTCGTTGACACGGATGCTGCCCGCCATGATCAGCGCCCGCGCCCGCTGGCGGCTCGGGGCCCAGCCATGTTCGGTCAGAAAAACATCGAGTCGTTGGCGTTTGGATATCACGTCTGCCGCATCAGGCGGGCGGCGGCCTCCACGATGCCATCGGCATCCAGGCCGTATTTGGCGCGCAATACCGCCGGGGAGCCATGCTCCACGAAGATGTCCGGCACCCCGAGACGCTCAACAACGGCGTGAGTGATGCCCTGGTCGCTCAGCGCTTCAAGCACGGCGCTCCCGAAGCCGCCCTGCCGGACATTCTCCTCCACCGTGAGGATCCGCGGAACCCGCCGCGCCACGCCGGCGATGAGATCGACATCGATCGGTTTGACGAATCGGCAGTTGACCACGGTCGCCCGGACCCCGCGCTCGGCCAGCCGCTCATGGGCCGTGAGCCCTTCCGCCACGCAGCGGCCTATCGCCAATATGGCGACGTCGTCGCCCTCCTTCAGGATTTCGGCTTTGCCGATCGGCAGCGCCGTCACGGGCGATTCGAGGGCAACCCCCACGGCGGTTCCCCGGGGGTACCGGAAGGCGACCGGGCCGTCGTGCTGGAGGGCAGTTGCCATCATCTGCCGCAGCTCGTTTTCGTCTTTGGGAGCCATAACGACCATGTTCGGCAGGCTGCGCAGGTACGACAGGTCGAAGAGCCCCTGGTGGGTCGGCCCGTCCTCCCCGACGATACCGGCGCGGTCCACGGCGAAGACCACGCACAGGCCTTCGATGCAGACATCGTGCAGGATCTGGTCGTAGGCGCGTTGCAGGAAAGTGGAATAAATGGCCACCACCGGCCGGAACCCCTCCGTGGCGAGCCCGGCCGCAAAAGTGACGGCATGCTGTTCGGCAATGCCGACGTCGAAGAACCGTTCAGGATAGGCCTGGGCAAATTTGGACAGGCCGGTGCCTTCGGGCATGGCGGCGGTCACGGCTACGATGCGCGGGTCTTGGGCGCCCAGTTCCAGCAGGGTCTGTCCAAAGACCTGCGTATAGCTGGGTGGGGATGGCTCGCGGTCGAGGCATTTGCCGGTGCTAACATCGAAACAGCCGCACCCGTGGAAATAAACTGGGTTCTTTTCGGCCGGTGCATACCCCTTGCCTTTGGTGGTGGTGACGTGCAGGAGCACGGGTTCTTTGATGTACTTTATATTGTTAAGAATATCGATGAGGTGATCGATTTTGTGACCGTTGATCGGCCCGAAGTAGTCGAAGTTGAACGCCTCGAAAAGCATGCCGGGCGTCACGAAGGCCTTGAAAGACTCTTCGGTGCGCTTGGCGAGTTGGTAGACGTCTTCGCCGATTCCGGGCAGTTTCTTGAAAAAAAATCCGAGCTCCTTGCGCAGCTCCTGCAGTTTTTTGGCTGAAAAGGTTCGGCTCAAGAAGGAGGAGAGGGCGCCGACATTGCGGGCGATGGACATCTCGTTGTCGTTGAGGATGACGATGAAGTTCCGCTTGAGCATACCGCCGGTCTGGTTCAGCCCCTCAAAGGCGAGGCCGGAGGTCAGAGAGCCGTCGCCGATTACGGCGATGACCTTGGATTCTTCCTGCTTGAGAAACTTGGCGCATGCGATTCCGAAGCCGGCGGAAATGGAGGTGCCGCTGTGCCCGGCGCTGAATGCGTCAAACGGGCTCTCGCTGCGGCGCGTGAACCCGGAAATGCCCTGATGTTGTCGCAGGGTGTGGAAAGATTCCCGGCGGCCGGTGAGGATTTTGTGGGCATAGGCTTGATGACCGACATCCCAGACCAATTTGTCCTTGGGGGTGTCGAAAACATAATGGATGGCAATGGCGAGGTCGACCGTGCCCAGGCTGGGCGCCAGGTGCCCGCCGGTTCGCGAAACGACGTCGACGATCGTGCGGCGGATCTCGGCGGCAAGCTCGGGCAGGCGTGCTCGCGGCAGCCGCTTCAGGTCGGCCGGGGAGTTTATGGTTTCAAGCAGGCTCACGATCCATCTCCAGCACCTTCTACTTGTTGCGCGCGACGACGTACCCGGCCAGCGCTCGCAGGGGCTCGGCCTTGGCACCAAAACCGGACAGCGCCCGGACCGCTTCGACCGCCAGCGTCTGCGCGAATTCTTTGGATGGTTCAAGCCCCATCAGCTCCGGGTAGGAGTTCTTGCCTCGCAGCCGGTCGGTGCCGGCGGCCTTGCCCATCACGGCCGGGTCGCCTTCGACGTTCAAAATGTCGTCGACCACTTGAAAGGCCAGGCCCAGCGCCCGGCCGTAGGTCGTCAGTTTTTCGATCTGACTTTTGGTGCCGCCGGCGATCAGCGCCCCCGAGACCAATGCCGCCTGGATCATGTCGCCCGTCTTGCGGGCATGCAGGAATTCCACCTCGTCGCGCTGCAGGTGCCGGCCTTCGGCCTGGATATCCAGCATCTGGCCTAAGACCATGCCGCGGTGGCCTGCTGCGGCGGCGATGAGGCGGATCGCCTCGAGCCGGCGCTCCGGACGACCTTCGTCCATGGCGGCGACGACCTGAAATGCGAGTGTGAGCAGGCCGTCGCCGGCCAGGATCGCCGTGGCCTCGTCAAAGGCCACATGGCAGGTCGGCTGACCGCGGCGCAGATCGTCGTCATCCATGGCGGGCAGGTCGTCATGAATAAGCGAGTAGGTGTGGATCATTTCCAGCGCGCAGGCGAGGGGCATGACCCGCTCAGGCTCGCCGCCGACCGCCTCCGCGGCAGCCAGGCAAAGGTTCGGTCGGAGGCGTTTGCCGCCGGCCATCAGAGAGTAGCGCATGGCGTCCGCGAGCCGGTCGGTTTTCCCGGCCGACTCGATAAAGCGCAGCAGGGCGCTCGCGATGCGCGCGTTGCTGCACGCCAGATAGGCCTCCAGATCGAACATCTCACTGTCCATTTTCGTCCGCGGGCGTAAAGGGCTTCTCGACCACTGCCCCGGGGTCCGCCTGCATCAGCAGGGTGATTTTACGCTCGGTTTCCTCGAGCTTCTCAGCGCAGAACTTGGAGAGTTCGATGCCTTCTTCGAATTTCCGGATCGCTTGCTCGAGCGGCAACTCACCGGACTCCAGCTCATGGACGATTTGTTCGAGCTGCTTCAGGGATTGTTCAAAGCTTTTCTTTGCCATGGCGCGACGTTCCTTTTACATTGCAGAAAAGGCTGCCTTCGGCAACCATCACCTCCAGGTCCTGGCCCAGTGCGACGTGATCCGGGTCCGTGACCACCCGGCCGTCCGGGAGCCTGCGGGCAACGCTGTATCCGCGGCGCAAAACCGCCATAGGGTTGAGGGCCTCTATCTTAGCGCACGCTTCCCGAAGTGACGACTGATTTTTTTCTAGTATTATTTTAAAAGATGTTGAAATGTTGTAATTTAAGTGCTGAAGTTCGAGTTTAGCCTTTTGGGTTCTGTGAATAGGAGAGCTTGCCTGCAGGCGACGTGCAAGCCCGCTCCAACGCTCGTTTTCACGCCTGAGATGCATGCTGGACATGCGTCTGAGCCTTCCTGTCAGGTCATCGATTCGGATCCACAACTCCTGCACCTTCTTGCGAGGGTCTACTAATCTACGCTTTAACTCTAAAATATATTTATTTTTTGATGTCAAATAGTTATATACAATTGCATGAAGTTTAGACTCAATTTCATGACAGCGCCGCGCCAGCTCGCTTTTATCCGGTACGACAAGTTCAGCCGCAGCCGAAGGTGTCGGCGCTCTCACGTCGGCGATGAAGTCAGCGATGGTGAAGTCTGTTTCGTGGCCGATGGCGGAAACCACGGGGATGCGCGAGTTGAAGATGGCCATGGCCACCCGTTCGGAATTGAATGCCTGGAGATCCTCCAGCGATCCGCCGCCGCGGGCGAGGATAATCACATCCGTATCGCAGCGGCTGTTGACCAACTCCAAGGCCGCGGCGATTTCATCCTCGGAACCGACGCCCTGGACCTTCACCGGCACGATCTGAAGCGGCAGGTTCGGAAACCGGCGGCTGGCCACCGTGATGATGTCGTGCACAACCGCGCCGCTCGGCGATGTGATGACGCTGATTTTATGCGGCAGGAAGGGCAGCCGCTGTTTGTGGCGTTCATCGAAATAGCCTTCACCGGCAAGCCGCTGCTTTAGTTTTTCGAAGGCGATCTGCAAAGCGCCGACGCCCGCGGGCTCGATGTATTCCAGGATGATCTGGTAGGACCCGCGCGGCTCGTAGACACTGACACGGCCCAATCCGATAATGCTCATGCCGTCGGCGGGCATGAATTTCAGCTGCCGGTTCTGGTTCCGGAACATGACGGCTGCGACCTGAGCGCTCTCGTCCTTGAGCGTGAAATAATAATGCCCGGAGCCGGGGATGCGGAAATTAGAGATCTCTCCGCAGACCCACACAAAGGCGAAGCTGTTTTCGAGCAGGCTCTTGATTCGGCCCGTAAGCTCGGAAACGGTGAGGATGCGTCGCGTCTGGTCGGTGGGGTCAGTCATTCAAGATCTTTGGGGGGCTATGATGGGATCCCAATACATAACGTCTGATAAGATATATTATGTAAACTTTTTAAATATGTGCCTCGCGGGTGGCCGGCGGCGAGGTCCTATCCGCCCTCTTGCAGAGATTCATCGGCGTGTTTCGCGATGAGGTCACGCACGGCCGGGATGATAAAGACCTCGTCGAGCGGCATTTCCGACAACGCCGCGGACAAGATCCGGATCTTCTTCTGTACGGACTTGTGTTTGTCCATGATGAACAGACGCTTTCCGTGCACCATGCAAAGTCCGCTCACGACCCTTACACCGGCTTCCCGGAAGTTGTGCTCCTCGACCGCAACGCCGAGTCGCTCGGCTACGAGTTTAAGCTCCTGGTAAAGTTCTTCGGGCTTCATAACCTGTTTGTCACGTTGATGAACTCATAGGGCGTCGTCCGCACCGATGGCTTTGTCACGAACGGCTTGGACTATAGCCGGTCGCAGGTGTTTAATCAAGAAATCCTGCCGGCCTTGTGTTAAAATCCAGTTTTAGCTTGATTTTCCAACGCCGTGTGCTATATTGCTTCGAAATTGATAATAAATGTAATTCCATATGGTTAATGAACTAATAAGATGACTTTGTAAAAAGCCCAAGTTCAAGGCGCGCGAGTCGCGTGTCACGAGGCGTACTTACTGTACGCCGCAGTGACAACGCGATGAAGCGCAACGCCGAAATTGGGGTTTTTACGAAGTCATCAATGGTTATGGAGGCTGCCATGGATTCAATCACGATTCAGAAAGCACAAGTTCAAGTCCGCGTCAACTCGTTTGTACGCAGCGTGTACAACTGGATGTCCATCGGGCTCGGCATTACCGGAGTCGTTGCCTACGGAGTAGCCAACAGCCCCGACGCGCGACAGATCATCTTCGGCGCCCCGATAGTGTTCTTCGGCCTGATCATTGCCCAGTTGGCGATGGTGTTCATCATCAGCGCCCGCATCCAGCGCATGCAGGCCTCCACCGCCACCATGATGTTCGTCGTGTACTCTGCGCTCAACGGCGCCACCCTTTCTTCCATATTCCTGGCCTACACGCAGTCCGCCATCACTTCGACCTTCTTTATTTGTGCGGCCACGTTTACGGCCTGCAGTGTCTACGGCTGGACCACGCGGCGCGATTTGACCACCATGGGCGGGTTCCTGACCATGGGGCTGATCGGCATCATCATCGCCTCGGTCGTGAATATGTTCGTGCGCAGCGGCGCCGTGAGCACCATCGTCAGCTACATCGGTGTGCTGGTCTTTGTCGGCCTGACCGCCTATGACACCCAGGACATCAAAAACATGGCCATCGCCCAACCGGATGGCCTGGATGCGGGCGCTGTTCGCAAAGGGGCCATCCTCGGCGCCTTGAAACTCTATCTGGATTTCATCAACCTTTTCCTGATGCTGCTGAGGATCTTCGGCGGCCGCCGGGACTAATATAACCCGGCAGCCTCCGGATCGGTCGCTGGCGGCCGAGCCAGATAAGCCAAAGGCCCCGCTCACGCGGGGCCTTTTTCATTTCTACGGCCTGCTTCCCCGGCCGGCTTTACTTGACCCCTTTATCAGGGTGTTGAAAGGCAAGTATCAGGCTGTCAGCCAAAGCGACTGTTGGCTGGAGGCTCGGAGTGTGGAACGCCAGGAGGCTAAAAAAAAAACGGAAGCGGTTTTGTTCAAGCTTCCCGGCTTCCCAGCCTTCGGCCGATCGGAAGCGGCTGCCTTCATGCCAGCGCTTTTTCGACCGCCGCGGCGATCCGGCCGCAGAAGTGCTCTGTTTTTTCCTGCGTCTGGCCCTCCACCATGACCCGGCATATCGGCTGCGTACCCGAATAGCGGACAAGCACCCTGCCCTTGCCGGCCAACTCGTTTTCGATCTCCCGCACCGCCGCGGCTATTTCCGGCACGGTTTCGATCGCCGGCTGGGACCGCACCGCAACGTTGATCAACACCTGGGGAAAAACCCGCATAACCTCTTTAAGACGCGACAGGGGTGCGGACTCGTCGAGCATGGCTTCGACCAGTTTAATGGCTGAAAGGATGCCGTCACCGGTCGTGTGATGCGCGGCGAAGATCATGTGGCCGGAATCTTCACCGCCCAGCACGGCCCCGGTGGCCTGCATCTCCTGCATGACATAGCGGTCGCCCACCTGGGCCTGCACGTGGCGGATCCCTAGCGTCTTCAGTGCCTCGCCGAGTCCGATGTTGCTCATCACCGTGCTGACCACGGTGTTGTTGGTGAGGCGGCCTTTTTTCTGAAGCTGCCGGGCGCATATGGCGAGAATGCGGTCCCCGCTCAGCACCTCGCCGGTTTCGTCGACGGCGATCAGCCGGTCGCCATCGCCGTCAAAGGCCAGACCGAGGTGCGCCCCCTGCGCCACCACCTTCCGGCAAAGCGCTTCGGGGTGCTGGGACCCGCAGTCCGCGTTGATGTTGATTCCGTCCGGTTGGGCGTTGATCGTTTCCACGGCGGCGCCGAATTCTGAAAACACCCGGGGTGCGACCTGGTAGGTGGCGCCGTTGGCGCAATCCAGCACGACATGGATGTTCGCAAAAGGCCTTGGCAGTCCGGGTCCGCACGATTTCAGGAAATCACGGTACCGCCCGGCGGCATCCGCAACCCCGATGATACGTCCGGTTTCGTGAGGGCTGGAACCCGCGTCGGATGTATTTCCCGCAAGCACGCTGCTCTCGATCGCGGCCTCCGTCTCATCCGGCAGTTTGCAGCCCTCAGCGCTGAAGACCTTGATCCCGTTGTCCTGGTAGGGATTGTGGGACGCGGAGATGACGATGCCGCCGGTGGCCCCCATGGCCCGGGTCATGAAGGCGACACCCGGCGTGGGCAGAACGCCTAGGAGCTCCGCCTGGGCGCCGGATGCGCTGATGCCGGAGGCGAGAGCGTGCACGAGCATGTCCCCGGAGATGCGTGTGTCCTGTCCGACGACGAAACGGGGCCGGCCGCTCCCATCTCTCAGAACACGGGCCAGTTCTCGACCGACGCTCAGGGCAATCTCCGGTGTCATGGGGAACGTGTTGGCAACCCCGCGGATTCCGTCGGTACCGAAGAGCTTAGGCATGCGTATCAAGGGTCAAGGTGCAAGGTTCAGGATAAAAGGAAGTGCCTAAAGTGCCTATACTGCCTAAAATGCCTAAAGTGAAAAGAAAAGGAATAATTTAAACCAATTTGGCCGCTAGTAGAGATGGTTTTTTGGCAGTTCGTTTATTACTCGAGTGCTTTAAGCGCGGCGGCAACCGCCGCATCGACGATTCCCTGCAGCCAAGCTGTGCCCTGCTCGGAGGCCTGCGGGGGGAGCGCCTTGATCGCGGCGATATAGTCCTTGCCTAAGCGTGCGAGCGTCGATGTCATCGCTTCCAGAAAGGGCTCACACACGGAGAGATCGCCTTCGCTGCCGAACTGGCTGTGCAATGCCTCGTCTATGGCGGGCCAGCGTTCAGAGAGCGAACGGTCTTCGCAGCGCGCCATTGCGTCGCCGAGTTCCTTCAGGCGTCGGGTGCGCTCCTTGACGGCATGCCGGCAATTTTCCAAAAGCCCCGCCAGCAACGCTTCCGGGAATTCCGGCCCGACAAACAAGGATCTCACCCGGCGATACCACTGGTGCAGGGCCATGAGGTTTGCGATAAAGATCAGGTTGTTCTTGATGATCCTGCCCGTGGCTGAAAACCGGCCGGGCTGAAACTCGATGTTCCCGGCCTTTGCCGCCCCTCCGAAAATCAGGCGGTCCGGCCGCAGCTCGTTCTTGCGCAGGATGGTTCCGGCCGCAACGGTGGTCCCGAAGGCCAGCCGGACCGGGCCGACGATGCCGCCCTGCCCCCCCAGGAAGATCGGCTTCTGGTTCAGCATCACCCCGTGCGGCACATCGCCGATCAGCGACGGGGTCGCCTTGTCCTGGTTCGGAGTGAAGTTGAAGTGGATGTAGGAGCTTCCCACTTCGCTGTGGTGGTTGCGATCCGTGCCGCCGGACATCAGACAGTCGCAGAAGTTGATCAGGCTGCCGAGCGTCACAAACGGGAACAGGATGGTCTGCTTAAGGCCGACGGTGTGGGCAATGCTCGCGGCTTCCTCTAAAATGGTGCCCTCACGCACATGCGATCCCAGTCCGCAGCTGGCTTTCGCGAGGAATACCGCCTCGCGAAAATACCCGCCCTTGAGCTCCACGCCCGGTCCGATCAGGCAGTTTTCCACGGTCACCGGACCCTCGGCTCCCAACCTGGCCCCGGGCAGGATCAACGTCCGCTCTCCGGAAATCCGGCACCCGGAGTGGATGACCACTCCTTCTCCTGAGATCCGGCCGATGTCCACCTCGGCGCCGATTTCGATCCCGGTCGGATCGGGTATTCGGACGCCCCGACTTAACAGCTCATTGACGATCTTCATTCAGTATTATCGCCTTCAGCCGTCTTTATGCTAAAAGAATTATCCCTGAGGTTTTCAAAATCCCCGTTGCTAATGAGCACTCCTTCCATCCTTGCTTGTTTTCGAAAAATACTCAATGCATGCCAGTATCCTTCTCGCTTACGGCTCAGCCGATCATAATCTTTGATTGATACCTGAATTTTGCACGACATAAGGTTGAAAAATAAAAAACCATCTGGGAATCCTGTTATAGCAACGGTTTAGCCAAACCTAAACAGCTATAACAGGAGGTACCCAGATGGTAAAACGACGAAAAAAGATTAGCAGGAAAAACCGCAACGGTAAAGGATTTTGTGCAAAGCGCGCAAGGGCCAGAAAAATCAATGCTTCCACCGGTTTGAGACCTGCAGCGAGCAGCTGAGCCCATTTGGCGGGCTTTTGGCGCTGATCAAATTTTTCGATCTGGTCGGTTTTCGGGAAATTTTTCACTTTGCCTACCAGGCCCCTTCCGGCAGCCCAAGCTGGGCCACTATTCGATGATGGTGGGCATTTTGATGCTACTGTTTATCGGCTTTAACCGAATCTGGCATTTCGTTTACGTTCGCTTCGATGCCATGCTCTGCGGATTTTTCAAGGTCAGCCGGCTGCCGGCGGCCAGCACCTTCTGGCGCTATGTGGACAGTCTGGGGATCAATCAGGCCAAATCGGTCTTGAAAGTAGCCGATATCCTGCGCGAACGGGTCTGGCAACTGTGCGATTTGCAATATGCCCGGATCCGGGTCAACATCGACACCACCGTCAAAACTGTTTACGGCAACCAGCAAGGCGCCCGCAAGGGCCACAATACCAAGCACCGCGGCAAGCAGGGCTTTCGGCCGATTCTTGGCTTCATCGAAGAAACCCGTGAGTATCTGGTCGGCAAGCTGCGCAAAGGCGCCACGGTTTCCGGTCAAGAGACCGCTGCCTTTATTGCCGATATTAAAAACCATCTGCCCGGCTGCGTTCAGGAAGTGCTGCTTCGGGCCGATGGTGAATTTTTATCCTGGGAAAGTGTCCAGGCCGCAATGAAAGCCGGTTTTGACTTTATCATCGCCAACCGGGGATGCGACCCCGGTCTTTGATCCAGACGCTGGTATCGGCCCTGGAAACGCAAGGAGATTGAATTTAACAGCTGCATCTATCAGCCCGGCGGCTGGGAGCACGTCTGCCGCTTTGTGGCCATGCGCATTGCAAAAGAGCAGAAACGCCATCGAAGCAACCCCAGCAGTGCATGCTGTTTGAAGATGACAACTACACCTATCGGATCTTCTGCACGAACTTGGCCGGCAGTGCCCACCAGTCATTGCCGAATACGACAAGCGCGCCGATGTTGAGAACCTGGTCGGCGAAGCCAAGCGTGAAGGCCTGGACATGATCCCTTCGGCCAAGTTTAAAAACAACTATGCGTTTTTCCAGATTGTGATGCTGGCCTACAACATCTGGCGCTACATGAAGATGGTGGCCCAGCAAAGCGTGTCGGATGCCTCGAAAAAGGCCAGCGTTATGAAGGGCATCGTAGCCAACACTGTTCGGATTGCCCGCTTGAAGCTGCTGTTTATTGCCGCCAAGGTGGTCAAGGATGGCAACCGCGACAAGGTCAAGTACTCGATTCACGATGCCAGAACGCCGGCGATGCTTTCCTTTCTCCATTTTTTAGACAACCGACGCGGCCAAACAAAACCTTGGCTTGGCCCCGGCTGCTGGCCTCAGCGTTTTGCCCTGCCGGTGTAGGCAAGAATTTTCTTGCATGATCAAAAAGGAACGCAAAATCTATATGTTGAAGACGACTTCGGGCTGCTTGATACCCAGCGATAGCCCCGCCTGAAGGGCTGCTGGTTCGCACTCGCGATCAGCGGGGGTGAAAGAAAATTTTTCCCCGCCAATCATAGCGGTGAGTTGCGTGCAAAATTCACAAGATAGCTACGGGCTTGCCATGCCGGGTCAGCTTTACTGCTTTTCCGGTTTCCACGGAATGTATGAGTGCGGGAAGTTTATTTTTAGCGTCGATGACTGTATATTGCTTTTCCATGATTGTCGCCTTTTTCTTGACAGGTTACCTCCTCTATGCCTACCATGACCTATGCCGACGGTAATGAAATCAGGGCCATTTCGATTTCATTTTTACTCAGACGAAGGAAACGAGCCGCCGCACATCCATGTCGAAACATCAGATGGCGAATGCAAATTTTGGCTTAATCCCGTACGGCTGGCCAAAAACAAGGGCATAGCACCGGAGACCATCCGAAAGATTGAGAGGACTGTATTCGAATACAGGGATTTTTTCGAGGAGAAATTTCATGACCACTTTAGCCACAAAAAATGAACCCGTTGAGCCTGCCGCGATTAGGGCTTGGGCAGAAAAGAGAATGATCTATATTGAACTCACCGACGGACGTATCATCGGTTTCCCAGCAAACCGATTCAAAATTCTGGCTGAAGCCTCCGAGGAGCAATTGCAGGAGGTGACTCTGCGACTCAATGGCTATGCCTTGAGGTGGGAATCACTTGACGAGGACATCACCGTTCCGGGAGTTGTCGCGGGCCATTTTCAATTGCCCTATCGAGTTGACTGACCGGCATGTCATCGATCTGGCTGGATAATCCGCCGTGAATTTTGATGGCTTCGTAAAAAACCCAATTTCGGCGTTGCGCTTCATCCCGCTGTCGCTGCGGCGTACTTTAAGTACGCCTCACTCCACGGGATTCGCGCGCCTTGAACTTGGGCTTTTTACAAAGCCATCGTTTATGATGACTTTTTACGAGTCCATCAATTTTTTGCCATGACAAAAGTAGTCCTGCCAGGTTTTTTTCACGGGCCTCAAAATCGAATCACCGTCTTGCCGGAATATCCCCACCTCTTTTACGTCAAGCTGAAATTCTTTAGGTAGCCTGACCGCCTGTGAATTGCCGGATTTGATGACCTTCGCTTTTTTCACGGCTCATGCACCTCTTATTGTATATACTTTTAGTGCATATAAATAGGACGCCAGGTGTCAATCAGCCCAGGCGACTATTGGCTGGAGGCTCGGAGGCTGAAACGCCAGGAGGCTAAAAAAGGTAGAAAAGGTTTTGCTTAAAGCATCCCAGTTTCCCAGCCTTATAGCTTCGGACATGAAACGCATTTACAAGAGCCACGCAACGCCGGATCACGGCCTGAGGCGCCTTTTTTCAACAGCCTGTTAAATAGTGTCAATCCAGAAATGGTGGATTGCGGTCCAGGCCAAGGCCGCAGCGATTTCGCAACCGCAGGCGTAGTGAGGCTACGCCGAGGATTGCGAAGAGCGAGAACGCCGGCCTGGACCGAAAGACGCCGTTTATGGATGGGCACTAAGTAATCAGGCGATCTCCGTGTAGTTCGCCGGAATGTCGCTGGGCGTGTAATCCGGCACCATTTCCTGAAGCTTGGATTTGATCAGAACCGCATCTTGAGAACCGGCCAGGCGTGCCAACTCCTGGATCTTCCCGTTCATGAGGTTGAGATCGCACGCTCCACCCTTCAGCATCATGATTTTGGGGTGCAGGGTTGGAAGCGCGTTTTCATCATCCGTAATCAATTCTTCATAAAGTTTTTCACCGGGCCGCAGACCGATAAATTCAATTTTGATGTCCACATCCGGTTCGAACCCGGAGAGCCGGATCAGATCCTGCGCCATGTCGGTAATCTTGACGGGGGTGCCCATATCCAGAACGAAGATTTCACCCCCCTGCCCCATGCTGGCGGATTGCAGGATCAACTGAGACGCCTCGCGGATCGTCATAAAATAGCGGGTCACATCGGGATGCGTGACCGTCACGGGGCCTCCGCTTTCGATCTGCCGCTTGAACAGCGGCGCCACGCTGCCCACGCTGCCGACCACGTTTCCGAAGCGCACGGCAATCATGCGGGTGCGGGACACGTTGCAGCTGTGGTTGTTGAGGGTAAGTATCTCCGCCAAGCGCTTCGAGGCGCCCATCACGTTGGCCGATTTCACCGCCTTGTCGGTGGAAACCAGCACTAAAAGGTCCACCTCGAATTCGTTTGCGGCGTCCAGCAGTTTCTGGGTACCGAGAATGTTGTTCTCAACGGCTTTCCACGGCTGCAGTTCGAGCATCGGAACATGTTTGTAGGCGGCCGCATGGAAGACGATCTGAGGCCGATGGGCCTCGAATGTTATTTGCAAGTGCCTCTGGTCTTGAATGTCCCCAAGTACGGGGACGATTTTCACGCCCGTACAATTGGACCTGAGCTCCAAATCGATTTCATAGAGTGGGCTTTCGGCGCGTTCGAATAGGATCAATTTTTCAGGACCGAAACGGCAGATCTGCCGGCAGAGTTCCGAACCGATGGACCCGCCCCCGCCGGTGACCATCACGCACCGACCATGAAGGCATTCCTCGATCCGCTTTTCATCCAGCTTGACGGTTGCCCGGCCGATGAGGTCGCGGTATGCCACCTCCCGCACGGTCTTGAGCGTGACCTTGCCATCGATCAATTCCCCATAACTGGGAACGGTCTTGAACCGCAGGCCGCTTTCCTTGCACACCGACACGATCCGCCGCATTTCGGCCGCACTTGCAGACGGTATGGCAATAAGCAGTTCATCGGCGCCGGTCTTTTGCGCAACAAAGCTTAAGTCACCGATGATCCCGCGCACCGACACTCCATGGATTTTCCGGCCGATCTTGCCGGGGGCATCGTCCAGGAAACCCACCACCGTGTAATCCAACTGGGGGTTGTCATGAATTTCCCGCAGAATTTTCTCGCCGCAGTTGCCCGCCCCGAGGATCAGCAGCTTTTTGGACGGCCGGGGGATGCTGCTGCGGCTGCGAACGGTGGGGGAAAGGGAAAGGACGGGATTCGTGGGGACATACTTCTGGAAAAGAAGCCTTATTCCCAGCCGGACCGCGGAGATGACACAATATAGTGAAGCACCAGTCGATAAATACGATGGATCGCGGAACATTCTTGTAGTGGTAGATCAGCAGGATCCCAGGCTATGATAAGCAAGGTACTCAAGCTCACGGCTTTGATGATGCTGAGCAGATCGCTGATCCCGGTGAAACGCCACATGCCGCGGTAAACATCGAAGAAGTAGAGGCATAGGAGTTTGATCAAAATAGCCACCGGCAGAATGGTCAGCATCTCACCGACAAACTTTTCCGGAATATCCAGGTCGAACCGCATCAGGTAAGCGCCATACCAGGACAGGCCCAACAGGAGGACATCGATGGTCAGAATGATGAAAAAATTGCGGTTGAAGAACGACTTCCTTCCCCGCAAATTGAAGAATTCAGATATCATTTTTTATACAACCTAAAGCGGAAAATTGGGTCGTTTATCTGAAGGACGCCAACAAGGCCAGTGCATACCCAGATTAAATGAATGTTAAGAACGAGTTTTATCGCATGCTCTATTTCAGCCATCCGATGGGTGGGCATTTGTCCGGCAAGATTGGGCAGATGTGTCTCGGGATGATAGAAACGTGCAGGGTCAATTGAACGTATCTGAAAACAAAGGAAAACGGTGTCTAAAGGAAGCCCCGTTTCTTTAGCGGTGACACGAACGTTGGTTGGATAGTCGCGGGGCACATTTCTGGCATCTGTTCCTACAACCACGGTTACGACGAGCGGTTGACGGTTGATAGCATCGCTCGAAACGACCAGCACAGGTCTGTACCCGGCTTGCTCCCTGCCTCGAGCCGGGTTCAGGTTTACAAAATAGATCTGACCGCGGTTAATCATTCTTTAAGCCATCCGCTTCCGCAATGACAAATTCTTTTGATAGAACGGCGCATTCCTTACGGATGGCGGGATCATCTGCCATTTCTGCCATTGACTTTTCAAAGGACCGCTTCTTTCGTTGAGTAACAAAATCCTGTAACGCCACCGTTACGAGACGGTTTAAATTTTCACGCAACTCAGGCGGAGCAACGCTGCGTACCTCTTCAATGAGTTTGTAAGGAAGCGCCACGCTGCGGCGAACGGTCTTGGGTGATGGTTCCGATTTCATGTCACACATCCTTTCACACGATGTGTAACCCAAAGGATGTTTCCTGTCAAGCAGAAAAAGTATCGCTGTTGAAAATGAGAAAAAAAGGGGCGCTGCCTCCTAATAGACATAAAAGGAAAAACTGACGACGGTTGAAAGCCTCGCTGAATATAGAACTGTTTGGCAACACCGTTGATAGCATGCATGCACCAGTAGCTCAGGCTACCCTGTCACTCTGGCCCAAAGCAGCCCCAAGTATTCGTGAAAAGCGGCTTCGACTTTGCTCAGTTCGACGGCCCTGGGAAAGAACTGATCCGGGCCATTTTCTTTTCGCATCCAATCCCCGAATTCGGTCGGAGCAGGGATCGGCCTTAGCCCCTGCTGCTCGAACAGCAGCATGGACCGCGGCATATGGACTGCCGAGGTTACCAGGACGCATCGGTCATTATGGATGATCGCCTGCACGAATTGGGCCTGCTGCCCGGTGTCCCGGGACCGGCTTTCCAGCACGATGTCTTCAGGATTGACTCCAAGCATCCGAGCTACCGCAGCCATAGTCTCAGCCTCCGGAACCGGGTCGAACACCGCCCCGCCGCAAAGAAGCAGCTTGCTCCCTGGCAAGTCGCGATGAATGCGAATGCCTTCAACCAACCGAGCAAGAGAGGAGTCGCCGATCTGGGCATTGGGCGGCAGTTCCGGGTTGGAGGTGTGACCTCCTCCGAGAACCACCACCCATTTCACATCTTTCAACGTACTGGTATCCGACAAAGGAGGATACCATGTTTCGAGCGGTTTGATAAACTGATCGGCCACAGCGCTGAAACTCAACGCCGTCAAGACCAGGAAGCCGAGCGTCAACACGACCTTGGCCGCTCCAATACGGCGCCGCACCCACAAAAGCAAAATTCCGATTCCCAAAACTCCGAGACAAAGGCTCATGGGCATCAGGAGCAGCGTGACAATTTTCTTCAAAATAAACATCAATGGGTCACCCCCGAGCCGCAGACGACCCGGATGATGGTCAATGCCAGGATGCGGAGGTCGAAACCTAATGATCGATGGTGCAGGTAATATTCGTCATATTGAACCTTAATTGGTATGGGAAGTTCGTCCCGCCCGTTGATCTGGGCCCAGCCGGTGACTCCGGGCATCAAGCAGTGGATCCCTTTCTTCGTTCTCAAGGCCACCAAGTCATCCTGGTTGAAAAGCGCCGGTCGCGGCCCCACGAAGCTCATGTCGCCCTTGAGCACGCTGTAAAGCTGAGGAAGTTCATCCAAACTAAGCTTGCGCAGGGTTCTCCCGATTGGAGTCACATACACGTCAGGGTTGTTCATCAGGTGAGTGGCAATGGCCGGTGTGCCCTGCCGCATGGTCCGGAATTTCGGCATCTTGAATAAGGTGTTGTTCCGGCCAATCCGGTCGGACCAATATAAGGATGGTCCTTTAGAACCGAATCGGATCAAAACAGCTAACAGGACCATGGCACCACTGGAAACGGCCAGGGAAAACGAGGCTAACAGAATATCGAAAACCCTTTTCATTCGCATGGCGTTAAGCAGCGTCGCACAGCAATCTGCCCTTTGGGTCTCATCCGGGTCCTCGAACTGTCGTTTTCCCGAGCGGCGGTGCGGTACCATGCGATGGTCCTTTGGAGGCCTTCTTGCTAAAGGAATACGTGGGCTTCCATCCAAGCTCCCGCCGTATTTTGGACGTATCGGCCCCTGAACAGTGAGCCCATGAGCGCGTCGATCTCCTCTTTTCTTCCGGTAACCCGAGCGGCCATGTTCAGAACTGTTGCCGGGCATGCAAAAAGCCTCGGCTCCTTTCCCAACAAGCCTGCAATTTCCCGAATGAGACGCGGGGTCGGCAACAGTTTCATCATCCGCCACGAGGTAGGTCTTTCCGGCCGCGTTTGGGTTTTTCAGGCAGGTCAGGATGGCATCGATCAAATTCTCGAGGTAGAGCATGCTGCGTTGATTGGCCAGTCCGCCGAGCGGCAGCGGGATCCGGCTTTCCACCAACCGGATCAGCCGCCGAAAATTGGCTTTCACCCCCGGCCCGTAAACCAGCGGCGGCCTGAGGATAACATATTCCAGGCCGGCCCGGCCGGATTCCTCAGAACGTGTTCAGCCTCCGCCTTGCTGACGGCATAGGTCCGCGGGGCGCTTCGGGGTCTTCCTCCCGATAAGGGCGCGCCCCGCCCTCCCCGTGCACCTTTATCGAACTGAGAAGCACCAGGCGCCTGGCACCGACATCCGCGGCACAGCGCGCGAGTCGTGCCGTTCCGGCGGTGTTTACGCGCAAATACTCGCCAAGAGCGTCCCAATGCGCCGAGGCTGGTGGACCCGGGCGGCGAGGTGAACAACTGCCGACACACCGTCCAGCGCCCGGGACCAGTCGGTACCAGGACCGATATCCGATACGACAACGGGTTCGACCCCAGCGGGAAGATTGAGGACCTTTTGACGCCGAGCGCACAGCCCCCCGCACTTCCCATCCCGCGTCTATGCTTCTTTTGCAAGCGATTGACCGATGAACCCGCTGCAGCCCGTGACAAGCAACCGCACCCCGGTCACCACAGTTTGAAGCCCCATTTCCGGAAATACCGATAGGCACTCTGGATAAAAATCCATGTCCCGCGCCAGCTCTTGTGGGCCAGACGTTCCCACTCGTGGGTGACGGTCACTTCCGGGCAGTACACCGTGCCGTAGCCGTGGGCTTGAACCCTCCGCGACAAATCGGCGTCCTCGAAATATAAAAAGAAACGTTCGTCGAACCCCCGACCGCCTTCAGCACTGCGGTCCGGCAGAACATGAAAGCGCCCGACACAAAGGGCACATCGCAGGAGTGATCATAACCGACATCGCGCATGTCATACGAACGAAGACGCTTTTGGAAAATAGGTTCGAACCCTGCGAATGGAAAGCGTCGCAGAAAAAGATCCAGTACGTTGGGGTAGCGCCGGTTCAAGGGTTGCAGGGTACCGTCCAGGTTGAGAAATTTTGGGCACGACAGCCCAATCTGCGGACGGTCTTCCATGAAATCCATGAGCGGAGTGAAAATGTCACTTGAAAAAATAATGTCCGGGTTGCATATGGCATGGTAGCGGCTGTCGGAAGCCGATAAGGCCTGATTTTGTGCACATGCGAATCCGAGGTTGGAATTATTGTGGATACAGAGCAAGTTTGAGTGCTGTTTGGCATAACCTTTGAGAATAGCAGGCGTTGAGTCTGAGGAGTGATTATCGACGAGAATGATCTGCGTCTGCGGCTCAGAGGGAATATTGGAAACCAGCGAGTCCAGAGTTTTAGAGATCGATTTTTCGGAGTTGAATGTAACAATACTAATACTTAGAGCGAACGCCCCCGGATAGACTGCCCGCATCGAATTAATGCCGCCATGGGAATCCGCCGACCAACACCCGACGGATCTCTTGCCAGCCCACACGGCGTTCGCCTTGAATTTGTCGGCGCTTTTTCCACATACGCGGAATTCCCTTCACGGCATCGCGTTTAGACCGCAAAATTGTGGCGGATTGTCCGAGGATAGTAAACCAGAATAGACTGATCAAATTAAGCGCGATGTGAGCCGGCAAATAAGCCGCAAACAGAGGCATGGGCATATTTTTGAAAAAAACCCACACCAAGTTCCGATGACCGTGGTAGACACAGAAGTCGCTTTTCCTGCCTGTCGTCGCTGATCCAACGTGGGTAACAATCGCCTGGGGGACGTAGAGGCAGCGATGCCCCGCAAGTCTGAGACGGAAACCCAAATCGACGTCTTCCACATAACAGAAAAAATCTTCGTCAAAGCCGCCGACTTCGATTAAAGCTGAGCGTCGATAAAGTGCAGCAGCCGCACAGGGCGCAAACACCTCCACAGGTCCGTTCACATCCCCCTGTGCGTTGTTTCCGTGGCCTTGGCGCCATACCAGCCCGCTTACGTGGTAATTGTCCCCCGCCCCATCCAGCACGCGCGGGTTGTCGGCAGAGAGCAATTTTGAGGAAAAAAAACTGTAGCCAGGGTTATGCCGAGCTGCCAGCATGAGATTCGACAACCATCCCGGCTCCGGGAAGGCGTCCGGGTTCAACAAGGCCACCCACTCTGTTTTCACCTCTCCTATTGCCAGGTTGTTTGCGGCAGCGAAGCCTATGTTATGCCGGGTTAAAAATCCTCGAAATCGATTCACCTCGCTTTTCAAACGCTCAGTTGATCCATCAGTTGACCCATTATCGACGACAATCGTTTTGAACCCAATTAGGGTTTGATCTTCGAGAGCAATACGCACCGGTCCAGGGGCGCCCGCAGGGGCACCACGTATTGCTCACAGCGGCCGCAACTGGTTTGATTCGTCCCGACCGCCGTCGAACGGCGCCTCTTGAGCGCCCGCTCAGTCTGGCCCGAGGCTGGTAGACTGGGAGACCTCGCGCCGCGGGGGACGGCGCGCCTTCGACAGGAGGTGTTGGCTTGGCACTCGAGCGTGAAGCCCTGTTGGGACTGTACACGACCATGGTCCGCATCCGCCGCTTCGAGGAGCGGGTGGCATCGGAGTTCTATGCAGGGAACATCCCGGGCTTCGTCCACTCGTACATCGGGCAGGAGGCCATAGCCACCGGCGTCTGCGCCCATCTGACGCCCAAGGACCGCATCGTCAGCCACCACCGCGGCCACGGCCACTGCATCGCCAAGGGCGCGGACATGAGGCGCATGATGGCCGAGATCTACGGCAAGAGCCACCGGCTACTGCAAGGGCAAGGGCGGCTCCATGCATATCGCCGACTTCAGTATCGGGATGCTGGGGGCCGACGGTATCGTGGGCGCAGGCCTGCCTATAGCCACCGGTGCGGCCGTGGCGGCGCAACTGGAGGGCGAAGGGAAGCGTCGCGGTCGTCTTTTTCGGCGACGGCGCCTGCCAGGAAGGCGAATTCCATGAAGCCTCAATCTGGCCGCCATCTGGAAGCTGCCCCTGCTGTTCGTCTGTGAGAATAACCATTACGGGGTCAACACTCACCAGCGATATTCGCTGGCGGCGGGCGACATCACCCGCATGCCGGAGGCCTATCACATCCCCAGCAGCGCGGTGGACGGCAATGATGTGGAGGCGGTCTACGAGGCAGCCGGCGAAGCCATGGCCGCGCTCAGCAGGGCGACGGCCCTCGTTCCTGGAGTGCCGCACCTACCGCTGGCACAAGCATTTTCTCTCCGACCATCTGGAGGACTTGCGGCCCGGGGAGGAGTTGGTGGCCTGGAAGAAGCGCTGCCCGGTGCTGGCCTTCGAGGTCAAGTGGCTCGCGGACTGCACTGCTGACGGCCGCGGATGTGGAACGCATCGACACCGAGATCATGGCCGAGGTGGAAGACGGCCCACCAATTCGCCCTGGACAGCCCTTATCCCGAGCCGCAAGATGCTCTGGAAGACGTCTATTCGGTCTGAAAGGGACGCGATGAGAGAGATCACCTACGAACAGGCCATCCAGGAAGCCATCCAGGAAGAGTTCCGCCGCGACCCGCGCACCGTCCACCTGTCTACCGACCTGCCCCGCGAGCTGCGCGAGGAGTTCGGCGCAGACCGGATCAGGGTCACGCCGTCGCGGAGAACTCCTTCGTCGGGGCGGCCATCGGTCTGGCCGGCTCGGGCTTCAGGACCGTGGTTAACATCCGCATGGCCACCTTCGGCTTTGTGGCCATGGACCAGATGGTGAACCACGCGGCCAAGATCACCTACATGTTCGGCGGGCCAGGCCAGTTTCCCGGTCTGTACCGCATGACCATAGGCGGCGGGCATCGCCGCGGCGGCCGAGCATTCGGTCACGCCCTATCCGATGTATATGAACTCCCCGGGCTGAAGATCATCCTGCCGTCCACCCCGTACGATGCCAAGGGCCTGTTTAAGACCGCCCTAAGGGACAACAACCCGGTGATCGTCCTTCGAACACATCACCCTCGGCGGGATGAAGGGCGAAGTGCCGGAGGAGGAGTATTTCGATCCCTTTCGGGCAGGCGGCCATCAGCAGGGAAGGTTCGGATGTCACCGTCGTGGGGCTCTCCAAGATGGTTCACGAGGCCCTGGCCGCAGCCGAGGAACTCGCCGCGGAGGGGATCTCGCTGGAAATCATCGACCCGCGGACCCTGGTGCCACTCGACACGGGGACCATCCTCGGCTCGGTGCGTAAGACCGGCCGCCTGGTGGTGGTCGATGAGGCGTGTCAGACCTGCGGCGCCGCCGCGGAGATCTTGGCCCTGGCCACTTCCGACAGGACCACCTTCGCCCGGCTGAAAGCCGCGCCGGCGCGGGTCAACGCCCTCGACGTGCCCATCCCGTTCAGCCCGCCGCTGGAGCGCTACGCCCTGCCGGACAAGGCGGACGTCGTCGCTACCGTTCGCGGGGTGATGGCGCAGACCTGATCAGAATCAGGCCGTGACTCTCTCGACTTCTTCGATCGTCGTGACTCCTGCAAGGACCTTCAGACGGCCGTCCTCGCGAAGCGTCCTCATGCCGGAGGAGAGAGCCTGATCCCGGATGTCGTCGGCGCTGGCGTGATCCAGGATCAACCGGCGGATGTCTCGATCGACCGGAAGCAGCTCGAACAGCCCGATCCGGCCACTGTATCCGGTCCCGAAACATCGGTTGCATCCGACTGCTCGGGCAATAATCGCCTCGGTGACCTCGAGGAATTCCCTCTCCTCCATGGTCATGTTCTCGGGCGTGAGGGTGACGATCTTCTTGCAGCGCGGGCACAGTTGCCGGGCAAGTCGTTGCGCGACGCACGCACTCGAGGGCCGACGCGATGAGGTAGGCGGGAAGACCCATCTCCACGAGTCTGGTGACGGCCGACGCGGCGTCGTTGGTGTGAAGGGTCGAAAGCACCAGGTGGCCGGTCAGCGACGCCTCCGTCGCGATCAAGGCGGTCTCGCGGTCCCGGATCTCACCGATCATGATGATGTCCGGGTCGCTCCGCACCAGCGACCGGAGCATGGAGGCGAAGGTGAGCCCGATGCTCGCCTTGACCTGGGATTGGATAATGCCCGGCATCTTGCGTTCCACAGGATCCTCGACCGTGTAGATCTTGACCGCCGGGTTGTTCAGTTCCTCGAGGCCGGCATAGAGAGTGGTCGATTTGCCGGAACCGGTGGGACCCGTGATGAGGATCTCCCCCCACGGCCTCTTGAGCGCTCTGCGGAACAGGCGCAGTTCATGCTCGCCCATCCCCAGTTGCTCGAGAGTGATGTTGAACATCCTGTCGTCGAGCAGCCGGATGGTGACGTTCTCCCCGAAGACGGTGGGGATTGTCGCGATACGGAGGTCCATCGACCGACCGTCGGCCTGGAAGCGTAGCCCGCCCATCCTGAGGGAGGCGCTTCTCGGCGATGTCCATGTCGGCCAGGATCTTGATCCGTGAGACCACCCCGTCTTTGATCTCCTTGCGGATCTCCGTCAGGGGGTGCAGAACGCCGTCCACCCTCAGGCGCACGACCATCTTGTCGGCCTGCGGCTCGAAGTGGATGTCCGAAGCCTTCTGCCGCATTCCCGCGGCGAGGATCTCGTCCACCAAGCGAAACCACGGTGTCGTACTCGGCCACCTCGCGATCGCTCGGCCCCTCTGCTTCTCCTCTTGCTTTGCCGGGCTCTCCAGCGGGCCCCTGCGCGAGTACACGATATCGAGAGCCTCGTTCAGGGCCCCGGAGGTCGTCACGACGGGCACGACTTTGAGACCGGTGATCAAGCGGACATCGTCGATGGTGAGCACGTCCGACGGGTTGACCATCGCCAGCACGAGCGCGCCCTCCCTGTTGAACTCCAGGGGCAGCACCTGGCGCGCCCGCGCGAACTTCTCAGTGAGAAGCCCCGCGGCGCTCGGGTTCGGCATGAGTTCGGCCATGGCCGACAGCCCGTAGTGTCCCCTGCCAGGCGAGGGCGGCGGCGATCTGATCGGTGGTCACGTACCCCAACTGGACGAGAGCCTCGCCCAGCCGCGCCCCGGTGGTCCACTGGTACTCGAGGCCTTGGCTCAGTTGGGCCTCGGTGATTACTCCTCGTTCGATGAGGATGTCACCCAGACGCATCAGTGCGACTTGTCGGTATTCTCCATATCTGGCCCTTCCCGGCCGCCGGCCCTTGACTTCTCAAGCATCAATATAGCGCAGGACACGCCGGAGGCCCTCCGTGACCCACTACAATGGAGCGATGAGCAGCACGCCTCCCTCCCCCGCCGCCCGGTCCTCAGGACCGGAGTTCGACTTCGACGCCGTAATCGAGCGCCGCGGCACAGCCAGCCTCAAGTGGGACCGCTACGAGGGGCGCGACGTCATCCCCCTCTGGGTGGCGGACATGGACTTTGGCTCGCCCCCGGCGGTCATCAAAGCGTTACACCAGCGGGTCGACCACGGCATCTTCGGGTATACCCACGCCACTGGTGAGCTGGAAGAGGCGGTAGTCGCCTCGCTCGAACGGGACTACTCGTGGGAGGTCCCGGCTTCCTGGCTGGTGTGGCTACCGGGCCTGGTATCGGGACTGCAACGTGGTCTGCCGGGCGGTCGGTGAGCCCGGCGACGACATTCTCACGTTCGTGCCCATCTATCCGCCGTTCCTGACGGCTCCGGGATTCGCCCAGCGCACGGCCGTGAGGGTCCCGCTGGTTCGTTCGACCGCAGCCACGCCGTCCGGGTCGGCCGGCACTGAGGACCGCTGGGAGATGGACCTCGACCTGCTCGAGCACTCGCTCACACCCCGGTGCCGGTTGCTGATGCTGTGCTCGCCGCACAACCCGGTGGGCCGGGCCTGGTCGCAGGCCGAGCTCGAGGCGCTCGCGGAGGTGGTCCTGCGCCGCGACCTCATCGTTGCGTCGGACGAGGTGCATTCCGGGCTGGTGCTGGACGAGGACAAGCGGCACATCCCGCTGGCTACCCTGAACCCCGAGATCGCGGCCCGTACCATCACCCTCATGGCGCCGAGCAAGACCTTCAATATCCCGGGCCTGGGTTGTTCGTTCGCCGTGATATCGGACGGAGGGCTGCGCCGCGACGTCGTCCGCGCGATGGAGGGCATCGTCCCTCACGTCAACCTCCTCGGCTACGTAGCCACGCGCGCCGCCTACGAGAGCGGAGAGCCGTGGCACACACAGCTGCTCGACTATCTGCGCGGCAACCGCGACCTCCTCGAGCGGGAGATCGCCTCGATGCCCGGTGTGAGCATGACCCATGTGGAAGCGACCTACCTAGCATGGATAGACGCCCGCGGTTCCGGGCTGGCGGACCCAGCCAAGGACCTCGAGGACGCCGGGGTGGGCCTGTCGGATGGGGCCGACTTCGGTTCGCCGGGCTTCGTCCGGCTCAACTTCGGCTGCAGCCGGAAGCTGCTGACGGAGGGACTGCGTCGCATGCGGACGGCGCTTGGAACCGTTTCGGCAAGACCCGCATAGGGACAACCGGTGCCGGGCACGCCATATTTTACCCGGGTACTATTGACAGTGACTTTTTTATCCGGATAAAATCATCCTCGTCGTGTCACATATCCGGCTCCCCGCGGGGTGGCCCATCAAGGAGGAATATCCATATGGCCGACGACTGCGTGGCGTTCAAGGGTCCCGTCTGCGTTGGCCTTGGTCCTTTGGCGGAGGTGGCCATCCAGGTGAAGCGCGCCCTCGATGCGGACCCCAAGACGACCATCCTCATCTTTGACGCCGCGACCAGCGAGCCGGTGGAGGTGGACCTCAGGGGCACGCCGGACGACGTGCTGGCTCGGTTGACAAGCGCGATAGGGGGCGAGGTCGGAGCGACTGGCACGACCGGCATGGCGGACAGTGCCGAAGCGGCGGAGGGCGCCGGGGCAGGGGCGGCCAGGTCGCCGGGACGGCCCAGGCTCGGAGTCGTCGCCCGCGAGGTCACCCTCTTGCCTCGCCATTGGGAATGGCTGAACGAGCAACCGGGGGGCGCTTCAGTGACGTTGCGTAAGCTGGTTGAGGAGGCCCGTAAGTCCACGGCCGGCGAGGCCCACATGCGCCGCGCCCGGGAGGCCTGCTACCGCTTCATGAACACGATGGCCGGCAACGAGCCCGGGTTCGAAGAGGCTCTGCGCGCGCTGTACGCGGGTGACCCTGGCCGGTTCGCGACCCTCACTGAGGTCTGGCCTCCCGACGTGCGGGATCACGCCCGCCGCCTAGCGGCCGGGGGTTTCTGCTAAGGTTCTCCCAATCGGTTTTGGGGAGCCGCTCGTGGACTTTCGCGTGTTCCTGCATAGCTACCTAGGGTTTCGCAGCACTTCCACCCTTTTCTACGGTGAGGAGGATGCCATCCTCATCGACGCCACGCAGCTGCGCAGCGACGCCCATCTCGCTGGCTGCCGAACTCATCCTCATGAGGAAGAACCTCACCCATATCTACGTCTCGCACTTCCACCCCGACCACCATTTCGGGCTCGGCGTGCTCACCCAGGAGCCTTTCCGGCAGGCGAAGATCGTGGCGCTACCGAGCGTGGTCCGTGACTTCGTGTTCACGTCCAGCGACAAGCTCGATACTTGGTCCATCGACCGGTTCGGGCCGGACACGCCGGCCGGCACCACCATCCCCGTCCCGATGGCCGAACCCCGGCTGGAACTGGAGGGCGAGGAGCTGCTCTTCTCCGACGACTGGGAGGGCGACAGCGTCAACAATTCCGCCGTCTGGGTGCCGTCGCCCGAGTGCTGTGCGCCACCGACATCGCCTTCGACGACTGGAACGTGTGGTTCATCGAGAGCAACGGAAGCGACGGGAGAAGTGGCGCGAGGCCCTCGACCGGCTCAAGGAGTTCGACGCGCGGGTGGTCATCCCCGGGCACGGCAGCGAGAAGACCATGGCCATCCTCGAGCGGGCGGCGGCCGACCCCTCCTTCAAGTACACCTCCTGCATCGATTGGACCCGGGAGTACATCGACTTCTATGAGGAGGTCTTCCAGACGGCCACGTCCGGGAGCGAGCTCGCGCACCGTATCCGGCAGCGCTACCCGGACGTCAAGGGCAACGACTTCGCCATCGAGTGGCTCGCCCGGCTCCTCTTCCCCAAGAGCTGCCCCGACTGGTTCGAACCGCTTCCCGGAGAGCCGGGCAGTATCTTCTTGAATCCCTTCTGGGCACTACGATGGCGATCCGCCCCGCGAATGCTGACGGAGGCGGCACCCGATCCCCTGGTGCCTGGAGACGCCGCACCGCAGCGGCCGGCGCCATTCCCGGATGTCGCCCGGCCCTACGTTTCCAGCCGAATCCCCCAGGGCGTCGTCGATCCGCGCCATCTCCCGGCCGAGAGATCGATGTCGCCCGCGCCCGGCGTTCTCGTCCACCTGGGCGGGGTTCCGCGCCCCGCCAGAGCGTGGGTCAGACCCGGGCGGGCCAGCGTCCAGGCGAGCGCCAGCTGGGCAGAACGTCGCGCCATGCGCATCGGCCACGCGGCCGGATCTCCTCCAGGAAGGCCAGGATCCGCGTTCGGTTCTCCACGCTGAAACGCGGGTCGTCCGCGCGAAGGTCACCCTCGGCGAGTGCCCGGTCCGCAGCGCACTTTGCCGGTCAACAGTCCCTGCGCCAGCGGCGAATACGCCAGCACCGCGATGTTCTCGCGCTCGCAGTAAGGCAGCTGGGCCTCATCCATCTGCCGGTCCAGCATGCTGTACTTCTCCTGATCGGCATCCAGCGGGCCCGCGCTTGCGGTACTCGTCCATCTGTTCCACCGTGGCGTTGCTCACGCCGATCGCCCGGATCTTGCCCTCCTGCTTGAGTTCCAGCAGTGCCCCCATGGTCTCCTCGATGGGGGTGGTGGAGTCCTGCCAGTGGGTCTGGTAGAGGTCGATGTAGTCGGTCTGCAGGCGGCGCAGGCTCTGCTCGACCTCGTAGCGGATGGACTCGGCGCCCAGGTAGCGGCGCACGCTCTTGCCCGACTCGTGAAGAAGTGGGTGCCTCTGTCCAGCGTGCCACACCAGACCGCACTTGGTGGCAAGGACCACCTCGTCGCGCCGCCCCTTGATGGCCTTCCCCGACGACCTCCTCGGAGTGGCCCATGCCCGTACGCGGGAGCGGTGTCGACGAAGTTGATCCCCAGGTCGAGGCCCTGCCGGATGGCCGCAACGGATTCGGAGTCGTCCGCCCCTCCCCACCACCATCCTCCGACCGCCCACGCGCCGAAAGCGACGACGGACGCCTCGTATCCCGGACTGCCCCAGCGCTCGATACCTCATGCCGCCCCCTCTTGACTAGAGTCGCTCCGTCTCGCCACATTGTAGACAGGCCGACCACACGGTCGCCAGATGAGACAAGCCAAGGAGGCTCGCGATGTCCGAAGAAGTGAAGTTCTATCCGGCGTACTGGGGCGGCAAGAAGCTCATGTATCCCAACTTTCCCGCCGAATCCCCGAAGTTCGCGAACTCGGTGGTCGTGGGCAACCTCATCTTCGTCTCCGGCTGCCAGGGGCAGAACGACGAACTGATCAAGGTCGAGACCGACGTGTTCGAGGAGCAGATGATCGATCGCTCTCGACAAGGTGCGGGCTGTCATGGAAGAAGCCGGCAGCAGCATGAACAACATCGTGAAGACGCTGATGATGCTCAAGAACCTCGAGGACTATCCCAAGATGCGCAAGACCGAGCTCGAGTACTACCAGAAGTACGCGCCGATGCTCGTGGAGAACCCGCCGGCCAGCACCTTCATGCAGGTGGGTCTGGCCAAAGCCGGACTTCCTCGTTGAGATCGACGTGGTGGGGGTGGTCTCCCGGGGCTGAGGATAACCATCGGGCATGAACGAGACATGGCGTGACCCACCGGAGGAGATGACCCATGGCTCGCGCGCTTTGGAAGGGAGCGATCAGCTTCGGCCTGGTGACCATCCCGGTCTCGCTCTACCCCGCCAAGGACGCCCGGGACGAGCGTCTCGTTTCACCTGCTCCATCGGGACGACCTGCAGCCGCGTGCACAACAAGCGCGTGGATGAGGAAGGGCACGAGGTGGCCCTGGAGGACATCGTCAAGGGATACGAGTACGAACGCGACCAGTACGTGGTCCTGGACGCCGGCCGACCTCAAGCGGGCGAACGTCGAGGCCACGCAGACGATCGACATCATGCAGTTCGTCGACGCGCGCGGACATCGACATCACCTACTACGACACCCCCTACTACACCGAGCCGGCCAAGACGGGACGCCGGCCCTACGCCCTGCTGCGCGAGATCATCCGGCGGACCGGCAAGGTGGGTGTGGGCAAGATCGTCATCCGAGAGCGGCAGCATCTCTGCGCCGTCGTGGCCGACGGCCCGGCTCATCCTCGCGTACACCCTGCGCTGGCCCTACCAATTGCGCGACGCCGCCGATCTCGATCTGCCCAGCGAGAACCTGGACGACCTGGCCGTGACCGACCAGGAGCTGAAGATGGCCGAGCAGCTGGTCGGCGCGATGGCCGGCGAGTGGCAGCCCGAGCAATACCGCGACACCTATCGCGACGACGTGCTGAAGATGATCGACGAGAAGGTCAAAGGCGGCAAGATCACCGCTCGCAAGGAGCCGAAGCCCGAGGAGGGCGCCGAGGTCGTGGACATCATGGCGCTGCTCCGGCAAAGTATTGAGCCAAGAGAGCGGCGCCCGCCGAGAAGGCGCCCAAACCGCCCCGCCGACAAGCGGCAGGCGGAGCGGGCTAGGAGACCCCGGTGGCGCCGAAGAAGGATCGCGCGAAGCTGGACACCGCCCTCGAACCGGGCGCCCTGCGCGGCGCCACCCCCGTCCCCACCCCGCCTGGCTTCGTACGCCCCGAATTGGCCACCCTGGTGGATAGAGCGCCCGCCGGTGAGGACTGGCTCCACGAGATCAAGTTCGACGGCTACCGGGCCATCGCAAGTATCGACAAGGGCGCCGTCACCATGTACTCGCGCAATGAGAAAGAGTGGACTGAACCGTTCGCGGCCGTCGTGGATGAACTGGTCCGGCTGCCGGTGCAGAGCGCCGTCCTGGACGGCGAGGTGGCGGTGGTGCTGCCGGACGGGCGGACCGGCTTCCAGGAGTTGCGGGAGGCTCTTGGCGCCGGCCAAGACCCGGCTCGCGAAGAAGGGGTGGGCAGCCTTGTGTACTTCATCTTCGACCTGCTCCACCTCGACGGTTACGACCTAACGCAAGCCGCTCTCGAAGACCGCAAAGACCTGCTGCGCCGCCTGCTGGTCGGCGAGAACCTGGGCGGCCGCCTCCGCTATCTCCGAACACATCGTGGGCGGCGGAACCGACGTGTTCGGGCAGGCCTGCCGGATGCGGCTAGAGGGCATCGTGAGCAAACGGTTCGGCAGCCCGTACCGCCCGGGAGTGCGCAGCGCCGAATGGGTCAAGACCAAATGCAAGAACCGCCAGGAGTTCGTCATCGGCGGGTACACGGAGCCCGCCGGAGCCCGGACCGGTTTCGGGGCGTTGCTGCTCGGGGTCCAGGAGGCGGACGGCCTGCGCTACGTGGGCAAGGTCGGCACCGGCTTCGATGAGAGGTCACTGACCGCTCTGGCGACGCGCCTGCAGGGCCTGCGAGTGAACGCCCCGCCGTTCGCCACCGGTCTCGAGAAGACCCAGAGGGGAGCGCACTGGGTGCGCCCCGAACTGGTGGCTGAGGTGGAGTTCGCCGAATGGACCCGTTCCGGTGGCATCCGCCACCCGAGTTTCAAGGGGCTGCGGGAAGACAAGCCGGCGGAAGCCGTAGTCGCGGAGGCGGCCGTGAAAGACATGGTGGTCAACGGCGTAGCCCTCACCCATCCCGACCGGGTCTTCTGGCCCGGCCCGGGGCTCACCAAGCTCGACCTCGTACGCTACTACGATCTGGTGGCCGAGCGCATGATGCCCTTCGTCGCCGACCGGCCCGTCGCCATGGTGCGCTGTCCAGGCGGGGTGACGGATGGCGAGAAAGCCCCCAAGGGCAGAGGGCGCTCGGACGGCTGCTTCTTCCACAAGCATCCGGCCGAGGATTTCCCCGGTCCGATGGGCCGGGTGATGATCACCGAATCGGGGGGTCCGGCGCCCTACTTACCATCACAAGCCGGGCAGCCTCACAGCCCTCGCGCAGATGGGCGTGTTCGAGATCCACCTCTGGGGATCCACGTGGCCCGACATCGAGCGGCCCGACCTGGTCGTGTTCGATCTCGACCCGGGGCCGGGCGTGGACTGGCCCGCGTCTGGCCGACGGCGCGCGGCTGGTCCGCAAGGTGTTGCAGACGGTGCGCCTGGAAAGCTTCGTCAAGACCACCGGGGGCAAGGGTCTGCACGTCGTCGCGCCGCTACGCCTCACGAGGGCTGGAAGGACGTGGAGCAGTTCTGCCGCAGGGTCGCCCAGATCATGGTGGAGTTGTCGCCCGACCGCTTCACCGCCAACATGTCCAAAGCCAAGCGCGAGGGCAAGATCTACGTGACTACGTGCGCAACAATCGAGGCTCGACCTCCATCGCCCCGTTCTCGACCAGGGCGAAGGAGCGGGCCACCGTCTCGGTGCCCTTGAGATGGACGGAGTTGAACGGCCCCATCCGCGCGGATACGTTCACCGTCGAGACCCTCAGCAGCCGCCTGGGCCGTTTGAAAGACGACCCCTGGGAAGGCTACTTCGAAGTCCGGGACGCCCAGAAGCTGGCACCCGAGACGCGCGAAGCCCTTCGATGAGATCCACCGGGACGATACTGCTCACCGGCGGCACCGGCTACATAGGCGGCCGGCTCATCCGGCCGCTCGAGGAGACAGGCCGTCCCTTGCGCATCATGGTCCGCAACCCCCGGCGCCTGCGCCCGGCGCAGGCGCCCCGCTCGTTCGAGCCCCGCGTGTCCGAGCTGACCCAGGTGGTCCAGGGAGACGTCCTCGACCCCGGCTCCTTGGCGGCAGCTCTGGCGGACGTGGACACCGCCTATTATCTGATCCACTCGCTGGGCGCCCGCGGGCGACCTCTACAAGCGGGAACTCGCGGCCGCCCACAATTTCGCCGCGGCCGCGCGGGAAGCAGGGGTCCGGCGCCTCGTCTACCTGGGTGGGCTGGGCAGCCCCGCCGACACCCTCTCCTCGCACCTGGCCAGCCGTCAAGACACTGGGCGCGCACTCTGCGAGAGCGGAGCGGAAGTCATCGAGTTCCGAGCCTCCGTGATCTTGGGCAGCGGGTCGGTGTCCTTCGAGATGATCCGCGGGTTGGTCGATCGTCTGCCGGTGATGATCACCCCCCGCTGGGTCGACACCCTGACCCAGCCTATCGCTGTCGAGGACGTGACCGCCTACCTGCTGGCCGCGCTGGAACTGGAAGTCGCGGAGCGCTGCACCGTCTACGAGATAGGCGGAGCCGGTCGCGTCTCATACGGCAGCATGATGCAGGCTTACGCGCGTTCTCAGGACCTCAAGAGATTCGTCGTCCGCGTTCCCCTGCTGACCCCCAGACTGTCGGCCGGCTGGCTGGCCCTGGTGACGCCCCTCTACTACCGCATCGGGCGCCAACTCCTGGAGGGGCTGAAGAACGAGACGGTCGTCTCCAGTGACGATGCCCAGAAGGCCTTTCCCCAGATCGAGCCCATGGGAGTGGACGCGGCCATCGCCCGGGCCTTGGCCAACGAGGACCGGGCGTTCGCGGAGACCCGCTGGAGCGACGCTATTTCCAGCTCACCCGAGCCGGGCATCCCGCGCCGCCAAGGCCGGACCCGCAAGGTGGGCCGCCGCTACGTGGCCCAGAGGACTCTTGATCTGGATTGCCCTCCCGGCCAGGTCTTCGGGGAGGTGCTGTGCATCGGCGGAGCCAAGGGATGGTACGCCTGGGACTGGTTATGGGCACTACGCGGCCTGCTCGACAAGGTGAGCGGCGGGGTGGGTCTGCACCGCGGCAGGCGTGACCCGGTGTGCGTGATCCCTGGGGACACCATCGACTTCTGGCGCGTCGAGGAACTCGAGCCTGACCGGAAGCTACTGCTGGCGGCAGAGATGCGGGGACCGGGCCGCGGGTGGCTGCAGTTCGATTGCCTTCCCCTCCCCGAGGGAGGCACCCGCATCGTCCAGACCGCCATGTGGGACCCCATGGGACTGACAGGCCATCTCTACTGGCTTTCGCTGTGGCCGGCGCACAAGTTCATCTTCAGGTCGATGATCCGGGGCATCGCTCGGGGAAGTGGCTGCGCGACCCGGTAGCCTTCTAACGTCCGGGCGTGGCCGGGCCGGCCGGAAGAACGCCATACCCGTACCGGCTCGCGACCAGCTCGCGGGTGGTGAGGATGGCCAACGCCACGACGATGAGCCCCATCCCGATCCCCTCGGCCACGCCCGGCTGCTCGCCCAGTTGTATCCAGGCCGAGATCACGCCGACCACGGGGACCGCCAGGCTGCTGAGGCCCGCCGTACCGGTGGAAAGCGTGTGGAGGATATAGAGCCAAAGCACCCACGTGATGGCGTTCGCCGGGATGACGTTGAAAAGCAGAGCGGCGATGAACGTCCCGCTCCACTGCACGGGTTCGGTAGTCGTGAACACGGCGACGATGATGAGCGGTATAGAGCCGAAGAGTCCCTGCCAGGCGATGAGGTTCAGCAGGTCGATGGTGTGCTTCTTACGCATGATCTTGACCACTATCGAGCTGAGCGCCCACACGAGTCCCGCAGCGATCGCCAGCAAGCTGCTCTCCAGCCCGTGCAGGTTCCAGGGGCCCAGAATGGCTATCAGGCCACCGAGCGCGAAGACCACAGCCCCCCATTGCAGGCCCCGCACCGGCTCGTGGAGGATGGGCCAGGCGAGGATGAGCAACCAGAACGGCATGGTGTAGGAAAGGATGGACACCTTGCCCGCCCCGCCGATGCTCACAGCCCACATGATCAGCCCGACGAAACCGCCGGTCTGCAGCAGGCCGAAGATGATGGTGAGTCCAAGCGCCTGCGGCCTGATGCGGCGGTGCAGAAGAGGGAGGAGCATGAACATGAAGACCGCCCCCATAAAGGTGCGCATGGCGGCGAAGATGAAGGGCTGGGCGTAGCTCATGCCGACCTTCATGACCACCCAGTTGTAGCCCCAGAGCAGGGCGAGAACGGCCAGGGCGGCGAAGGGCAACCAGGCGGCTCTTGCCCCCCCGCCGCCCGCGCTATCAGACTTGGAGTTCACGAGGGAAACTGTAACGCATATTCGTATAGTATTGATACGAACGGTCGCGTCGCAGCCGAATCGATGCAGGGGGACGAGCATGAAAGGCGCAGCGAAAGACTCCGGCACGGCGGGGGCCGCACTGGACCTGGAGACCCGCTTTCGCAGGCTCCGCTGGTGGAACCTGATCGTGGGCTTAGTCTTGGCCGTCCAGGCCGTCATCATCGCGGTGTTGCAGAACGGCTTCTCCATACCGGTGGTGGCCACCTGGCTCAACGGGCCTCCCGGGACCGCCCCCGAGAGCCACCGGATCGGCAGCTTCCAGCTTGGCTGGGGCGTGTTCGCCTTCATGGCCCTCTCGGCGCTTGCTCTATTGCTTATCGCCTCGCCCGGCATCTTCGGCTGGTACAAGCGCAACCTGCTGCGCGACCGCAACTACGGGCGCTGGATCGAGTACTCCATCACCTCGTCGCTCATGATCGTGCTCATCACGATGATCTGCGGGGTCGTCGACCTCGCGGCCATCCTCGCCATCTTCGGCGTGAACGCGGCCATGATCCTATTCGGGCTTCTGATGGAGAAATACGAGACGCCCGGCAGACCCAACTGGCTGGCTTTCATCTACGGCTGTTTCGCCGGGATAATCCCCTGGATCATCGTGCTCATCTACGTGTGGAGTCCCGGCTTTGGCGACCAGAACCCGCCCGGCTTCGTCTACGGGATCATCGCTTCCCTGTTCGTGTTCTTCAACATCTTCGCGGTGAACATGATCCTGCAGTACAAGAAGGTCGGCCGCTGGAAGGACTACCTGTACGGCGAGAAGGTGTACATCATCCTCAGCCTGACGGCCAAGGCGCTGCTCGCCTGGCAGGTCTTCGCGTCCGTGCTGGCGGGCTCCGGCAATTGAGCAAGACGGCCCGGACCTCCTGACTTCGAGAGCGTGTGCACTACCCGATCGGGGGAGCAGCCGCTATGCTCGACGCGAGGGGGGCGTGCATCGAGTCCGGACGAAGGAGGGGCTATGCCGTACGTCCTTTTGCAGCACACGGTCGAGAGCTATGACGAGTTCAAGGCTATTTACGACGCCGACGGGCGCTACCGCAAGCGCCGCGGTTCCCATGGGGCGCGACTGTTCCGCTCCGCTGACGATCCCAACGTTCTGGTCATGCTCTTCGAGTGGGACACGTTAGAGAAGGCCCGCACGTTCGCCTCTTCAGGGGAACTGGTGGACGCAATGAAATGGGCGAGCGCGATCGGTGACTGGAAGCTCACGGTCCTGGAGGAGATCGAGCAGGACGAGGCCTAGAAAGCGGCACGGTCCGCGGCGTTCGGCCTCTCGCGATCGCGCGTGAACCCGGCGGGCATCTGACCGCTACCTGAACGCCGGCTTCCCCTCCGTCTACTCCCGTTGGTATCGTGGGCCGCCTTAAAGCAGCGTGCGCACGCTGCCGATATCAATCTATGCCCCCTACCTGATACCCCAACCTGAAGTCGCCCGCATGAGCGGGTAAGAGCAAGGAGGTCAGGACCATGCCCAAAGCGGCACGATCTGCCAGAAGCAAGCGGACAAGGGTGTGCCTGGGCGCCGCTGCGATCGGCCTGTTGGCCATTACTGTCATGCTTGCGAACCCCTTCGCAAGCCGCGCTTCGGCCACCACCGTCCCCATCGTCTTCCCTCTCGAGAAACGCGTGAAGCTGCTCCACGACTACCTCGCTCCCCGCACGGACCATCTGCATCAGGGCACCGACCTGATGGCCGCCAAGATGACCAAAGAGATCGCGTGCGTCAGCGGGACTGTCAACATACGCGAGGGGACATACGCAGGTGTGCCGTCGTACTCGATCTGGCTGGCCGGCGATGACGGCCATGGCTACTTCTACATCCACATCAACAACGACACGCCCGGCACCGACGACGGAGCCGGTGGCTATAAGTACGCGTTCGCACCCGGCTTGACGAACGGCGCGCATGTGGCCCAGGGCCAGTTCATCGCCTACGTGGGAGACAGCGGAAACGCCGAATCGACGGCGCCACATCTGCACTTCGAGATCCACCAGACCACCTCGATGTCCTCAGCCTCGATGGACCCGTACGACAGCCTGGCAGCCGCTCCTCTGTACGACGGCACTCCCTCCTCCGAAGTACCCCCAGCGGGCGCCACTCGCTACGAACAGACCGACGACAGGATCCAATATCTGGGCAAGTGGATCGCCTTCACCACGACGGGCGCATCCGGTGGCTCGTACTCATACGCTGATTCCGCGGGCGGGGCCATCGTCTCGTTCGACGGGACCCAGCTCGACCTCATCGCCACCACGGGGGTCACCCAGGGCAAGGCCGAGGTCTACCTGGACGGTGAGGACAAGGGCCTGATCGACTTCTCGAGTTCCACCACCCTGCGCAAACAACGGGTGTGGTCCACCGGGACCGTCGCGTCCGGCGTGCACACCGTCGAAGTGCGCTGGCTGGGCCAAGCCGGAGTCGCGGGCGGAACCCGCATCAACATAGACGCGCTCGATGTCGTGGGCGCGCTGGGTTCCACGCCGGTCTCCACGGAGACCACTCGCTACGAACAGACCGACGACAGGATCCAATATCTGGGCAAGTGGATCGCCTTCACCACGACGGGCGCATCCGGTGGCTCGTACTCATACGCTGATTCCGCGGGCGGGGCCATCGTCTCGTTCGACGGGACCCAGCTCGACCTCATCGCCACCACGGGGGTCACCCAGGGCAAGGCCGAGGTCTACCTGGACGGTGAGGACAAGGGCCTGATCGACTTCTCGAGTTCCACCACCCTGCGCAAACAACGGGTGTGGTCCACCGGGACCGTCGCGTCCGGCGTGCACACCGTCGAAGTGCGCTGGCTGGGTACGGCCGGAGTCGCGGGCGGAACCCGCATCAACATAGACGCGCTCGATGTCGTGGGCGCGCTGGGTTCCACGCCGGTCTCCACGGAGACCACTCGCTACGAACAGACCGACGACAGGATCCAATATCTGGGCAAGTGGATCGCCTTCACCACGACGGGCGCATCCGGTGGCTCGTACTCATACGCTGATTCCGCGGGCGGGGCCATCGTCTCGTTCGACGGGACCCAGCTCGACCTCATCGCCACCACGGGGGTCACCCAGGGCAAGGCCGAGGTCTACCTGGACGGTGAGGACAAGGGCCTGATCGACTTCTCGAGTTCCACCACCCTGCGCAAACAACGGGTGTGGTCCACCGGGACCGTCGCGTCCGGCGTGCACACCGTCGAAGTGCGCTGGCTGGGCCAAGCCGGAGTCGCGGGCGGAACCCGCATCAACATAGACGCGCTCGATGTCGTGGGCGCGCTGGGTTAGACGGACTGACCTCGAACAACCGCCACCGCCGCGCCCTCCGGGGCGCGGCTTTCTTCCTCATTTCGCAGCAATCCGCGCCATTCGCCGCTTCAGTAAGAGCCCTTCCGGGCCGATAGGGAAATATCGGCGACGTTCAAGCGACGGAGGGACTATGCGGCCGCTAGGGAAAAGGACCTACATCGGGCTGGCGCTTCTGGTGTTCGCGCTGACCTTCTTTGCGAGCTCTGCCGGGGCTTTCGCGGCCCCGACTTTCAACCGCCCCATCGACGACGACACCCACGTCGCCAACGCCATATCGCTCTCGACGACGGCCTTCTCCAGCGGAGTGTCCGCGGCCGTGGTCACGAGCGGAGATGGCTACGCCGACTCGCTCACTGCGGCCGTTCTCGCCAAAGCCTATTCCGGCCCTCTGCTCTTGTCGTCGGCCACCAGCCTGAGCGCCGACGTGGCCTCCGAGCTGGCCCGGCTCAAGCCGAAACAGGTGTTCCTGGTGGGGCTTCCCGCCTCCTTCGCCACCGGCGTCAAGTCTGCAGTCTCCAGCCTCAGAGACGACGACGTAGTGGTGCTGAAGGGCGCGGATCGTTACGAGACCGCGGCTCTGGTCGCCGCCGCCGTCAAAGCCAAGGTGGGGACCGTTTCCAAAGTGGTCATCGCTCCCGGCGATAGCTACGCGTTCGCCCTCGCCGCCTCCTCGCTTGCTGCGGCGCAAGGCTGGCCCCTCCTGCTCATGCCGGCCGCCGGACCACTGCCCCAGTCCGCCAAGGACGCCATCTCCGATCTTGGCGTCAGCTCAGGGATCGTAGTGGGCACCGACGCCACTCTGGGGGTGAGCGGGTTCACCGTTGCCAAACGCATCGTCGGGACGAGCAGTTCTGGCGACTCCGACGGCCGCTACGACACGGCCGCCGATCTGGCCGCCTACGCCGCGGGTCAGGGCTGGCTGAGCTATGCGCATCTGGGCATCGTTTCCGGCGAGGACTACCCCGACGGAGAAGCCACAGTGGCGTTCCTCGCCAAGGACAAAGGCGTACTCCTTTTCAGCAAGTCGTCCGCCCTTCAGGCCTCCACCAGCGCCGCCATCAAGCAGTCACGGCGCGGAAGTCAAGAAGGTCGACATCGTGGGCCTCGGCTGGGCAGTCTACCGCGAAGTCAAGAGCCTGGACAGCGGGCGCGTGACCGCTCTCAGCACCACCAACGGTCCGACCTCCGGCGGCAACGGACTCGTGATCACCGGTACGTCCCTCAGCAAGACCACCAAGGTGCGCATCGGCAAGAAAGACGTGTCCATCGAGCAACTGGAAGATCGATTCCGATACGCAGATCACCGTCTCCTCGGTCCCCGCGGGTTATGGCGACGGACCGGTGGAAGTGAGCGTCTCCAACTACTGGGGAGCCAGTCCTGCCACCACCAAGGATCTGTACTGGTATGGGGGCGGCGACGTGCCGTCTTCCGGCGAGAAGGTCGTGCAGAAGGCCGTCGAGTATCTGGGTGTCCCCTATCTGTGGGCGTGGCGCGGGTCCGACCAACGGTTTCGACTGCTCGGGCCTGTGCATGTACGTCTATAAGCAGTTCGGAGTCAGCCTTCCGCACTACTCCCGCTCCATGGCCACGTACGGGACAGCCGTCAGCAAAGACGATCTCGAGCCTGGCGACCTGGTGTTCTTCTACACCCCCATCAGCCACGTGGGCATGTACGTGGGCGGCGGCATGATGATCAACGCGCCGCGCAGCGGCGACCTGGTGTGCATCGAGGACGCCTTCCGCACCAGCTACGTGACCGCCCGCCGGATGATCTCCCCGTACACCCGCTACGAGCAGGCCGACTCACGCCTTGCCTACACCGGCGCGTGGAGCAAGTCCACCACCTCGTCGGCGTCCGGCGGCGACTTCGCCTACAGCGACACTGCGGGCTCCTCGGTGACCGTCAGCTTCAACGGCACCTACCTGGGCCTGGTAACCAAGAAGAGCAGCGTGTACGGCATCGCGAAGATCACGCTTGACGGGGGAACGCCGAAGACGGTCGACTTGTACAGCGCGACCACCGTCTACCAGCAGAAGGTCTGGAACACCGGGACGCTCGCGGATGGCGACCACACGGTGACCATCGAGTGGTCCGGCACGAAGAACGGCGCCTCCACGGCCACCAACATCGGGATAGACGCCCTCGACCTCAAGGGCTCGCTGAAGCAGGCCACGTCCACCGTGACGCCCCCGGCCGGTCCAACCACAGCCCTGTTCGAGCAGACCGACGCACACCTGGCCTTCACCGGCACCTGGTCGGCATCCACGAGCTCCTCGGCGTCCGGCGGAGCCTTCACGTACGTCGATATGGAAGGCGCCTCGGCTACTATCGCGTTCGACGGGACCTCTCTCGCCTGGTTGGCCAAGACCAGCAACGCGTACGGCATCGCGAAAGTCACGCTGGACGACAAGACATGCGTCCTCGTCGACCTGTATAGCGCAAGCACGCTCTACCGGCAGAAGGTCTGGCAGACCGGGACGCTGCCGGCGGGGCGTCATACGGTCACCATCGAATGGACGGGAAGCAAGAACCCGGCGTCCGGCGCGACCAACATCGGACTTGATGCCGTCGAACTGGCCGGCGAGATCGCCCAGGCCCCGGCCGTGACACCGGCTCCGGCGACCACGCGCTATGACCACACTGATTCTCACATCGCGTACACCGGCACCTGGGCCACGTTCTCCACCGGCGGCGCTTCCGGCGGAAGCTACGCACGGGCCAACGCGAACGGCACCTCGGTCACCATCAGTTTCACCGGCCGGTATCTGGCTTGGATAGCCACAAGAGGCACCACGCTCAGTGGGGCCAAGATCAGCTTGGACGGCGGAGCGGCGACCACCATCGACCTGGCCGCCTCCGTGGTCGCGTACCAGCAGAAAGTCTGGGACACCGGGACACTCACAGACGGCGCCCACACGGTCACCATCACTCGGGATAGCGCCAACGCCGCCGGCAAGTACTTCAGCCTCGACGCCGTCGATGTGGCAGGAACGCTGACCACCGCGGCCGCTGCTCCCACGACGCCCACGACTCCGGTCGAGACCATCCCGGCCACCACGAGCTACGAGCAGAAGGACACCCGTTTCACCTTCTCGGGCGGCTGGATCGCCTCATCGTCGAACCTGGCTTCCGGCACCAGTTTCCGCTTTGCCAACTCCACCGCGTACGCCACCGCCGCCTTCAACGGCACCTACTTGGTCTGGATCGGCAAGAAGAGCCCCGACTACGGCCAGGCGAAGGTCAGTGTCGACAGCGGAGCCCCGGTGATCGTGGATCTGTACAACTCCAGCGCCATCTGGCAGCAGAAGCTGTGGAACACGGGCGTCCTGCCCGCGGGCGACCACACGGTCAGGATCGAGTGGACGGGCGTCAAGAACGCCAACGGTCATCGGGCGCCAACATCAACGTCGACGCTTTCGAGATCGCCGGCACCGTCAACCAGGCGGATGCGGCCGCTCCGGTCAGGTACGAACAGGGCGACAGCCGCTTCGTCTACGCGGGCACGTGGTCGAACTCCAGGACCTCGGCGGCCTCCGGCGGGTACTTCCGCTTCAGCGACACCAGGCGGCTCTTCGCTGACCGTCACGTTCACCGGGTCCGTATCTGGCCTGGATCGCCAAGAAGAGCCCGGTGTACGGCAAGGCGAAGGTGACGTTGGACGGCGGGACCCCGGTCATCGTCGACCTCTACAGCGCCGGCACGGTCTATGGCCAGAGGTCTGGGAGACGGGCGCCTTGGTCCCCGGGACGCACACCATCAAGATCGAGTGGACGGGTACCAGAAGTTCCGCCGCCACCGGGACGAACATCGGCGTGGACGCCTTCGACATCATCGGAAACTTGAAGTAGCGGCAAACGGGGCTGCGAGAGCAATCAGGCGCGGCCGCCCGGGCGCCGGAGACCTACCCCAGCGCTCGGGCCAGGCTGACCAGGATCCCCGCGGTCGCGCCCCAGATGCGCCTGTCCCCGAAAGGCAGTACCCAGAAGGTCCGCTCCCGTCCGTCATGCACCATGCTCTCCCGCGTGTGGTTCCCGGGATCGACCACGAATCGGAGGGGGACCAGGAAGATATCCGCCACCTCCCTCGCTTCGGGCACCAGCGGGACCGGCTCTGCGACCCAGCCGACGAACGGCTGCACGCAGTAGTCGGACACGGTCCGGTAGCGAGGCAGGCACCCCAGGATCTCCACCTGCTCGGGAGGCAGACCCACCTCTTCCCAGGCTTCCCGGAGCGCTGCCCCTGCCGCGCCGGCATCCTCGGGCTCGATGCGGCCGCCGGGCAGGCTTATCTGGGCGGGATGGTTTCGCAGCCCCGCCGTGCGCTGGGTGAGGATGATCTCCGGGCCCGTCGCCGAGGCGACCAGCGCCACCAGAACGGCCGCCGGAGTGAGAAGGGCCGGGTCATCGGGGGACGTGCCGAGCTTGTCGGCCACGCCTCCGCCCCGAGAGCGCAACTGCCGGCGAGCCGGCGCCGTATCTCTTCCTTGTCCATGCCGGGATTATAGAGCCGGCTCAGGCCCCGCGGCACCCTGGGCGGCACCCCGGGCGGCACCCCGGCACCTGCGCATCCGAACATCCTCTGTTCGCTCTTGCGCCAGAGCGCCACCATCCGTCATCATGGCCCTCATGTGTGACTACTGTATGAGCACGGCGCAGGCGGCAAGTGGTACCTGAACGCGGAGCACTACTCGAACGAAGTCGCTGAGAAGCACGATCTCCGCGCCTTCCTTCTCGAGCAATACACCAACTTCGAGCGATCTCGGTGCGCCCAGTGAACGGCATCAGCCCGGTCGGCATGGACCATACCTTCCGCATGCCCATCATCGGCCGGGTGGTCAAGACGCATGGCGGAGCGCATGCTCCACAGCCAGAAGGCCGCCCACGAACCCCTTCAAGGCCCAAGGGCCACATCGGCCAGGTGGTGCCGCTGGAGGACGCCGAGGAGATCCTGCGGCACTGCGCCGCCGAGCCCCTCATCGAGAAGAACTGCATGTGCCGCTACATGACCCGCGGGCTACAAGGAATCCTGCTGCATCAACTTCGGCGTGATGTCCGAGATCATCGACAAGCTGCCCGCGCTTCATCCCCGAGAAAGAGAAGTACCACCTCACCCGGGACGAGGCCATCGCCCGCTTCCGCGAGCACAACCACAAGGGCTACATCGGCACCATCTGGTTCGGCCCCTTCCCCTACATCAACAACCTCTGCTCGTGCGAGAACCCCGAATGCGCCGGCATCCGCCCGCGGGTGGACTTCGGCATCAAGTCCATCTACAAGGCCGAGTACGCCATCCGATCTACGCCTGCGAAGCCTGCATGGCCTGCGGCGCCTGCGTCACGCAGTGCCCGTTCGACGCCATCAGCATGGACAAAGCCTGGGCCGGCCGGTGATCGACCAGGAGAAGTGTTACGGCTGCGGGGTCTGCCGCCACGTCTGCCCCACCGACGCCCTGTTCCTGGTGCCCCGGGACCAGATCCCGGCGCTGGCGGGCAAGTACTAGGGCGGGATGGACCGGGCGATGGCACGGACCAAGATCACCATCGACTACCACCGCTGCGGCGACGGCGTGGGCGTGGACCCGCGGGAGTGCGGCGCTGCCTGCGCGCCTGCGAGCCGGCGGTGTTCCTGCTGCATCAGACCCTCGGCGCCGTGGAGCCCGACCCGTTCGATCCCAAGGCCTGGCGCGTGACCGCCATGTGGACCTCGCTCTGCACGCGCTGCGGCAAGTGCGTGGACGTCTGCCCGCAGAAGGCCATCGAGCTCTCTCAGCGTGGGTTTCTGGCGCACCAAGAAGCTGAAGTCCGACTCGTGAGGGCTCCCGAGAGCCTGCCGATGCGATGACGCTCGCAGCCGCCACATCGCGACTACGCCGCTGCACGGTCATCGGCGGCGCAGGCATGCTGGGCTACGAGATGGTGCGGCAACTGCTGGCCGCCGGCAAAGAAGTCTCAGTCCTCGACCTGCAGCCTCTCCCCGAGGCCTGCTGCGAGGCCCGCATCGGCGACATCCGCGACCGCGAAGCGGTGCGCGCCGCCTGCGCGGGCAGCGACGTGGTCTTCCAGACGGCGGCCGCCGTCTGGGAGCCGGGGACCCCCGCGAGGTCTACGAGAGCATCAACGTCGAGGGCAACCGGATCGTGGTGGACGCATGCCGCGAACTGGGCATCCGGCGCCTGGTCTACACAAGCACCATCGACGTGGTGGTCGACGGCCGCAGGCCCATCGTCGACGGCGACGAGTCGCTGCCCTATCCCGGAGAAGACGCCCGGCGACCACTACTCCCGCACAAAGATCGCGGCCGAACGATGATGATCGCCGCGAACGGCCCCGACCTTGCCACCTGCGCGCTGCGCCCCGCCGGCATGTACGGCCCGCGAGACCGCTACCACCTGGGCAATATCGTGGACATGGCCCGGCGGGGCAGGTACATGCGGGCGGGCAGCGGCAAGGCCCGCTTCACCCATGTGTACTCGGAGAACGCGGCCCACGTCCACCTGCTGGCGGCGCGAGCGCCTGTTCCCTGGCTCTCCGGTGGCCGGCCAGATCTACTTCGTGGGCGACCACTACCCGGCCACCAACCTGTTCGACTTCATGGAGCCCTACCTGGAAGCCTTGGGCTGCCGGCGCCCCAGCGCAGCATCCCCTACCCGGTGGCCTACGTGGCCGCCTGCGTGGCGGAATTGGTGGCGCCCCGCTCCAACCTCACCCGCTTCTCGGTGGTGCAGACCTGCATCGACCACACCTACCGCCACGACAAGGCCGAGCGCGACTTGGGGTACAAGCCGATCGTGTCGCTACGATGAAGCCTTCCGCCGCACGCTCGAGTACTGGAAGGCAAGACTGGGCAGTAGGCAGTAGAGCCGCGGTCCCGCCCGGCCGCCACCTCGCCGGCACTCGGCCGGCCAGCCCAGCGCGACCACCTGCCACCACTTCGGCTGCGCGGATCGGCGACGTCCGGTATATTCGATGGCCGCACAGCAGGGAGGAGATGAGCCATGGCTCCTGACGACAAGCGCTTGCGCGCCGTAGGCATGAAGACCGCCGCCGTCCACGCGGGCCATCCGCCCAACCCGGTCACCGGCGCCTCCGCCCCCGACCTGGTGATGTCCACCACGTTCGTCATCGACTCCGAGATCGCGTTCTCCGCCGACGAACTCACCGACGAGAGCCCCTTCGTCTACACCCGCTGGGGCAACCCGACGGTGCGGCAACTCGAGGAGAAGCTGGCGGTGCTCGAGGGCGCCGAGGACTGCGTCTGCTTCGCCAGCGGCATGGCAGCCATCACCGCGCTCTTCCTGCACTGCCTCAAATCCGGCGACCACGTGGTCATGAGTGACGTCACCTACGCGGCGGCGTCCGAACTGGCCAACGACCGCTGGCCGCATCTGGGCATCGAGGTGACCCGGGTGGACACCTCCGACGCCGAGAACGTGCGCCAGCGCTCTGCGGCCCAATACCAAGCCTGGTCTACCTCGAATCGCCGGCCAACCCGCTCATCCGCCTCACCGACGTCGCCGCGGTCACCGACATGGCCCACGACGCCGGCGCGTTGGTGGCCGTTGACTCGACGTTCTCCACCCCTATCGGCTTCCGGCCGGCGGAGCTCGGCGCCGACTTCGTGGTGCAGTCGCTCACCAAGTACATCTGCGGCCACGGTGACGCCATCGGTGGTTCGGTCGCGGGCAACAAGCACGAACTGGTCGAAGCTGCGCGGTCTCGCCATCCACGTGGGCGGCGTGCTCAGCCCCTTCAACGCCTGGCTCATCCTGCGCGGCGCGGCCACCCTGCCCATCCGCATGGCGGCCCACGAGGAGGGAGCGATGGCGGTGGCGCAGGCACCTGGAGCAGCACCCCAAGATCACCCGGGTCATCTATCCCGGCCTACCCTCGCATCCGCAGTACGAGCTGGCCAAGCGGCAACTGCAGAACTTCTCGGGCATGCTGACGTTCCAGGTGGCCGACGGCCCGGCCGCGGCCGTGCTGCTCTCCGAACGGCTCCAGGTGGTGCACTACGCGGTCTCCCTGGGCCATCACCGGTCGCTGGTCTGCTACCTGCCCACCGCCGACCTCATGCGCACCTCGTTCCACCTGACACCGGAGCAGGAGGCCTCCTACCGGAGCTACGCCGGCGACGGCTTTTCAGGACTGTCGGTGGGCCTGGAAGACCCGGCCGACCTCATCGCCGACCTCGACCAGGCACTGGAACCGCTGGCGTAGCCGGACGGCCGAGGCCGGGCCTCCAGAGGGCGCTGCGGCGCCGGTGCGCCCGGCCGCTGCCGCCCGCCCCTAAGCCAGCGAGCCTCCCCGGGCCCGCAGCAGCGTGTCCAGGAACCGGTTGTGCAGCGAACTCCGCGGATCGGCCGCCCACTGCGCCAACAGCTCGAACATGGGCTTGGTGACCGTGAACGCCAGCGTGCAGCGGTCCAGGTCGGCCCGCGCAGCCTGATCCAATGACGCCGATGAGCGCTTGCGGCACGTCCAAGTCGTCGAACAGGGCGGTCAGCTGCATGCAGCCCGAGCCGAACCGAGCGATCGAGCGGGTTGATATCGTCCGGGCGGCTGTAGTAGATGGCGCCGGCTGTGAGCACCGACAGTTGGTCGGGGTTGACGTACCAGGTGACGGTCCGCAGATACTCGTACTGATCGGCGCTTGCAGCGGCCCGATCAGCAGGTTCTCGTGCTCCGGCGTGTAGTGCGGGCGCCGAATCGAGCCACAGGTCCATCAGCTCGTGGTCGGCCTTGAGCCCTTCCTCGTCGCACAGGAACTCCACCAGGTCCTCCCGGGAGCGCTCCTGCCAGCCCCAGCAGGTGCATGCCGCCGCAGCCGTGCTTCTCCTTGGTGAGGTGAAGGGTCCTGCCCTCCTTCCAGTCCTCCGATCGATCTGAACACACACTGCCGCCCCTTGGGCACCACCAGAGGCGCGAAGGGCGCGGGGTCGGGGGCGTCGTAGAAGCCTACGAGCGGCTCCGTGATGGAGAGTCTCTCGAGTATGGGTGAGATGTCAGGCTGCATAGCACTCCTCTGTCAGGCCGCGTACACGCGTACGTTGTCCCCGTTCGCGGAATCCACGTTGACCTCCATCTCCCGGAGCGATTCGAGCGATGTCCTCCAGGTCCTCCGGCTTGAGGTTCTTCAGGTCGAAGGACATACCTTTCTCGGCCATCGTCTTGTCGATCTGGTCCATCGCCTGCGGCGGGATGAGCGACGTGAGCTTGAGGCCCGCCCGCACGAGGCCCAGCGGGATCTTGACGTTCACGTTGTCCCCCTTGGTGCTGATCACCTTCACGTAGATGAACTTGGCTGGTGCGGCGGAGGCGGTCTTGGCGCGCGGCTGGATGCCGTGGCGCTCGGCGCCGCCCTGCCCGGCCCGCGGATCGACTGCGTCCAGCAGTCGCCCCGCTTCTTCGGCGGTGATCTTGCCGGCGGCCAGCAGGTCGAGTATGCGGTCACGTTCTTGACACATGATGTTCTCCTTTTCTAGCGCAGCCTGAAGGCCACGGTGTGTGCATCGTCCTGCGACGAACACTCTCGGTGCCCCGGGTCTCGCCCACGATCCCCAGCACGCCCACTGGCCAGGCGGGTGTACGCACCCTTGCGGCCGGCCGAGGAAGCGGAACGCGTCCACGATGGCCGTTCCCAGGAGCGTCAGACAGGATGAGCGGCAGAGCGAGGGGCCAAAGCAGGAACAGCGGGAACCACAAGCGGAACTTGGTGCGCCCCTGCGTCACGATCCGCATGGCCACGAGATACGGCGGCATCTTCATCGCTTGAGCCTTTCCGTCGCTTCCTCCACGGAGATCTGCCCGCGCTCGAGCAGGTCGAACACCTCGTCCTTCTCGCTCATCTGTTCCACCTCGACAAGCTGCAGTTGCTGCACGATGCGGTTCAGACGGTTCTTGACGGTGGGGTAGCTGACGCCGAAGGCCTTCTCCATGTACTTGATGGACCCGTGGCAGCGGACGAACTCGCTGACGAACACCTGGTCCTCGAAGCGAAGCCCGGCCAGCGGCGGCAGTCGAAGTCCCCACGGACCTCGATGCTCCGGTCCGCCAGCCGGACCTCGGTGACCGTGAAAGGCCTATCGCCCACCAGGTCGGTCAATTCTTGCCATTCGCTCATAGTCCTCTCCCGGTCGTTCCGTCAGCTTGTCGGCTCGGTCTTTATGAATACCAATTGTACGACAGACATCAAGAAAGTCAAGGATAATATTGATTTTGTTGACTCTTGCCGGCTCTGCCACTTGGGACGAGCGCAGGCGGGCATGCCTACGAGACGCGAGCGTGAGGCGCGCCGCCGCGAGCGGGAACACGGAAGAGACGGGCGAGGGACCGCGGGGATGCCACGCCAACGGGGCAGTCCAACGGTCTACGGGCTAGTTGGATGGTCTTCCAGCAGTCAGAAGCGCTGCCGCTGCGTCGCCGACGGCGGATGCGCGGCGATCCACTGCATCGGGATCGGCCAGGATGCTCTTGACCGCCGCCTTGACCTTCGGGAAGTCAAGGACGTTGGTGCCGTTGACGTAGCCGCTGATCCAATCCGGCGGCGTGAAGCCCACGGTGATCATGTTGCCTGGTCTTGACCTTGCTCCGCAGTTTGACGAGTTCGGGCAAGCGCCCAGCGGCATGTTGGTCTTGCACGCTCTTCTCCGAGCGCGGATGCGATCTTGGGGAACCGCAGCGTCAGCTTGGACGACGCTGTTCTGGTAGAGCATGGCCATGATGACGCAACGCTGCCGGCCCATGCGCACGTAGTCGTCGCTGTCCGACCGGTCGCGAGCGAAGGCCAGGGCCTCCAGCCCGTTGAGATGGTTCACCCCCACGTTGAACACGTAGGTCTTCTTCTCCTCTCCCGCGTTGAGCGGCGCGTAGGTGATGTGCAGCGCCTCTTGAGATTGATGCTGATGCCTCCCACCGCATCGACCATGTCGACCAGGCCCATCATGTTCGACCACGGCGTAGTAGTCGATGGGGATGCCTAGGATGAGGCTGGCCGTCTCCATGACCGCCTCCGCGCCGGGATCCCCGCCGTCGGGAGCGATCTCCGGATGCTTCGAGCCGGCCGTGTACAGGCTGTTGAGCAGATCTCGATACTTGTCTTCATGGTCTTGACGAGCTGTTGCCCTTCAGGCAGCCGCCGTCTTGGCCCCCAGCGGGGTGTTGCCCGTGTTGCGAGGCAGGCCGAACATGGCCACCCTGCCGGTCTTGATGTCCATGGTGGCGATGTTCATGGAGTCCGACCGAGCCCCCGTGCGGCCGTAGCCGGCGTCGGTGCCGATGAGGAGGATGGTCATCCGGCCGTCGCTGCCCCAGTCGAGCGAGTCCTCGGCGCGTCGTCGTGCGTGGTGCGTGTCTCGAGTCGCTACGCTGGGCTCGTGGTTGCTGCCGGCGGTGCTGCTCGGTACTGCCCGAGGATACCGGTGGTCTTCTGGGTGGTGGTCGGTGCTCGTTGCCGTCGCCTGCGAAGACCGTGGTGAGCAGGTTGCGGGAGACGAACGTGTAGTAGCCGGCCACCGCGTGCGGGAGCGACCGTGAACACCAGGATCAGGACCAGCCCCACCCCTGTCAAGAGCATGCGCGGGACCGGAGGGGCGCGCCGGCTTCAGGCGCGCCCGCCTTGGCGGTCAGCCACGCGTCGATGACCGCGAACATGCCGGACCAGCATCACGACGATGTCCACCCAGAGAGCGTGAGCAGGACTTTGGGCTGCACCGCCCACGCCGACGATGGTGTCGACCCCCGCGTGAGGACGATGACGACGGCCGCACGGTGACGACCACGAACATCGCCAGCAGGAAGAAGCCCCGTCGCCGACGCCCGGCGACGCAACTGACCGAGTCCCGGGATGATGGCGGACAGAAGCGCCCTCAGCAGGCGGGCCGGGTAACTATCCCGGGGATGGCTGTTGTAAACGGTGGGCCTCATGAATCATCCGATCTTCGGACAGATTCTTGACGGGACGGGTTCCCCTGCGAACTCCGCTTGTGACGTGTGCTACCTGCATGTGTGTGGCGGTCATTATACCGGACGGTGCGCGAAGGACAGGCGACGCTGCAAAGCGCATCCTTGGTACCACATAACCGTAGAAGCGGGGAACGCGATGGGAGATCGTGCCGTCACCACGACCACCTGCCAGCTCTCGTGCGCGGGCGGCTGCGGCATACTGTACAGACAAGGAGATGGCATAAATGGGCTGGTCGGAGAGCTACTGGGAGGACGTGAAAGCCGATTGGACACGGTTGCAGTCCGAGCGCCGGCCGGCCGGCGAACACGAGACCGCCGACCGGCCCGCCCCCACTGAGCCTGAGAGCACGCCGGAATTCCAAACGGTGTTGGTCATCACCGACCTGGCGGAGTGAGGCCTCTCGGGGGGGCCGAGCTGAAGGCATGCTGCCGCCGGCGCGCCCACGCAGCGGCCAGGAACCGGCGCGCCGAAGCGGGCCGTCGGAACACTCGGGATCCGGCTGGCCGCCGGCAGAAGCGAGGAGGGGGGTCATGGGTAAGTATCTGGTCGCGCTGTCCGTCGCGGTGCTACTGGCGTCACTCTTGGCGCTCACGTCGTGCGGCGCCGGACCGGTAGAGACCACTACGTCGCTGAGCAACACGGCGACCACCAATAACGCGACCGACGGCACCACCGTCTCTCAAGGTGGGACCGTCATGGCCGCTTCCGATGTCGCCCGACAAACAGCCACGGCCACCAAGGCCGACATCCTCTCCGCCGCTAGTGCCATGGATGCCTTCGGCGCCGACCTCTACGGCGTGCTGGCGAACACGCCGGCGACGGCAACCTCGTCTTCTCGCCCGCCAGCATCGAGACCGCGCTGGCCATGACCTACGCCGGGGCCGTCGGCGACACCGCCGCCGAGATGGCGGCGACCCTCCACTTCACCCTTGCCAGGCGACGCCCTTGCATCAGGCCTTCAACTCCCTCGATGCCTCCCTCGAATCAGCGAGCTGGCAGGGCAAGAACGCGGATGGCAACGACGAGGGCGTGCTGGTCAAGACCGCCAACAGCCTCTGGGGCCAGAAGGACACCGTCTTTGAGAAGCTCTTCCTCGACACCCTGGCCGCGACTACGGTGCCGGCGTGCGCCTGGTGGACTACAAGACCGCCGCCGAAGACGCCCGCAAAGCCATCAACGAGTGGGTGGCCGGTCGAGACCAACGACAAGATCGAGGACCTCATCCCCGAGGGCGCTCGAACTCGCTCACCCGGCTGGTGCTGGTGAACGCGGTCTACCTGGACGCCACCTGGGCGCACCAGTTCGACAAGGACGCGACGCGCAGACGGCAGCTTCACCACCCTGGCCGGCACAGACGGTCACCACTCCGATGATGAACCAGGAGTGCCTCGTTTGCCTATGCGCAACGGGCGACGGCTGGCAGGCGGTGGAACTGCCCTATCCCACGACGAACTGGCCATGCTCCTGATAGTCCCCGACGACGGGCCGCTTCGCCGAGGTGGAGAGCGCAGCTTGAGACGGGCCTATCGCTCGACGCGGCAGCCGGCCTCGGCGGGCACGCGAGGTGCGAGCTGAGCCATGCCCAAGTTCGAGTTCCGCACGCAGGCCGCGCCTGAACGACGCGCTGAAGGCGCTGGGAATGCACAAGGCCTTCGACCCCAGTCCAGCCGACTTCTCGGGCATGACCGACGCAGGAGCCGCTCTGCATCAGCGACGTCATCCACGAAGCTTACATCGCCGTAGACGAAGAGGGTACGGAGGCGGCCGCCGCGACGGCCGTCATCATCGGGCGGGAGCTGCACCGATGGAGCCGGTGCAGCTCACCATCGACCGGCCGTTCCTCTTCGCGCTGCGCGACAAGGACACCGGCGCCCTGCTCTTCCTGGGGAGAGTGACCGACCCCACGGCGGGCTGAGATCCTCGAGCCCCGCTTCGCCGCCGGCCGCCGGCCACCGGCCCCCGGCAGAAGTGCGGCCGTGAACACCCGGGTATGACAACGCTCGCCGTATGTGCCATCCTCTTATGCATACACGAATCGTTGGTCAGACGTTTCCGGGAAGGGAGACCGAGTCCATGGCAAGCATCAAGGGATCCAAGACCGAGCAGAACCTTCTCAAGGCGTTCGCGGGCGAGAGCCAGGCGCGCAACCGCTACACCTTCTTCGCCAGCAAAGCCCGCAAGGAGGGCTTCGAACAGATAGCCGCCATCTTCGAGGAGACCGCGGGAAACGAAAAGGAACACGCGCGAGGTCTTCTTCAAGCATCTGGAGGGCGGACCGGTGGAGATCACCGCCACCTACCCCGCGGGCGAGATCGGCACCACCGCGGAGAACCTGCTGGCGGCGGCCGAGGGCGAGAAAGAAGAGTGGGGCATCCTCTACCCCGGGCTTCGCGGCCGTGGCCAAAGAAGAGGGCTTCGACAGAGTCGCCGAGTCGTTCACCGAGATCTCCGAAGTGGAGGAGCAGCACGAACTCCGCTACCGCAAGCTGCTGGCCAACGTGGAGGCCAGCCGGGTCTTCAAGCGCGACACCGCGGTCAAGTGGCACTGCCGCAACTGCGGCTACATCCATGAGGGCCCGGAAGCCCCCGAGGAGTGCCCGGCGTGCAAGCATCCCCAGGCCTACTACGAGCTCTGGGCGGAGACCTACTAGCGGGACGATCAGCCGGACGATCGAGAAACGGGAGCTACCGCTGTGAGATTCGAGGGCGCGAAGGGGCACAACTGCTGGTGAGCGCATACGAGGACATCAAGCTGGAAGGCCACATCATCGATTCCCTGCTGCTGCCCCAGGTGCTTGACGACATCCTGGAGCGCGGCGGGGAGTACCGCATCCTGCGCTTCAAGATGGGCAAGGAGAAGGACGACCCTTCGCTGGCCCTCCTCCGGGTGACGGCGACCGGACGAGGCCGAGTTGGACCAGATCCTGCGCGACCTCCAGCGCCACGGCGTCGAGCTCGTCGACCAGAACGACGCTCGCGTCGAGCCGGCGCCGGCCGACGGCGTCTTTCCCGAGGACTTCTACTCCACCACCAACCTGGAGACCTTCATCCGTTTCGAGGGCAGGTGGATCCCGGTGGAGTGGGCCGGAGATGGACTGCGGCATCCTCGTCGACCCCGAGACCGGGACCGCCAGGACCGTGCCTCTCATCCAGGTGAAGGCCGGCGACCCGATCGTGGTGGGGCAGGCACGGCATCCGCGTGATCCCTCTGGGACACGACCAGGCGTCCCGGGCCTTCGAGTTCATGGGCTCGGCGGTGTCCTCGGAGAAACCCAAGCGGCTGGTGGTCGCGCGGGTGGCCCAGCTCATGCGCGAGAACCGGGCGGCCGGCAAGCGGATCATCGCCGTGCTGGGACCGGCCGTCATCCACACGGGCGCCGCGCCGGCGTTCGCCAAACTGGTCAACGGCGGGCTGGATCGACGTGGTGTTCGGCGGCAACGCGGTGGCCACCCACGACATCGAGTCGGCCTTCTTCGGCACCTCCCTGGGCATCAACCTGACGGAGGGCGAATCGGTCGAAGGCGGCCACGAGCACCACCTGCGGGCCATCAACCGCATCCGCCGGGCGGGCGGCATCCGGCAGGCCGTGGAGCAGGGCGTGCTGACCAAGGGACTCTTCTACGACATCGTGCAGCAGGACATCCCGTACGTCCTGGCCGGGTCCATCCGCGACGACGGTCCGCTCCCGGATGTGATCACCGACACCATGGTGGCGCAGCAGGCCATGCGCGAGCACGTGCGCGGCGCCGGTCTCTGCCTGATGCTGTGCAGCATGCTGCACTCCATCGCCACCGGCAACCTGCTGGCGGCGTCGAGTGCATACCGTCTGCGTGGACATCAACCCGGCGGCGGTCACCAAGCTGGCCGACCGCGGAAGCTTCCAGACGATCGGTATCGTGACCGATGTGGGCCTGTTCCTCGACGAATTGGTGGCGGAACTGGAGGGCCGAATGCATGAGAAGGTGGCGCTAGGAAGGCGGACGCCCGGAGCATACGCGAACCGGCGCCGCGGCCGGAGAAGAGGGCCTCTATCTGCTGCTCGGCGGTGGTAGTCGTGGCCGGGCTGCCAGTCGGTTGCGCCGGCGCTGGCTGCGGGTCGCTCGTGCGCAGCGTACTAGCCCTCCTTGCGCACCTTCCAGATCATCTCGCCCGGCCAGCGCCGGTACCATTCCCGGTCCGTGTCGTCGCGGTAGCTGCTGACCGCGTCGGGCGTCGGGCGCAGTTCGATAAGTCGTCGATGATGAAGCCGTGCGCCCGGAACAGCCGGATCCACGCTCCGTACGGCAGCATGAACTCCACGTAGCCGTCCCAGGGCAGAGACCACATGCCGAAGTAGTCGTCCTGCAGCGGTCTCGCTCGGGTGGTCGCTGTCTTCCGCGTAGCACATCTCGATGACGGGAGTGGCTCCGCAGAAGGCCAGCAGGCCCCCCGGCCGCAGCAGACGCGCCGCTTCGGGGACGGTGGCGTAGGGATCGCCGAAGGTCATGGCCCCGTAGTCGCAGAACACGATGTCGAAGCTCTCGTCCGGAAGCGGCACCTCTTCGGCGCTGGCGTGGAGGATGGGGAAGTCCACGCCAGCCTCGATCATCAGGCTGCGGGCGTGCTCCAACTGCTTCTCGGAGAGATCCAGGGCCACCGGACGCGCGCCGGCCTTCGCCAGTGAGATGGACCACTGCGCCGCCCCGCATCCGAACTCGAGGATGTCCTTGCCCTTGACGTCGCCGAGGACCTGGAGCTGCCTCTCGGGCATCTGCCACACGCCCCACGCCATGCCCTCCGGAGGCTGTCAGCTGAGGACCGTGGTCGGCCTGGTAGGTGTCGGCGTCGGCGTTCCAGGCGTCGCGGTTGGCCACGGCGTGGTCGGGCAGTTTTTCGGGGTCGAGCCTCATGTCGGGCACCGTTGTCTCCTTCGTGGGAGGTGGGACCTATGCGCTGGTGCGGTTCGTCCAGGTCCGGGGCCGTTTCCTGGCCACGCTCCGGGCGCTCGCACCACCGGTGGTCACCAAGGCGATCACGAGGATGATGACGATCTTGAGCCACAGCGCCAGCGCAGTGTGCCAGACGAACAACGCTCCCACCCAGGGCAGGAACACGATCCAGACCAATATCTCGAGGATGAGCGGCAGCCCCACGATCCAGGTGTAAACGTGCCCGAGAGTCCTGAGGCCAGAAGATCCACAGCACGGCGAAGACTATCCAGAGGATACCGAACGGATAACGCATCGCGCCCTCCTCGAACGGGCCCGGATCGGGCCTTGACCCCATACTACCGCTACAGCCACCAGCGCAGCGCCACGCACGCGCACCGGGTCTTCATCGGTTTCTAATCTCGCCACCGAACCTTGGCCCGCCCGCCGCACTCGAGGAGATGCCACCGCTTGGCTTATCGCTCTCAGCCTGGTTCGGATCCGCCCTTACAGCCGCGTGTCTACAGCTCCACGCCCGGCAGCCGCGTGCGATGGGGCCGGATCGCTCTGCTGGTCAGCGCGCTGATCCCGGTGATCGCACTGGCCGTTGGCGGTGGTTATTACCTGTGGTTCCGGCACGTCGTCGAAGGAGCCAATTCCCGTGTCGACCCGGGCGTCAGTGAAGCTCTCGGCAGTTCCCCAGCGACATCGCTTACAGTGCCGGCGTCGCCGGGCGCGATGGATATCCTGCTCCTGGGCTAGAAGGACGGCGTTCTTCTCTGGGTCTCGAACACGCTCTCGTATCTTCCGCCGCAGGACCAGATACTGAAGGTGGCCGAGTCCTTCGGGCCGCTCCCCAGTCCCTAGAAGCCTATACACACACCCTAGCCGGCCTCAGTTGGAGAAAGAGGCGATCAGGCGCTTTGCGCGGCGCCGAAAGGCGGCTGGCCGCACGGGCACACCATCCTGGATCATGTTCCGGTACGCAGCCTCGAACGTCTGCATGGTGCGTTCGACCGCGTGGGCCTGGATGATGTCCAGACTCTCCCGCCCCATGCGGTCCCGCAGGTCCAGGTCACCGAACACCCGGGTCAGTTGCTCGGACAACATCTCGGCGTTGCCGGGCTCGAAGAGGAAGCCGTTATGCCCGTGCCGTACGAGTTCAGGCAGGGCGACAGCGTCCGCCGCGAGCACCGGGACGCCCGAGGCCATGGCCTCCATCGTGGCGATGCTCTGCAGTTCGGCCGTCCCAGCCATGACGAAGCAATGCGCGGCCGAGTAAAGAGCCGGAAGGTCCTCATCGGGCACGAAGCCCAGAAAGGTCACCCGGCCCGCCAGCCCCAGGACTGCTCTGAGCCGCTCCAAGCTCTGCCGGGCAGCCCCGTTGCCTGCCACGGCGAAATGAAGGGGCAAGTCTGCCGGCATCAGGGCGAGCGCCTTGAGGACCAAGTCGAGGTTCTTCTCCTTGTCCAACCGGCCGACGTACAGCAGCAAGGGTCCGCCGGCAGTTGGTACTTGCTCCTGAGGTCAGCCGCGTCCTGGTCCGGATGAAAGCGTTGCAAGTCGATGCCGTTGGACACCACCTTGATCTCACTGCCGAACCCTCGAGTCTTCATGTACCCGGCGGCGCGGGCGGTGGGAGTCGTCACCGCGCCTATCGCCCCGTAGACTTCCTGAACTGGCTCCACATCCAGCGCTGGAGTCTCTCATCGAACTTCTTGGGCACGTGGGCGTAGTGGGTGAGGTTCTCGGGCATGAAGTGGTTCGTCCCGATCACCGGCACGCCCGCTCGCCGGGCGTTGTCGATCACCGCTTTGGAAACGGTGAAGTGGCCCTGGGCATGAACGACGTCCGGCTGAACTCATCCATCGCGCGCCCCGTGACCCTGTGGAGATCGCCGGGTACGGCCACCCTCATGCCTCTGTAGAACAAGACCGGCGCAGAACTGACCCCGAACACCGAGACTCCGGCGACCGTGGATCGCCGGCTCTGAGGGACGTGCCGGGGGCTATCACCAGCACCGAGTGCCCTCGTTCCTTCAGTCCCGCCGCCAGGCGCTGACCGAAGATCGAGGCGCCGTTCACCTGAGGATAGTAGCTGTCGGTGGTTATGAGGATCTTCATGGGTTGAGAGGCCGACCTTTCCGAATCGAGGACCTATTGCAGACGGCGGGCGAACCGTCGGGGAACGAACCACACCATCAGGGCCAGCACGGCGGCCATGGCGGTGGCGAGGGCCGCGTAGTCGAGGACCGACCCGCCTGGAGCGCTCGCCTTCCCGAAGTAGTAGCCGAAGACCAGCAGAGCGAGCGACTTGGGAAGCGTCGCGAGCAGATTGAAACCAAGGAAGCGGCGGGGCCGCACACGGGTAGCCCCGGCTCCAGCAGTACGAGAGCCCCCAGCGCCTGGGTGAACTTGCCTATGAGGAGGGTCTTGCCACTGTGCCGGCGGAAGTGCTCCTCGACGCGCTGCATCCGCTCTGGGGTGACGCCCAGACCCGGCCCCACCGAGTCTCGATACCGTGCCGGCTCCATCGGCCCGCCGCGTACCAAGCCACATCACCGGTGATGTCGCCGGCCACCACCGTCAGATAGACGAGGAACGGGTCGACGTAACCGAGTGAGACCAGGTAGCCTGCGAGGATCGTACGATGGGTCCTTCCACCACTGAGAGGGGAAAGATCGTGGCGTAGGCGTAGGTCGCCAGCAGGGCAAGCAGATGAGAGACGGAGAGTATGGTGCCCACCTCGTTTCGCGACGATCCAGCCGGCCCCGGCTGGCGACCAGCTTATCTTAGATTCCGTACGATTGATTAAGGCTAGATGAAAGAACCGATATCGCAGACCCGTGATCCCGGTGTTGTTCCCATCTTATTCATCCGCTTTTCATCTGTTTCGGATAGGGTCTGAGCATGCGAATACTTCTGGTGGAAGACGAGCGGAGGATCTCGGCGTACGTACGCCGGGGGATGGAAGACGCCGGGTACGCGGTGGACGTCGCGTTCACTGGCCTGGAGGCGCTGCACTTTGCAAAGACGGCCGACTACGACGCCATCGTGCTCGACATCATGCTCCCGGAGGTGGATGGTCTAACGGTGTGCCGGGAGGTCCGCAAGGCGGGGAGCGCGGCTGCCATCCTCATGCTGACCGCTCGGGACACGATCGACGACCGAGTGGCCGGGCTCGACGCGGGCGCGGACGATTATCTGATCAAACCTTTCTCCATGAAGGAGTTGCTCGCCCGGCTGCGCGCGCTCGTCCGCCGAAGCGCGGAGGGCGTGCGGACGCCGGTGCTGACGGTGGCCGATCTCTCCCTCGACCCGGCCCGCCATGAGGTCTCGCGCGGGGGGGCAGCCATAGCTCTGTCCGCGCGCGAGTTCTCGATACTTGAATACTTCATGCGGAACGCCGGGCTCGTTCTCACGCGGTCGATGATCACCGAGCACGTGTGGGACTACGACGTCTTTCACCAGTCCAACGCAATCGATGTGTACATCCGGACTCTACGCAGAAAGATGGATGACAGCTTCGAGCCCAAGTTGATAGAGACCGTCAGAGGGGTCGGGTACCGCATGGTTGCCGGAACCAAGGGGTAGAGGCGCGTGCGACGGCTGAATCTGGCTAGGCTACGGGTACGCTCGCTTCGCACCCGTTTCGGCATCGCGGTCGCGGTGCTTGTCCTGGTGGCAGTCTGCGGCTTTGGAACCTACGTCTACATCAATGTGGGGCGCGGCCTTCGCATTTCGCTCGACGAAGCCTTGCGGGTGAGCGCCTCCTTGGCGGCGTCGACCGTGAGGACCTCAGGAAACACCCTCGACCTGGGCGAAAGCGTGCCCGAGAGCAACGCAGAGTTGGAGCCTCTCCTCCTTGAGGGCTATACGGTCAGGTATCTGGATGGGTCGGGGCGCCTGCTGGGGGGCTTCGGTCCGATGCTCGGGTCTCCCATCGATCCTGCAGCGCTCCGGACGGCGCTGAACGGCGACGACTTGTTCTCCAACACGACGGAGCCCAAGACCGACCGGGACTACCGCGTCTACACCCTTTCTCTGACGGTCGACCGCAGGGGGCGTCGCTGGATACATCCAGATCGTCCCATGACACGCACCCGTCGCCGAAGCTCTCGAGAACTACTTGCCGCGCTTCTTCTCGGCGGCGTGGTGGTCACGTCGCCGGTGGGCTTGGCGGCCTATTTCCTTGCCCGCCGCGCCCTGGCCCCCATCGACACGATCACCGGACGGCCCGGAAGATCTCGGCACAGGATCTGTCCGCCCGGCTTGACCTGACCGACGGTGGACGACGAAGTCGGCCGGCTCGCCTCCACGTTCGACGAGATGCTCCAACGGCTGGACGACTCCTTCCAGCGTGAACGCCGTTTTGCAGCAGACGCTTCGCATGAGCTTCGCACCCCGCTTGCAGCCATGGAGGCCATACTCGATGTTGTGCGAGCCGAGCCCCGAGAGCCGGCGCAGTATGTCGAGGCCCTCGATGATCTGGCTCAGGAGACCGCCCGGCTGCGCAGCCTCGTGGACGACCTGCTCGAACTGGCGCGAGGTACCCGGACGTCCGGGACTGCCCAGCCCGTCGATCTGACGACCCTTGTGGAGGATGTCGTCGACGCCCTGCGCCCGCTGGCCGAAGCCGAGGATCTCTCTCTCGAATATACGGGACAGGAAGGTCTGTGGATCGCCGGCGATTCCGACAGCTTGATACGGCTCTTCGTCAACCTCGTGGATAACGCCATCAAGTTCACCGTGCGCGGCGGTGTGACCGTGACGGCGCGGGGAGCGAACGAGACGGTGATCATCGATGTGGCCGATACCGGCGTCGGCATCCCCGCCGGCGACCTCGCGACGATCTTCGAGCGATTCAGCCGGGGGGACCGTTCCCGGGCGACCCCAGGAGTAGGGCTCGGCCTTGCTCTGGCCCAGCAGATCACCAAAGCTCATAGCGGTACCCTCACCGTCGAGAGCTCCGAGGGTGAGGGGACGACGTTCACGGTGATGCTTCCCCGCATCCCCGGCTGACACCCCGGGCCAACCGGCTGCCGCCTGCTCCATCTGCGTTTCCGTCCTGCCGCGCGCGGCCTCCTCAGTCCGGCGCGGTGCGGCTCCTCTTCGATCCGACGCGGCGCAAGAGCGGTAGGAACGCCGGCATCACCGACGTGATGACAACGGCGATCACCAAGTACTCGAGATTGTGCGCCACGAAGGGGATGTTGCCGAAGAGGTAGCCCGCCGAGACGAAGATCGCTACCCAGGCCGCTCCGCCTATCAAGTTGTAGGCCAAGAAGGGGGCGATCCCCATTCGAGAGATCCCCGCCACGAACGGCGCGAAGGTCCTCACGAACGGGACGAAGCGGGCGAGCGATATCGTCTTGCCGCCGTGCCGTTCGAAGAACGACTCCGTACGGGCTATGTGCTCCGGCTTCACCACTCTTGTGAGTCTCCGCGAGGCGAGGATGCGGCGTCCCCAAGTGCGACCGATCCAGTAGTTCGCCAGATCGCCCAGAGCGGCGGCCGCGAAGAAGACTGATACCAGCACCCAGACGCTCAGCCGACCACCGGAGATGGCGGCCACGGCCCCTCCCGCAAAGAGGAGCGAATCGCCGGGCAGGAACGGCGTGACGACCAATCCTGTCTCGAGAAACACGACCATGAAGACAAGAGCGTAGATCAGGTTCCCGTACTGTGAGACCCAGTCCCGAAGGACGACGTCAAGGTGGAGGAAAAGGTTGACAAGGAACTCCACTGGCAGTCTCCACGTTAGGTTGGACATCTGGCCGCGCTTCCCGGCGAGCCACCGTAACTCGGCCAGATGAAAGCGAGATGACAACGCCACCGACTCGGCGAACAACGCGCTCGGCGGTCACACGCCCGGCCCCTTTCGCTACCCGGGTGGGATGAGAAGGCCGCCTGTGCGAAGATAGACGAGTTCCGGCGGTCGCTATCTCGAGAAAGGCAGAGCTCATGGAGGAACAGACAAATCCCCGGGTAGTGCTGGAGACGACGCTCGGAAAGATCACCATCGAACTGGACAAGGCCAAAGCTCCGGTGACGGTGGAGAACTTCCTCTCCTATGTTTCCTCAGGCTTCTTCGACGGGACCGTCTTTCACCGGGTCATCCCCGAACTTCATGATCCAAGGTGGAGGATTCAGCGAGGACATGCTCCAGAAGCCGACCAACGCGCCCATCCAGAACGAAGCCGACAACGGCCTGAAGAACGCCGCGGGGTACCCTCGCCATGGCGCGCACCTCCGATCCCGCACAGCGCCACGGCCCAGTTCTTCATCAACCTCAAGGACAACGACTTCCTCGACCACACCTCCAAGACCTCGCAAGGTTGGGGCTACGCGGTGTTCGGCAAGGTGACCGACGGGATGGGTGTCGTGGACACCATCGCCCAGGTCAAGACCGGGGCTCACGGCCCGCACCGGGACGTCCCCGCGGACGCGATCGCCATAACCAAAGCCGTTGTAGAGGAGTAACCGAGAGTCGTGCCGTGAGAACGGGGGGAAGCACGCGCCGGGCCCTTTGAGCCGCGCTGCTTGTGCTCGCCGCGGTCTTGGCGGCGGCGCTCCTCCTCTTCGCGCCGTCTGCGGCTCTCGCCTCGGGGCCGCTGGCCACGAGTCTCGACAAACCCATCGTCATCGTCCCGGCCGACGAGGGCGATACAACTCGTGGTCCCGCGCGTGACCGCCAAGGCGGCCATCGTCGTGGACATGGACACCGGGACCGTCCTCTACTCCCGAAACCCCGACAAGCAGTTGGAGATGGCCTCCACCACCAAGATGATGACGGCCATCCTCATCCTGGAGTCCATGGACCTCGACAAGGTGGTGAAGGTACCCGCAGCGGCCGTCGGCGCGGCGGGCTCCGCCCTGGGCCTCAAACGGGGCGAATCGTTCACCGTCGAGGAGCTCCTGTATCTGATGCTGGTCCCCAGCGCCAACGACGCGGCCATCACCCTGGCCGTCGCGCAGGCGGGCAGCGTGAAGGCCTTCGTGGCGGAGATGAACGCCCGCGCAGAGAAGATGGGGCTCACGAACACCCACTTCGAGAACGCCTGGGGCCTGCATGTGGAGGGCCATATCTCCTCGGCCCGTGACCTGTCCAAGATCGCCAGCGCCGCCATGCATAACGCGGTCTTCAGGAAGATCGTCTCCACCAGGGAGTTCACCCTGGACAAGCCGGTGGGCGGCATCAACGGCCGGGTCATCAAGACCAGCAACGAGTTGCTCCGGGACTACTCACTGGGTGAACGGCATCAAGACCGGGTCCACCCCGTGGGCCGGACTACTGTCTGGTCGCGTCCGCCACCAAGGACGGACTGACGCTGATCAGCGTCGTGCTGGGCGCAAAAGACCAGGACACCCGGGAGATGGAAAGCAAGGCCTTGCTCGAGTACGGATTCGAGCGCTGCCCGATGAAGAGCCTCATCGACAAGGGGACGGCGGTCGTGGACGTGCCCATCGTCGACCCTCTGGCCCGCACGGTGCCGCTGGTGACCGCGTCGCCGCTCAGCCGCCGCCTCTTGGGCGACAAGGAAGTCACCGCTCAGGTGAAGCTCATCAAGGAAGTGAGCCTCCCGGTGAAGGAGGGCGACGAACTGGCGGAACTTCATCTGCTACAGGGAGGCGCCGACCTGGGGTCGGTGAAGCTCGTCGCGGCGCGATCGGTGGAGAGGCCGGACCTGAGGATGATCATGGGCGCTTGGAACGGACCCTGGGCCGGTTGCTTGCCGCTGGCTAAACTGCTCACCGCGCTGAACGACTAGAGGCGCCGCGGGAGTCGGCGACCGAGCCGGTGGGAACCCGGACTGCGCCTAAAGCCCGGTCTTGACCCACCTCGTGTAGCTGCGCACCACCACCATGCCCGCGTGTTCGTAGAGACCCAGGGCGCCCGTGCGCGAGTCCGTTGAGACCCCGCCGCTGCCCCTCCCCGCCTCCTGGAAGCGGCGGAAACTTTCGGCGAGCAGCGCTCCACCCAGGCCGCGCCCACGGTGTTCTCGCCGGACGGCGATCTGTTCGATCCAGCCCTCGCCCTGCGACTCATAGTCGTGTCCCACCGAGACGCCGATGAGGACGCCGGCCGTAGTGGCGCAGGGCAAGGGGGCGCCGGCCGGGGAACCGGCGGCGCAGGGCTCTTGCACGAGGAGCACGACGAACTCCGGCGGCGCAGGTCGTAGTGCGTAGGCGGCCCAGTTCTCGAAGCCCATCGGTTCGCTATCGGCATTTCGCCACTCAGAGAAGGTCTCATCGATCAATTCGTAGATTGCCGGGTCATCGACCCCCGGGGTATACGCGCGGAACCGATAGCCGCAGGGGAGCACCGGCGCGGGGAAGGGAGCGCCGAGCTTCCTACGGAGGATCCAGGCGGTATGGCCCCGCTCGTAGCCGAGCGCCTGGAAAAGAGCGGCGGCGGAAGCCTCGTTGTCGGAAACTGTCTGGCCCACCCGTTCGCGGCCCTCCGAGCGGGCCACCTCCCAGGTCCATTTCGCCAGATGCGTACCGAGCCCCTCGCCCCGCCGCTCGGGGTGGACCGATGCCTCGACCCGGCCCTGGAACACGACGGCGTAGGCCCTTAGCCGGCCATCGACGAAACCCCCGAGGGACATCCGGGTCAGGTCCACGTCGGGCCGGTCCCAGGAGGCCTCCAGATCCGCTTCTGTCGACTCGGCGACGCCGTCCGCGAACAGCTCGGAGGCCGCCACCAGCTCTTGCACGAAACGGCGGTCCGCAACCGTCAGCGGCCGCCAACTCACGGTTTCCAAAGCTTGATAGCCTGGGGACATGCAGCCTCCACTCTTCATCGTCAACCCCGCCTGCGGCACGCGGAGGGCCGGCGACGAGATCGCCCGACTCCTTGCTAGGGTAGACCACCTGTACGGCGAGGTGACGGTCGTCCATACCGAGCGCAGAGGCCACGCCGAGGAACTCGCCCACGCCGGAGCGGCGGCGGGTCACCCACTTATTGTAGCGGTGGGAGGCGACGGCACTTTCGCCGAAGTGGCCAACGGGGTACTGCGGGCCGGAGACGAGACGAAGGGCGCCGACCGGGCCGGCGGGCGCGGCATCGCCGGTGAGCGTGCAAGTTGCGGACCCGAGGCCGGCGGGCCGGCGGTCGGGCTGGTGAGCATCGGCACGGGCGGGGACTTCCGGCGGACGCTGGGCATCGGGGCCGGCATCGAGGCTTCCCTGGAGACACTGGCCTCGGGGAACGACCGGTACGTCGACGTGCTGCAGACAGAGTTCGCCGGCCTGGACGGGGCGCCGGTGCGCCGCTACGTGGTCAACGTGATCTCGGCCGGGCTGGGCGGCTTGGTAGACCGCTACATCGAGTCGACCCCGTCGTTCATCCCGGGCCGCGTGGGCTACTACGCCGCGTCTCTGCGGGCGGCCGCGGTCAGCACCCAGGAGCCGATCCGGTGCCGTATCGAGTGGCGGGGCGAGACCCGCGAGGAGATCATCCCCGCATACCTGATCGCCGTATGCAACGGGCGCTGGTTCGGGGGTGGCATGGACGTAGCCCCGATGGCGGAGCCTGACGACGGCCGGCTGGAAGTGGTGACCATAGCCTCTCCCACCAAGGCCTTTCTGCTCAGGAACATCAAGAGCGTCTACAAGGGGCGCCACCTCGACCTCCCGAGCGTCGACCACTTCTCCTGCGAGAGCCTCCGGCTGGGTCTCGAGGACCCCGAGGCCGAGCGGCGCTTCCTCCTCGATGTCGACGGCGACGCGCTCGGATCGCTGCCCCTCGCGGTGACGGTGGCCCCCGGACGGTTGCGCGTGCGCGCATGAGCCATAGGAGCGGGGCCGGTGGCCGGTAGGCGGTTCCCCAACGAGGCGTTGCGGTTCCTGCGCTGCCCCCTCTGCGGCACGGGCTTCTCCCCAGCTGATCGGTCTCTCCGGTGCGCCAATGGTCACAACTACGACGTCGCCCGCCAGGGCTACGTCAACTTCCTTCCCGGGGGCGCCCGCCCAGGCACGGCCGACACGGCCGAGATGGTGGCCGCCAGGGAGGCGTTCCTGGCCACCGGGCATTTCTCCGGACTCAGTGGCTTCGTGGTGGACGCGGCCGAAAGAGCCTACGCCCTCGGCGCAGCCGGGCGCACAGAGAACGGCGGCGACGGTGGGCCGGGCTGCATCGTGGAGGTGGGCGCGGGGACCGGATACTACCTGGCGGGGGTGCTCGATCGCATCCCCGGGCATGTGGGGCTGGCGTTGGACATCTCGAAGTTCGCGGCGCGCCGCGCGGCGCGCGCCCATGAGCGGATGGCGGCGGTAGTGTGCGACGCGTGGTCCGGGCTACCCGTGGCCGAGGATGCAGCATCGTTGGTGCTCGACATCTTCGCTCCGCGCAACCCGGGAGAGTTCCAGCGGGTGCTTCGCCCCGATGGCGCGCTGCTCGTGGTGACACCTTCGCCACGGCATCTGGAGGAGTTGGTGGCCGGCCTCGGCCTGCTATCGGTGGACGGGCACAAGCCGGAGCGCCTCGAGCGGACACTCAGCGGCGATTTCGCGGTGATCGACGAGACCGAGTACGAGGAACGGCTGATGCTGACGGGCGTCGAAGCTGCGGCGCTCGCGGCCATGGGCCCGAGCGCCCATCACCTTCAGGCCGCAGAGCTCGCCGAGCGCCTGGCGGCGCTGGGCCCGGTGATCGAAGTCACGGTGTCGGTGCTTGCGACCGTGGCCACGCCGCTGGCATCCGGTGGGTCAGATCCCGTCCGCGCCGCCCTTCGGGGGTAGCGCGCCGCCGGCCGGCCCCGCGGAGGCGCCGGCGAAGAAATCGATGACCCGTCGTTGCCGTTTGCCCCAGCGGTTGTCGAAATCGACAGCCCGCTGCTGGGCCCGGACCATCTTCCGAGGTTCGCGGTACCGTCGAATAGCCCAGATGGACCAAGGCCTGGCGAGCCGCACGGCGGCCACGAGAGCGACGGCCGGCATGAACAGCCCGATCCACCCCATCCAGATCCTGCCCTTGAGGAAAGCCACCGCGACCAGGGCCAGATCGACGACCATGGCTCCGACGGCGACCCACTCCACTATGGCGATCGACGAGTTCGGGTCGGAGTACCCCAGGGGGACCATGCCTATCGCCATGAACGCAATGAACGAGGTCGCCAAGAAGACCGCGACCACGGATTTGCGACCCTCATGCTCCCAGTACACGTCCCGGAGGTGCAGCACCAGCGCGAACTCGTCAAAGACAGCTCCAGCCGCGCCGCCAAAGCACAAGGCGAGGATCTCCACCCACGGAGCTCCGGGATGTATGGCGAACTCCAGCACCCCCACGACAAACATCGCGACCAGTCCGATGAGCATGTGATGCACATGGACGTTGCCACGGCGGATATTGCCGGGCCACCAACTCACTTGCCTACGGATGAGGCGCGTGTTGATGCGGAGACCGAGAAAGGTCAGCACCATCCCAATGAGCAGGGCGAAGGCCGGGAGCTTATCGCTGTCGAAGAACGTTCCCAGTCCGAAACCATATTCGTACGCGGTATGCATCAGAGCACCTACTCGTCAGTCCACGCCAGCAGATTCTCCAGCAGAAAGGTCGGGCTCGTCGCTTCGAGTTGTCCGACCGTGTAGCCACCGGTAGCCACGGCGACGGACACCGCACCGAAAGCCCGCGCGCACTCGACGTCCCGCGGCGTGTCGCCCACGATCGCCACCTCATGCGGCTGAAAGCGCGTTCCAAAGCGTCTTCTGGCTCTGTCGACCGCGATCGCAGGGAGCCTGTTTCTGTCCGCGTCGTCGCTCCCGAAGGCGCCCACCACGAAACTGGATGCCCGAATGCCCACAGCATTCAATTTTGGCACAACCAGCCCCTCCATGTTGCCGGTCAGGACGCCCAAAAGGACACGCTCCGGCGGAAGGGCAACCAACCTCTCGATGAGCCCCTTCGCGCCGGCGAGGGGCCGGATGCCGGAATCCTTGAGGTCCGTGAGATAGAGGGACTGGTAGCGGAGCAATGCCCCAGACATCGCCGCTCCTGCCTCCTCCACCGAAAGCCCGTGGCGGAGCAAGAGCTCGTTCATGATCTGAGGATCGGTCTTGCCGGCGAGCGACGCCTGGTCAACGACCGGCTCAGAAGCGGCGGACTGCCCGAGGACCCGACGGAAGCAGCGCCGGGAGAGGTCTCCAGCGTCCACCAGCGTTCCGTCGATATCGAACAGGATGAGCCGTATCAACCCCGCGCGTACACCGCCTCGGCCGCGGCCGCCCCGCCCGGCTGCACCTTGACGCCCTGCGCCGCGAGCACCGTCTCGAGCGCCGTCAGGAACAGCAGCACGTTGCGCTCCCAGGAGGAATGGCCCTGCAGGCCCACCCGCCACATCTTGCCGGCCAGCGGCCCCAGTCCCGCGCCGATCTCCAGGCCGAACTGCTTGAGCAGGGCCTTCCGCGTGGCGACGTCGTCCGCGCCCTCGGGGATCAGCACCGCGTTGAGGCTGGCCAGCCGCTCGTCGGCGGGGACCAGCATCTTCAGGCCCATGGCTTCCACGCCGGCCACCAGCGCCTCGCTGTTCGACTGGTGCCGGGCGAACCGGGCCTCCAGCCCCTCTTCGAGGATGATGCGCAGCGACTCGCGCAGCGCGTAGATCATGTTGATGGGCGCCGTGTGGTGGTACTTGCGCGCCGCGCCCCAGTAGTCGCCCACCATGGTGAGGTCCAGGTACCAGGACGGCACCTTGCTCTTGCGGGCGTTCAGCTTGGCCACCGCGGCTTCTCGTTGAACGAGAGCGGCGCCAGCCCCGGCGGGCAGGAGAGGCACTTCTGCGTACCGCTGAAGGCCGCGTCGATGCCCCAGGCGTCCAGGGTCACTTCCACGCCGCCCAGGGAGGTGACGCAGTCGAGCATCATCAGGGCGCCGGCATCCTTGACGATCTTGACGATGTCCGGCAGCGGCTGGCGGCACGCCGGTGGACGTCTCCGCGTGCACCACGGCGAAGAGCTTGGGCTGCTTGCCCTTGAGGGCCGCCTCCACCGCCTCCGGCTGCACCGCCCGGCCCCACTCGGCCTCGATCGGGATGATCTCCGCGCCCAGGCGGCCGGCGCAGTCGACCATGCGGGTGCCGAACACCCCGTTGACCACCACCGCCACCTGGTCGCCGGGCTCGATGAGGTTGACGAAGCACGCCTCCATGCCGGCGCTGCCGGTGCCCGACACCGGGATGGTCAGCGCGTTCTCGGTCTGGAAGACGTCGCGCAGCAACTGCTGCGTCTCCGACATGAGGACGAGGAAGTCCGGGTCCAGATGGCCGAGGGTCGGCGCGGCCATGGCGCGCAGCACCCGGGGCGGCACGTCGCTGGGCCCGGGCCCCATCAAGATGCGGGTGGCGGGGTCGAGGTCGCGGTACTCGCGGATATCCGGTCCTGGCATGGTGTTACGCCTCCTCGCGGCTGCCGGTGGCCGCCGGATGCTTTCTCTCTCGTACGTGAGTACGCACCTCCGGTAAGATAGCAGGCAGAAGGCGGCCTTGAGCCATAAGCAGGGAGTTTCTGCGTGACGACACCCTTGGGGGAGCGACTTCGTGCCATCGTCGGGCCAAAGAACGTGCTCGACCGGCTCGCCGACCTCCAGACGTACGAATACGACGCCTATCTCGAGCGGTCGGTGCCCCGGGCCGTCGTCTTCGTCGAGACCACCGAGCAGGTCTCCGCGGTGCTCAAGGTCCTGGCCGAGGAAGAGCATCCCGTTCGTCCCCCGGGGCTGCGGCACCAACCTCAGCGGCGGCTCGCTGGCCCTCGACGGAGCCGTGGTCCTCGAGATGGGCCGCATGAACAAGGTGCTCGAGATCGACCTCCCCAACCAGCGCATGACGGTGCAGGTGGGCATCTTCAATCTCGACATCTCCACGATCCTCTCCCCTCTCGGCTACTACTACGCCCCCGATCCGGCCAGCCAGAAGGCCTGCTCGCTGGGCGGCAACATCGCCGAGAACGCGGGCGGGCCGCACTGCTTCAAGTACGGGGTCACGTCCAACCACGTGCTCGGGGTGGAGGTAGTCCTCGCCGGCGGCGAGATCGTCTGGTTGGGGGGTAAGAATGCCGATACTCCGGGCCTGGACCTCACCGGCGCCTTCGTCGGCAGCGAAGGGACCTTGGGGATAGCGACCACCGCCATTCTTCGCATCCTCCGAAAGCCGGAGGCGGTCAAGACCATGCTCGCGGTGTGCGAGTCGCTCGAGGACGGCGGCAACGTGGTCTCGGCCATCGTGGCGGCGGGGCTGGTGCCGGCCACCCTGGAGATGATGGACAACCGGACCATCAACGCCGTCGAGGACAGCATGGCCTGCGGCTTCCCCCGCGACGCGGCGGCGGTGCTGCTCATCGAGCTCGACGGACTGCGCGACGGCATGGACGAGATGGCCGAGGACATCACCCGCATCTGCCAGGCCAACGGCGTGAGCGAGGTGCGGGTGGCCAAGGACGAAGAAGAGCGGCAGGCGCTGTGGCGGGGACGAAAAGGAGCGTTCGGCTCCATCTCCCGGTTGGCGCCCAACTACCTGGTGGCCGACGGCACCGTGCCGCGCACCAAGCTGCCGGAGGCGCTGCGCCGGGTGGCCGAGATCGGGTGCCGCTACGACATCAGGATCGCGAGCGTGTTCCACGCCGGAGACGGCAACCTGCATCCCCTGTTATTGTTCGACAGCCGGAACCCGGCCGACCGGGAGAAGGTCATGGCCGCCGGCATGGAAGTCCTGAAGGTCTGCGCCGACCTGGGGGGAACGGTGAGCGGCGAGCACGGCATAGGCGTGGAGAAGCTGGAGGCCCTGCCTCTGGTGTTCACCGAGGACGATCTGCGGGCGCAGGGCTTCGTCAAGGAGGCCTTCGACCCCCGGGGCTTCGCGAACCCGGGCAAGTTGCTGCGCGCGGAGCGCGACGCGCCGGGGCCGGCGCGGCCGCGCGATCGCCGCGCCGAGACCAGCGTGGAGGTGCCGGCCGGTGTCTGACCTCATCGACCGACATCCGCGGCATCAGGCCGGCAAGAGGAGTTCCGCCCCGCCGACGAGGCCAACTGGCCGAGATCCTGGCCCAGGCGAACCGCGGACGGCGCGCCTGCTACGTCGCCGGGGGCCTCACCAAACGGGACTGGGGCGCGCCCCCGGAGCGCATCGACGTGCTTCTCGAGCACGGGCGGCCTCTCCGGCTGCTCCGACGTCGACCCCGACAACCTCACCCTTTCGGCCGCGGCCGGCACGACGGTCGCCGAAGCCCGCGCGCGGGCGGAGGCGGTGGGGCGGATCCTGCCCTCGACCCGGGTCATCCCGGCGCTGGCGACCATCGGCGGCGTCGTGGCCACCGGCGACCAAGGCGCCCGCGCGGCCGCTACGGCGGGCTACGAGACGTGGTGCTGGGCGTGCGCGCCACCCTGGCCGACGGCAGCGCCGTCAAGTTCGGCGGCCGCACCATGAAGAACGTCACCGGCTACGACATGACCAAGCTGTTCGTGGGGTCGTTCGGGATCCTGGGCGTCATCACCGAGGTGACGTTCCGGCTGCTTCCGCGCTACGACGCGCAGGCCGTGGTGGTGCTGCCGCTCTCCTCGCTGGAGGAAGCGAAGGCGAGCGTCGCCCGCGTCCTCTCCTCGTATCTGCAGCCTCTGGCGCTCGAAGTGGTCTCGGCGGACGCCCTTCCTGCGGACTTCGCAGCACCACCGCCAAACTCCCGCCGCGGGCGCGCCGCGCTGCGCCGGCCACCATCGGCGCGCCGATCAGCGCCGGGCCGGCCCCTCCTGCTGGCCGGGTTCGGCGGCCACCGCGCCGCCGTCGACCGGTCGATCGCGGAAGTTGACGGCAGCCAACCCGGGCGCCGTGCCGCAGGTCCTGCGGGACGGCGACGCCGAGGCACTCTACGCGCATCTGGCTGATGGCGGCAGCTCGGGCGCGAAGCGCCACGGCGCGCCGGAGCTGGCGCGGGCCCGCTGGCTCGGGCTGCGGGCAAGCGTGCCCATCAGCCGGGCGATCGACATGGTCCCGGCGGCGCAGGACTGCGCGGCGACGAACGGGCTTCACCCTCGGCTATCGGGCCGGCGCGGCCCGCGGGCGGGTGGACCTCTGTTCGCGGCCGCCGGACGGACGCGCCCGCGGAGGGCCGGCGCCGAACGGCGGTGGCGCCGGCTTCGTCGCCTGCCTCGCCGAGATCAGGGCCCAGGCCGTCGCGATGGGCGGCTCCCTCTTCGTCACCGGGGGGCCGGCCTGCTGCCCGCCGGCTACGACGCCTGGGGAGACGTCGGCCCGGCGCTGGCGATCATGAAGCGCATCAAGGAGCGCTTCGACCCCAAGGGATCCTCAACCCCGGCCGTTTTGTGGGGGGTATCTGATGAGCGCCCGGTCACCGCACGGGGCGCCGCCAAGAAAGCGGCGCCGGAGGAGTTCCTGGCCCTTTACGACCATGTGGTCACCTGCGGCAAGTGCGGCTTCTGCCAGCCCGCCTGCCCCATCTTCAGAGCCACCGGGCGCGAGGCCAACGTGGCGCGGGGCAAGGTCGCCCTCTTCCGCAACATGCGTGGAGGACCGCACCGAGATCGGCCCCGACACCAAGGACGCGTTCGCCAACTGCCTTCTCTGCCGCGCCTGCACCGAGAGCTGCTTCTCGGCCGTCAAGACCGACAAGGTGGTCATCTCCTTCCGCCACGCCTACGCCGAGCGCTTCGGCCGCGGCATGCTGCAGCGCGGAGTGTTCCGCTTCCTGCTGCCCCGTCCCCGGCTGATGCGCGGCGCTGGTCAGGACCATCTGGGGCCTGCGGAAGACCGGCCTGCCCGACCTCGCGCGCCGGGCCGGCCTCATCGGGCTGCTCAATCCCAAGCTGGAGCGGGCCATGGAACTCCGCGAAGGCACCCCGGGACCGCTCCTTCACTACCCGCCTCAAGCGCCGCCGCAAGGCCGCTGCAGACGGACTCCGCGCGCCGGGGCGGCCGTCTCAGCGGCGGCCGGCGCTCGGCCAGCCCGCTCCCCTCGTGGGCTACTGGATGTCCTGCGGCTACAACTACGTGCTGCCCGAGGTCGGGGAGGCCACCATCAACGTGCTCGAGGCGCCTGGGCAACCGGGTGGAGGTCCTCGACAACTGCTGCTGCGGCATGGCCGCCTACGGCTACGGCGACCTGGAAGCCGCGAAGAACCTCGCCCGCGAGAACCTGCGCCGCCTCGGCGACCTCGACCGCTTCGAGGCCATCGTCTCCGAATGCGGCAGTTGCTCCGGCCACCTCAAGGAGTACGCGGAGTTGTTGGCGGACGACCCGGAATGGGCCGCCAGGGCCGCGCCCTCAGCAAGAAGATGCGCAGCTTCAGCGAGTTCGTCCAGGAGAAGGGCGGCCTGCCGGCCAGGCGCGCGGCAAGCGCCCGCGCGGCCAGGAGCCGGTCGTCATCACCTATCACGATCCCTGTCACCTGGGCAAGCGCTACCAGAACGTCTGCGCGCAGCCTCGCCAGATCCTGCGCTCGCTGGACGGCTACGAGTTCCGGGAGGCGGCCGAGTCGGATTCGTGCTGCGGAGCCGCCGGCACCTACGGCGTGCTGCACCCGGAGACATCGGCGGCCATCATCGACCGGAAGACTGGGTTCATCAAGGACACCGGCGCCACGGTCGTGGCGACCGAATGCCCCTCCTGCATGATGCAGCTGGCCTACGGTCTCAAGCGGGCCGGCATCGACGCCGAGGTGGTCAACGTCAGCCAGTTGTGCGACGAGCAATTGCGCGGCCGTTCACGCCGCGCCGGGAAGGGCAGCTAGCCGCGGCTGCCGCGGGTCTGCGCCTCGTCTCCTCGGCGCCGGGCTCCGACCGGCCGAGCGGTCTTCTCAGGCCCCGCGCACGCGGGTCTCCAGCCAGTGAGCGGCGTGGAACGAGGCGTAGGCACCCCGGGCACATGCGGTGACCACCTGCTTGAGTTCGTAGTCGGCCACGTCGCCGGCAGCGTACAGGCCCGGGACAGAGGTCACGCCGTTGCGGTCGACCTTGACGAACCCGCCCTCGTCCAACTCGCACAGGTCCTTCACCAACCCGCTCTGAGCGTCGACCCCGACGAACTCGAAGACGCCGTCCACCGTCAGCACCTTCTCGCGCCGTCCGCCTTGGAGAACAGGCGCAGTCCCGCCACCTTGCCGTCCTCCCCAACGATCTCCGCGACGTTGTAGGCGAGGTGCATCGTCGATCTGCGGGTGGAAGAAGCACTCGTCCTGCAGGCACTGCGTGGCCCGCAGCTCCCCACGCCGGTGGATGAGGTGCACCTGGTCGGCGATCTTGGCCAGATAGAGAGCCTCCTGGGTGGCGGAGTCGCCCCCGCCGATGACCGCCACGGTCTTGCCGCGATAGAGCGGACCGTCGCACGTGGCGCACCAGGACACGCCCCGGCCGGTGAAGTCGGCTTCGCCGGGGATGCCCAGCTTCTTGGGGATGGCGCCGGTGGCCAGGATCACCACCCGGGCGGGAATGTCCTCGCCGCCCACGGTCAGGACGAATCCCTCGCCGTCCTGCCGGAGGGCCTCCACCGGAGAGAGGTTGTGGAACTCGGCGCCGGCATTCTCGGCCTGCTTGGCCATGAGATCGCCCAGATCGGCGCCGCTGATGCCCTCAGGGAAGCCCGGGTAGTTCTCCACCCACGAAGCCGAGACGATCTGGCCGCCGGGGAACGCCGTCTCGAAGACGTGGGTCTTCATCCTCGCCCTCGCGCCATAGATCGCCGCCGTCAACCCGGCAGGTCCGCCACCTACGATCGCGATGTCGATTGTCTCAGCCACTCCGTCCTCCCTTTGCCCTCTCGGTCGCCCCCGGGCTCCAGCCCACCGACGCCCAAGTGTACCCTCTCTCGACTGTACCGGACCACGGCTGATAGGATGAGATCGCCCTACTGCCACCTGCAAAGGAGTCACTCGATGACCGCCGGATCAATCCGCCTGATCGTCCGCCAGGGCATCATGCCGGGCAAACTGGATGAGTTCAAGAAGCTGGCCGAAGCCCTGACCTGCGGCGTGGAGGAGAGCGAGCCCACCACCCTGGGCTACGAGTGGTTCATCGATGAAGCCGGGACGACCTGCTACCTGAACGAGTACTACGGAAGCTCCGAGGACTTCCTGATGCACTTCCAGGGGCTGGGACCAAAGCTGCACGATATGCTGGCCATCTCGCCGCTGCAGGAGATGCTCGTGCTGGGCGATCCCACGCCGGAAGTCAAGGAGCTGCTCGGCGGCCTGGGCGCCAAGTTCTACGCTCCGAGCGTGGGCTTCTGCCGGTAGGGAGCGGGGCTCAGCGGGGCGCGGCGCGGGCGAAAGCCCGCGCCCGCAGGCCGGTGGTCTCTACCGGGGCGTCAGAATGACCCCGCGCAGCTCCACGGCTTTGTCGGCGGGCTCGATGGTGAGAACGAACGGCCCCTTGGGGATGGCGTTCTCGATGATGGACGATATGGCCCCGTCCGTGCCCTTGAGGCGCGCCCAGTAGCCGACGGCCCGTTGATCACACCGTCGTACGTGCCGGCGGGAATGTCTTCGCCCACCAGATAGACGCCGTCGGAGAAGCTGTCCGGGGTGCCACCTGTCCCCGGGAAGGTCGTCGAAGTCGAATTGGCCTGCTCGAGTTCGCCTTTGAGACCCTCGATCGTGCGGTAGTAGGTCCAGTTGCGGTCCTCAGAGCGGGAGAGCGCGGACTGGAGCTCGCCCACGCGGGCGTTCGCTTCCACGACCGCCGCCGAATCACCCGAGGATTGCGACCGGGCGAGGAAGAAGCCGGCCATCAGCCCGACGAGAAGCACGACCACGATGATCCCGGTCCACACGAGGGATATCCGCTTCCATGGCGGCCGGTGCGGCGGGGGCTGCACGTTCCAGGGATCTCGGGCAGCGGGAGCGGGAGCCGGGGACGCAGGAGCGGGACGCATCCCTGGCACATCGCTTTCGCCCACGGGAGGTCGCCCTCCCGAGAGGTCCGGTTTTGCAGGAGAATCCAGGTCCCAATCGCCCATAGCGGCTATTATCGCACCGTATGCAGAAGAAACAGCTGGCATGGATACTCTTCCCCGTGGTCGTCGTGCTGATCGCGGTGCTGACGTTCGTCCTTTCGAACTATCAGAAGGAAGCGGGCCTCATCCAGCCGGGCAAGGCCGGCGTTGCGACGGTGGCCGCCCTGGCCGAGGCGGAACGGGCCGCGTCGGGTGGCGGGGCGGCCGGCTACGACGTCTTCAGCAAGGCCCTGACCGTCGCGGCCGCCAAAGCGTACAACCTGACCACCACCAACGCAGCCGAGACCCGGCTCCAGATGGTCGTCGCCAACGCGCTCGACTGCCTCAGAGCGGAGCGAGAGGCCTGGCAAGCCGAGCTCGAGCAGGACTGGGATGAGACCGTGGACGGCGCGGCGGCCTACTGGCGGACCCTCCACCCCGGCCTCCAGCCACAGACCCAGGCGTCGGGACTCTCTCCAGACCAGGTGCGCCGGTGGGCGGGTTCGGGCGCGGCCTCCTGGGTGGACAAGGCGCTGGCTCTAGTCCAGTAGGATCGGGCTGCTGCCGCAGGCCGGTTCCCGGTGGGCGGACACCGGGCATGCTCGTCCCGGGCACCTTCCTGCTCGCTGTTGCTATGCTTGTCCCATGTTAGACGCGCTTGAGACATCACAGCTCATCACAGTCCTCCAGACTGCCATCGGCCCGGTCGTCGTGATCTCCGGAGTGGGACTTCTGCTGCTCACCATGACCAACCGTCTCGGCCGCATAGTCGACCGCTCCCGCGCCTTGGCCCATCAGGCGCGCACCAGTGAGGGCGAGGCGGAGGAAGCGGCCCATGCCCAGCTTCGCATCCTCGGTGAACGGGCTCAGCTGGTCCGCATGGCCATCTTGCTCGCCGGCATCTGCGTGCTGTTCATCGCCCTGGTGGTGATCACCCTGTTCGTCACGGCGCTGTTGAGAGTGGAGATCGCCTGGCTGGTTGCCACGCTCTTCATCATCAGCATGCTGTGCCTCGTCGCGTCGCTCCTCTTCTTCGTGCGCGACATCAACAAGTCGCTGCAGGCGACGGCGGTCGAGGTGGGAGAGGATTGGGAGAAGAAGTAGCCGCCGGCTGTGCGGCCTACTCGCGTGCGTCCACGGTCTGCCCCCGGCGCCGGGGCCACGGCAACAGCATCGGCGTCTGCTCCCGGTACTCCCGGTAGCCCTCGCGCGTCGCGAGAGCCCGCTTCTCCATCATGGGAACGCTCACCAGGACGAACATCACCGTGATGGCCGCCGCTCCGATGACCGTCCACCACCAGCGCGGGGAAGCCGCCAGCGCAACAGCCACCATCCCCACCAGGTGGCGATCTCTCCCAGGTAGTTCGGGTGGCGGCTGTAGGCCCACAGCCCGGTGCGGATGCTCCGCCCCCGGTTGTGCGGGTCGGCGCGGAAGGCCCGCATCTGCTCGTCGGCCACGAAGGCCAGGACGACGGCTCCGAGGACCACCGCCGCGCCTACCACGTCCAACCACCCGAGCGCGTTCCCCCCGATCTCGCGACACCGCGTACACCGGCAGGCAGCCGAGGAATACCATGATGGTGGGGAACAGGTGGATCCCCAAGAAGCTCACCGGCCAGTAGAGCCGCCCCGAGGAGCGGCGGAAGCCCACGTAGCGGAAATCCTCCTTGCTCAGGCCCGGCCAGTCGCGATAGAAGTTGCTGGTCAGCCGGGCCGCGTACAACAGAGCCAGCACCGTCACCAGGATCAGCCGCCCGCTCAGCGCCCCCCAGCCGGTCCAGACGTAGTACCCGGCGATGCCCACAGGCTGCAGGCTCCAGTACGGATCGTACATGCTGGAGTTGTCGAGAGCCACCGAGGCGGCGAAGATGACGACAGTACCCACCAGCGTCCCCAGCGCCGTCTGGACGAGCGCCCCGGTCAGACCGGTCGCCCGCACCACCAGGACGGCGACCACGAGCGCGACTACATAGGCCGAGGCGCTGGCGGCCGCACCAGCGGCCCTGTTGGTACGGAAGCTTCTCATCGGACCAGCATACCGGGCGGGCTTGTGAGAAGGTAGGGGCATGAGACGTCATCTGTCGGCGGTGTTCGCGATCGTGGCGATGCTCTGTGTCGCCTGGGCGGCCCTGGGGTGCGGGCAGCCCCTCCCTGCCGTCGGATGGATCGACGGCGAGGTGTATATCGGGCCGATCAGCCCTGTCGAGCAGCCCGGCGTCTCGAATGAGCGGGGCTACGGCGCCGCTCTCCTGATAGAACGGGCCTCCGACGAGAAGCTGATAGCTACGGTGAGATCGGACGCCAAGGGATCGTTCATCCTCGCCCTGCCGCCAGGAATGTATCTGCTCGAGCCGGTGAACGGCGACCCGCTGCCCAGGGCCCCGTCGCAGAGGTTCACGATATGGTCGGGTCTTCACACCCGGGTGCGGGTGGACTACGACTCGGGTATCCGCTGAACGTGGCAGAGCGGTAGAATCGAGGTAGCTAGCCTGGCGCATTGGGGCGTTCGATCACAGAGCCAAACGGGGAAAGCGAGGGATCGACGTGGTCACTGACACTGGGGAACTCCGCGAGTTCAAGATCTTCGACGACCTGAACGACCGCGAGCTCGAGCAGGTCGCGAAGATAGCCAAGACGGAGACGCTGGGACCAGGCGCCCGCCTCACCGAGATAGGGGCTCCCGCCAACCGGATATACCTCATCAAGGAAGGGTCCGTGACCATCTTCGTGGTCGGTGCGGGCAGCAAGGAGGTCCCAGTGGACACCGTGGGAGCGGGTGATGTCATCGGCTGGCCGGCTCTGACGGGCCCCTACATCTACACCGCGGCCGTCTTGTGTGCCGAGCGCAGCACGCTCATCGTGCTGAACGGGGCGAGGCTGCGCGAACTCTTCGAAGCCAATAACCACATCGGGTACCGGGTCCTCAGGGGCATGGGCAGCGTTATCGCCAGGCGCATATCGGCCATCGAGAAGAAGTGCGTCTCCGTCGGATAGCAGGCATCCACCATGTGAGCTTCACCGTCACCGATCTGGAAAGGACGGTGGCGTTCTACCGAGATGTCGTGGGGATGCGTCTTGTGGGTCGCAAGCATCGCCAAGCGGACGATCTGGGGGCGGCGCTGTTCGGGGATGGGCCCCGGGCCGCCGAGATCCTCATCGCGGACATGGAACTGGGCGGCTTCCGGGTAGAGTTCATCCAATACGTCGACCCGCCGGTCCTCCCCTATCCCGGTGACCCGTCGGTGGCCGGCTCCGCCCACATCGCCATCCTGGCCACAGACATCGAGAGCGAGTATCGCCGCTTGCTGGCCGCCGGCGTCCGCTTCCACACTCCCGTGCGCGCGGTCCGCGATCCCGGCAGGCCGGTATGGAAGTGGTGTTACTTTCGCGACCCGGACGGCATCTGTGTGGAACTGGTCGAAAGCCCTGGGGAGAGCGTTCCGTGAGCGATTTCGAAGCCGCGCTCGAGCGGGAGACGGCCGATCTGCGGACCGGCGACCACGGCGCCATCGAGAGGAGGAGGAGCGAACGCCGCCTCGCTTGGCTCACTGCCCACGGCTACCTGCCCCGTAAGGGCAACCCGCTGCCGGCCAGCCCGGTGTCTCCCCGCCAGGCGTTCGAACTGTTCTTCTTCGCCTACATGGGCCGCACCCCCGACCAACTCCCCGTCATAGAAGAATCCCCGGACCGGATCGTGTGGCTCTCGGACGACCCCTGCCCCACGTTGAACGCCTGCCGCACCCTGGGCCTCGACACCCGCGAGATCTGCCGGGCCGTCTCCGAACGCCCGGTTCAGACCTTCCTCAGCCGCTTGGACCCGCGCCTGCGCTTCGTCCGCGACTACTCCTCCATCCGCCCTCATGCCCCGCACTGCAGGGAGCAGATCGTGCGGTTGGACGTGGAGGGGGCGATGCGCGAAGCCATCGCCGAGGCACGGGCGGCAAGAGCGGAGGGCAACAAGGGCTACGGAGCGATGGCGTTCATGGGAGACACCGTCCTGTCAAAGGCCCGCGACACCGCCGTGACGAGCGGCGACCCAAGCCTGCATGCCGAACACACGGCCATCCTGGAGGCCCTCAAGTCCAGAGGCTCCCCGGACCTGACCGGTGCCCTCCTGATCTCGACTTGCGAGCCCTGCCCCATGTGCATGGGCTTGGCGATCTGGAGCGGCGTCACCACCATCATGTACGGTTCGTCGATATCCGACACCGCGGCGATGGGTAGGACCCGCATCCAGGTGGGCGCAAAGGAGATAGCGGACCGCTCCCCAAGAGTGCTGGACGTTGTGGGCGGAGTGCTCCGCACGGAGTGCGACACCCTCTACGACTATTGAGCCTGCGCGCCTGTCCTTTCTCGAGGCAGGAGAAATGCGCCTATCGTGGCCAGGGACACCATCCCCTTCGGGCGATTACCGGCGCGCTTGTCGCCTCTCGATATAGCTCGTCACCGCTTGAGCAAGCGTCTCGAAGATCCATTTGCGTTTCTCGTCATCGCTCTCCAGCAGGGTGAAACGAAACCCCGGGTGCGGCGAACAGAAGCCGCTCAGCGGGACCACGCATATGCCGGTAGACGCCAGGAGGTGATAGACGAAACGAGCGTCCAGAGCGGCGTTCACGCACTGCCGCTCCACGATGTCTCTTAGCTCCGGGTTGTTGATCGGCAGACGGTTCCCGCCGTCCAGGACTCCCGGCTGGAAGACGGCCGTCATGTAGAAGGCGCCTTGAGCCCGGTTGATCTTGAGGCCCGGCACCAGGCTGAGAGCGTCGAAGGCCTCATCGGCCCGGGCGGAGAACATGGCTGCTCGCGATTCCAGATGGCCCGCGTAGCGAGGGTCGCCGAAGATGCGGGGGACGGTCAACTGCGGGCCGCTGGTGGAGCAGACCTCCAGCCGCTTGGCTGCCACCACGGTATCCACGTAGGCCGAGAAGTTCTGGTCGGAGCCCCGATTGAGCACTTCGATCCAGCCGCAGCGCGAGCCCGGCCAAGGCAGTTCCTTGGAGATACCACGCATGACGATGGCCGGCACATCAGTGGCCACCTCAGACAAATGCACGGTCTGGCAGCCGGGGAACACCATGTGGATGTAGATCTCGTCGGCGATGATAAACAGGCCGAACTCCCGAGCGAGAGCCACGATCTCCTCGAGCACCTCGGTCGGATAGACCGCCCCCGTGGGGTTGTTCGGATTGATGATGAGGATGCCGGCGATCGACGGGTAACTCTCGATCTTGCGCCGCAGGTCGGCGAGGTCGGGCATCCAGCCGTTCTCGGGGTCGAGGTCGTAGGTGATGTGCGGCAGGGCGCAGTGCGCCGACTCCGCCGAGGAATGCGTGCTGTAGGCCGGCGAGGGACCGATCACCCGAGCGTGAGCACTCAGAAAACCATAGACCTTGGCCACCGCGTCGGCCACGCCGTTGAAGAAGATGATGTCTTTGGGAGTGACCCGCGTCCCGGGGCGCCGGTTCACATGCTCGGCGAGAGCTTCACGGGCCTGCATGAAACCCTCGGTGGGACAATAACCCCAGGAGTCCTCGATCTCGACCACTTCGTGGACGATGTCGCGGATCCAGGGTACGACCTTCTCGCCCTTGGCTATCGGGTCGCCGATGTTCTCCCAGGTGACGTCGACGCCATGCCGGCGCACGATCTCACCGAACGCGACAATCTCTCGGATCGCGTACGAGAGTTGTGAAGACGATGGGCTGACAAGGTTGGCCCTCATCGCAATGTTCCTCGTTCCTTCCCTTGAGGCCGCCAACAATACGCAGCCTCCCGACGGAATAGTGAATTATACAGGACAAACTCGCACTGAGGCCCGGCGCAGCCCGGCTTGGGGCCGGCCGCGCCTTCGGCGTATCGGCCGCCTCAGCCCTCTTCTGAGGCGGCCGACAGAGCAGCGGCATGTTCCGCCACCGGCTCTCCTGCCGACCCTTCTCCAGATATCCCGTGCAAGAAGAATGCCAGCAGCGCGCCCGCCGCCGCCAGCAGGAAGGCCAAGCCCATGGCCCACCTGAAACCGGCGGAATGGGCGAGCGGCCCGATGAGATAGGGGAACACGATGCGGCCCACGGCACCCGCGAGCACCACGGCCGAGAAGACGACGCCGGCGTGCCACGCCGGGAACCTGCCCGAGAAGCCGAGGATCAGCGGAAACGCCGCGGAGGCGCCCAGACCGCTTATGAAGGCCATCATGATGGACAGCGGCACCGAGTTCGATACCGCTACCCCGAGTGCAAAGACGGCCATGATCCCCATCCCCGCCATCAGCAGGCGGGAGGCGGGGAAACGTCTCGTCAGCGGGATGGCCGTCACCCGTCCGACGATGATCCCGACCCAGAAAAGCCCCACGGCGATGCTGGCCGTGGTCTTGCTGACGCCGAACACGTCGATCTCGAACTTGGGCAACCAGACGTTCAGCACGAACTCCCCACCGATGTAGAGCAGCGAAGCCGCCACGACGGCCCAGAACAGGGCGGGGTTGAAGCTCACCACTCCGCGTAGCCTTGCCCAGGTGAGGTTCTGGCGCCCCTCGATGTTCGAGAGGGGCCGGCTGGTAATCAGGACGGCCAGCGCCCCGAGACGATGGCTTCGACCCCGAAGACCCAGCGCCACGTGGCTCCGAGCCCCAAGGCGATCCCGATGAAGACCGGAGCGACGGCCATGCCGATGGCGAAGAACAGCAACAGGACGACCATGGCGTGGTGGGTCCCGACCTTCACGTGACAACTCACCCACATGCCCGGCAGGCTGTTGAGGAATACGCAGCCCAGCCCCACGAAGAAGTAGACCACGAACATCGACCACAGGCTCTTGGTGATGGCGGCGGCCGCGACCAGAGCGATGGTCTGCAGCCACGTGGCCCCGATTAGCGTCCATTTGACCGGGACCCGGGCGAAAAGGAAGTTGAGGGCAGTGACCCCCACGAGCATCCCGACGGCGAAGGCCACAGAGATCAGCCCGGCCTGCTGCAGGGGGATACCGAGTTCCTTGGTGAGAGGGTCGAGGATCGGCCCCAGCGTGATGACGACCACGCCGACCATGAACAAGGTCGCGTACAGGGAAAGATATGAGGTGGAGCTTATTTTCGCCGTGTCTTCGCGCACGCGTTTAGTATACGCTGGAGCCTCATGGAACGGTCGAAGCAGAGAATGGTCCTCCTGGTCGTCACTGCGGCCGGGTTCATCAGCACTTTCATGGCCTCCGCCCTCAATGTGGCCCTCAAGGAGATCGAGAGAGACCTGGGGTTCACCAGTGCGGTCCAACTCGGCTGGGTGCAGCTCGCGTATATCCTCGGCGCGGCCGCCCTCCTGATGCCGGTCGGGCGCCTGGCCGACACCTTCGGGCGCAAGCGGCTGTTCCTCATCGGTGTCTCGGCGTTCAGCGTCCTGGTGCTGGCGGGCGCCCTGGCCCCCTCCGCCCCAGTGCTGATCGCACTGCGCCTGCTTCAGGGTTTCGGCACCGCCGTCCTCTTCGCGTGCACGACGGCGATGGTCACCCTCGCCTACCCGATCGAGGAACGGGGAAGGGCGCTGGGTCTGCAGGTGGGAGGGGTGTACCTGGGCTTGACGCTGGGCCCGGTCCTCGGCGGGCTGATCACCGGCGCGGTCGGCTGGCGATACATCTTCGTCTTCGTGGGCGCCCTGGCCGTAATCGACGCGTTCCTCACCTGGTGGAAGTTGCCCGGAGTCGAGTGGAGAGAGCCGAAGCGGGCATCGTTCGACATCCGGGGTTCGGTGATCTGGGCGGTGGCCCTTTCCGTCCTCCTCGGGGGATTCTCGCTGCTCCCCGGGATCGCCGGGTGGGTGATGATCGCGGCCGGCGCCGCCGGCCTGGCCGGGTTCATGTGGCTGGAGATCAAGAACGCGTCGACCCGGTACTCGACGTCGAGCTGTTCGGACGGAACCGCGTGTTCCTGTTCTCCAGCCTGGCCTCCTTCGTCAACTACGCGGCCACCTACGCCATGACGTTCCTCATGAGCCTGTATCTGCGGTACAACATGGATCTCGGGCCCGAGACCGCCGCGCTGGTGCTGGTCACCGGCACGGTGGTACAGACGGTCGCCTCCCCAGTCTCCGGCCGGCTGTCTGACCGGGTCCCCGCTCGCTACATAGCCTCAGCCGGGATGGCGGTCTGCGTGCTGGGGCTCGGAGCCTTCATCTTCCTCGGCATGCATTCGCCGTATTGGTACATCATCCTGACCCTATGCGTTCTGGGCCTCGGCTTCGGCTTCTTCGCCACGCCGATCGTCCACACCATCATGGGGAGCGTCGAACGCCGCTATACGGGGGTCGCCTCGGCGGCCATCGGTACGGTGCGGCTGACGGGGCAGAGCATCAGTATCGGTCTGGCCACCCTGGTGCTGGCCGTCGTGTTGGGCGCCGGAGTGACTCCCGGCGAGGACCTGCCGGGCCTGCTCACCAGCATCCGCATCACCTTCGCCATCTTCACGGTGCTGTGCCTCGTGGGGATCGCGGCTTCACTGGTGGGGCCGCGAAAGGATGGCAGCGAGCAGGCCAAGGGTCCCTGACTGAGTGGATCGCCGCCAAGTCGCAGGAACGGGCTTCGACGGCTTCGGCTGGGTCGAGTCGCGACTCGCCTATGAGACGATGACAGTCCCCTTGATGCTCGAGTCGAGCGCGTCGTGGTACGAGTAGGTTCCTGTGCTGTCGAAGCTCACCGAATAGGACTCGCCCGGACTGAGGACGCCGGTGTCGAAGCTGCCGTCATCCGCCACGATGCGATGCTCTACTGTGTTGTCATCCTCACCGTCATAGAAGGTGACGGGCTCTCCGACTTTGACTCGGGTCGTCGCTGCACTGAGGCCGCTGTTGCTGATGCGGACGAACGGCCCGGTCGGTGGCGGGACGGCCACCCCATAGGATGTGTTCCCGTTGGAGATGACTATCTCGCCCGTGATGTCTGAGTGCAACGCGTCATGATACGTAACGGTGCCTTGCCCCCCGAACATGACGAGGTACTGACCGCCTGGGTCGAGCACCCCGGTATCGAAACTGCCGTCGTCGGCGACGAGTTCGTGTTGTACGGTGCTGTCGTCCTCGGCATTGATGATGAGCACCCCGGACCCAGCCGGCACGTCCAACGTCGCGGGGTTCACCTTGCCCTGAGTGACGGAGACCGTGTAGGTCGTCTGGCTGAACGGAATCGCCCCAGGCGTCGACTCACCATTGGCGACGATACTCGTCGTGGCGCCGACCACTGTGGATTCAGCCGTACCCGTGCCCGAGCCGCATCCCGCCAACGCAAGAACCAGGCTGGTGACAGTCGCCAATTTCAACACGAAGCCGCGCTGCGCGATTCGAGAACGCGCATCGCTCCTATGAACCATCTCGGTGATCATATCCATTCCTCTCACGCTGCACTTGCGCGCCGCAAGACGGTTTCGCCCGCGGCGCATGTGTTCCCACAAGCGCAGGAGAGTATGCGCGTCGAGGCCCGTGAACCCCGCATGGTTCTCCTGAGGTTCCAACCTCTGGTTCAGGAGGCGGCCGCCCCCCGATCGACCCGCCGCGCGGTCCGCTGCAGCACGAACGCCAGCCCGATCACCGCGATCGTCGGGATGATCCACAGGCCGACGGCGGGCTGGAACCCGAGGGCGTCCACCGCCGCGCCGAAGAAGACGCCCGAGACCGAGTTGGCGATGGTGCCCGCGAGCATCATCCCCGAGAAGACCACCCCCGACTGCCACCCGGGGAACCGCGGCGTGTAGCAGGAGATGAGTGGCCAGCACGCCGAAGCACCGAACCCAGCCAAGAACGAGAACGTCTCCGACACAACGAGATTCGGGGCCAGCGCCAGCCCCCCGGTGAAGGCGGCCAGGATGGCGGCGAAGATCACGAGTAGCCGCGCCGGTGAGGC
>CAWAUC010000025.1:0-107489 GCA_963785045.1 uncultured delta proteobacterium | reverse complement strand
CACCGTCGATGGCATCAACGGTTTCAGGACGATTTTTCGGCTGGACATCGACTTCGATAGATGCGCGGAGGCTTTCCGGTGCATCAGGGAATTCCCCCAGCAGCGCCTGGGAGCCGAATATCCATAGCACGGTGTCGCTCGAAACATCGCAGGCTGCACGGATCGCGTGTTCAAGTTGATCGCGTGTCATTTCTTGTTCTTCAGGGCGTCGGCTATTTGTGCCCGTTCGTCGTCGTTTAAGATTGCAAAAAAGGGGTTGCTCTGGCGCAGGCGATCGGCGCGTTCGCTGGAAGACGTGAAAAATCGCGCCAACCGTTGAACGGAATAGGTATCAAGAATATTGTGCCATTCCATTATATCCCCGGCCGCCGCTCCCTGGTCTTCCTTGAGCAAACGATCGATATGATCCTTCGCGCGCCGTATGAGCGAAGAATCCTTTTCGATGGCATTGGCCAAACGTTGGGAGAGCCTTTTAAGTTGACGATCCTTTTCCCGGTGTGTCAGCGGTTTTCTTGCCCGATGTTGATCAGTGTCGTTCGAAGCTGTCGGTAAAAAACCGTATAAGGCGATAACGCCGTCAAGCCTAAAGTCCGGAATGTCCGCCTTTGTATGGCCTTCAAGTTCAATGGTCAGATCAAAGTCCTTTTCAACCTGATGGAGTCCGGCCCGCAATTGGCGAACGCATTTGCTCAAGTGAAGGGATTCATGGAGCAATCCCACTATCAAAGGTTCATTGATTTCCTTCGGGGTCGTCTGAATCCATGCCGCTTGCGGAGGCGGTACCAGATTACCGATTTCCTGTTTGACCGCGGCAAGCAGTTGTTCATACCGGCGCTTTTCAGCTTGAAACAACTCTACTACGATTAGCATGAGCCGGTCCGAGCGCCGAATTTCGTACTGGTGTTTCCGGCCGCCACCCACCCGGGAAACAAATCCCGACTGCAAGAGCTTTTCCAAGGCTTTTTTTGCGCCGGGCACCGTCAGCCCAGAGCGTTTGGCCACATCCACAACTGTGAGGGGTCCTTCGACCTCATTGGCCATGACCCTGAGCAGTCGTACATGGGCTTGGGTGCCGAAAATCTCGTTCAGAGGGTAGCGTAGAGGGCCTTGTCCGGAAGCAATCGGGCGCATTGGCCTATCTCCATTGATCCGATATTATTTAGACACGATACTATAACTATAATTTCTTTTTGTCAACTATAGTTTTCTTTTTATAACTTAAATTTAATAATTGTGCGACCTATTTAGTGTCCATCCAGAAATGGTGGATTGCGGTTCAGGCCAAGGCCGCAGCGATTTTGCAACCGCAGGCGTAGTCAAACTACGCCGAGGATTGCGAAGAGCGAGAACGCCGGCATGGCCGAGAGACGCCGTTAATGGATGGACACTAACAAGCTTCGCTGGCGAGTTACGCCAGAATGATCAAACCGACGGGCGGGATTGCCAGGATCAGCGCACTCACCACCCACCAGATTGCATCCGGGTGGCCGCGCCGCCTGGCCAGCCGGCCTTTGACCGCGAAGATAATTCCGGCGACCACGCTGACCATCGCGACCGATAGCGCCATCAGGCCGCGGCTGAAGCACCCCAGGACCTCGACCGGCGTGGATGCGACCAGAAAAAATGCGGCCGGCGCCAGGGCGGGAAGAAGGATATGGCGAAGAGTGCGGGTCATTGGCATAGACGAATTAGTTTGGGGGACTTGGAAAATAAATCTTAATAATCCAACTTTTTTCGAATACGCTGTGGTTGCTCGAGTTGTCGAGGGGTTCAAATGGCAAGCAGCGGCAGAATCCCAACCCAACGGCCGGAACACCGTCCATATGTCACATTTCGAAACCGGCTTGGGATTACTGTCAACGGGCGGCCTCATCGTAAGGGTCTGAAGAACGCCCGGATCTCCTCTGAAAGCGCCTCCGGTTGCTCCAGCGCGGCAAAATGGCCCCCTTTCGGCATCACCGTCCAACGCCGGATGTCGGTGTACATGCGCTCGGCCAAAGAGCGCGGAGGACGCAGGATCTCCCTGGGAAACTCGACATAGCCGGTCGGCACGTCCACCGTCGAGCCTTCGGGAATCGGCCATGGCCCGTGCATGCGGGCGTAGTATGGCCAAAAGGACGAGCCGATGGCTCCGGTCACCCAATACAGCATGATGTCGACCAGCATTTCATCGCGAGTGAGCGCATTTTCCGGGTTCCCGTCACAGTCGGTCCATGTTCGGAATTTCTCCACCAGCCACGCCGCAAGGCCGGCCGGAGAATCGGTGAGAGCAAAGGCAAGGGTCGTCGGCTTGGTGCCCTGGATCCACTGATAGCCGGTTTCCTCCTTGAGAAAATGGTTGAGTTGGTCGAAAAAAACCTTCTCCTCGGGCGTGTGATTGGAGAGCATTTTCGGATCGCGCCGCACCGCAAGAAAGTTGAGGTGGATGCCGCTCATGCGCTCGGGAAAGGCGAAGCCCAATCGCGAGGCGACAAAAGAGCCCCAGTCACCCCCCTGAGCGCCGAAGCGCCGGTATCCGAGCACGTCCGTCATCAGCGCCACGAACACCTCGGCGATCTCCTCGATGCTAAAACGCTTCTGCCCGGGTTTGAACGAAAACACATAGCCCGGCAGCGAAGGCGCGATAACCGTGAACGCATCAGCCGGGTCCCCGCCGAAGCGCGCCGGGTCGGTGAGCATCGGCAAAAGTTTCTGAAACTCCATCACCGAGCCGGGCCAGCCATGACATAAAAGGAGCGGCATTGGGTCCGGGCCCTTGCCCTGCTCATGAATGAAGTGCACGTCAATTCCGGCAAGCGGCACGGTGAACTGGCGGAAGGCGTTCAGCTTGGCCTCTTGCGCGCGCCAGTCGAAGCCGTGGCACCAGTATGCGAGCAGTTTCTTTAAATAAGCGAGACTTGTTCCGGTGGACCAGGGGGCCAACGGGGGTTCATCGGGGAGCCTCACGTTCAACAAACGCTGCCGCAGGTCCTCCAGGACGCACTCGGGTACGGAAAGTTTGAAAGGGCATAAGACGTTGTCCGGCATAAAGTCGCCTCACTTTGAACCGCAACAGCGAGCGCATTCCCCGCCGCTTGCGGCGGGGTTAGCGAGCGAATATCAAAATTAGATCAAACATCCTTACGGTCGAAGATCCCCTGCAGCTTGCTGCAGGGTTCTTCAATTCTGTTACAGCCTTCGAGAGATCACGTTAGCTGAACCGAAAAAAGTCAATCAACCAGCTCACGACCGAGTCTTACGACTTCTCTTGCAAGCAGCTCGAAATCCTCTTTCTTGCTGCGGTGATTTGCAATCGCAATACGCAGACAGTACCGACCGTGTAAGGTGGTATAAGAAGGCGCAGCAACCCCGGACTCCTGCAGTTGTATCAATATCTCCTTGTTCAGAGCGTTCAGAGCCGTGTCATCCATGCCGCCCGGATTGAATCGAAAACAAACAATGTCCAAATGAATCGGTGCCAAAAGTTCCATGGCCGGTTCATTTTCGATCAACTGCCCAAAGTATTTTGCTTGTTCGACGTTACGTGCCATCATCCGCCCGAATCGCTCAAGACCATGCTCCTTGATCGACATCCACACCTTGAGCGCACGAAACTGACGCGACAGCTGCAAACCCAAGTCGCTGAACCAGAGATTGCCTGCGGCCAGTCCGCGTGATTCATGCACCAGGTATTCCGGCGTCAGCGAAAACGTTTGTCGATGGGCGTCGGCATGCCGCACCAGCACGCAGCCGGCCTCAAACGGGATGTGCATCCATTTGTGAAGATCCAGCGCGATTGAATCGGCTCTCTCGATTCCTGAAAGTTGGGGCCTGACATTATCAGCGAGCACAGCCACAGCCCCAATGGCGCCATCCACGTGAAACCAGATCTTTTCACGTTGGCATAGGTCGGCCAACGCATTCAGATCATCGACCGCTCCCGTATTAACGGTGCCCGCGCTGCCGATAATGCAAATCGGTCGGCAACCCGCCGCACGGTCTGCCGCCAGGGCAGCTTCCAGCGCATTCAGGTCGATCGTGAAGTCGTCCTTCACGGGCATCTTTCTGAGGCTGCGGCTGCCGAGCCCAAGCAGTTCAACTGCCTTCTGGTTGCAGCTGTGGATTTCCGTAGAGGCATACACCGTGAAGGGTTGCGGAGCTGCCATCAAACCGAGCTCCCGAACATTGAACCCTGCCTGAGTATTCCGGGCAACGGCGATGCCGATAAGGTTGGCCATCGAACCCCCGCTCACCAGCAATCCGCTTGAATCCGGCGGGAAGCCCAGCATCGCCTTCATCCAGTTGACGACCTGCCCCTCAACCAAATTGGCGACATGATTGCCCCCACCCAGGTTGGGATTCATGATGGCAGCCATGAAATCCGCCAGAGCGCCGAAAACCGTTCCGTTGCCCATATACCAGGCCCAGAATCGCGGATGAATATTGCCCATTGGGTAGGGGAGTATATTCTCCAGAAACTCCTGATACACCGCATCGGCGCCGGCCGGTTTGTCGGGAGCCGGGGCATCGAATCGGGCGGCGACATCGTCCGGCACCGGCTTCCACGCGGGGCGTTCGCGAACCGTTTCAAGATATGTGATGGCATCGTCGACCATGCGGTGGGCCAGAGCACGCATTTCTTTCCAGTCACCCGGGTCGAGTGTTTCATACGGAATCTTATTTGTCATGCAGTTCCCTCCTCGCGAAGGCGATCCAATATGGCTGAAACAGAACCGGGGCGGAAAGCTCATGCTCTGCCCCGGCTACCCTGATTCTGAGGGATTCGGTCAGGAAGGGTGAAAAATTTCAAGATTGAGTTGAAGAATCTCGCCCGGCACACCCGGCGCGCCTTCCCGGCCGCGGTCCCCGGACTTGCCAGACACTATCGGCCATAGCCTGCTGCGATCACCAACGAAGAAAAGTAATTACTCTTCGATTTCGATAGCCTGCGGCACGCACTCCCGCGCCGCCCGGCGCACCAGTTCGTGATACTGTTCCGGTATCACATCGAATTTGACAATGGCCAACAGTTGATCTTCATCGTATTCGAAGACTTCCGGACAAAGCTTGTGGCAGTTGCGGTCCCCCATGCATTGCTTGTTGATGCGAACCTTCATTGAATCCTCCTTTCATTCTTTGACTGCCGGATCATCGGCCCAATCCCCCCTGCCGATCGTAATGCCGGTGCAGTCCGATTCCGCATTCTCGGTTGATAGACTCCGGCGTGCATTCCGGCGGCCGCTTAATGATTTCGCTCGACAGGTTTCCGTATCAATGAAGATGGTGATCCTCGTTTTCCCCTTTTGCGGCAACACGGGTCCGCGTTTGCCTTTGCTGAAGTCGTATTCTTTCAAGATTTCATCTTTTTTACTTCATTTAGATTCCAAAGGGCCATTATTTGATTATTTGTATCTTATATGTATGTGTCAACTTTAATCGTTTTATACCATCCGGATGCGGCCGGCCACGTCCCTGAAAAATCCCTGCGACCACACCTCCAAGGCCTGAGCATGGCTGCGCCGACGGCTTACGCACGGATGATCAGACCGAGGGAAGGAACCGCCAGGATCAGCGCGCTCAGCGCCCACCAACTGACATCCGGGTCGCCGCGCCGCTCGGCCAGCCGTCCTTTGACCGCAGGGAAAGGGGCTAAACTTTTTTCCCGGCTCAGGATGGTTCCGTCCCCTCATTGAGGATTTCCAGATTCGTATTTTCCGGTCAGGCCGCGTTTCATAATCGAACCATGCTATTCAGTTGAGCTTTATAACACCCATCGTTATTAATACTTTTAACCTAAGTTTAAATAAACAACTCTTTTTAATCAACAAAAAACTGGCTATCCAGTGTCCATCCAGAAATGGTGGATTTCGGTTCAGGCCAAGGCCGCAGTGATTTCGCAACCGCAGGCAAAGTGAGACTACGCCGAGGATTGCGAAGAGCGAGAACGCCGGCATGGACCGAAAGACGCCGTTTATGGATACGGTTGTCAGACGGTGTACAGCACCACCAGGCAGCGCGTGTGTTCGCTGGACAGACTCTTGAGTTTGTGGGGGATGTAGGAGTTGAAGTGAGTGTGCTCGCCGGCTTTGAGCACGAGCGCCTTGCTGCCCAGGGTCAATTCCAGTTCGCCGGACATCACGAAAATGAACTCTTCACCTTCGTGTTTGTAGGCGACCGGCTTGTGGGTCTGGTGCGCTTCGATGGTCACCATGAAAGCCTGCAGGTGGTCGTGTTCCCTGCCCTCCGTCAGCGTCTGGTAGGAGTAGTTCTGGGTTCGCCGCACATAGGATTCCAAGCGGCGGTCGCGAATGGACGCCTGCTCTTCTTTGCGCAGAAATGTGCCGGGGTCCACGCCCAAAGCGCCTGCCAGGCCCAGCAAGAAGCTCACCGGCGGCGAGATTTCGTCCGCCTCCACCTGCTCGATGAACTCAGGGGTCTGCCCCGTCGCCTCGGCGAGGGCTTCAACGCTCCAGCTGCGGCCATCGCGCAATTTTTTAAGCCGGGCGCCGAAGCCGTTGCCGCGGGTGCCGGGTGCGGCGGTCTCGCAGAGCATGTCGGCCAGCCGCCGCATCACGGTGCGCTGGGCGCGCTCGATCAATTTGGGCAGAAACTCGTTGGCATCCGCCACGATACCGATGTCGGCGATCTCGAAAATGGGCGCCGCCGGATCCCGGTTGATGGCCACGATGGTCTCGGCCTCCATGATGCCGGCCGTGTACTGGGCCGCACCCGACGTCGCTATGGAAACGAGCAGCCGGGGGGCCACGCTCTTGCCCGTCTGCCCGATCAGGCGCTGTTCGTCCACCCAGTGATCGAGCACCGGCGGCCGGGTGGCCCCCACTTCCGCGTCCAGCACGGTCGCCAGGTCGCGGACCTTGCCGAAGGCCTTGGCGCTGCCCAGCCCGGCGCCGCCGACCACGACGATGTCGGCTTTTTCCAGTTTGCGGTGTGAATCGGGCGCCGGGTGCGAATCCAGCATGCGAAGCCCGACAGGAGCCTTCAGGTCGGCCACCGCGCGCCGAATCACCGCACCGGCCGGCGCCTCAACCGGGGCCGCTTGACAGCAATGCGGCTGAACCGTTGCAAACCCGGTGCCCCAGCCTTCCGCGTAAGTGATTTCGGCGAGGACGCTGCCCCCCCATGCCGGGCACAAACCGACGATCCGGCCTCCTGGATCGACGCGCAGATCCTTGCAATCGGCGATGAGGCCGGCATGGCAACGCCTGGAGACGCGGGCTGCCACCTCCCGGCCAAGGTCGGTCAGAGCGAACAGCACCAGGCGCGGTCGGGCCTCCAGGACGGCACCGGCCAGCGCCTCGGCGAACAGATCGGCTCGCGGTGAGGCGAACTGAACGTTTTCGAGCACAATCACCTGATCGGCGCCGTGGTTCGCGCACTCTGTTTCGGCAGCCTCCGGGAGCACGCAGACGTCCCCTTCAGACCGCGTCGATATCGCGGCCCCTGCCGGCGCCAGCATGCAAGCTGTCACCTTTCCGGCCGTGGCCGCCGCCAGCTGCCGCGCCTTGCAAACCACGTTGAGAGAAAAGCCGAAAAACCGCCGGCTGCGCAGATCGATGAAAACCCAGACATCGTTGGTCAGTGGACCGGTCATCTTAAACACCCCATCGGCGGGTCGTGAAATGATTGGGGTCATGGTCAGTCGACGAGGCCCTTGGCAATCAAATGATCCATAAGCTTGTCGGCGGTCTCGGCAGTTTCGCCTTCCAGGAACCGGCAGCGCCGCTCGTGGGTGACCGGCTGGATGGAGAGCACGCGCGTGGGGGACCCGGCCTCGCCCACGCGCTCCGGCGTCAGGCCGAGGTCCGCAGCGGTGAGCAGTTCGACCTCCCGTTGGTCGAACGCCCGGGCCAACCCGCCCAGTGGGACGTCCCGCGGGCGGACGGCATCGGGCCGGATGGTCAGCACAGCAGGGAAATCCACCTCGAAGGTATCCACCCAGTGGTCCACCGTGCGCTCCACGCGCAAGCCGCCGTCGCGGGGCTCCAACCGATGAACACCCGTCACGATCGGGATGTCGAGTGCAACGGCCGTCTGCGGTCCCACCTGCCCCGTGTCGCTGTCCGATGAGCGGACTCCGAACAGAACCAGTTCATAGGGTGCAAGCTTCTGCAGGCCGGCAGCCAGGGTCGTCGATGTCGCCAGGGTATCCGCCCCCGCCAGGCAAGGATCGCATACCAGAACGGCGCGATCCACGCCCAGGGCCAGGGCCTCGGCCATCACGATGCGGCTGGACAGCGGTCCCATCGAAAGAACGGTGACGGTGCCGCCGCAGTGGTCCCTCAGCCGCAGGGCCGATTCAATCGCCGGCAGGTCGAAAGGGTTCAGCCGGACATTGTCCGGGGTTCTATCGACGCGCCCCCGCGAAGCCTTGATAACGACGGCCTTGATACAAACGACGATGTGTGGGTTCATACGCCTGCCATGCATACGCCCTGTTCAAAAACAGAATCGACATGCTAGGAGTCCTGAAACACGGAGCGCGCGATCACCATTTTGTGGATCTCGGAAGTGCCTTCGTAGATGCGAGTTGCACGGGCGTCGCGATAGTAGCGCTCCACCGGGTAGGCCTTGGAATACCCGTAGCCGCCGTGAATCTGCACGGCCGCATCGGTCACCCGGCAGGCCGCCTCCGAGGCAAAAAGCTTGCACATGGCCGATTCCTTCGTGAACGCCATGCGCCGGTCCTTCAATTCGGCGGCCCGGTAGACCATGAGCCGCGCGGCCTCCACCTGGGTGGCCATCTCGGCAATCATCATTTGAACCGCCTGGTGATTTTCAATGGCAACCCCGAATGTTCGGCGCTGCCTGGCATACCGGATCGCCTCCTCGAGCCCCGCCTGGGCAATTCCGACGGCCTGCGCCGCAATGCCCACACGGCCGACATCCAGCGCCGACAGGCCGATCAGCAGCCCGTTTCCTTCACGCCCCAGGAGGTGGTCGACCGGGACCCGGCAGTCGTTGAGCCTGATCGAGCCGACCGGATTGGCGCGCATGCCGCACAGGTTTTCCAACTCGCCCACGATGAATCCCGGTGTGCCCCTTTCCGCCACCACCACGCTGATGCCCTTGCGCCCGGCGGACGGATCGGTGCGGGCGAAGATCAGGCACACATCGGCAACTCCGCCGTTGGTGACGAAGACCTTGTTGGCGTTGATGGTGTACCAGCCGTCGTGGGCGATCGCGGTGGCCGTCACGGCCGCCGCGTCGGAGCCGGCATTGGGTTCGGTCAGACAGAAGGCGCCGATCTTCTCGCCCTTGGCCAGGGGCCTGACCCAGCGGTCTTTCTGGGCGTCGCTGCCGAACGCCATCAAGGGGTAAACCGCCACGCTGTTGTGAACCGCGATGCACAGCCCCATGGCGGCGCATACCCGTGAGATTTCTTCGATGGTGATGGCATAGCTGACGGTATCGAGGCCCGCGCCTCCCAGCGACGGCGGCACCTGGATCCCGAAATATCCCAGCGCGGCCATTTTCTCCACGACCTCCCAGGGAAAGCGGGCTTCCGCGTCGATCTCCGCCGCAATCGGCCGCAGCTCGCGTTCGCAGAAGTCCCTGACGCTGCGCCGCACGGCCCGGTGTTTGTCGGCCCGCAATCGGTCCATGGTGCCATGTCCCATAAAAAAGGGAGGAAAGCCGAAACGGCCGCCCTCTCATATCACGTGGTGCTTAGAAGTGGTTTCATAACCCCGTCTGACACCCGATGGCAGCGTTGCAGGCCTCTCGAAATGCTCACAACCTGCCTTGGTTGCTGCGCGTTCGAATCGGCCGGCGCCTTGCCTTCGGGCGTGATTCGAGGTTGTGAAACCGCTTCTATGGCCGGAATCGAACCGGCCAGGGAAAAAGTCCCAAGGGATTTTACGTCGTGAATCAGCTTAGCTCAAAAACAGCATAATTTCACCTTGTTGATTATGCAAGAGATTTTACCGGCTGTAAATTTCCGTTGCAATTTCATAACAAGTGTCCATCCAGAAATGGTGGATTTCGGTTCAGGCCAAGGCCGCAGCGATTTCGCAACCGCAGGCAAAGTGAGGCTACGCCGAGAATTGCGAAGAGCGAGAACGCCGGCATGGGCCGAAAGACGCCGTTTATGGATGGGCACTAAATAATCTGCCTGTATAGAGCTTTCATGTCTTTTTCCGTGCAGGGACGTGGGTTCCGAGGGTGGCACCAGTCCTTCATAGCGTTTTGAGCCATTCGCGCGATTATCTCCTCGGATACATTTCCCGGAAGTCTTTCGGGGATGCCAATTTTCATATTTAATTTGACAACTTCTTCGATCGCAGCTTCCGGCCTTGCCTTTTCTGCTCCCAATGCAATCGCCAGTCGGACCATTTTGTCTTTCACCGTATCCAAATTGAAAGCAATGGTGTGCGGTAAAAGCATGGCGTTCGCAACTCCATGATGTATATCCAACTCGGTTGACAATTGATGGGCTAATGAGTGTGTTACTCCGAGTCCTTTTTGGAATGCAAGAGCCCCCATTGATGCTGCCATTGCCATATGGATCCTTGCATCAGCATCTCTGCCATTTTCCACTGCTGCAATAATATTTTTGGCAACCAGTCGGATGCCCTCGTAGGCAATTGCCTCTGCAACCGGGTGGTATAGATTGGAAAGAAAAGCCTCGATGTTGTGACTCAAGGCGTCCATTCCAGTTGAAGCGGTCAGATGGGATGGCATTCCGATTGTAAGCGACGGATCGACCAACGCCAAGGAGGGCATGCCTGCACGGAGAATGCATTTCACGTTCGCTTTGGAGTTAGTGATCACTGCGCCACGCGAAGTTTCCGACCCCGTACCAGCGGTAGTAGGGATCTCAATTAGCGGGGGCATGGCGCGGATAATCTTTTCAGCTCCATTTAATCCGTAATATTGATCGAGCGGGGCAGGATGGGATACCAAAACCCGAATTCCTTTTGCCGCATCCATCGGGCTTCCACCACCGACGCCGATAATGAGGTCACAATTTGAAGCCATGTATAATTGTGATCCTTTCTCAACATCGTCGTCGCTTGGATTTGCAGAGACGTCATAAAATTTTTCTGCACTTATACCGGTTGATTCAAGCAGCCTGGTAATTTGATCCAAAATTCCAAGCTTGGATACGCCATTATCACTGACAATAAGTACCTTTTTTGAACCGTATTCTATGACATACTTGCTCAATGTTTTAAGGGAACCCCAGCCAAATTCGACTTTAACTCCAAACGCTTCAAAGAGTATATTTTTATCATTCATGGCTTAGTCATCACATTCTTTTGTGGGCAAAAGGAAGAGACATATTACCTGAATTTTGCACGACATAAGGGTTGAAAAATAAAATACCATCTGGGATCCTGTCATAGCAACGGTTTGGCCAAACCTAAACAGCTATAACAGGAGATACCCAGATGGTAAAACGACGGGAAAAGGTTAACAGGAAAAGCCGCGGTGGTAAAGGATTTTGTGCCAATCGCGCAAGGGCCGGAAAAATCAACGCTTCCACCGGGTTTGAGACCTGCAGCGAGCAGCTGAGCCCATTTGGCGGGCTTTTGGCGTTGATTAAATTTTTCGATCTGGTCGGCTTTCGGGAAATTTTTCACTTTGCTTACCAGGCACCCTGCCGGCAGCCCAAGCTGGGCCACTATGGGATGATGGCAGGCATTTTGATGCTACTGTTTATCGGGTTCAACCGGATCTGGCATTTCGTATACGTTCGCTTGGACGCGATGCTCTGCGGCTTTTTCAGGGTAAGCCGGCTTCCGGCGGCCAGCACCTATTGGCGTTACGTGGACAGCCTGGGAATCAATCAGGCCCAATCGGTCTTGAAGGTAGCCGATATGCTGCGCGAGCGGGTCTGGCAATTGTGCGATTTGCAATACGCCCGGATTCGAATCAACATCGACACCACCGTCAAAACTGTTTTTGGCAACCAGCAGGGCGCCCGCAAGGGCCACAATACCCAGCACCGCGGCAAGCTGGGCCTTCGGCCGATTCTTGGCTTCATCGAAGAAACCCGTGAGTATTTGGTCGGCAAACTGCGAAAAGGCGTCACCGTTTCCGGTCAAGAAACCGCTGCCTTTATTGCCGATATCCAAAACCATCTGCCCGGCTGCGTCCGGGAGGTACTGCTTCGGGCCGACGGCGAATTCCTATCCTGGGAAAGTGTGCAGGCGGCGATGACGGCCGGTTTTGATTTCATCATCGCAAACCGGGGATGCACCCCGGTATTTGACCCAGCCGGCTGGTATCGGCCCTGGAAGCGCAAGGTGATTGAATTCAATAGCTGCTTTTATCGGCCAGGCGGTTGGGAGCACGTCTGCCGTTTTGTTGCCATGCGCATTGCAAAGGAGCAGAAACCGCCATCGAAGCAACCCCAGCAGTGCGTGCTGTTCGAAGGGGATGCTTTCCTTTCTCCATTTTTTAGACAACCGACGCGGCCAAACAAAACCTTGGCTTGGCCCCGGCTGCTGGCCTCAGCGTTTTGCCCTGCCGGTGTAGGCAAGAATTTTCTTGCATGATCAAAAGGGAACGCAAAATCTATATGTTGAAGACGACTTCGGGCTGCTTGATACCCAGCGATAGCCCCGCCTGAAGGGCTGCGGGTTCCCACTCGCGATCAGCGGGGGTGAAAGAAAATTTTTCCCCGCCAATCATAGCGGTGAGTTGCGTGCAAAATTCAGGTACTATCTTTCACCAATTTCCCCTATTAACCCCCAGGTATTTCCGGAAATGAGCGTTCGAGCGGGAATGCTTTCTGATAAGCCATGCCTATTTCGACTAATCTTCTCTCTTGGAATAGATCCCCAACCATTTGCATCCCTACTGGAAATTTTCTGTTGGAAATCCCACATGGGAGGCACAGGACCGGGTTGCCTGTGAAATTGAAAATCCGCGTATAGCGGGTCATGGCGGTACGGATGTCCACAGTGGTATCCCCGCCAATCGTCACTTCTTCAGCTTCAATAGGATGAGCGTCAGTCATTGTAGCAGGCACAATTAAAATATCGACCTGCGTGAAAATTGATTTCAGGTCGTTCACAATCCTATTCCGGACGCGCAAGGCTTGGATGTACCGGGTTGCAGGAATGGTCATCCCCAGCTTAACATTATCCAGTACCTGCCTGCCAATATTCTGGGGCCATTTCCGAATATGGATTTCCAAACATGAAGCTGCTTCTGAAAACAGGACGGTAAAAGCGGCCTTGTCAGCGGCCGTGATTTCAGGAATCTTAATCTCTCGAATTTCGGCTCCCATCGACTTCATATTGCCAACAGCCGTTAATACGGCCTGTTTAATATCTTCACGTAGGGCATCATAAAAAAAGTTGGTCGGTATGCCTATGACCAACTTGTTCAGTTTTATTGGTTTAGTTTCTCCATTGCCCTGTTTCCGGTGGGGCGCCATGGAAGAAAGGGCGATCTGTATGTCTTGAGCTTGCAATGCCATTGGTCCTACATGGTCCATAGACCAAGCCAATGGGAGGACGCCCTGTCGACTGACAAGTCCGTATGTGGGTTTTAATCCGACAACCCCGCACAAAGCGCTTGGAATCCTAATGGAACCCCCTGTATCGGTTCCCAATGTAAGTGGAACGAAGCCGGAGGCCAGAGCAGCCGCAGATCCACTACTGGAACCACCGCAGGAGGCGGTCAGGTCCCAAGGATTCAAAATATTGCCAAAATGTGGATTTCGGCTGGTAATGCCAAACGCCAACTCATGCATATTGAGTTTGCCAATCAGAATAGCACCAGCGCTTTTAAGATTCTTTACAACTGTGCTGTCCTTGATAGGCACAAAGTTCTTCCAGACCTGACTTCCGGCCGTCGTCGGGGTGCCCGCCACATCGAAAATGTCCTTTACGGCGAACGGAATTCCGTGAAGCGGCCCTCGCCAATTGCCAGATGTAATTTCGCTCTCAGCCCTTTTTGCTTCTAAAATCGCCGTCTCCTCAAAGAGGCTAATAAAAGAGTTTATTATTTTGTCAAAAGAATTTATCCGTTCAAAAACTGCAGAAACGACTTCCACCGGTGATATTTTTCGTTTTTGAATCAACCCGCACAGGGCACTGATGCCAAGATCTTTTATTTGTATTTTATTCACTTGTCACCCTTTCCGCTGAAGTAGAATATATGTGCCGGTTCATACTCCCTCTGATCAAAAGTTCCCATTTCTTCAAGCATCGCAGCAGTGTCGAGAGCCTTACGCGCAAGTGCGTCGATATCTGTATCTTTGGGCAGCCCGTAAATTCGTAATTCTATGGTTGGGTTTCCATGATGTTTTTCCATACCGCGTCTCCCAGTAAGGTATGTGATCTGTGATTCTGATTCATTAGCAAGCTGTTGAAATACAAGCATCGGGCCGTCAGGCAAGGCACGCAGCGTCTTGGAAAGCGCAGCATAAATACTGATATGTGAGCATTTACAATAGCCGCATAACGCAGGATCACGAACCAGATCGCGATTTTTCAACAACCTGCTAACACGCTTATTCTGAAATGAAAAAGGTTCTCCCGCCAACTATCGTTCTGTGAGTGCCGATGTTGCTGATTTCTTCAGGATGGCAGCCCCAAGGATCTTTTTCCAGAACCACCATATCTGCCAGCATCCCGAGTGAAAGCCGCCCCTTAATTATTTCCTCTCCGGAGGCGTATGCCGCGTAAGCGGTGTGCATCCGAAACGCTTCCAGAAGCGTGATCTTCTCGTCGGCTCCGATTGTTTCTCCGGCCGCTTTTTTTACGGCTGTTCGCCTCACCTCCCGGGCAAACGGCGGGACAACCGTCGGGGTAACGGCCAGGCTCTCGAAGGCAAAATTAAACATAGCCATCTCGACCAGGTGCCCGTTCAGCCGGCCAGTCGCGGGGTCTTGGTCGAACTCCCCACCCTTGGGGTTAGGTGACTCGTCCGTCAGCCCGCCGGCTGCCAACGCAGCGGAGTTGACGACTGCCCAGTGGCCGCTCACGTGCACGATGATGACCGGATTAGCGGGTGCGGCCCGGTCGAGCTCTTCCCGCGTAAGCTCCCCCCCTTCGGTTTTGGTGTCGCCGTAGAGGACACCGCACACCCATTCGCCCGGGGCAATCCGGACAGCTTCGTCTCGAACCATACGGGTAAGATCAGCGAGGGTCTTGGCATACGCGACCGAAGCGTTGATCTTGAGCGGCTCTTCGGCAAACCAGGAGAGGTGCTCGTGCGCATCGATGAAGCCGGGTAGTACCGTGCGTCCGTCAAGATCGAGTGCCGTGGTAGCCGGTCCGATGAGAGCTTGGAGCTCTTTGGATGCGCCTATCGCGATGATTCTGCCGTTCAGGCAGGCCAAGGCCTCAAATGTGGTGGGGTTATCGTCCAAGGTGTGGATACGGGCTTCGACGACGAGCAAGTCGGCCTTCACTAAACCTCCTGTATCTGCGCACTGGAGGGGTTGTTGCCGTATAGCATGATAGACACTGCATTTATACTAAAAAATAAAGTCGGATCATGAAGTTGAGCTGCTGGTCGCTGTGGTCTTCTTCCAAAAGGGCATGAATGTATAGAAGCGGTTTCATAACCCCGTCTGGCCTCCGATGGCGGCGTTGCAGACCTCTCGAAATGCTCACATACTGGCGTGTATGCTGCGCTTCCGAATCGGGATTCGCCTTGCCCTCAGGTGTGATCCGAGATTCTTAAACCACTTCTACGCATTCGCAGATTCCAACTCTTTTCGAATACGCTCCGACAGATAGATCTTGATCAAGGTCTGGTAGGGAACATCCATAACTGAAATCCACCATTTCGGGATGGACATATCTAGTGCGTGAAGGTTGGAATAAAAAAGGTGAGGTTTTCTGAGCCCCAATGCCCGGTGGAGGAGGCCGGCGTCTTTCATTAAGATGAAAAACTGCAGCATCCGACCGAAAAAGTTAAAAAGTGACCTCCGGCAAAGCCGGGGGCTTACTTAAAAGAAGTTGCCCATTCAAAACAGCGAAGAATTGAATTTTTTGTTTGACAGGTGCTTCAGCTATGGTAAAGAAAAATGTTCATCAAAAAAACCGTATAAAGCTCCCAGGGAACCTATTGATCCCAAACGGACGTTTCCCGGCACGCAACTTCCCGATCAACCACCAAAAGGAGGAGAAAGACGCATGAAACATTTGGTAGCTCGCTGCTGTTCCGTCGTCGTCTTGGCCATGCTTATAGCGGTGCCGCTTGCAGAAGCCAAAAAAGACACATTGGTTGTCGCTTTTGACCGGAGGATGATGACGCTTGACAACAATCAAACAACGGATCGATCTGCTCTGGTCCTTTACCATAATTGGGGTGACACCCTGGTATACCGCGATCCTGCCACACGCGAAATGGTCCCTTGTCTTGCTGAGTCCTACAAATTTATCGACCCAAAAACTATAGAGATGAAACTTCGCAAGGGGGTGACCTTTCATAATGGCGAGCCTTTCAACGCAGAGGCGGTTAAATTTTCCATGCAGATCTTGAAGGATCCAAAGACCCTCACTTACGGCTATTTCCGCGTTTTCAAAGGTGTCGAGGTGGTGGACGACTACACGGTCCGCATTATTTCAGAAAAGCCCAATCCGACGGCCCTTGAAGTGATTGCAAACATGTTCTCCATTTACCCGCCTCAATATTATAAAAAAGTAGGCCGCGAGGGCTTCGGCAAGAGCCCGGTAGGAACCGGACCTTATCAATTTGTGTCGTGGAAACAGGACACGGAAGTTGTTTTCAAGGCGTATCCAAAATACTTCGGGGTACCGAAGGGAAAGGCCAAAATTCCGAACCTGCTTGTGCGGATCATCCCGGAAGAAGTTACTCGGGTGGCAGAACTCATGACCGGCGGAGTCGATCTGATTCGCGCAGGCTTGATCTCACCCGAACAGATCCCTTTGATAGAGAAGAATCCCTCACTTAAGATTGATTCTGCCGAGATCCTGAGAACTTGGTATATCACCATGGACAGCATGGGCCGGAGCGGCGTCAACTTCTTCAAAGACAAACGCGTTCGACAAGCCGTCAACCATGCCATTGATAAAAACGAGATCATTCAGGCGGTGCTCAAGGGCTACGCGACGCCGACCAACAGCGCCACCAACAGCCTGCATTTCGGCTATGAACCGAATGTCGCCTCCTACCCGTACGATCAAGCCAAGGCGAAGAAGCTTCTGGCCGATGCAGGCTATCCCAACGGGTTTACGGTAGATTACTACGCGTATCGGGACAAAAGCGTCGCAGAAGCGATTTCGGGGTATTTGACCGCCGTCGGCATAATACCCAACATGAAATGGCTTGGCGGCCAATGGGATGTTATGGACAAGAATCTGGCAGCCGGTTCGATTCCTTTAGCTTACCTCAGTTGGGGAAGCTACTCCGTCTTCGACGCAAGCTCCATCCTCAATCGTTTTTTCTTGAGCAATGACCCTCAATGCTATGGAACGACCCCAGAGGTCAATAAGCTGCTCACGGATGCAATGGACACCGTGGATTCTAAGCAGCGCAAGGCACTTTATTCGAAGGCACAAAAAATAATAGCCGATGAGGCTTTCTGGGTCCCGCTATACAACGCCAAAGTCATCAGCGCAATGACCAAAAACCTTAATTTCAAACCGAGTTATGATGAAATCGACCGCTATTTTACCGCCACGTATACCGACTAGTCCTGATGAGAAACTATGTTATCAAGCGCATGTTGAATGCGCTGCTCACACTTTTCTTGATCACCTTGCTCACGTTTTTCTTTCTCTCGCTGGCCAAGGACCCGGCCCGAATGATGGCCGGGCCCGAGGCGAGCGAGCAGGACCTCGCCGTGATCCGCCGCGAAATGGGCTTGGATAGACCCGTCTACCTGCAGTACCTGCTATGGCTTGGCAGAGTCGTTCAGGGAGACTTCGGCCGGTCCTACGTCGGCAAGACCGACGCGATCCGTATGGTGGCAGAAAGACTGCCGGCCACGCTGCTGCTGACCTTTACGGCCATGGGCTTCGCGCTGATTCTCTCGATCCCCTTGGGAATTATGGCCGCCGTAAGGCGAGGGACTTTGATCGATGCCCTGGTGAGTGCTTTAGGTGTGTCGGGTCAGGCCATGCCGCTTTTCTGGTTTGGCATTATGCTGATCATCGTTTTTGCGGTTCATTTAAGACTAGTCCCGGTTTCGGGATACGGCACCACGCTTCATCTGGTTTTGCCGGCAGTCACTCTTGGCGTTTATACGATGCCCGTCCTGATGCGGCTGACCCGATCGAGCTTTCTGGACGTGCTTTCGCAGGATTATATCCGAACGGCCAAAGCAAAAGGAGTGCCCCGCTTCCTGGTCCTTTTCAAACATGCCCTGCGCAATGCTGCGCTGCCGATCATCCTCATGGTAGGAATGCAGCTGGGAGCTCTAGTCGGCGGCGCAGTGGTGACGGAGACAGTTTTTGCCTGGCCCGGCATCGGTCGGTTGGCTGTCGACAGCGTCGTCACGGGAGATTTCCCTGTGGTGCAAGCGACGGTGATCCTCCTGGCGACAGCAATTATGTTAATGAACCTTATTGCAGACCTGATGGTCGCCCTGGTCGACCCGCGCATTCATTTTCACTAGGAAAACCGAGCCCCACTTTTAATTGGCATAAGACGATCCTTTCCACTTATGGGTAAAATGATCTTTTTAAAGCGTCTTCTCAAATATAAGTCCGGGAGTATCGGTTTTCTGATCGTCATCATACTGGTCGGCACGGCCTTGCTGGCGCCGTTGATTGCCCCGCACGATCCCTTTCAGCAAAGCCTGAAAAAAAGGCTGACCCCCCCGAGTCGGATAAAAGCGGCGGGGGATTCTGAATATGTTCTTGGAACCGACCTGATCGGGAGGGACATCCTATCGCGCATTATCTACGGGGCGAGGGTTTCTCTAATGGTCGGTGGTTGCACGGTGGTGCTGGCCGGTTGTTTCGGTGTTTTGATTGGACTCTTGGGGGGGTATTACGGTGGGAAGATAGACTACTGGGTCATCACGCTCATTAACATGATGTGGTCGTTTCCATTCATTCTCCTTGCATTGGTCATTGTGGCCGTGCTGGGCACCAGCCTCGTGAATGTCATTATCGCTTTGACCGCTACGTCCTGGGTCAGTTTCGCTCGGATCATCCGGGGTGAAGTCATGGCCATTAAGGTACGCGAATTTGTCCAGGCAGAAAGAGCTCTTGGTGCCGGAGATGTTCGAATCATGTTCCGGCTGATCCTTCCAAACGTCTCGAGCTCCATATTCGTTCTCGCCACGATCGAGTTCGTGCGGGCCATCATCCGGGAATCGTTCATGAGTTTTTTGGGCGTCGGCGTGCCTCCGCTGCTCCCTCCTGGGGAGGCATGCTGGCAGACGCCAGGGCTTTCATGCTGGTCATGTGGTGGCTTGCCGCTTTTCCGGGGCTTGCCATTTTCTTTTCCGCCCTGGGGGTCAATCTGATGGGGGATGGGTTGCGTGACTTGCTGGACCCCCGGATTCGAAGCAAGGCGTGATAAATCCAATATTATGAAAGGACGCATTTGAATGAAGATCGAATCGTGCGAACTATTCGAAACACGCTTTCCCATGAAGGCTGCTTTTAAAACCAGCTTTGGCGCCGAAACCAACCGTCGCATTCTGATCGTCAAACTTCAGGGAGACGGGATCACCGCCTGGGGGGAGTGCAATGGCAGCCGATGCCCCTCTCTACTCCTACGAAACCGTGGATACCTGTCACTATGTCCTTAAAACATTCCTGCTCCCAGCCGTCCTGGGCAAGGGCTTCACGGACATCCCAAGTTTCCGCCAGACCTTCGCCGAGATTAAAGGCCACAACATGGCCAAAGCCGCTTCAGAGACATGCACTCTGGGACGGGCTCGCCAAGGAGCGGGGGCTGTCGCTTTCGGCCTTCATGGGCGGCACCCGCAGCAAAGCGGCCGCCGGCATCAGCATCGGCATCCAGGAGTCAATTCCGAAGACCATTGAGGTGGTGGAAGGGTTTCTAAAACAAGGGTTTCAGCGGATCAAACTCAAGATCATGCCGGGCTGGGATGTGGAGCTGATTCGCGAGGTGAGACGGCAGCTCCCGAAAATCGTGCTGACGGTGGATGCAAATTCCGCCTATACCCTGGAGCAAGCGGATATCTTCAAGGAGTTGGACAAATTCGGTCTCCTGTATATCGAGCAGCCCCTGGCACACAACGACCTTATCGATCATGCGGCACTTCAGTCCATGATTCACACGGACATCTGCTTGGATGAGAGCATCGAGAGTGTGGAAGACGCGCGCAAAGCGTTCCAGATCGGAGCCGGACGTGTCGTCAACATCAAATCGGGCCGGGTGGGCGGCGGCTACGAGTCGATCCAGATCCACAACCTCGCGCAAGAGAAGAAAGTCCCTGTCTGGTGCGGAGGGATGCTCGAGACCGGTATCGGACGCGCATACAATCTGGGGCTTGCCTCGCTACCCAATTTTAGCCTGCCGGCCGACATCAGCCCCAGCTTCCGCTTTTACGTTGACGAGATCGTCGATCCGCCTCTCATCCCCGACGCCAAGGGCGAATATGCCGTGCCGCAGGGCCTGGGCATCGGTGTCAAAGTCCAGGAAAAGGCCATCGAAAAAAATATAGTCAGCCATGAGCGGTTCCCGCGTTGAGCGGTGGCGATGTGGAGACGTGAGCCTTGGATCCCCTGCTGTCGGTGTCCCAGCTTAAAACTTATTTTTTTACCTCCGAAGGCGTTGCCAAAGCAGTCGATGAGGTCAGCTTCGTCCTTGACCAGGGTGAAACGCTCGGGCTGGTCGGAGAGAGTGGCTGCGGCAAGAGTGTCACCGCGCTATCCGTCATGCGCTTGGTCGATGACCCTCCGGGAAAAATCGTCGGGGGGAAAATTCGCTTGGAAGGCAAAAACCTTCTGGAACTTCCGCGGCCTGAAATGCGACAGATCCGAGGTCGGGACATTTCCATGATCTTCCAGGAGCCCATGACCTCGCTCAATCCGGTGTTTACTGTTGGCAGCCAAATCAGCGAGGCCATCCAGTTCCATCAGAAGATGCACCGGGCCGAAGTCTGGCGCCAAAGCATTGAGATGCTGCGGCTGGTGGGCATTCCTTCGCCCGAGCGCCGAGCCTTAGACTACCCCCACCATTTGAGCGGCGGGATGCGCCAACGCGTGATGATCGCGATGGCGCTTGCGTGTAATCCGAAAGTGCTCATTGCCGATGAGCCCACCACCGCGTTGGATGTGACCATTCAGGCACAAATTATGGAGTTGATGGCCCGTCTTCAGGAAAAATTCGAGACGGCGATGTTGCTGATCACCCACGATCTTGGCTTGGTCGCCGAAACAACCCAACGCGTGGTGGTGATGTACCTGGGTAAAGTGGTGGAAACTGCATCGACCCTGACCCTTTTTGATGAGCCGCTGCATCCTTACACACAGGGGTTGATGAAATCGATCCCGCAGATCCACCAGAAACACTCCAAGACCCGAACACTGTGGGAGATCCCCGGCAACGTGCCTAGTTTGATTGATCTGCCCCCCGGGTGCCATTTTTCAGGCCGATGCGACCGCCGGATGAGGTGCTGCGCGCAGGTACCGCCCCTGTTGGAAATAAAACCGCAGCACTGGGTCCGGTGCTGGCTATACGGGCAACGCACATGACCGGTGAAAGCCTGCTTGAAGTCAGAGATCTTAAAGTTCATTTTCCGATCCGGGAAGGCCTGCTGTCGAAAACGGTGGGGCATGTCTACGCGGTCGATGGGGTCAGCTTCGATGTCCGCCGGGGAGAGACACTCGGGCTCGTGGGTGAAAGCGGCTGCGGGAAGACAACTACCGGCCGGGGTATCCTGCGACTGGTCGAACCTACGGCCGGAAAAGTCCTTTTCAACGGCAGAGACGTCCTATCCCTCACACCGGCCGAGCTAAAATCGTTCCGGTGCGACGCTCAGATAGTGTTTCAGGACCCCTATGCATCTCTCAATCCACGCATGAAGATAGGGCAGATTATTGCAGCCCCTCTGGATATTCACGGTATCGAGTCACCCAAGGAACGCAAGAAGCGGGTCCTTTTCCTTCTTGAAAAAGTGGGGCTGCGACCGGAACACGTGGATCGCTATCCCCATGAGTTCTCGGGTGGCCAGCGGCAGCGGATCGGAGTAGCCCGCGCTCTGGCTATCCAGCCGCAGCTGATCATCGGCGATGAGCCGTTTTCAGCCCTCGATGTGTCGGTGCAGGCCCAGGTAATTAACCTGTTTAGAAATTTGCAAAATGAGTTCAACCTCTCCTATGTGATCATCGCCCACAATCTCAGCGTAGTGCGGCACATCTCTGATCGCATCGCCGTGATGTATCTGGGAAAAATTGTCGAGATGGCCTCCTCCGATGATCTTCATGAAGATCCGCTGCACCCCTATACGCAAGCGCTTCTATCCTCGATCCCCGTACCGGACCCACGCCTGAAGCGTAAACGAATCACGCTTGAGGGAGATGTTCCGAGTGCCATCACCCCTCCTGCGCACTGCAAGTTCCACACGCGGTGCCCGCGGAGGTTTGAGCCGTGTGATCAACTCGACCCGCAACTGCGAGAGGTGGCCTCCCATCACTGGGTCGCCTGCCATCTCTACGGCAAAGCCTAACAACCCGGGCTAAAGACGCGTTTTCCTCACCTGGCCCAATGACTCAAGAACGCTCAGGGTGCATCTGATCCCCGCATAAAATTTGTCAAGGTCCAGGTTCTCATTTGGGGCGTGGCTACTCTCATCGGCGTTGGCATAAGGGACAAGCACCGATGGCACGCCCAGGGTGCTCGTCCAGACGGAATCGGTCAGGCTTCCGCCCAGGCTCGACTGAACCATGGGTTCAACGCCGAAGGCCTGCCGCACGGCCTCGACCATATCTTGGATGAGCGGCAGGTCGGGGCGCGTGCGCGAAGGCTTCATGCGGCCTAATAGATACTCTGTGCTGGCTCCTCAGATCGCCTCCGAGAGGCGTTTGAGCGAATACATCCCATCAAGACCGGAAATGGCTTTGGGCCGTTTCTCACGGACGCCCGGATAGATCGCTTTAAATCGTCCATTGGTCGTTAACACAAACTCCTTGGTGCCGATGATCCCCGAATCGGTAAAGTAGCGCGTTCGGTACCGGAACCGCATGGGACGGGTTATCTTGAAATCCCTTGAACGCTCCTTTTGGACGACCTCCTGCTTGATCGCTATCCCCTTCCCTTTTATCCACCGCCCCGGTTTCATACAAAAACCTGCGATAATGCTTTACGCTCTGCGACTCGGTTAGCTTCTACATATTCCTCAGGCCATAGTTCACCGACATCAGCCGGTTCTTCAACGTGAAAACCCAGGATGACCTGGTGCTGATCGTCTCCTGGCTGCCCGGCGCCATGCAGCCTGAACACGCGCCCGCGGGGCCTGGAGTGAAGTCGTCGTCCTCCCGCTTGGCGCCTCAGTTCCCCTCCTGCGCCTTTTCGAACTGGGCCAGGGCTGCCGTGAGGCCCATCAGAGAGAACTTCTCGACCCAGGGCTTGTTCGAAGCACCGTCCTGGAAGGTCACCGTCATGGAGTGGCCCGCTTTCATCTCGCGCAACAGACTTGAATCATCCGGGAAAAAGAAGGTGAGGACGTTTGTATTGTTGATCGACGGCGCGACCTTCGCAGTGTGGACCGCTTTGCCGTCAACTTGGACCCGCAGGGGCGGGCAGCTCTTGCCGGGGCAGTCTTCCAAGGCCCGGGTGCCCTTTGGTGCCTTGAAGACCAGGTAGTAGGCTTTTTTCGCGAGCTTGGGGCGGCTGATAGCGACCCGCGCCTTGTTCTCATTGATGACCTGCACCATCTGCAGGCCGTCTTGGGCGCGCTGGTACTGCCAGTCCGCCGCCGCTCCCATGGCCGGTGACAGAAACGATAGCACAATTGCAGTCAAAAGGGCTTTTCTCATCGTCTGGTTCCTCGCTGTGCTGGTCTGCTGCATCGTCAAACAACCCGAAAATAGTCCGATCCCTCACCCAGGCCCCGGCCTGCGCTGCCCGGCGGCGCCGGTCATTTCCCAGCGCCGCCGCCACCGCCGGGTGTTGTGCACCAGGTAGCTTGTCCCTTCTGCGGTGACGAAGAAGTTGTGGTGCTCCGCCACCTGGAGGTTAAACACGTCCCCATCGACGCCGATCACCTCCTTGGTTTTCAGCACCGTCCAGCCGTCCCGCGTCTTGAGCCGGGCGCCCGGCTCCAGGTCCTTGACCCTGACCCACCCTTCGCTGGTCAGGAACCGGTGCATAGCGGTGACACGAATGCTGTCATTCAAGAGGAAATAGTGGTTCTGGCAGAACTGGTATTTCTTGATCACCGGCCGGACATCCAGGGCGCCGCTCTCTTCGTCGAAGACGATGATCCGCTCGCCCTCCTCCAGGTTCCGGATGGGCTTGAGCGCGCCTCCCGGCAGGAGAACCTCGGTGTCCCCCGAGAAGCACCCCACGAGGGCGCCTACTGCAGGAGACGCGTTTTGGCTCTTGGCGGCTTCCTCCAGGTTGGCCCTTTCGGCTTTCAGGCTGGCCTCCTGCTGCCTGAGATGGTTGGTTTCTTTGTCGATCCGGACGATCTCCTCCCTGGCGGCAGTGCAGTTCTTGTCGTGCATCACGTACAGCATGCCGGGGTCGCAGGTGAGCGTCTCGTTGAACATCTCTCCGCTCGGGTGCTTCGGCCCGAAGCCGGTTATCTTGCCCATTTCGACCAGGGCCTCGTTTCTCTGGTTCTCCGCCAGGTTGCGGTAGCTTTTCAATTTGGCTTGCTGCTGCCGGTTGTCCGCCAACTGGGAATTGATCTGATTGATCCGTGCGGATTGAGCACCGTTGCTGGCCGGCGGCTGGTTCGCGAGCGAGGAGATTGAGTCCGTTACGGAGCTGATCGTGGTTTCGCAGCCCGCAAGTGCCAGACAGGCCAAAAAGACGATAGCCGGCTTCAACATTCGGTTCATATTGACGCTCCTTTTCTCCAGGTAGTCCGATGGTGATCCTTGAAATGCGGATCGAGTGGCCAACCGACCGGTGGCGTACCGTTTCCGGCATTGGCTGACACTGATATTTCGAAGCGCGCATTGATTAATCAGGCGGGGGTATGCAAGAGATATGCCCTTGCAGCTACTCGGAAAAAGTCCAGCTCCACGGCAGGCTCGCGGCTGAAGGCGCAGATCGACCACCGCTGTCGACTTGCGCCAAAAAGTCATTTTCTTGACACGGCCGCCCCTCACCCGCGAAGATTCGGAGGCGTAGTGGAACCACCTGCGGCCTGAACAACTCCATTGAGGTCCGCCGCGACTGACCGAAAAGCGAGAGGGTAAGCAAAGGGCGTGGCGCTGCCGGCGTTACGCCCTTTGTCTATCTGAGGCCGCGAAGGTGGACCTGCCCGACCTGCCCGGCTGCCCATGTGGACGATTTGAGCTTGATCCTGGCGCCGTTTCGTGGCGCGACGTTGCCGCCTGTCGCCATCTGATTCTGGCCGCCCTTCTGCCGAATGCTTACGAGCTGCTCCTGGCGCTCATGGCAACCAGGGACAGCCGAAAAAAGTGGCGACTGCGGCGGCGCTCATGCGAGGCGTTAAGACTCCACAGACGGGACATGCTGCCATAAGAGCCGTGCGGTAATCGGCCACACCGGAATTCCGGTAAGCTGTAAATATACGCATCGGGCGGTCGATATCTGTAGCTTTTTCCGCCCTCGATTTTTGACAGCTTGGCTGTCACGCTTAGATAGCGGTAACCAATTTTCGTTTGATATTTGTCTTATTAGCAGCCTTGGACGGCATAAGACATGTACTTCACTGAAAATGGCAAGTGGGGATAGCGCTTAGTCTCCCCGTCTTTGAAGCCGAGCTTTTTGTACCACCGCTGAAGATCACCGTGCTCGCCGATAACCCCGATACTGATTGTTTGAATGGAAGCCGACTGAGCGAGTTGAATAATGTGCTGAACGAGGCGAGCGCCGATGCCGCGATTGCGATGAGCCGGTAGCACCGAGAGGCGATTCAAGTATGCGAGACCCACACTCGGATTCTCGTAAGCCACGCAACCAATTGGCTCCATGCCTTCTTCAAGAAGGAAATAGCGCTCACCGCGAGAAAGATCAGCTTTGACCCAGGCGTCGGTGCAAAAGGACGGATGCTTTGGGCAGTTGTCGACATTTAGGCCGAACTTTACAGCGACATCCTTGTTGGATTCACTGACGAGTCTTGCGATGGTGGCAATATCGTTGGAAGAAGCTTGCCTGATAACCATGATCGTGTCCAAAAATGAAAAGCAAGGCGGCTAACAATGAACAGATGGTTTCGGTAAAGGGCCCCTTGGTGATAGTATATCACAGCTATAGTGCCTTGGTTATTAGTCGGATGCTATCCCAGCGCTGGCCAAACTTGCAATAGATAATTGAAAACAAATCATTCCAGGAGAATCGAACCAGAACCACAACCATGGCTTGAGAAAGACCCCAGCCCACTTCATGGAGACCCTGGGCGGTTGCCGGGGCTTTTTCATTTCCTGAATAGAAAGGCAAACGTGGGGAGAGAGTGGGGAGAGACTTCGAAAAGCTGAGCCAGAAAGAGAAACAGGGACTTAGGAAATAAACCTAAGTCCCTGTTTTATTGGTGCCTAGGGCCGGAATCGAACCGGCACGGGACATAGTCCCAAGGGATTTTAAGTCCCTTGCGTCTACCAATTCCGCCACCCAGGCACAGAAGCAGTTTCAAAGCGCTGTCTGAGGCCAGGCTGCGTCGTTGTTCCGTGGCTTGAAATGCTCACGTACGGACCCGTACGCTGCGCTTTCAAGCTACGGAACGCCTTGCCCGCAAGCCTGATTCAACGCTTTAACAGGGTGTTGACAAGCTGCGCCTAAGACCGTGACCCAGCGTTGGGCGGCTATTGTAAGGGCGTTTTTATGTCCGAAGATAGAAGGCTGGGAAGCTGGGAAGCTTAAAGCAAAACCTTTTCTGCCTTTTTTAGCCTCCTGGCGTTCCAGCCTCCGAGCCTCCAGCCAATAGCCGCCTTGGCTGGCGGTCTGAGACTTGTTTTTCAACACCCTGGCGAAACCGCTTCTTATGCGTATCCCATAGCCAAAATAGCTCGCAGATTCAAGCGAAAACCGGGGAGCTGAATGCGAACCGGCCCTCTTGCATGAGGGAGAGGCAGGCGTCGACCGCGTCGCGGTCGTAGAGGATCCCCCTCTGTGCGGAGATTTCTTCAAGGGCGCTGTCGAGACCTCGCGAAGGCCGATAGGGACGATGCGAGGACATGGTCTCAACTACGTCGGCGACACCCACGATGCGAGCCTCGAGCAGGATGTCGGCCCCCGCGAGACCCTGGGGATAACCGGAACCGTCCAGGCGCTCGTGGTGCTGCAGCACGATCTGGGCGACCGGCCAGGGGAACTCCACACTCTTCAGGATGTCGAAGCCGGATTGAGCGTGGCACTGGATCAGGCTGATCTCGATGCTGTTCAGCTGCGAGGGTTTGCTCAGTATTTCCGCCGGCAGGGAAACCTTGCCGATGTCGTGGATAACCGAGGCGATGAAGAGGCCCTCGATCCGGTCCTCCGACAGCCCGAGTTCAAGACCGATGGCCTTGCAAAGCTCGGCGACCCGCTGCTGGTGCCCCGACGTGTAAGGGTCACGCTGCTCCACGGTTCGGGCGATGGATAGGACCGTGCCGCCGATGGTTCGCTTCAAATTTTCCAGGCTCTCCTGCAACTGATGCTGCACGCGCTTGCGCAGCTGGGCTTCGCGCTGCAGCTGCGTGTTGCTGCGCACGAGGTCGGCCGTGCGTTTCGCCACCTGCCCCTCGAGGCTGGCGTTCAGCGTGCGCACCTGCTGCTCGGCCTGCCACTTGGAGCTCAGCGCGAAGGCGAACTGCACGATCTCCTGGGAGTGAAACGGCTTCTGCAGGAAAAGCAGCCGGTCGGAAAACGCCAGGTGTTGGTTCAGTTTCCCCAGCTCGCTGCCGATGAAACCTGTCACGAGCACGATGTTCGTGGTCGGATCCGCTTTTAGGATTTCTTCCGCCGCCCAGAGGCCGGAGGGTCCCGGTGGCAGGCTCACGTCCAGAAAGATGGTCGAAAACAGGCGTTGTTCCCGGACGGAAGTGCACACCGTCTCCACGGCTTGTTGCGCCTGGGAGCAGCAGGTCACTTTAAAGCAGGGCGCCGGGCGGAATGCGGTGGCTGCCGCCAACCGGGATGCGGCGGCACGTTCCGGAACGGCTTCGAGGATGCCGCGGTATAGGTCCAGGATCGCGCGGTCGTCGTCAACGCCCAGAATGTTGAAAACCTTTTCGTTCATGATCGCTTTCTCAAGGCGCCCGCCGTCGCTCGCCGGGCCGCAGGCTGGCATTCGCTCCGCGTTCAGTATATCCCAGTCTGTCGTGCTCATCAATCGATCTTTTCGGTAAGGGCGTCTAACCACCAAACATAATGTTGAATTCAGAGACGCCTGGCAATGCACCCCGACCGCCGCGCAACGCCCGGGTCATGCGCCCGTTCATCCGCAGCGCGGTTGGCAAACCTTGTCAAACCCCGGCACATCTGGTAAGAAAAGGGCATGCAAGGATCCGACGTCAGTCCTAAAATCATCCTGGCCTCGAAATCCCCGCGCCGGCGTTACCTGCTCGAACAGGCCGGTTTGAAATTTGCCGTCATCCCCAGCAACGTTGACGAAGCCTCTCTGCCAGCTGCATCCGCGGGGCAAACCGTGCGCCGCCTGGCGCAGTCGAAGGCCGGCGACATCGCCGCCAAGTTCCCGGAAAGCTGGGTGATCGGCGCCGACACCCTGGTCGTGGTCGCAGGAGAGATCTTGGGCAAACCCCAATCCAAGGACGAGGCGCACGACATGCTGCGCCGCCTGAGCGGCCGCACCCATCAGGTGCTGACGGGCTATTGCATCTGCTGCCGGGCTACGGGCAGCATGTTTGCGGAAACGGTTGCAACCGACGTGCGGTTCAAGACCCTCACCCCGGTGGAGATCGACTGGTATATCCAGACAGGCGAGCCCTTCGACAAGGCCGGCGCCTACGCCATCCAGGGCATCGGAACCTTCCTGGTCAAGAGCATCAACGGCTCCTACAGCAACGTGGTCGGGCTGCCGCTCTGCGAGGTGATCGAACACCTCATCGGCCAGGGGGTCGTCGGCTGGGATGCAGCGGCGCCAAACGGCCTGCAGATTAGACCCACATGAACGAGACCGTCGCAAACCGCCTCGCACGCGTGCGGGCACGCATCAGCGCCGCCGCGCAGGCCTGCGGCCGCTGCAGCTCCGACGTGGGGCTGGTCGCTGTGACCAAGACCTTCCCGCCGGAGGCCATCCGGCAGGCGGTCGCCGCCGGCGCCACGGACATCGGCGAAAACTACATCCAGGAGGCCCGCGACAAGTTCGCGCAACTGCACACGCTGCCGGTGCGCTGGCACTTCATCGGCCACCTCCAGCGCAACAAGGCCCGCACCGCCGTGCGCATGTTCGACCTGATCCACAGCGTGGACTCCTTGAAGCTCGCCGTGGAAATGGACCAATGCGCCCGGAAGCTGAAAAAGCGCCAGGCGGTGCTGGTCCAGGTGAACGTGGCCGGGGAAGCCACCAAGTCGGGTGTGGCGCCTGAAGACGCCCTGCCCCTCGTGCGCGGCATCGGTGCACTCGAGCACCTCGCGGTCAGAGGCCTGATGACCATGCCGCCCTATTTCAACGAGCCGGAAACCGTGCGCCCTTTTTTTGCCGCCCTGCGGCGGCTCCGGGACCAGATTCGCGCTGAGGGGCTGCCGAACGTCGGGATGGAGGAGCTGTCCATGGGCATGACCGGCGACTTCGAAGCGGCCATCGCGGAGGGGGCGACACTGGTGAGAATAGGCACCGCCATTTTTGGAGACCGCTCATGAAAGTGTTGCTGCACGCCTGCTGCGGCCCGTGTGCCATCTTCCCGGTGCGGGAGCTCCGGGTGGACGATATGACGGTGACGGGATTTTTCTACCGCCACAACATTCATCCGTACACCGAATGCCTCAAACGGCAGGAGACGCTGCAGACGTTTGCCGCGCAAGTCAATTTGCCGCTCATCTGCGAGACCGGATACGACCTCGAAGGGTTCCTCCGAAAAGTCGCGTACCGTGAAGAGGAGCGCTGCACCGTCTGCTACCAGGAGCGCCTGCTCGCCTCCGCACGGGTCGCCAAGAACGGCGGCTTTGACTGCTTCACAACGACCCTGCTCTACAGCCGATTTCAGAAGCACGACCTCATCCGCCAGGTCGGCGAGTCGATCGGCCGTTCGGTGGGAGTGCCGTTTCTGTACCGGGATTTCCGGCTCGGCTGGAAAGAGGGGGTGGAGGAGTCCAGGCGCATGGGCCTCTACCGCCAGCAATACTGCGGCTGCATCTATAGCGAAAAAGAACGTTATTTCAGGCCGGCTCCGTAAAAAACCCAAATTCTGCGTTGGCCATCATCTCGCGGCCGCTGCGGCGTACGCATGGTACGCCTCGCGTCGCGAAAATCGGCCGCCTTGACTTCGGGCTCTTTACGGAACCGCCCCGTGGTTGGCTACCAACTCTCGTCTGCCGAACAAACGGTGGAAAAAAATATCATTGCACGGTGATCATCGTGCCTTGCATCCGGGCTTTTCTGATCAGCCGGCAAGAATCGGATTCGCAAGCAACTGGAGGCGGGTTGCGTGTTTGACCCCTTGACCTCTTGACTCCTCGAACCTCGGAACCCTGATGTTTTTATGTTCGGCAACTTCATATACCTCATCCTCGTCCTGCTGATCTACCTCACCTACCCGGCCTCCGAGGAGACCAACTTCACGGGCAGCTTGAGCCTGCTGCTCGCCCTGCTGCTCGGCCTTGCTTTCGCCGGATTCACGCGCCTGAGCTTCAAACGCATCGAAACCCAGATAGGACGCTTGGGGTTTTCGCGGTCCGACGCCCTGTTTCAGTCGACGCTGCTGCGATGCTCCGTTCTGGCGTTGGTGGTTTTCGCGCTGGATGTTTATGGCCTGAACCTGCCCTCCTTTGTGAGCGACCTGCCGCTCTTCGTGCGGATGCCGACCCTGCCGGCCCTCTTGTTTCTGCTGCTGTTCATGGCCCACCTCGGCATGGCGTGGGCCTTGGCCTTCGACGCCTACCGCCGGCTCTACCAGCCCGATTTCGGCCGCCGGGAGTATGTCGTCTCCAACATCTCGTTCTCCATGCCCGCTCTGGTGCCCTGGCTGCTCATCTCGGGTCTAATGGATCTCATCAACGCCTTGCCCCTGCGTTGGCCGAAGGCCTTTCTTGCCACCAACGAGGGCCAACTCCTCTATTTCTGCCTGGTCATGCTGGGCATATCCATCATAGGCCCCGTGATGATCCAGAAGTTCTGGCGCTGCACCCCGCTCGAAGCGGGCCGCCGACGCGAACGCATCGCCGGCATCTGCCGGCGGGCCGGCATGGGCTACGCGAATATTCTCTATTGGCCTCTTTTCGGCGGTAAAATGATCACGGCGGGCGTGATGGGCCTGGTCCGGAAGTTTCGCTACATCCTGGTCACCCCCGCTCTGCTCGACCTGCTCGGGCCGGAGGAAATCGAGGCAGTCATCGCCCACGAGGTCGGCCACATCAAGAAAAAGCACCTGATCTTCTACCTGTTTTTTTTCGTCGGCTACCTGCTCGTCTCGTACGTAGCCTTCGATCTGATTCTCTACGCCATGCTGTTCGTCGAACCGATCTGGTGGCTGCTCCACCACAGCGGTCTGAATCAGGCCACGACGGCCTCCAGCGTTTTCAGCGTGCTGATGATCGGCGTCTTCCTGGTCTACTTCCGCTATGTTTTCGGCTATTTCATGCGCAACTTCGAGCGCCAGGCGGACACGTATGTCTACGCGCTTTTCGACAGCGGGCTGCCGCTCATCACCACCCTTCAAAAGATAGCCTTCACCAGCGGCCAGTCCTATGACCGCCCCAACTGGCACCACTTCAGCGTCCGCGAGCGCATCGATTACCTGAGGAAATGCGAGGAAAACCCGGACTGGATCAGGCGGCAGGACGGAAAAATCCGACGCAGCGTGGCCGTCTACACGGCGGCCCTGATCTTCATGGGAATACTCGGCTATCAGCTGAACATGGGCACGGTGGGCTCCAAACTGAGCAGTCACCTGCTCGAGAAGCTCATCGTGAGGCAGATCGAACGCATGCCCCAGAACCCGGCCCTCTACAGCCTGCTGGGGGATTTCAACCTCAACCGCAAACGCTACGCCGAGGCCAGGCAGGCTTATGAGCAGGCGTTGTCCCTCAAGCCGGATTCCCCTGCGACGCTCAACAACCTGGCCTGGCTGCTCGCCACCTGCGACGACGAGCGCCTGCGCGACCCGCCGCAGGCGCTGCAACTGGCCCAGCGGGCAGCGAGCCTGGAGCCGTCGGACTACATCCTGGACACGCTGGCGCAGAGCTACTACGCCAACGGGATGTTGCGCGAGGCCGTCCAGGCGGAAAAGCGGGCACTGGAAGCGGCCAAGGCCGACCGGTCGCTATACGAGCGCCAGCTGCAGAAGTTCGAACAAGCTCTGGACGAATAGAGTAGGTAACTGCTCAGGTGTTTAGGCTGAAGGGTAAAAAACACCTCACGAGACACGAATCAAGCCATTCAGGACCTTCTCGGTTTCCAAGACCCTTGATTCAATCGCCAACTCAACTGGCCGAAGTCGTTTGTGGTCAGGCAAAGTTTGCCCTTAAAAGCCTTCCGCCTTCAGCCTTCAGTCTATCTATCTAAGTAGTTACTATAAACAGGGTATTGAACACCCTTCCAGGGCGTATCGCCGGCGCGGGGCTCTTTACGGCCGGGGCGTGCTGTCGGATTTCAGCCGTTTGGAGTTGAGATAGAGTTTGCGGGCGCCGCCCGCGATCAGGAAGAGCGCCACAAAATACATGCAGAAATAGACAAAGGGCATGGCGGCAGCGAAAAATTCGATCTGTTTGATCTGGGGCATGACCTGAGGGATGCGGAAAACAAGACCCACCCCGGCCAGCACCAGCAGCGCCCCCCAAACGAGTTGCAGCTTGGGTTTGAGATTTTCGTCCATGTGAGAATAATATTAGGTGTAAGGTGCAAGGTTCAGGGTAAACAGCGATGGGTCTCCTTTAGCCTTGCACCTTGAACCTTGTACCCTGTACCTTGCACCTATCAATTATCCCTTCAGACTCCCCTTGAATACCGCCTTGCGTTTCTCGAGGAACGCCGCGGTCCCCTCCTTGGCGTCCGGGCTGGCCAGGGTGATGGCAAAGGCATCGACTTCAATGTGGCAACCCGAAACCAGGTCCACGTTCAGCCCCTGGTTGATCGCCTGCTTGACGGCTCGCAGGGCCACCCTGCCCTTGGCGGCGATGTCTTTTGCGGTCTTAAGCACCTCCTCCATCAGGACGGCGGCCGGCATGACCTTGTTCACCAGCCCGATCTGGGCGGCTTCGGCCGCGCTGAGCATTTTGCCGGTAAACATCAGTTCCTTGGCCCAGTTGGCCCCGATGGCGCGCGGCAGCCGCTGGGTCCCGCCGAAGCCCGGAATCAGCCCGAGATTGATCTCCGGCAGGCCGAACTTGGCCGTCTCCGCGGCGTAGATGAAATCGCAGCCCAGTGCGATTTCGCTGCCCCCTCCCAACGCAAAGCCGTTCACTGCGGCAATTACCGCTATCGGCAGCGCCTGCAGCTTGGCGATGATGGCATGACCCGCCGCGGAAAAGTGCTTGGCCTGCAGGGGGCTGAAGGTTGCCAGTTCGCCGATGTCCGCGCCAGCGACAAAGGCCTTCTCACCGGCCCCCGTGAGGATCAGCACCCGGATGCGCTCATCGGCGCCGACCTCGTCGAGTGCCTTGGAAAACTCGGCCAGAAGCGCCTGGTTCAGGGCATTCAGTGCCTTGGGCCGGTTGAAGGTGATGGTCGCGATCTCCGCGTCAACCTGAAACAGGATGTTTTCAAACGCCATGGCTCTCTCCCCACGATCCAGGATGGATGAACTCGTAAAAAACCGGCGGCCCGGAGGGCGATCGGCGCTTCATCCGGAAGATTTTCGGAGCGGCGCGCTGAAGGCCGTCGGGCTGAGTTGCTGCATGTAGGTACGGATCCCCTTGGCGATGGATTCGGCCAGGTGCTCCTGGAAGGCCGGCGTGGTCAGCCGGCGACATTCGTCCCGATTGCTGAGGAAGGCCGTCTCCACCAGAATCGAGGGCATGCTCGCCCCGAGCAGCACGTAGAAGGGCGCCTGCTTGACGCCCTTGTCCTTGATGCGGTCGTACCCTTTGAGTTTGAGATTCTTGACGAGCGTTCCCTGCACGAAGGCTGCCAGCCGGCTCGACTCATTGATCTTGGCGTTCTTGAGCAGGTCGTTCAGGATCGAGTGCAGGTCGCTGATGTTCTTGGTGGAGGTGGCGTTCTCCATGGCGGCGACCCGGATGGACTCGTCGTCGGTCGCCAGGTTCAGGAAATAAGTCTCGGTGCCGTACGCGCGGGGGTCGCGCGAGGCGTTGGTGTGGATGGAGACAAACAGGTCGCCGTTGTGCGTGTTGGCGAACGCCGTGCGTTCTTCCAGCGTTAAGTAACGGTCATCGGTCCGGGTCAGCACCGCCTCCAGGCCGAGTTCCTCGTGCAGTTTGCGGGCCACGCGCTTGGCGATTTCCAGCACCACGTCCTTCTCGTGCACGCCTGCTAAAAAGCCCGGCGCACCGAAGTCCTTGCCCCCGTGCCCGGGATCGATGATTACGCGCCGCACCCCGAGCGCCAACTGCCTGGCGAGGGCACCGCGCGGCATCTTGCCGGTCTTATCGAAGAACACATCGTCTGCCGGCTGCGCCGCTTCCCCCGGTGAGCCGGCAAACGCCTTGGCCGCTCCATTGCCGCCCCACACGTCGATGACGATGCGGAATGGATCCCTCAGTGAGAACACTTTGTACGTTTCGAAGGACTTGATGTCTATCACCACCCGCACCGAATCCAACGTGTTCCGGGCGGCGCGCGCGGAGCTGAGAAGATCGTCGTTGATGGGGATGTTCTTCTGCGTGCCTTCCCCCATGGTCGCATTGCTCAGGTCCACGTAAAGCCGCGGGGGCTTGTCGATGACGGGGTCTTTTTTCAACATGTGCGGCTCGAAATCCGTCTCGCGGTCCAGATAGACCACAACCCGCGTATAGTCCGGGTTGGACCAATGACGCAGGTCCTGCACCACCGCGAGGACTTCCTCCCCGGGCGCCGGGGCTTGGACGGGTTCGGCGGCGCCTGCCGCCGCGGCTGCTGGTGCCGTCTGGCGCCCAGGGGCCGCCGACGGCGGCGGCGCCTGCCGCCGCGCGACCGCAGCGGATGCGACCCGGATCGGAGCCATGCCCTGGAGCTCCCGGTCGGCCTTGGCGGCATACGGGCTCTGGGGGTACTCTTTGACGATTTTTTCGAAATTCTCCCGCGCCGCCCGCTGGTCGGAGTCGAACTTCAGCGCCTTGTAGAGATTCTGGTAGAGAGCGCCCTCCAGAAAGAGGCTCGCGGCGGCCAGCCTGCCGTCCGGATCCTCGAGATAGACGCTGTGAAAACGGCCGATGCAAAGCATCCATTCCCGGCGCGTGGTCTCGGTGGGCTGGCTGGAGCGTAGTTTCCGAAAGCAGGCCTCGCCTTTCCGATAGGTCTGCTCAGCGGCCGCGCTCGCCGGCGATGGCGCGGAGGCCTTTCCGGGGTCCACTTTCTTGGCGGCTGGCTTGCCCTTGGCGGTGGTTTCCTTGGCCGGCGGATCGTTCTTGAGGGGGCCGGGGGCGCTCAGTTTCTGCAGCTCGGCATCAACCCGGTCGTGGTAGCCGCTGTCCGGAAATTTTTTCTGGAGCTGTTCGAACTGATCGATGGCGGCTTTCTTTTCGGACTCGCTTCCGGAGAACCGCGCGAGGTCCATGTAGAGCATCCCGCTGTTGTAAAGGCTGGGAGGCGCCCAGGGGCCCTTGGGTTCCTTGCGATAGACCGCCTGAAACTTTTCGATGCACGCATTAAAGGCGGATGGATTTTTGGCGGCTTTGGGGTCTTTGTGCAGCGCTCGGGCGCAGCTTTCGGCCTGGAAAAAAGCGTCGCTCACGCCGGCCGCCTGGATGCCATCACCCAACGGGCAGAGACAGAGGCTAACAACGCAGAGCAAAAAGATGACAGGAGTTCGTGGCATTATCACATGCGCCCGGAAATTTTACAGGCTGAGGCTTGTTTTTAAACAACCTGCTGATCTGCAATTACTGTAACCCAAATTTCTCATGATTTCCAGTACGATCGGCATTTATTTGCAGGGCGCCGTCGGTCCGGGTCAGTCTTCGTGCCCCCCGGCCATCCCCTGCAGCAGGTGCAGCAGGTTCATGGCCTCGATGGGCGTGACCTGGTCGAGGTCGACGGTGCGCAGCCGCTCGAGCACCTGGGTCTCCGACTTCCGGAACAGGTCGAGCTGCACCGGCCCCGGCGGCGCGCCGCGGCCGGAGGCTACCGTTACCGGGGCGCCGTGCTCCCCGCTTTCGATACCGTAGAGAATTTTCTTGGCGCGGCGGATGACGGCGGGCGGAATGCCGGCCAAGCGCGCGACCTGGATGCCGTAGCTGCGGTTGGTCCCGCCCGGCACGAGTTTTCGCAAGAAGATGATCTCGTCGTTCCACTCCTTCACCGCGATGTTGAAATTCTTGACCCGTGGTTTCTGATCGGCGAGATCGGTGAGTTCGTGGTAGTGGGTGGCAAAGAGCGTCTTGACGCCTTTCTGGTTCAAGTCGTGCAGGTGTTCGGCCACCGCCCAGGCGATGCTCAGGCCGTCGAAGGTGCTGGTGCCCCGCCCGATTTCGTCGAGGATGACGAGGCTCTTTTCTGTGGCGTTGTTCAGGATGTTGGCGGTCTCCTGCATCTCGACCATGAACGTGCTCTGTCCCTGGGAGAGGTTGTCCAGTGCGCCGACGCGGGTGAAGATTCGGTCGACGAGGCCAATCGCGGCCCGGCGGGCCGGGACGAAGCTGCCCATCTGGGCCATGATCACCAGCAGTGCCACCTGGCGCAGGACCGTGGATTTTCCGGCCATGTTCGGGCCGGTGATGACCAGCACCTGGTTTTCGGCATCGTCCAGGAGGATGGTGTTGGGCACGAAGCGCTCGCCGCTGATCATTTTTTCGACCACCGGGTGCCGCCCCTCCTCGATGCGGATGCACCCGTCGTCACGGATTTCCGGCCGGCAGTAGTCGTTCCGATCCGCGACCTCCGCCAGGCCCAGCAGGCAGTCCACCTGCGCCAAGAAGCGGGCCACGACCTGGATCTTCGGGTGGTGACAGGCCGCCTCCGCACAGACCTCATGGAACAGCCGGTGCTCCAGGGCGACGCGCTGCTCCTCGGCCCCCAGCACCCGGGATTCAAAGGTCTTGAGCTCATCGGTGATGTAGCGTTCCGCGTTCACCAGGGTCTGCTTGCGCACGTAGTGGCCGGGCACCGATGCGGCCCGTGTTTTCGGCACCTCGATAAAGTAGCCGAACACCTTGTTGTAGCTCACCCGGAGGGTGGCGATCCCGGTGAGTTCCTTCTCCCGCCGCTCGAGCTGAGCCAGGTACCCCTTGGCGTCCCGGCTGATGCGCACAAGCTCGTCGAGTTCGGCGTTGAAGCCGGGCTTGATGAGGTGGCCATCGCTCACCGTCGGCGGCGCATCCTCGCGCATGGAGCGCTCGATCAGCCCGGCCAGGCCGCTCAGGTCATCGACGGTTTCCGCCGGCCGGAAGAGCTCGGCGGAGAATTCCGCCAGCGTCGCCCAGAGCACCGGAAGCATCAGCAGCGACTGCTTCAGCGCCACCAGGTCGCGGGCGTTGGCCTGGTTCATGACGGTCTTGCTGCCGACCCGCTCGATATCGTGAACCGCCTTCAACTGCTCGCGCAGCTCCCGGCGCAGGAGCACCTTGTCCTTGGCTTCCGCCACGGCGGCCTGGCGGCGCTCGACCGCCTCGCGCTCGCGCAGCGGGTTGCGCAGCCAGCCCTGGAAAAGCCGTGCGCCCATGGCGGTGCGGGTGTGGTCGAGCACACCCAGCAGCGTGCCCCGGCGGGTGCCGGTACGGATGTTGCGGGTCAGCTCCAGGTTGAGCCGGCTGATCTCGTCCACCACCAGGCAGTTCTCCAGCGAGTAGCTTTCGAGCCGGGCGATGTGGGCGGTCTTCTGCTTCTGGGTCTCGGCGACGTAGAACATGAGAGCGCCCGCGGCGCCGACGCCGGCCGTGAAGTGCTCGCCGCCGAACCCCTCCAGGGTCAGTGTCTGAAACTGCGCGGTCAAACGTTCGTAGGCGCGGCGGTAGTCGAAGGCTTTGTCTTCGACGTGCGTCAGTGCGACGTCGCCGAAGAACCGGCCGGGCCAGGCCCGCGAGGGGTCGTTCCGCGCGCTTTCCGGCAGCAGGATCTCCTTCGGTGCGACCCGCCGGGCCTCGTCCAGCACGGCCTCGGCATCGGCCGACTCCGTCATGCGGAAGGTGCCGGTCGAAATGTCCAGATAGGCGAGGCCGGACATGCCGCCCGAGCGGGCAACGGCCAGGATGAAGTTGTTGGCGCGCGCATCGAGAAACTCCGCATCGATGATCATCCCCGGGGTGATGACCCGCACGACCTCGCGCTTGACCAGCCCCTTGGCCGTGGCAGGATCCTCGACCTGGTCGCAGACGGCCACCTTGTGGCCGTTCTCGATCAGGCGCGCGATGTAGGTGGCGGCGGCGCGATACGGCACCCCGCACATCGGCACCGGCGATTCATCGTTTTTGTTGCGGGACGTCAGGGTGATCTCGAGGACCCGGGAGGCGAGCTCGGCATCCTCGAAAAACATCTCGTAGAAGTCCCCCATGCGGTAAAAGAGGATGGCGTCCGGGTAGTCCCCCTTGATCTCCAGGTACTGCTTGATCATGGGAGTGACTTTGGGTGGGTTCATCGAACAGCCGAGCGGCGGAGCGTTGTCGGGATCGGGCCTCAACGGCTTTTGACCGGCGAGGTGATGGAGGACTCGGCGGCACCCCCCTGCTCCGAGGGCGGCGGCTCGCCTTTGATCCGGGCCAGTTGCGTGTTCAACTCAGCCATTGCCTTTTCCCGCTGGGTGTCGGCGGTCGTCAGGCGCTTGATGGCCTTGCGGTTTCGAAAACGCTCCGGCAGACCGAAGCAATAAGCGACGATCAGGCCGTACACGAAAAAGACCAGATAAAAGAAAACGGTCGGCAGCTGCGGGGAGTGGTATTCGGGAAACACCCACAGGTTCAGCCGCAGACTCTGTTCGGCATTGAAAAAATAATCTTCGTTCTGAAATATGACCAGAGCCATGAAGCCTAGGACCAGCAGCCATACGATCAACTTCACCTTTTTCATGTCGGAATCTCCCTCGGAGCGCGGTCTCTCAGGGCGTTTGAAAACGGCGCCTCAGGCCGTGATCCGGCGTTGTGTGGTTCTTGCAAATGCTCATCTATCAGCCACTATGCGGTGCTTCCCACATCGCCACGCGCCTCGGCCGACGGCCCGATGCGTGTCAGGCGGCACCCTGCTACGGGGTGATTGCTTCAAAATGCGGCTTCAGGTTGTTGAACGTCTCCATGAGATGCTGGGGAATCACGCGCACATCGGCGAACACGGCCAAGGCGTTGGTGTCGCCCGACCAGCGCGGGACAATGTGAAAATGCAAATGCTCCTCGATCCCGGCCCCGGCGACCCTGCCCAGGTTGAGGCCGACGTTGAAGCCTTCCGGCTGCATGACCTTTTTCAAGACCCCGATGGACCGCTCCACGGTGGACAGCAGCCGGCCCATTTCATCTTGATCGAGTTCGTGCAGGGCCGACACGTGCCGGACGGGCGCCACCAAAAGGTGCCCGTTGATGTAAGGGTACTTGTTCATGACGACCATGGTCTGCCGGCCTTTGAACAGGGTCAGCTGATCCTGCTCTGAGAGGGCCTTGCAAAAGACGCAGCCGTCCGGCTTGTCCGCCAGGATGTACTCGATGCGCCAGGGCGCCCACATGGTTTTCATGGGAGTCGTGTTCATTTTCTTCGTGTAGCAGGAAGTCATGCCGCTGGGACCGCCTGCCGCCAGTGGCGGCATCGGCGCAAGGCGTACCGGAGCCCTATTTCTATAACATAGATTGAGCGATTCTGTCGATTCACATCGAGGCCCGCTGGGGTCTGCCGTGCGCAGGGGCCGCCGCAATCTTTTCCCCGGCCGTCGCAACGGCAGCAGGGCCGCTCAGATGGTCCAAAGAAAGCCCCGGAACACAGTGCCCCACGACAGAGACTCTCGCCGCTGCCGCTCAGGGGCTTATCGAAACCCCGGGGGCGTTGGCGAAGCCTGGATATTTTTTGCGGCGGCCCCTGCGCACGGCAGACCCCAGCGGGCCCTTCCGCCAAAACCAAAATTAGAACCGCTCAACTCAGGTATAATTTAGTCTTTCCGGCATGAAAACTCAACCCTTTTTTGGCCGCACGCGGATTACTTCGATTTCGCCCCGGAAGCCCACCTGATCCGCCACCACGATTACGATGCCCGCAGCGCCTGGGTTGGACGTTTTACGACGTCGTCACCCCTGGCTGTGGATGTAGCCCGGCCGCAGGTGCTCCGGACATTGGCTCAGGAAGTACTGGTCGGTCATGCCGGAGATGAAGTCCCGCACGATCTCGGCCGGTGTGTGCCGGTCCAGGTAGGCCTCCGACATGCCGTTCAGGAAGCCCCGGAAGATGACGGACTCCTGACGCTGCTGCGCGAGGTCGTCGAGGTATTGGGCGAACAGGCGCCGGAACAGGCCCCGGATGAGCGCCGTGTGCGGCTTCATGCGGGGGTTCAGGTAGATGCGCTCGAGGTTGAAGTGCTTGAGCTGCCGGAGCGCCTCGGACATCTCGGGGCTGAAGGCCACGTAGCCCTGCTCGTAGCTGTTCCTCAGAATGTCGGTCACCAGGTTGTAGACGATCGTGCCGTTGGTCTCACCCAGGATGCGGACGCTCTCCGGCGGCAGGTCGCTGCGATGGATCAGACCCAGCCGGATCGCATCCTCGATGTCCCGCCCGATGTAGCTCACGGTGTCGGCCATCCGCACGACACAGCCCTCCAGGGTCATCGGCACCAGACTGCGGTCGGGTTCGTGCTTTTTGGCCGCCATTTCGGCCTGAAGGGTCTCGAAGGTCTTGCGGCGGTCCGGGGCCAGCCTCTGGTTGTGCACTTCGCCGTCGTGGCAGAGGATCCCGTCCAGGGTCTGCAGGTTGAGGTTCCACCCCCGTCCCTTGCGCTCAACCCGGTCCAGGAACTGAACGCTCTGGACGTTGTGTTGAAACGTGCCGATGCCGTGCTCCAGGCAGAGTTCGGATAAAAAGCGCTCCCCGTCGTGCCCGAAGGGCGTGTGTCCGATGTCGTGCCCGAGGGCGATGGCCTCGATGAGGTCCTCGTTCAGCCCGAGAAACCGGCCGATGCTGCGGCCGATCTTGGACACCAGCTGTACGTGCAGGACCCGGTGGGTGATGTGGTCGTTGCGGATGAGATAGAAGACCTGCGTCTTGTCGATGTAACGCGCATAGCCCCGGGAGTGGAGGATGCGGTCGGCATCGACCGAAAACGTCTGCCGATAGCCTTCCGTCAGAAACTCTTCGGCCTCACGGCGGACGGCGGCGGAATTCGGGGTGGCATGCACCGAGCGGTACCCGGATTCCTGCCGGTCGAGCTTTTCACGGATGGTTTTCAGCAACGCTTTTTCAGATTTCTCCATTTTCAATCATGGTTTCCATGAGGTGGACATAGTCGAGGCCGGCCTGGCGAAAGCCCTCCCGGCCGTATTTCATGTTGGCCTCCAGGACGAAGAGCCTCCCGCCGGACCGGCAGATGTCGATGCCGACATCGTCCCAGCCGCACGCCTGCGCCGTGTGCAGGGCAAGCTGCCGGGCGTCGTCGGGTATGGGATCGAGGCACACCGTCCCTCCCGCCGCGATATTGGTCCGGAAATCCCCCTGCGAGGCGACCCGCCAGTAGGCGTGGACGATCCGATTGCCGATGACGACAATCCGCATGTCCCGGTCGATCGGCAGATATTCTTGAACATAAGCAACGCCCGGGCGAGCGCAATAGGTCTCGAGATCGGCCGAGCTGAGAATCAGGAACACCCCCCGGCCCATGGCGGAGCCCCGGGGGATCTTGCCGACACAGGGAAATTGAAAACGGGAGGGGATGGTGGCCTTTTGCTTTTTCCCATAGAAAAACCGCGTGCGCGGATGCGGGATGCCCAGCAGCTCGAACAGGGCCGTCTGCCGGATCTTGTCCTGGACGCACTTGTAGGTGTGGTAGCTGGGAAACGTGTTCTTGCCGGCGGCATTGAGCAGGTCGGCATAGAACGTCGACGGGTAATACACGGTTGCCGCGTCACGGATCAGTTCCCGCTCCTGCCGGCTGTAGTCGTTGAAGTTGGGACGAACCCCGAGGGTCACCACGTTTCGGCAGTCCCGCAGCCGCCCTTCGAGGGCAATGACGGTCCGTTTGAAATTCATGCAACGTTCAGACTCTCACCGCGTTCGTCAAAATAGCCTTTGATTCTTTCGAGGCTCCGTGCCGTGTGGGTGCCCGGCCAATACACCCGGCCGCAACGCGGGCAGGTGCTGAAATCGGAGTAGCGATGCCAGACGTAATCCGGCACACGGCGTTGAACCTCCGCCTTGGGGACGGGCACGATGGGTTCATTGCATCGCAGGCAGCGCGTGAACGGTCGCAGGTCCTCCCGGCTGAGCGCTGCTGCGCGAACGACTTCGCCGAGCTGCTCGAACGGGTCGTTTGCGCGGATCCAGACGGGTGCCCGCACCGCCTGTACGGTCATGACCTTCCGGGTGCGGGTCAAAAGGATGCGGTCGTCCCCCGGCTCGAACCCCTTCCCTTGCGGAAACTCCGTTTCAATGATCGTGTCAAATCCCAACAGGCGGAGCCATTTGCCCAACCTTCCTAACGTCCTCTCAGCCGCGAACGCCGGTGCCATCCATTCACTCGCTTTGCGCAACGCGGCGCATGCTCGCGTTTCCGCATGTCAAACGAAACGATATCACACCCAATTTTGCCGCACTGCCGGGAACGGATCGAATATAGTCAATCGCACCGGCGGGGTCAATCGAAACCAGGCTCGCCGAGGCGCGACCGCGAACGCCGCCCTCGCCCGTTTTCACCCGGCCGAACGCCGGCCGGCTTTAAAAATGGCCCTCAAGATTTTCTAGATTCGACCGATATCCTATTCCAAGACAGTCCCGGTACCCGGGGAAGGTGGAATCCTCAAACGCGTCAAGGTCACCGCATGTGGAAATGGAAAATAGGGGTCGTTTGCCTGATTGTTTTCGCCGCGGGCGCCGCCCTGCTGGCAAAGGGGCAGTTGAATCGACAAGTCATCCTTCTGCGCAACGGGACCCTCATTCCGGTGAATCACACCTGGGAATCCGGAAACGACCTATTTTACGAGAACGACACGGAAACCCATTATGTCAGCCGGGCGGACATCGAGTTCATCGGGACGCAGAGTCTGTCACAGGTGCTGCATGCGGCCGGCACGGATGGCACGGCGGCGCTCAACCGGTGCGTCAAATTTTTCGACCCGTTGCTCGAGGACGGCGCGGTCATCACGGGTCAGGTCAAGTTCCACCCCTGGATCATGCCGGCTGTGCTGGTTGGCGGCGTGCTGCTCTTTGTTCTGCGCTTCCTGCGCGGCCGTCACCACAAAAATCCCACTCCTCCAAAAGCAGCGGTTGTAAAAGAGGTCGTGCAGGAGTTGCCCAACCGCACCGATATCGTACGATTTTTTCTGAACCTCTATCGACACCAGGTGGGTGAAAGCCCGGATGCCCCTGCCGAGTTCGCGCAGCTGCCCTCCGGCCCGTCGCCGAATCTGGTCTACGAACTGCGCGTGAAGCACGAAAGCGAATGGGTCAAGCGCCGCATGACGATCGGCCCCCTGGGCGATGAGAGCAGCAGCAAGAGCAAGTGCTTCTACGTCATTTTCGACCAGCACCTGGTCGTCAAAGTTCCCCCCGGCCGATCCGGGATTTCGAAGCGTATGTGGCGAGCATCAAAAAAGAGGGGCGCATCGTCGAGCGGCTGGCACCCAGGGAGTGCATCATTCCCAAGGTCTCCGTCATCCTGAGCCAGGTGCACGAGCCGCCGGAAGCCAGCGGGGCGCCGGCCGATCTGCTCGAGGAAAAATACATTACCTGGCTGCGCAAGTTCCCCGAGCATCAGGAGTACCTGAAGATCAACGGAACGTTTGTGTTCTTCATGGATCTCGCCCAGTATTACTTCCTGAGCCACATCATCGACGGCTCCCACGACCTGACGGCGGCGATCCGCGCGGAGATCGACGCCACGGGGGATCTCATCCGTCAGCCCGCCAAATTCAAGGAACGCTATGCGGAGGAAAACGAGGCGGTGGGCTTCGAGATCCGGGACCTCTTCAACCAGTGCGAGGCCGAAACACGGGCGCTGCTGAAGCAGCGGGGCAAGTCTGCGCTCGTATCCCCCTACCGGATCCAGGCCTGGTTTCTGCGCTACCTGGAAACCCGGAACATCGGCGAGATCGGCGACGGCCTGCCGGCGGACATGGCCCCCTCCATCGTCGCGGTGTTCGCAGGCCTGTTCGATAAATACCGGACCAGCGTCAAGGCCTATCTCGACGCCGTACGCGGATTTTGCGGGCGCCTGGTGCTCGACCAGAACAGACTGGTCATCGCCGGCATCATCACCAACCTGCTGGACCTGCTGGCATGGCTGGGCGTAAAGCAGGTGGCCATGCGGGACCTCAAACCCGACAACCTGCTGGTGGCGGGCGACCCGCGGTGCTATCCAGGCTTTCTGCGATCGCCCGCCGATTATACCCTGGGCATTATCGACGTGGAAACCGCTGTCTCTTGGGGCGCAGCCGGGGACGGCAAGTTGCGCCAGCCGCTGCTCGGGGGGACTCCCTACTTCGCCACCCCCTCCCACCTGCTGCCCAACACGGTTCTGGCGGCCTGCTTTGCGCAGCCGGCCCTGATCCTGCACATGCAGGACTGGCAGGCCGTGCTGGTGATGATCTACAAGGCCGCCACCGGCGAACTGCTGCTCGACCGCACCGCCAAGATGTTCGTCGATATCAAGGCCATCATCGTCAACGCCATGAAGCAGGCCGAGCCGATCGAAACCCACGTCGAAGAGATCAGTCGGATGTTCTGGGGCAGCGCGGCCGCCGAGTTCCGCCAGCGGATGAAAGCCAAGGAAGCCATCCTGAGACAGGTGGAGGTCGAGATCCCGCCGCGCGCCAGGGCGATGTTCGTTCGCACCCTCAAACGGGACATCGCATCCATCGAGGCCTCCATCCGGCGCAGCGTAGAGGCCCAGCCCTACTTCACCAGCCCCGGCCATCGCGATCGGCTGCTCAAATCCCCGCATGCGCGCATCTGCCAAATCATGGAGGAGGTCGACTCCAAGATGCAGGCGGGCGCCGTTTCGCATGAATCGGCCCGGGCGACCCTGCGCTTCCTGAAAAGCCTGGCCACCCTCAAGGCGCTGACCGAACGCAAGACCCAGGTGGCATCCGCCCTGGAGGGCGGCGCCCGCAAGATGAGCTCCTACGACCTGCTGATCCTCATGTTCAACAGCGTGCTCAAATCCATGTATCGGGAGGATTGGAAACCGCTGGCGGAAGAACCCGCCGCGATGACCTGCCGCCCCGACGAATTGTCGCTCGCCACCACCATCTGACCGCCGCATCCCTATTTTATTGACAGTCACGTCGCATGCGGTGTACCTTTAGGTTAGTAACGCGGCAAGCAGCAAGGGGCCCCGATTTCGGGGGTCGAGATCACCCGGCCCGTATCGTCAAGAAGACCTGCCATGAAGTTCGATTCCAATGCCTTGCACCTGCCGATGCTGGTTGTTTGCGCGCTTCTGGCGTTAGGCAGCCCGGCACAGGCCACCGACATCCGTTATCCGGTTCGCGCCGGCAGCTTCTACCCGTCGGACCCCCAGGCGTTGAAGCAATCGATCGAGGCCTTCATCCGGCTGGCCCGCGCTTCAGCGCCCGCACCGCCGGCCGCCAAAACGCTCAGGGCCCTGGTGATGCCCCATGCCGGCTACGCGTACTCCGGGCTGACGGCGGCCCACGCCGCGCTGCTGCTTTCCGAGAAGCAGTTCGCGAAGGTCCTCCTCATGGGCCCCGATCATTTCGTGGGGTTCAAAGGCGCCGCCATTCCAGCCGCGCAGATCTTTCAGACCCCGCTCGGCGCCGTCCGGGTCCACCCGGATGCCCAGAGACTCCTGAAAGCGACCGATCTCTTTCAGCCCCTGCCGCTGACGCTCGACAGGGAGCACTGCCTGGAAGTGGTCCTGCCCTTTCTGCAGGTCGGCCTGGGGAGCTTCGAACTGATACCCCTCATGGTCGGCCCGACGGATGTCGACCGCTTCGTCAGCGCCATCACCCCGGTCGTCGACGCCGATACGCTGGTCGTGGTGAGCTCCGACCTTTCGCACTTTCTGACCTATGCCGATGCCCAGGTGAAGGACCGGAACACCATCCAGGCCATCCTGCACCTCAGGCCGGATGAACTGGCGCAAAGGGACAACGCGGCCTGCGGCGTCACCCCCCTGCGGGTCCTGCTGACCCTGGCCGCCCGGCGCGGCTGGCAGCCGGTATTGCTCAACTACCTGAACAGCGGCGACACCACCGGCGAGCGGTCGCGGGTGGTCGGATACGCCGCCATCGCTTTTTTTGGAGACCCCCCCATGCCGTCCACCCAAGAAACGAATCACTCGTTGCCACCGGAAAAAGGCCGGGAGCTGGTGAAGCTCGCGCGCTGCACCCTGATGGAGAAATTCGGCCTGCCGCTGCCGCCTTCCGAAGCCGACCGCATGCAATCAACCCTGAGGGACACATCGTTTCAGGCCCGCTGCGGCACGTTCGTAACGCTCAAACTCAAGGGCCGGCTCAGGGGATGCATCGGCAACTTGTCCGCTGCCGATCCCCTGGTCGAGAGTGTGCGTCGCAACGCCATCAACGCGGCCTTCCACGACCCGCGGTTCGCGCCGCTTACGGAAAAGGAACTCGGCCAGATCGAGATCGAAGTCAGCGTACTCACCGAGCCCCAACCGCTGGCGTTCAGCGACGCGCAGGACCTGCTGCGCCGGCTGAGGCCGAATGTGGACGGGGTCATCCTGCGGCAGGGGCATGCAAGCGCCACCTTTCTGCCCCAGGTCTGGGAGCAGCTTCCGCAAAAAGAGGAATTTTTAGGCCATCTCTGCCTCAAGGCCGGGCTGCCCCGGGACGCCTGGAAGCACGGCCGAATCGACGTGTCGACCTACCAGGTCCAATACTTTGAAGAGCACAAGTGAACAGCGCACGATCGCCGTCGTCATCGCCACGGGAATCGCCTCCGTCGTCACGCAACTGGTTCTCATCCGCGAGTTCCTGAGCCAATTTCAAGGCAATGAAATCGTCATCGCCCTGATCCTGTTCAGCTGGCTGGCGCTGGGCGGACTCGGAACGCTGCTGGCCCGGCCGGCGGCCGGCAGCCGGCTTGCCACGTCTCAGGCCCTCTATTGGTTCTCGCTCGCGCTCGTGCTTTCGGCGACCCTCACCCTGTTCGGCGCCCGCCTGCTGCGGGACCTCGTTTTCACCCGCGGCGCCTCGGTGGGCTTTTATCCCACATTCGTTTTTATCGCGTCGGTCACAGCCCCTTACGCCCTGCTCATCGGGTTCCTGCTTCCCTTGAGTCTTTTTGTGCTGAGGTCCCAGCGCCCGGATTATCCCGGGGCCCTGGTCTACATCTGGGACAACATCGGCGACCTCAGCGGAGGTGTATTGTTTTCCTTCCTTATCGTCTTCTGGCTGCCCCCCGTTCAGGCGATCGTCGCCGCGCACCTGCCCCTGCTGGCGGCCGCTCTTGGCCTGCGCCCGACGGGCCGGTCTTCTGCACCGGCTCGCATGCTGGCCGCTGCTGCGCTGTTTCTGACGCTGTTCGGCGCCCTGACCGCGGAGAAGGCCACCCTCACACCTGCCGGGGGCACACTCGCCCGCTACCGTGAAACACGGTACGGGCGCATCACCGTCGTCACGCAGCACGAACTGGTCACGGTGTTCCAGGACGGCGCCCCTCTGCTGAGCAGCCAGGACGAGGCCTCGGCGGAAGACGCCGTGCACTTCGCGCTGGCACAAATCGAAGACCCGCAGCGCGTCCTGCTGATATCGACCGCGGCCGGGGTGATGGAAGAACTGGACAAATACCGCCTCGCGTCCGTCGACTACGTCGAGCTGGATCCTGATCTCACGGAGGTCCTCTTTGACTTCCACCTCCTGAAGCGCATTGCACCGCTGCACGTGATCCACGCCGACGGGCGCGCCTTTCTGGCAGGGGCGGCCCCCGGCTATGACGCGATCCTGGTCAACCTCGATGATCCGCAGACCTTCCAGACCAACCGCTTCTTCACCGACCGGTTCTTTTCCCTGGCACGCGCACGGCTGTCCGAGCGGGGGGTGCTCTGTTTTTCGATGGGAGGCTTCGACAGCTACCTCGCCGAAGCGCAGCGCCGGAAGCTGTCCTCCATCTACAACACCGCCAAGGCCCATTTCCCCCATGTCCTCATGCTGCCGGACCAGCGGGTTTTTTTCATCTGCAGCGCCCGCCCCCTTCAAGCCGACATCCCTGATCTGCTGAGGCGCAAAGGCATTGCGGCCCCTTACATCAGCGCGTACTACGAGGGCAATGTCACAGCGGAACGCATTGCCTATTTGCGTGAACGCATGGACCCGGCCGCACCGCCCAACACGGATCTCGCGCCCTACGTCATGCGCACGGTGTTCTCGGAATGGTTCGCGAAGTTTCACTCCTCGCCGCTGTGGTTCCTGGGGGCCCTCGCCGGTGGGCTGGGCGTTTACGTATGGCGGGCGAGCCGATTGGAGTTCGTGCTGTTTTCAACCGGATGGATGACCATGGGCACCGAGATCCTGTTTATTTTTGCGTTTCAGATTTTTTATGGGTATATTTATTTCCAGATCGGCATCATTGTGACGGTCTTCCTGGCCGGCCTCCTCCCCGGCGCACTCTGGGGCCGGCAACTCGCCGCGCGGGCGCGACGTGTCTTGATGCTCTCGGACGGAGCGCTCATCGTTTTGCTGGCCGCCACCTTTGCCGCCGTGCATGCGGGAGACCGCCTGGGGCAGGCGTCTTACCTCTGCCTCGGTTTCGCGGTTGCAGTCGCCTGCGGCGTGCAGTTCCCGGCCGCATTGCAGTTAAAGGGGGATAGCGGCCGCGCGGCCGCCGGGTTTTTTTCAGCGGATCTGATCGGGGCAGCGCTCGGCACGCTGGTGACGAGCACGGTTCTCATCCCTTATCTGGGAATCACGGGGGCGATCGGCGCGTTGATGGGTTTGAAATTGCTGAGCCTCCTGATAGCGGGCGGGCTGCATGACGACCTTGTCGCGCAGAAAATTTCTGATTGAGGGCACCGGGTGGGTCGCCTCCTGCGCGGCAGCGGCCGCGCTCGGGCCCTTCACGGCATGCGTTTCCAAGGCCTGGGCCCAGGAAGACGTCAGCGGTACCGTATTCAAAGGGGACGCTCCGAGCCGGCTCTGGAAATGGTCCCGGGAGGGATACGGCTACCAGCGTCTGGACGAAAAGCAAGTGGTCTGCCTGATCTGCCCCAACCACTGTGTGCTCTCCCCCGGAGACCGCAGCGTGTGCCGCTCCAAGGTCAACGTGGACGGCACGCTCTACACTCTGGCCTACGGAAACGCCTGCGCCGTGCACATCGACCCGATCGAGAAAAAACCCCTCTACCACTTCAAGCCGCGCACACGTGCATTCTCGATCGCAGCGGCCGGATGCAACTTCCGCTGCCTGAACTGCCAGAACTGGGAGATAGCCCAAGCCAAGCCGCACGAGGTGAGCCACCAGGAGCTTTTCCCGGCGGATGCCGCGGCCGCGGCCGTGCAGTCGGGGGCCAAATCGATTGCCTACACGTATTCCGAGCCGGTCACCTTCTACGAATACATGCTGGACACGGCCCAGGCCGCCCGCGCGGCCGGCCTGTGCAATGCCATGATTTCAAACGGCTTTATCAACCGGGGGCCGCTGCTCGACCTTAGCCGGCTGATCGACGCCGCCAACATCAACCTGAAGGCCTACAGCGACGCCATCTACCGCAAGCTGAACGGCGGCCGCCTCGGGCCGGTGCTGGCGACGCTAAAAACCCTGCACGACCAGGGAGTCCACCTGGAAATCACCAACCTCGTTGTGCCCACCTACGTGGACGACGAGGACATGGTCCGGCGCATGTGCGCCTGGATCCTGAAGGAAGTCGGGCCGGACCACCCCCTGCACTTCCTGCGGTTTCAGCCCCTCTACAAGCTGGACCGCCTGCCGCCGACCCCCGTCTCCACCCTGGCGCGTTTCCGGGAGATTGCGATCGCCGAAGGCATCCGCTACGCCTACGTCGGCAACGTTCCCAACCACGAGGGCAACCACACGTACTGCCACAACTGCCACAAACTGCTGATCGCCCGCGGCGGCTATTTCATCCGCGAGATGCATCTCACCGGCAAGCAGTGCGCATACTGCGGCACCGTCATCCCCGGCATCTGGGCGTAGAACTGGTTTCGCAACCGCAGGCAAAGTGAGGCTACGCCGAGGATTGCGAAGAGCGAGAACGCCGGCATGGGCTGAAAGACGCCGTTTATGGATGGGCACTAAATACGCGAACGGCGCACAAAGGCAGGCCAAAATGCAATCAAGCACTTTCGCGTATTAAGTAGTTAAAAGGAAAAAATTGCGGCGGCCCCTGCGCACGGCAGACCCCAGCGGGCCTCGATGTGAATCGACAGAATCGCTCAATTTAGGCGAAGTAGTCTGTTCGGGGGGTGGAATCGGGAGCGCCGGCCTATTTTTTTAACTCGGGTCCCGGCAGGACTGCAGGTTTTGCGGTTGGCGACTGATTGCCGAGCATACGCGAAATCCCCTCGAACACCGCACCTTGGTGGATTTCATAGGAGCCGGCGGTGGCCTCGCCGGTGAAGCGACCGGACGGCTGCACCTCGAGCTGCTGGCGGGCGAGCGCTTTGCCGCTGACGGATCCCTGAATGACGATGCTGCGGGCGTCGATCTCGGCCTCCACGACACCGCTGGCCCCCACGAACAGGTCGCCGGCCAGCCGGATGATCCCTTTCACGCGCCCGTCCACATGCAGGTGCTCACCGCCGTTGATCTCGCCTTCCACGACCAAGGGTCGACTGACCAGGGATGTGGTGCCGGATGATGCGTCTTTTGCCATGCGTCGGGGTTCCTCTCCACAGCTATTTCTTCTCAGGGCGCTTGGGTTGGCCGGCGCTCTCAGCCGGTTTTTTCATCTCGATCTCGCCGTTGAAGGTGGCGCCGTCCACCATCGAAAGCCGCGGTGTGCTCATCCGGCCGTTCACCACGGCGCTTTTCTCAAGATGGATTTTTTCCTTGGCGGTCAGGGTGCCCGTGACATTGCCGCTCACAGCAAGGGTGACGGCCCTGATCTCGCCGTTCAACATGGCCGGCGCGGCGACGACCAACTCGCCGGCGAGGTCGACCTCGCCCTCGAGTTTGCCCATCACGATCATGTTGCCGCTACCGGTGACTTTTCCCTTCATGGAAAGCTTGGCTCCGAAAAAGGCAGTGTCACGGTCGCTGACCGTCGCTGCCGAGGCGGCGGGCTCGGACTTGTCTTTCGCAAAAATCCCCATGGGTGCACTTTCTCCTGCATGCGGAATTCAGTGGGAATGTTACATTTATCATACACGAAAACATCGAGATCTGCAAACCGGCCTGACAAACCTGCCCGGGGATGCTATACATGAAGGAAGCTGAAAGACTCCCGCGCAAGTTAATCGCGAATCGGGTGCGGCAGCACGCCATTATCTGCTTTATGAACATTCGAGTGGAATGCTACAGCGGCTATCGCGGAGACGAAACCCCGCAGGCGGTATGGATCGGAGACCGCCGGATTGCGGTCGTCGAGATTCTTGACCGCTGGTTGGCGCCGGAGCACCGCTATTTCAAGTTCCGCGGAGACGACCAGGGCATTTACATCATTCGCAACGATGTGGTGACGCTCGCCTGGCAGATCACCTTCTATCAGGACCCGAAACTGACATCCGCCCCTCCCCTCGGTTCGGCAAAAGGCAATGCATGAACACAAAGCCGCTGCACCCCTATGCCACTCCGTTCTGGCTGCGCAACGGCCACCTGCAGACCTTCCTGGCGAGCAGCGGCTTGCGCGCCCGCGGTCCGAACCCCATGATCGAGGCCGCCCGGGACGTCACCCTGGAAACCGGCGGCGGCATCCGTCTGCTGGGCTCCTATTCCCGTCACCCGGGGGCCGGCCCCAAAGGCCTGGTGGTGCTGCTGCACGGCTGGGAAGGCAGCATCGATTCCACCTACATACTGTGCACCGGCAAGGCTCTTTACCGGCGCGGCTACGAGGTCTTCCGGTTGAACTTCCGGGACCACGGCCGCAGCCACCACCTGAACCGGGGCATCTTTTACGCGGCTTTGCTGGACGAGGTCTTTGAGGCGGTGGCCCAGGTTGCGGCCGCCGCTGCGGCTCGCGATGTATTTCTGGCCGGCTTTTCGCTGGGAGGCAACTTCGCGCTGCGCATCGCACGCCGCTGCGAAGCGCATCCGATCCCCAACCTGAGGCACGTCGTCGCCGTCAGCGCCGCGCTGAATCCGGAGGGGTCTACGGCCCGGGCGGACCGCCACCCCCTGATCCGCCGCTACTTCCTAAAAAAATGGCGCCGTTCGCTGGCCATGAAGCAGCAGCTTTTTCCGGACCTTTACGATTTTTCCGACATCCTGCGCCTGCCAACCCTGCGCGATGTCACCGATGCGCTCTTGGAGCGTTACAGTCCATACCCATCCGCCCGCGTCTACTACCAGGCCTACACCCTGACCGGCACTGCGCTGCAATCCATTGCCGTTCCCACTACGCTCCTGACGGCGCAGGACGACCCCATCATCCCGGCGCGCGACTACCACGAACTGCGGACACACGAGATGACCCGCGTCGTGGTCGAACCGCATGGCGGACACAACGGATTTCTTGACGGGCTGCGGCTTCGCAGCCGCTATGAAACGTGGCTCGCCGACATGTTCGACGGGTATGGCGACGCCCGGCCCTGATACCGAACCGGCTTGCGTTTCCGGCGGCAAGTGTCTATGTTTCAGGCCACACGTCACTTACCAGGAGGATTCGATGAACGAGGACAAGACCATCGAAATTCTGAAGAATGCGATTCTGCTCGAAAAGCGTGGGCATGCATTTTATGCCAAGGTCGCCCAGCAGGCTTCCAGCGAAGCCGTCAAGCAGTTTTTCAGCCTGATGGCCGAAGAGGAATTAACCCACGTCCGGATCCTCTCCGAGCAGTTCAAGAACCACCGCTCCGGGAAAAAGTTCACGCCCGGCGCCTCTGCGGCCGATGCCGCTTTCAAAACGGCATCGCGCATTCTCACCTCGGATCTGAAACGGCAGATTTCCGCTGCGGACTATGAAGCGGCGGCCATCGCGGCGGCCATGTCCATGGAGCAGAACGCCATCCAGGTCTATTCCCGCCGCGCGGCCGAGGCCCAGGACGCCGCCGAAAAGAGTTTTTACGAATGGCTGGCGAAGTGGGAGACCGAGCACCTGAATTTTTTATCCCAGCTCGACAAGGAAATCACCGAAGCGATCTGGCACGACAACAATTTCTGGCCTTTTTGAGCAGCGCTCAAAAAGTGGCCCGCACCCGCTCGACGCGGCCAAAAAATTAGGGCCTTGACCGGAAAGCCTCTTCCGGACCAAAGCCCTGGCGGTGTGACGAAACGAGGAAAGACTGCGCGCGAACCAACCCCGGGTGAAGCCTGAAAGGCGTCAGGTCCCGGAACGGCCGTCGTCGCAGGCTTCGTCGTCTCCGGTGAACCGGCTGTGCTCGGCCGTGGTGCTCATTTCGCAGACCGGAAGCTTCTCGGCCGCCCGCATGGGCTTGCCGCAGCACTCCGGCACTTTGGCCCCGGTCGCTTCAACCTCGTGCTGCTTGCCGCAGGTTTCACATTCGAATTTGCGCTTGTCAGCCATGCCCCCTCCTTGGTGCCGTCAAAATGAATCCGTTGTCGATAGAATAGATAATCCGTGAAAGGGTGTCAAGGATAACCGCAGGGAAGGCCAACGGCATCCATGCCATTTTCCGTCATGCCCCGATGACACCGACAATGCTGCCGATCATGCAGGAAGTCAGCGTGCCGGAGACGACGGAGCGCAGCCCCAGTTCGACGATTTCGTTGCGACGGCCGGGGGCCATGGTGCTCATGCCGCCGATCATGATCCCCATGCTTCCGGGATTGGCGAACCCGCACAGGGCGTAAGTCATGATCAGGAGGCTGCGCGGGCTGAGGGTGCCGGCCGGCAGGCGGCTCATGTCCACGTAGGCGATCAATTCATTCAAGACCGTCTTGGTCCCCATGAGGGTCCCGGCGGCCGGCGCCTCGGACCACGGCACCCCCATGAGCCAGCAGACCGGTGCCATGACGAGCCCGGCGATGCGCTGCAGGCTGAGCGGGCTTCCCGCCGCATCCGGCAGCAGCCCCAACATCAGGTTCACCAGGGTGACCAGCGCCACCAGCACGATCAGCATGCCGATGATGTTCAACAGCAGGTAAACGCCTTCCAGGGTGCCCTTGGTGACGGCGTCCATGGAACTGGTGGCCGTCTCCGGTGCGGTCATTTCACCGCCGGTCGCCTCCCCGGTCTGCGGTATCATGATCCGGGCGATGGTGATGGAAGCCGGCAGGCTGAGCAGAGATGCGATCAGGATGTGGCCCATGGCATCCGGCACCCGTTTGCTCAGAATGGAGGCGTACAGGGCCATGACGGTACCGGCGACGTTTGCCATGCCGCAGGTCATGACGGAGAAAAGCTCACTTCTCGTCATCCGGTCGAGATAGGGCCGGATGAAGAGCGGAGCCTCCACCATGCCGACGAACACGTTGACGGAGTTGGCCAGCCCTTCGGCCCCGCCCACGTCCATGGTTTTCCGCAGGCACCAGGAAAAGGCCCGAACCACGACCGGGAGCACCTTCCAGTAGAACAGCAGCGAGGACAGGGCGCTCATCACCAGCACGATCGGCAAGGCCTGGAAGGCCAGGATGAAACTGCTGCCCGGGTACTTCTCGACAAAAGGCAGCTCCCCTCCCCCCAGGAATCCGAACACGAAGGCGGTTCCGGTGGTGGTGGCCTCCTGCAGCGCAAGAACCATCCGGTTGAGCAGGCTGAAGACCTCCCGGGCGAGCGGGACATGCAGCAGGACGACCGCCAGCACCAGTTGCAGTGCAAGCCCGACTCCGACGCGCTTCAGGTTCACCCCGCGCCGGTTCTCGCTGAGAAGCCAGGCCAGCCCGGCAAACGCCACTATCCCCGCCATACTCTGCCAAATCATGTCAGGTTCTCCGCTCCGGCGGCCGCGCGCTGACCCCCACCCGTCTCACACCCCTGGCTCCTTCACCGCCACCAGGGATGCCAACGGCCTGCTCTCTTCCCCTTCACGCGCTCCGGTTTCACGATAGTAAATAATGCGCAGCGGCAGGAAGGCATGCAGCAGTTCGTTGCGCCGCAGAAAATAGTCGCGGCAGGGCGTGCCGCCGGCCCCGGCAGCCGGCGGCGCGAGCAGTGTTTCGAAGATGAGAAGCCCCCCGGGCCGCAGGCCTTCGCACACCTGGGGAAACAGGCGCCGGTTGAGGTACAGGATGTTGACGAACTCGGCTTTCAGACTTTTTTTCGGCCAACCGCCAGCTGCGCTGCGAGCTTGAGCGCCTCGATCATGGACTGCGGGTTGGCACGCCCCTCTCCGGCCTTGCCGAAGGCGGTCCCGTGGTCGACCGATACGCGGATGATCGGCAGCCCCAGCGTCACGTTCACTCCGGCCATCTGACCCCAGCTCCCGGTCTTCTCGTCGTATTGGAACCCCATGAGTTTGGTCGGAATGTGTCCTTGGTCATGGTACATCACGACCACAAGGTCGTACATGCCGCCGCGCATTTTGGAAAAAACGGTGTCGGCCGGCAGGGGACCCTCGGCGGCAATGTGCTCCGTCCGGGCCGCAGCAACGGCGGGGGCGATCTGCTGATCGTCCTCGTGGCCGAAAAGCCCACCCTCCCCGCAGTGCGGGTTCAACCCGGCCACCCCGATCCTGGGCGCTTGAATTCCAAGCTGCCGCAAGGCGTGATGAGCCAGGCGGATCACGTCGAGAACGCGTTCTTTGGTCACGCGCTCGCAAGCCTCCCGCAGCGACACGTGGGTGGACACGTGCGCGACCCTGAAGTTCCCCTCCGACAGCATCATGGAGTAATTGCGGGTGTGGGTGAGATCGGCGTAGATTTCCGTGTGCCCGGCATAGTGGTGGCCGGCGGCATTTATGGCGGCTTTGTTGATGGGCCCCGTCACGGTGGCATCGATCTCGTCGGCCATGGCCAGCTCGATCAGCTTCGCCACGTAATCAAATGACGCCCCGCCCTGGCCGGCAGTGACCTCCTTGTGTCTCACCTGGGCCAGCGGCAAACGTTGCAGGTCGAACACATCGATCGTGCCGAAGCTGAACCCGGCGGTGGCCACCTTCGGGCAGGCCGCCACCTCAAGCGCCAATTTGCAAAAGCGCACGGCATCGGCCACGATCTCGGCATCCCCCACCACGATCGGCCGGCAGATGGCATACATTTCAGGCAGCGCCAGGGCTTTGGCGCAGATTTCGGGTCCGATCCCCCCCGGGTCGCCCATGGATATGCCGACAATCGGACGTGTTTGTTTTTCCAATCAGACCACCTTTCTATAGGCTCAATTTAGATCAAAGCTCACCGCAGCACCCCGCGACATTGGGTCGTTTACGGCTTCGTCACCCGGATCGGCAGTAATTCGGGCGCGTGCGTCAGCACGGCCACCCGCGCATCGGCTCCCTGCCGCCGCAGCGCTTCTTCGACGGCCCATTGCACGCTGGGGGCATGGGTGTGGCCGAGCTTCTTTTTGTGTTCAGCCGGTATCCCGGGTGAAAAAGTGATCACCGAGGCCTTTTCGCGCACGAGCGCCCAGGCGACGGCCAGCGCCGCTGCGACCCCGTTCTTCAACCGGCCGGCCCGGTAGGCGGCTTTGATCTCGGCCGACGGCCAGTCTGTAAAGTCGAGCAGATCGGTGTGCACGGGGCTCACCCCCTCCGGGGCCGGCGTGCAGACGACGATGGTCCCTCCGGGTTTGACCATGCGTTGGGCCGGGTACTGCGATTTGTGGGATTGCCAGAAATCCAGGTCGCAGGGGTAGGAGTTGCTGACTACGATGTCGGGCGCCGCGCGGTATTCCACGCCGTAGATCTTGCGCGCAGCCGCAACTCCTTTGCGGAACGCGGCACGCATCTCGCCGTAGAAGATGCCGGTGACCCTGCCTGCGCTGTCCAACACGACGTTGAAGATGGTCCGCATGCCGACGCGCTCGGCCATGTCGTCCATGTCCCGACGCACCGGGTTGTCTTCGATCCCCAGCAACGAATCCCCGCCGCCTTCGCAGGATAGCATGTGCGTCTCGGCGGTCGTCTTGGGGCCGCAAACCCCCGGTTGGATAATCTTGGAGCCGCCGGAATAGCCGGGAATGTGGTGGGGGACAATCGCACCGAGCCCGATGACGACGTCGGCCTCGACCACCGCACGATTTACCTGCAGCGGGGTCCCGGCGCTGGAGGCGCCGAGGTCCACCAGATTTTCGGCCTCCCGCCAGGCATGGTTGAAAACTCGGATGCGCCGCCAGACCTCCTGGCCCACCTTGGTCGTCATTTCCTCGTCGGTCAGGTAGCGATGGGTGCCCAGGGCCATGATGCAGGCGATGTTGCGGTCGGGGACACCGGCGGCATTCAGCCGGGTGAGCAGCGGGGGAAGCATGCGGTCCGCCGGGGTCAGGCGCGTGTTGTCGTCGCTCACCAGGAGCACCCGGTCAGAGGCCTTGACCCACTGTTCGATGGGCGGCTGCCCAATCGGGTTGGCCAAGGCCGCATGGATGGCCGCATCCAGATCCGTGATGGGGGTGGAGACGTTGGGTTTCATGACCTGCGCCAGATTGCGGTCGGGCACCTCGAACCGGAGCGGTCTGCCCCCAAAGGGTATTGTGACGGTGGCCATACAAGATCCTCGTGAATGCGATGCCTACATGAATTACGCGATTCGGCAAGGGGAGTCAACAGCGGTTGGATCAGTCGTTTTCGGGCTCCCGGCCGTCCCGCAGCATCTCGCCCACGGTGACGAAACGGAACCCTTTGCGGCGCAGCTCGCCGATGATCTCGGGCAGAGCGTGCGCGGTGTTCCAGCCGCGGCCGTTCATGTGCATCACGACAATCGAACCGTTGCGCACCCCTGTCGTCACGGAGCGCACCAGACGCTCCTTCGATATGCCTGCGTCCGGGTCGCCGGAGGCCAGGTCGAACTGAACCGTTACCAGCCCGGCTTCGGCAGCGATCCTTGAAACGCGTTCGTCGGTTTCCGCATACGGCGGCCGGTAGAGGGCCGCCTGTCGACCGGTCAGCGAATACATGACGATCTGAGTCCAGGCGAGTTCCTGGCGCACCAGCTCATCCGGCAGCCGGGTCATGTGCGGGTGCAGAAACGAGTGATTTCCCAACTCAAACAATTCATTTGCAGCGAGCCGGCGGGTTTGCTCGGCATGCTCCAGCATCCATTTCCCCCCCAGAAACAGGGTCGCAGGCGTGCGGGTCTCGGTCAAGACCCGGATGACCTCCGCATCGTAGCCGCTCGCGATTTTCGTCGCGCACGCATCGAAGGTGAGCGCGACTTGCTTCCGGCTTCGATCGCCGTGGTAAACGACCTGCGGCGCGACCGGCGCGAGCGGCCCCGGATGCTCCAGCATCAGCTCCGAGGTCGCATAACGGTGCACGGCGTCCTTGAGCCGCTCCCATGCAGCATCCACCGCTCCGGCTGAAGAGGCGCCGGCCGCCATCCCGGCAAGTGCCAAGATCAGCGCCCAGCGCAAGAAAATATGTTTCCAATCGTTGACCGCTTTGCCGACCATGGGCTATCATAACGCAGGTTTCCGAAACTGGCGAGAGCGTGGCGAATGAATGATATCCTCCACCACCTGAGAGCGCAGCACCTGGCCGGACGGCGCGGCGGCTTGTACGCCGTCTGTTCGGCGCACCGGGAAGTGATCGCGGCGGCCATCGCGGCAGCCCGGGACCACGGCCAACCCCTTCTGATCGAGGCCACGGCCAACCAGGTCAACCAGTTCGGCGGCTACACCGGGATGACGCCCTCGGCGTTTGGGTCCTTTCTCCTGTCCATGGCCGCCGCCCTGGGGTTCCCCCGTGAAAACCTGCTGCTGGGGGCCGACCATCTGGGGCCTTACACCTGGAGGCTCGAACCGGCGGCGGCCGCCATGGCCAAGGCGCTGGAGCTGGCCCGCCAATGCGTTCATGCCGGTTTCACCAAGATCCACCTGGACACCGGTTTCAGATGCAGCGACGACCCGGCCCCGGGCCTGCCCCCCGACATAGCCGCCGAGCGCGCGATCACCCTGTGCAAGGTGTGCGAAGCAGCGGCCGACCAACGCCCCGGCGCCATCCCTCGGCCGCTTTACGTGATCGGCACCGAGGTCCCGCTGCCCGGCGGTGCCCTCGAAGACCCCGAGAGCATCGACGTCACCCGGGCTGACGATGTGGCGGCCTTCGTCGCGATGGCCGAATCACGCTTCCGAAATGCCGGTCTCGAAGGCGCCTGGGAGCGGATGTTCGCGGTCATCGTCCAGCCCGGTGTGGAGTACGGGAATACGCGTGTCGCCCGCTACGATCCGGCCAAGGCGCAAGCCCTTTCGGCCTTGCATGAAGACCTGCCCGGCATAATGACCTATGAGGTCCACTCGACCGATTACCAGACGCGCGATGCCCTCGCAGGCATGGTCGCGGACCATTTCATCCTGCTCAAAGTCGGGCCTTGTCTGACCAATGCCTTCCGCGAAGCGGCGTTCGCGTTGGAAGAGATCGAAGCCGAGCTGTTGAAATCCAGGCGGGGTGCCGCGGCGTCCGATCTGCGCCGGGTCATGGAGCAGCTGATGCAGCAACACCCGGTGCATTGGCGGTCCCATTATCGCGGCACCGAAGAGGAATGCCGACGCATGCGTCTTTCCAGCCGGCTCGACCGGATCCGCTACTACTGGGGATATCCGGAGGCGCAGGCAGCGCTCGAGCGCCTTCACCGGAACCTGTCACCGTCGGTGCCCGCCGGCCTGGTTGAGCGGTACTTTGCGGATGACGCGTCGACCCTGTCCTCAGGCGCGCCGGACCTCACCCCGGAGGGGCTCATCCGGCGCCGGATCCGCACGGCCCTGGAGCCCTACAGGCTCGCCTGCCGGTGAATCGCCCGCGGGTCAGGGCGGCAGAATCGTCAGGAACGCCGACTGGCGGGGGTCCTTGTCGAGAAAGCGGCGGATCCACTCCTGACCCGAGGCCGATGCGGCCACTTCACCGAAGAGCTTGGCGTCGTTTTTAAGGCCCTTTTTGAACCCGTCCCGATAGCCGACCTCGAGCGCCCGGATCGCGTATCGGGACGCGAAGCGGCGTGCCGCCGCAAGGTCCAGGGCGTCATCCGCGGGCGCCTCGGCGGCGGACAACAAGGCCTGAAGCGTGGGATGTTTCAACAGGGTCTTCAGCTGCGCTTTCTGACGAGCCGATAGTGCATCCCAGTCCCTGCGCGGAGGTTTTCGCCTGCCCTCGATGAAGGCCCGGGCGGCATGGAACGCGGCGCGCAGCGCCGTTCCCGGGTGGGCCATCTCATCCACCAGCCCCAGCCGCAGGGCTTCTCGGGCGCCGATCGGCTCGCCGTTCACGCTCATTTCGAAGGCTTTGCGTGGTCCTACCAGCCGCGGAAGGCGCTGCAATCCGCCGTAGCCGGGAATGATCCCCAACTTGATCTCCGGCTGGCCGATCACGGCGTTCTCGGTCGCGATGCGATAGTGGGCAGACATGGCGAGTTCGTTGCCCCCTCCCAGGGTGAAGCCGTCCAGGACGGCGATGACCGGGATCTTGAGGTTCTCGATCTCGGAGAAAAGTCTCAGGACCGACAGCGCAATCTCCCGGATGCGCGGGGCGCTGCGACCGACAAACTCCGTCACGTCGGCACCGGCCACGAACGCCCGGCCCGCCCCTCTGAGGATGAGGGCGCGGACCCTGCGGCCCTGAATGCCCCTGCGGGTTTTAAGCTCGGACATCACCTCCTCCAGCCCGCGGATGAGGTCGCTGTTGAGGGCGTTTAAGGCCTCGGGGCGGCACAAGGTCAGCAGGCCCACGTCGCCTGCCACGTGGAAATCGACATACTGCTTTTTACCGGCGTCGGACCGGATCAGGTGCTCACCGAGATAGCCGTCTTCAAACTCCGCGATGCTGCGGCCGGCGCGGTCCGCCTGCACCAACGCAACGCCCTTGGGTTTGCCCATCCGGCCGTCGAGCATTTTCTGCTGGATATCCGGCAGCCCTTCCAATCCGACCACCTCCAGATCCCCCTGCTCCATGACGAGAAGCCTGCGACCGAGCAGCCGGAGAACCTCTCGGGCCTGGGAGGAGCGGTACATGTGGGAGCCGAGGATGGAGAGGTTCGACGGCCCGCGCGCGACGACGAATCCGCAGGGCATGTCGTCCTGCTCGTTGAAGTCCCGCAGCAGGAAGGTGCTGAAGTGCAGTGTGCTTTGGTCGGTGCGCTCCGCAATGAAATCCGGGCTCACCTTCGGCCCGAACACGTCCCACACCGCCTTGCCCAGAGCGCGGGCGGAGGCCATGTAATCCCGGCCGTAGGCGGGGTTGGGACGACCCTCCTCGGTGAGGGGATCCGGCATGTCCTCCGGCAGGTCGAACCGGTCGCGGTCGATGATCTGGGAGTCGGCGATACCGAGGGCCTGCATGTCCCGGATGCCCGCCGCCTCCCGGGAACGCGATGCCACCACGGCCAGGCGCGCCTGCCGCTCAAGCGCCGCTCGGGCAAAATCCAGCGCGGTGCCATCGGTACCCCAGATCAGTCCGTTGCGACCCGTCGGCAGGCGAATCTCGGTGAAGATCTCGCGCGGAGCCTGGTTGCGGAAGATGACTTGCTTCTGGCGCATCCAGACCCAGCGGGCATCCATGACGAAGCGGCGGCCCCCGTAGAAAAAGCTTTCCTTGTACTCGCCTTTCATGCCCTGGCCGGTCGCCCCGAAGAAGGCCAGCCGGCCGTTTTCAGCCAGCACCGAGACCAGCAGCGGGAAATTGCGGCCGCCGGTGTGCTCGAAGATCCTGTCGACGGGGTGGCCGTGATTGGCCGCCAGCACGATCTGCCTGAAGGGTGCTGTTTTCTGCCGCCATCGATCTGCCGCAAGATCGGCAGGGACGACCCCGAAGACGCTCTCCGGGACCTGCCGCCGGTCGATGAAGGCATCGGCGATGCCGCGCTCGATGAGCGCGCGGCCGAGCCCGGCGTTGGAGCCCATGAGGATCACCCGGGCCCCGAGTGCCTTGGCAATCTGGGCGCCCGCGAAACTGGTCCCCTTCCCCCCGCCCATCAAAAGCACGCTGTCCCCCGGCGCCACCGCCAGCCGTTCGACCACGGCCCGATAGGCGGTTCCGTAAGTCAGCAGCAGGGCCGCCATGCGCTCGGGGCTCTGGGACTTGAGTTCGTCCGGCACTGCCAGCGCGCGCTCTTCGTCGACCACGGCGAACTGGGCGTTGAAGCCGTCATGGGTCTCGTAGCCGCGGATGATGTTGCGTCCCGTCCAGGCATCCAGGATGACCGCCTGCCCGACGTTGACGCTCTTCACGCCGGCGCCGGCGTCCACGACGATGCCGAGTGCATCACTGCCGGGCACGTGAACCGTGGCGGCATCCCCTTTGCCGAACACCGGCACCGGAAGCCCCAGGCTGGCGAAATTGGTGTTGAAATTGGGTCCCGTGGCCAGAACGGCGACAAGCACCCGGCCGGCGTCCTCCGGGCGCAGGCGGGGCACCGCCACCTCTTCGAGACGGATGGCGCGTGAGGGTGGCCCATAGTCGCCCCTCCGAATCGTGAGGGCATCCATCCGCTCCGGAATGGCGGCAGAGACGCAGGGAGCCGACCCCATCGGCCATTTTGGGACAATTTTTCCTGCCATGAAAACCTCCTCTGAGTGGGGACGCGGTTTGGCGCTGCAGAAAATGCGGGTCAGGCCGCCACGTGAGTGAAAAGTTTGCCGTGGTAGAGCACGATTCCGTCGGCGGCGTGGCCCGGGGTGTGGATCACCCGGAATTCGTGCGGGCCGACGGCGAGCGTCTCGCCGTCTTCCAGGCTGCGCGTGCAGCGGAAAAACTCCGCCTCCTGGTCGTAGTACCGCCACCAGGTGGACCAGTCGTCCCGTGCTTCGATGAAGTGCCGGCCGATTTTATGAAGCGCGATGCCGCAGCCGGAAAGCTCCTGGATCCGGCGGTTGCCGCCGATGTGGTCACAGTGGGTGTGGGTGGTCACAATGAGGGCCGTGCGTGCGAGGTCCGCGCCCAGATCGTCGATCAACTGGCGCGTGTGGTCGAAGTGGGCCAGGTAAGCCGTGTCGATCAGTACCGGGCGGGCCGATCGGTAGACGAAGTGGTTGCCGTTGAGGTAGCCCCTCTGAACGAAGAACAGGTCCGGCAGGATTTCGAGATTAGCCATTCCTCTTACTCAGTCATCGTCTCCCGCCAGGATCCGCTCGACCGGGTCATGGAATGATTGAATATGGCGAGGGTCTGAGCCGGCTCAGAAACTCGAACTTTCACCCGGATCCCCGATGGTGGCTGCCTCGCCCGGATCCCCGATCGTTGAATCCTGGCCGGGATCGCCGATGGTCGACTGCTGACCCGGATCCGCGATCGTCGAGCTCTGGCCCGGGTCCCCGATGGTCGACTGCTGGCCCGGATCCGCGATCGTCGAGTCCTGGCCCAGGTCCCCGATGGTCGACTGCTGGCCCGGATCCGCGATCGTTGCGTCCTGGCCCGGGTCCCCGATGGTCGACTGCTGGCCCGGATCCGCGATCGTCGAGTCCTGGCCCGGGTCCCCGACGGTCGCCTGTTCGCCCGGATCGCCGACGGTGGCTTCTTCGCCGGGATCCGCGGCCCCGGCAGCCAGGTAAAGCCTGTCAGCCGCCACCCCTGAAAACCCGGGGTATTCCGCGAACGGGCGGGGATGAGCCTTACCTTCGGGTGCGAACCCAATGAACATCGAAAGAATCGCTAAGGAAATGAGAATCGAACGGGATGCTGGCATGGTTACCACCCTTTCAATCCGTCATGGCGGAAGGCACCGAACCTGTTTGCTCTCGCGTAATCAGTTGTTGGAGGTAAAGCGGTCGTAGACCGCCTGGGCGGCCTGGCGAACCCCCGGGTCCGGGTCGTTCTGCGCGGCAGTCTGCAGGGCCTGAAGCGCCGCCGGCGAGTCCACCCCGACGACCTCCAAGCCCCGTACGGCCGCCCGTCGGACCTCCGGGCTGCTGTCGGAGTCGAGCGCCTGAATCAAGGCCTGAATGGGAGCGGCGGACGGCAAAGCGGCGGAGCCCAGCGCCACGGCGGCCGCGCTGCGCACGGCGGGGTTCGGGTCGCTTGAAAGGACGCCGATCAGGGCCTGGCCCGCTGCGTTGGAATCCTGCCCGAAAACCGCCAGGTTCCGGGCGGCGTTGATCCGGTCCTGAGGGCTGTTGGACGTATCGGTCAGAATACCGATGGCATTTTGAACATCGGCGCCGGATTGGGCCTGCACCCCGGCCGCAAACGCCAGCACACATGCTGCAATGCGGATCGCCGCGGCAACCCCTTTGACGAAGCTGATTGTTTTAAAGCCGCCCCCCACGTGTGCCCTCCCAGCCGGCCTTTCTATATATTTTACGATACATTGCGCATGCCCCGGCAATCTGTCAAGACAACGGATGGCAGCTTGCAAGCTTATCGTTCTTGACACCCTGAAAATTTCCCACTAAAAGGCTAAGAAATTCGGACAGGGATTTAGACGACAACCATTCAGACGGCAGGAGGGATTCTTATGGCAAACTATTTGATCAATGTTTTCCTTGACGACACGAAAATGAAGACCATTGAGGGCGCCGGCCTGGCCGGTCAAGTGAAGGACCTCGGTGGCAAGAAAGCGATCCAGGTCCCGCTCGGAGAAAAAGAGCAAAAGAAGCTTGCCAAGGGTTTTCCGGACATGGCGTTTGACGCCTCCAATGCCTGCGTGCTGCCGCCCGAAGCTGAAACCAAACTCGTGGATATCATCGGCCAGATGAAAACCATCGATGTCATGAAAGTGGCCATCATGAAGCTCTACAACCCCCTGGCCGGCAAACAGATAAGGTCCGCTCAACGCTGAGGACCAGCGGCGGTTTCGGGATGTCAGCCGCAATCGCCTTTCGGGCCCTCCAGAGCGCTTTTGCCTGCTCCCTTTTCCGGGAGGGGCCAAGCGCTCTTTTTTTGCCCCCGCGCGGCCGCCGAGGACTCCGCTTCTCCGGCAACTCCGCCCATTTCAATTGACAGTCCTGCGGCTTGCCTCTAATATCAAAACCGCGCGAACGACTGCTTCTCGCGAGGGTGTTGCGCGGGCGTCACCCACTGTTTTATCACGCTTGCGTGTTAGCGGAATTCGATGAACATCATCTTCCTCGGAATCGTTCTGCTCGCTTTTGTCACCGCCGGCTGGCACCAGATTTTCATCGCCGCGGCAGCCGGCCGACCCTCGCCCATGGAGGCGCTCTCCAAGGCTATGGTGGACTCCGCCGCCGGTTCCGTGGAGCTCGCCCTCGGCCTGATCGGCGTGATGACGCTCTTTCTGGGGCTCATGAAGGTCGCCGAGAAAGGCGGCCTGCTGACACTGATCGCCCGCCTGATCCAGCCCTTGATGGCGCGGCTGTTTCCAGAGGTTCCGCCCGCGCACCCGGCCATGGGCGCCATGATCCTGAACATGTCGGCCAATGTGCTCGGCCTCGGCAATGCCGCCACCCCTTTTGGAATACGGGCCATGCAGGAGCTGAACCGGTTGAACCCGGTACCGGGGTCCGCGACCGACGCCATGGCCCTCTTCCTGGCGATCAACACCTCGAGCGTGACCGTTCTGCCCACCGGTGTCATCGCCTTGCGGGCTGCGGCCGGATCCGCCGACCCCGCCGGGATCCTTCCGACCACGCTCTTCGCCACGGCCTGCTCCACCGCAGCGGCCATCATCGCCGTCAAGCTCCTCGCCCGGTTCACCCGAAAACCACTCCCCGGACCGGCCGATGCACCGCCGCCGGCCGAGGAGTGTCCGGCCGAACCGCCCGAGGTTCCGCCGGATACAGCCCAGGGTGCCTGCCCGGTGTGGGCGAGCGTTCTGGCGCTGGCCGGCATCCTGACCCTGATTCCCATGACCGTGGCCTACGGCCGCTCCATTTCGCCCTGGATCATGCCGGGGCTCATGGCGGGATTTCTCATTTTTGGCCTGTGCCGCCGTGTACGGGTGTACGAGGCCTTCGTCGAGGGCGCCAGGGACGGTTTCCAGGTGGCCGTCAAGATCATCCCCTACCTCGTGGCCATCCTCGTGGCGGTGGGCATGCTGCGCGCCAGCGGCGCCATGGATTTCATGGTGGGAGCACTCGGGCCCTGGACCACCCGGGTGGGCCTTCCGGCGGAGGCCCTGCCCATGGCGCTGATGAGGCCGCTGTCGGGTTCCGGAGCCTTCGCCATTCTGGCCTCCGTGATCAAGGACCCCGGCATCGGCCCGGACAGCTACACGGGCTATCTGGTGTCCACCCTGCAGGGGTCCACCGAAACCACGTTTTACGTGCTCGCCGTCTATTTCGGGGCCGTCCAGGTGCGGCGCATCCGCTACACCCTGGCCGCCGGCCTGCTGGCCGATCTCGTCGGAGTCGCGGCCGCCGTCGCCGCATGCACGTACGTGTTGCGGTGATGCAACGCAGAAATCAACCAGATGAAAAACGGGTGCTGGGTGCAGCGATGGGCGCTTTCCGGCTTCAGTGCACCGGGTATCCTCTGACTCAACAGACTCAATGAACTCAAAAAACTCAACGGACTCAACCGCCGCTCGGGTGTATGGTCCGCGGGGGGAGGCTGACGACATGCAACGATGCAGACGAATCCGGATTCTCGCCGGAGCGGCGGTGGTCGCGATGGCATTCTTCAACGGGGCTTCGGCGGCGCTGGCGGCCGGCCCGCTATCACCCGCCGGGGGTGGTGCTTCGAACGAACCTATCGAGATCGTCTCCGACCGGCTGGTCAACAACAACACGGATAAGGTGGCCGAGTTCACCGGCAAGGTCAAGGCCACGCAGGGCAACTTCTCCGTCACAAGCGACACCCTGCGCATTTACTACGTGGGCAATCTGATCAATACCCCGACGGACCAGTCCAACAATCCTTCGAAGGGCCAGTCCACCAAAAGCCAAGTGACAAAAATGGTGGCCATCGGCCACGTGCACATCATCAACGATCAGTACATCTGCGACTCGGACCGAGCGGAGTACGACCCCGCGACTGACATCCTGACGCTGATCGGGGAGAACTCGCGCGTTACCAGCGGCCAAAATTCCGTCACAGGCTCCAAGATCATCATCAACCGGCGCGACGGGACATCGGTTGCAGAGAGCACCGGCACCGACCGCGTGAAGGCGGTGCTGCACCAGGAGCCGAAGCAAGCCGAGGGGCCGAAAGCGGGCAAGCCGGCGGAGAAAAAGCAGTAAGCCGGGCGAGTTCGGGAAGTGCCTAAGGGGAATGCCTAAAATGCCTAAAGTGAGCTAAAGTGCCTAAAATTATTGCGGGCGCCCGGCGAGCAGCTCTTTGTGTAGGCGATAGGGTGTCCGCCGGGTCACCGCTTTCCGGCTTCCAGCTTCAAGCCTCCCAGCCTCCAGCCTTATATCTTCCGACTGAGGCGGCGCAGCTGCTGCAGGCGTTTGCACTTTAAAAGCAGATCGATCCATTCTTGGAAGAGCGGGATGAGCTCCGCCGCGGTTTTCGGCGAACTCTCCTGCGCCCGGCGCTCGGCCTCGGCCAGCGCCTCCGCCACGTCCTGCCGCCCGGGCTGGGTCTGCAGCAGGTGCCGGCAAATCTCGGCCGCCCGTTGCCAATGCCCCTGCTCGGAGAGCAGCCTTGCCATCGTGAGCGTGTAGTGCTGCCGGTTGTCCGTCATGGCACGTGTCCCCTCAGCGGTCGGAGCTGCGACGCGGTTTCACCACGATCTCATCCTGCCCGATCATCCCGAACTCTTTGCGCGCCACACTCTCGATATAGTGGGGGTCGTTCTTCAGCCGGTCGATCTCAACCCCGAGCGTCAGATTCGCCTGGGTGAGCTGCTGGTTGTGAGCCCGGATGCGGTCCCGCTCTGTTTTCGACCGGGTGAGTTCGGCGAGCCCCCGTTCGCTGAAAACGATGAAAAACAGAAGCGCGATCAGGAGAAGCACCGCCGTGCCGAGCAGCATGTTTTGTTTCCGGGTCATCGTGCGCGCAGACTCCTTCCGACCAAGCTGCAAATGCCGGCGAGCTCAGGGCTTCTCAGTACCAGCGACGTCCCGGCATAAATCAGCACCCCGGCGGCCATGCACGCGGCCAACCCGGCGAACGTGGCGGGCCGGTTGCCCATCACCGTCCGCGCCAGGACCTCGACCCCGGCGGCCATGACCAGGGTGCTGGACAGGGACCGTCCGAGCGAAGCCCCCATCGCGCGCCAGTCGACGGCGGTCAGCGTTTTGCGCAGAGCCAGGAGCAGCAGCGCCAGATTGAGAAACGAGGCCAGCGATGCGGCCAGGGCGATCCCGGCGTGGGCCAGCGGGCGCATGAGCACGGCGCCGAGAACCGCGTTGGCCAGGATGGATATGGCCGCCACCCGGACCGGCGTGCGCGAATCCTGCAGTGCAAAAAACGCCGCCACCACGATGCGCATGGCCGAAAATGCCCACAGGCCTACAGCATAGTATAAAAGCGCCTGGGACGTCAACCGGGCGGATTCCGCCCCGAATTGCCCCCGTTGGAACAACAGCACCACCATCGGCTCTCCCAGCAGGATCAACCCGGCCATGGCCGGCAGCGTGATGAAAGAGACCATTCGGAGCGCATAGCCGAAAGTGGACCGCAGGGCCTGCGCATCGCCCGTCGCTGCTTCGCGCGCCAGGCTCGGCAGCACCGCCGTCGCGCCGGCCATCGCGACGATCCCCAGGGGAAACTCCAGGAGCCGCTCCGCGTAGTAGAGATAGCTCACGCTGCCCTCCGGCAGAAAAGAGGCGAGCAGGGTCCCGACCAGCACATTGATCTGGTAGACGGCACCGCCGAGCACGGCCGGGATCATCAGACGGGCAACCCTTTTCAGCGCCGGGTGGAAGGCCCGGGCCCGGCGCCAGACCGGCAGCCGGTGACGGGCGAGGAAAGGCAACTGCAGCGCCAGCTGCCCCGCCCCGCCGACCAGCACGGCTGCGGCCAGACCGTATTCGGGCCTTCCTCCGAGCCGCACGGCGGCCAGCATGGAAACGATCATGGCGATGTTGAGCAACGCCGGCGCCAGAGCCGGGGCGGCGAAGTTGCCGAAAACGTTAAGGGTGCCCATGCAGAGCGCAGCCATCCCGGCGGCGAACAGGTAGGGAAACATGATGCGGGTCAGAGAGACGGTCAGTTCAAGCTTTGGGCCGACAAATCCGGGGGTAATCAGCCGCACGATCCAGGGGCAGGCAGCCATCCCCGCCAGACACAGGATGATCAGCAGGCCGGAGAGCACTCGCGCGGCCGCGGCCGTCAGCAACCGGGCCTCGGAGTGGCCGCTTTTCCACAGCGTCTCGGTGAGGACCGGCACGAAGGCCGAACTCAAGGTCCCCTCCCCGAACAGCCGCCGGAAGAGGTTGGGGATCCGGAAGGCGGCCAGAAAGGCATCCGAGCCGAACCCGGTGCCGAAGCACCAGGCGATCATGGCGTCGCGCACAAACCCCAGCAGTCGGCTCAACAGGGTCGCTAAGGCCACGGTGACGGCCGCCCGGGTCAGGCGGCTGTTTTCAGCCGCCTCGCCGGGCGGCGGGCACGTGGTTGCAGGAGGCGTGTGGGGGGGGCGTGCCAACAGAAATATCTTGACAAGTCAGGTTGAATTTATTAGTAAAAGCGATTTAGCAAAAAACGGAAAGGAGTCATCAGCTTGGCCAATCACAAATCCGCAATCAAACGCGCGCGCCAAAACGAAGATCGGCGCCTGCGCAACCGTATGACCAAAACTCAGGTCAAGAATGTCGTCAAGAGCGTGCGCCTGGCGGTAGACGAGAAATTGCCCGAGGCGGCCGCCGCACTGAAACACGCCCAATCCATCATCGACAAGGCCGCCAAGAAGGGCACGGTTCACAAACGGACCGCCGCCCGCAAGATCTCCCGTCTGACCAACCTGGTGAACGCCCAGGGTTCCTGATTCGAACCGGCAGGGGGCTCGACGTCTTGGATCACCGGTGCGCGACCGGGAACATGCCGCGCCACCGGTGATCCCTTTTTGGGGGGCTCGTAAAACGTCCGACTGCGGTGCTGCGCTTCATCGGGGCGGCAGCGCGGTAACTCAGAAATTGTCGGTGAGGCGGTCGTACACCCGCTCGGCAACCCGCGTCGACACCAGGGCAAGGGCCGCCCGCTGCCTCTCGTCGTTCAGAAATTTGTCGTTCGATACGGCGTAGGCCTCTTGACCGGAGAGATTTTTCGCCGCCCATTTCACCTTTCCGTCCGCGGCCACCAGCTGAACATCGATTCGCATCGTCACCTGCCGCTCACCGGCCACGTCCCTTCCGCGCGTGGAAACGGTCTGAAGCTCCACGGACTGGATGACGCCCTTCATGATAACGCTCGCATCCGCGGCACTATGGGCCAGAGAGGCGTCGTTGCGCTTGACGAATTCGAAGGCAATCGCGTTGGTCACCGTCGTCTCCAGTCCGGCTTGGTTGGTGCGGTTCTGGAAGACTTCAACGAAGATGGGCTCAAGCTCCGCGGGAATCACCCCTGCCGTCTGAAAATGGTATCCACATGCGACCAGCCCCCAGATGCCGACCGACATCAGAGCGAACCGTGTAATGGAGTTGAGCACGCGCTGCATCGAATTCCTCACTGAAAAGGCCTCCGCCCCTGCTCCGCGCGGATTCATCCTGCCGTTCATACCACGATATTCACCAACTTGTTTTTTACCACGACGACCTTCTTGACGGACTTGCCCTGGATGAACTTCCGCACGTTCTCATCCGCCAGGGCCTCGGTTTTCAGCGCCTCGTCGGCAGCGTCGACCGCAACGGTCATGCGGCTGCGCAGTTTGCCGTTGACCTGGATGACGACCAGGGCTGACGCCTGCTCGAGTGCCTCCTCGCGCCATTCCGGCCACCGGGCGAGCAGGACGCTCTCGGGCCGGCCCAGCGCGGCCCACAGTTCCTCGGCGATATGCGGCACGATCGGCGCCAGCAGCAGCGTCAACGACTCGAAGGCCAGGCGCATCACACGGGCCTGCTCCGGCCGGGAGGGATCCCGGCCCACCAGCGCCATCTCGTTGAACAGCTCCATAATGGCGCTGATGGCCGTGTTGAAGTGGAACCGCTCCTCGATGTCCCGCGTGACCTTGCGGATGGTCTGGTGCGTCTTGCGAAAAACCGGCTGGAGCGCATCGTCCAGGGCATCGAGCCGCCCATCGTAGGGCGAAACACCCTGCAGGGTGTCCATCCACTCGGCCGCCAGGCGCCAGATTCGATTCAGGAAACGGTACCCGCCGTCGACCCCCTGCTCGCTCCACTCGAGGTCTTTCTCGGGGGGGGCTGCGAACAGGCAGAACAGCCGGGTCGTGTCGGCGCCGTAACGGTCGAGCAGCGTGTTGGGGTCGATCACGTTCTTCTTGGACTTGGACATTTTTTCCACCCGACCCACCACCACCGGCTTGGCGCACACGCTGCAGGTCTTGGCCCCGCTCCCGGTGCGGACATCGGTCGGAAAGAGGAAGCCATGCTCGGGGCAGGCGACCGTCTCCTTGCAGACCATCCCCTGGGTCAGCAGCCGCGTGAACGGTTCCGGGTAGGCCACCAGGCCCTCGTCCTTGAGCACGCGGGTGTAGAAGCGCGAATAGAGCAGGTGCAGAATGGCATGCTCGACTCCCCCGATGTACTGGTCGACCGGCATCCAGTAATCCACGGCGCTGCGCACGAACATGCCCGTGTCGCAGCGCGGGCTGCAGAAGCGCTCGAAATACCAGGAAGACTCCACAAAGGTGTCCATCGTGTCGGTCTCACGGCGCGCCTGGTCGCCGCAGCGGGGACAGGACACCCGCACGAACGCTTCCAGCTCGGGCAGCGGCGAGCGGCCGCCCTCGAGCAGATCGGCGTCCTCCGGCAGGACCACCGGCAGGTCATGCTCCGGCACCGGCACGATGCCGCAGCGGCGGCAGTGGATCATCGGGATGGGCGCCCCCCAGTAGCGCTGCCGGGAGATGCCCCAGTCCCGCAGCCGGAAGCTCACCGCGCGCTTGCCGGCACCCTGCGTTTCCAGATAGTCGGCGATCACCTCCTTGGCCTGAACGTTCGGCAGGCCGTCGAAGCGGCCGGAGTTCGCCATCACCCCCGCGCCGGTGTAAGCCTCGGTCATGGCGCCGGAGTCCAGGTCGCATTCCGGGGGCTGAACCACCACGATGATCGGGAGCCCGTATTTCTTCGCGAACTCGAAATCGCGCTGATCGTGGGCCGGCACCGACATGACGGCCCCCGTTCCGTAGCCCATCAGCGCAAAATTGGCGGCGTAGATGGGCATCCGGCGGCCATTCACGGGGTTGAGGCAGAAGGCGCCGGTGAAAACGCCCTCCTTGTCGTAGCTCTCCAGGGCCTTGTCGGAGCGGTCCTGGCGGGAGATGCGCTCGACAAATGCCAGGACCTCGGCCTCCTGGGCTTTTCCCTGGCACAGCAGCGGCACCAGGGGGTGCTCGGGGGCCAGGCACATGAAGGTCGCCCCGAATACGGTGTCCTGACGCGTGGTGAAGACGGGAATGACCCCCTGCCCGTCATCGAGTGGAAAGCGGATCTCCGCACCCTCGCTGCGGCCGATCCAGTTCTTCTGCATGGTGATGACTTTTTCGGGCCACCCGGGCAGTTGGTCGCAGTATACCAGCAGGTCTTCGGCGTAGCGCGTAATCCGGAAAAACCACTGCGAGAGCTTTTTCTGGCGCACCGGCTTGCCGCAGCGCCAGCAGGCGCCGGCCTCCACCTGCTCGTTGGCGAGCACGGTTTGGCAGGGGTCGCACCAGTTGACGTATGACTCCTTGCGGAAGGCCAGCCCCTTTTCGACCATCTTCAAAAACAGCCACTGCTCCCAGCGATAGTACTCCGGCCGGCAGGTGGCGATCTCGCGCTGCCAGTCGTAGCTGAACCCCAGGCGCTTGAGCTGGGAGCGCATGTTGGCGATGTTGGCGTACGTCCAGGTCGCCGGGTGGGTCTGGTTGGCGATGGCGGCGTTTTCAGCCGGCATGCCGAAGGCGTCCCATCCCATGGGGTGCAGCACGTTGAACCCGCGCATGCGCTTGTAGCGTGCCACCACGTCACCGATGGTGTAGTTGCGCACGTGGCCCATGTGGATGTTGCCGGAGGGATAGGGGAACATCTCCAGCAGATAATACTTGGGTCGGCTTTCGTCCTCGGTGACCCTGAACAGGTTTTCGGCCTGCCAGCGGGCCTGCCACTTACGCTCGATGGCCTGCGGCTCGTACCTTTCTTCCATATGCGGCGTCGTTTCCCTTCGAACAGAATCGCTCAGTTTAGGTTATAGTTATTGCCATACTATGGCACAAAGTGCAAGTTGCTGGGGACCGCTGCGGACCCAGCACCGGCGCCGGGTGCAGGGCGACACGCGGCAGCCGCCTCCCTCAGCGCCCGGACGGCGCGGGAAAAATCGTTTGACTTGTGCGCGACAATCTCATATGGAAGCAGGACTTTCATTTCAGGAACAGCCTGAATTGATTAAAAATGAAAGCGCCTGCACCGGCCGCTCATGGTTTTTCTCCCATTTCTGGAGTGGGGCAATAAAGGAACATCATTTATGAACACCAAAATTCTGATCAACGCCAGCGATCCCGGGGAATGCCGCGTCGCCACAGTCAAAGACGGCCGCTTGGAGGAATTCCGGATCGAAAGCGCGGCGCGGGAGATCACCCAGGGCAACATTTACAAGGGGATCATCACCCGCATCGAACCCAGCCTTCAGGCCGTTTTCATCGATTACGGGGCCGAACGGCACGGCTTCCTGCAGAAACACGACATCCACCCCGACTACTACCACGAGGAGGACGCCGGCAGCGCCCCCCTGCAGCGGCTGGTCAAACGCGGACAGGAACTGCTGGTCCAGGTTGCCAAAGACCCGATCATGAACAAGGGCGCCATGCTCACGACCCTGCTTTCCCTGCCGGGGCGGCACGTGGTGCTGATGCCGGGGCACTCCGTCAAGGGAGTTTCGCGCAAGATCGAGGACGAACCCGAGCGCCTCCGTTTGAAGGGCATCGTCGGCGAGCTCGAGATTCCTGAAGGCTATGGGGTGATTGTGCGAACGGCGGGCATGGGCTGCTCGAAAACCATGATCTCCAAGGATCTGAAAGATCTCATGCGGCTGTGGAAGACCATCAAAGGCAAGGTGATGCAGGAGAAGTCCCCGGCGCTCATGTACAAGGAGCGGGCGCTTGTGCTGCGCTCCATCCGCGACTGCTTGACGCCGGACGTCTCCGAGATCCTCATCGACGAGCCCAACACGTTCAACGAAGTGCAGGAGCTGCTGAACATCTTCGCTAGCAAGCAGGGGCAGGCCGTGAAGCTCTACCAGGGTGAGAAGCCCCTGTTCTCGAAGTTCCAGCTTGAGGAGCAGATCGGCTCCATTTTTGAAAACCGCGTGCGCCTGAAATCCGGCGGCTCGATCGTAGTCGAACCGACCGAGTCCATGGTGACCATCGACGTCAACTCCGGCAAGGCAACCCACGAGAAATCCGTGGAGCAGACCGCCTTCCAGACCAACCTGGAAGCCGCCGAGGAAGTCGCCCGGCAGCTGCGCCTGCGCGATTTGGGGGGCCTCATCGTCATCGACTTCATCGACATGAAGGAGGCCAAGCATCGCGCGGAGGTCGAACGCGAGCTGAAGAACCACCTGAAGCAGGACAAGGCCCGCACCAGGGTGGGCCGGATTTCCAAGTTCGGGCTCCTCGAGATGTCCCGGCAACGCATCCACCCTTCGATCGAGTTCGGCAGTCACATCGTCTGCCGGCAGTGCCAGGGCAAGGGTCTGATCCCCTCCACCGAAACCTTGGGGATCGGCTTTCTGCGAAAACTCGGCATGGAGACGATAAAAAGCGACGTCACGCGCATCAAGTGCATCGTGCCCGCGGCCGTGGCGGCATTTCTCCTCAACAAGAAACGCCGAGACATCGTGGATTTCGAAACCCGCCGCAACATCACCATTGATATCGAGGGTGACGAGGGCCTGGTGCCCGGCGAAAGCCGCATCGTCTGTAACCCCTGAGCAGCCCCGGCGGCCAGCCGGACAGCGCTTGCCGGCACCGGCACGAACGCGGTTTGAAGACCCCTGCAGCACGCTGCAGAGGATCTTCGACTGTAAGGACGTTTTAGCGGTTGCGGTTCAATTAAGATTTGACGAGAGCGCGGATTTCAAGTATATCAGCGCCACTTCACCATCTACAAAGGAGGTTACCTCTTGGTCAGCATCGCTTATGCCATGGGACAGGGTGGCGGCGCGGAAGGCGGCGCCGCAGGGTATGCCAGCTTCATTCCGCTGGTTCTAATGTTCGTGATCTTCTACTTTTTGCTCATCCGCCCCCAGCAGAAACGCAGCAAGGAGCACCGCACCTTGATCGCCAACCTGAAAAAGGGCGACCGCATCGTCACCAGCGGCGGCCTGCACGGACGCGTCACCGGACTGGACGAAAGCATCCTCACGGTGGAAATCGCCGACAAGGTCCGAGTGAAGGTCAACCGCGCCAATGTGGCGGGAGTCGCCGCTGGGGCGGCTCCGGCCTCCGCCGAAACCAAAACGGAATAATCCCGGGTTATTCCCCGTACGGCCGCACTACCCGGCAGGGCCGGCGCGGCCGGGGTCCATCGTTGCGACGTGACCCGCGGGCCTGCCGTCCATTCCGTGATGACACTTATAAGGATGAAGCCTTGAAACGCTTTTCGTTCAGACTGGTGATCGTTCTGGCGGTGATCCTCGCCGCGTTGGTTTACTGCCTGCCCACCTTCATCCCCGCGCTCTGGCCGCACAAGAAAATCAATCTGGGCCTGGATCTGCAGGGCGGCATGCACCTCGTGCTCGCGGTCGACACCGAGAAGGTTGTCGAAAACAGCATCGAGCACAATTTCCAGGAAATCCGCGAACTGGTGCGGAAAAACCAGATTCAGAACGTCAGCTTGGAGCGCCCGAGCCCATTGAAGATCAGCGTCAAGGTGCAAGGCAAAGAGAACATCGACAAATTCAACGCCATTCTGGAAAATGAGCTGCGCGACCTGCGGATCAGCAACCGCCACCAGGATGCGGAGAGCTTTGCGGCGGTCCTGGACCTGCCGGACAAGGACGTCGTGCAGATGAAAAAGCTGGCGGTGGACCAGGCCCTCGAGACCATTCGCAACCGCATCGACCAGTTCGGCGTCAGCGAGCCGGACATCCGGCGACAGGGCGAAAACCGCATCCTAATCCAGCTGCCCGGCGTCCAGGATACCGAGCGGGCCAAGGACCTGATCGGCCGCACGGCGCTGCTCGAGTTCAAGCTGGTGGACGAGACCCATGACGTTAATTCCGCCCTGCAGGGGAACATTCCGCCCGGGGATGAAATCCTCTACAAGGTTGACGAGGATCGCGACACCAAGCGGACCAGCAAAATCCCCTATCTTCTGAAGAAAAACGCTCTTCTGACCGGCGCCTCCCTGACGAGTGCGCGCGTCCAGCTCGATTCCCGCTACGGCGAGCCCTACGTATCGATTGAGTTCGACAAAAAAGGGGCGCGTATCTTCGAACGCATCACCGGTGAAAATGTCGGCAAAAAGCTTGCCATCGTTTTGGACGGCAAGGTTTACTCGGCACCGGTCATCCAAAACAGGATTGGCGGCGGCAAGGCCATGATCACCGGCCGCTTCACCACGGAGGAGGCGCGCGATCTGGCCATCATCCTGCGGGCCGGCGCCCTGCCTGCCCCGGTGACCATTCTGGAGGAGCGCACGGTGGGTCCGTCCCTCGGCGCGGATTCCATCCGCCTCGGCCTCATCTCCATGGTCGTCGGCGGCATCCTGGTGCTGATCTTCATGGCATTTTACTACAAACTCTCCGGGTTGCTCGCCGATTTCGAGGTTCTTCTCGACATTGTTCTGGTCGGCGCGGGGCTGGCCGCCTTCGGCGCGACTCTCACCCTGCCGGGCATGGCCGGCATCATCCTGACCATCGGCATGGCGGTGGACAACAACGTGCTGATCTACGAGCGCATCCGCGAGGAAATGCGGCTGGGCAAAAGCCCGCGGGCGTCCGTGGATTCGGGTTTCGACCGCGCCACCACGACCATCATGGACGCCAACCTCACCACCCTGATTGCGGCCGTGGTGCTCTTCCAGTTCGGCACGGGTCCGGTAAAGGGCTTTGCCGTCACCTTGAGCATCGGTGTCACCGCAAGCATGTTCACGGCCATCGTGGTCTCCCGCCTGGTCTTCGACTACGTCCTGACCGCGTGGAAAGTGAAAAAGCTGAGCATTTAGTCCCACGTTCGCGCGGGGCTTTTCATCTTCGATCATAAGGAACCGTTTTCATGGAAATCATCAAGCCCGGGACCCACATCGATTTTGTCGGCAAGCGGAAGATCGCCTACTCCACCTCCGGAGCCCTCATCCTTCTCAGCATCATCTCCCTGATTGTTCACGGCGGGCCCAGATTCGGGATCGACTTCGTCGGTGGATCGGTGATCCAGGTCAAGTTCCCCCAGCATACCCCCATCGACAAGATCAAAGAAGGCCTGCGGGCCATGGACATTGAAAACGCCACCGTCCAGAACATGGGCGCCGCCTCCGCCAACGAATTCCTGATCCGCATCGACGCCACCACCAACATCAACTCCCATGATTTCATCCCGACGCTGAAGAAGGCCCTGGCATCCGCCGTGGGAGCGGATCCGGACATCCGCCGCGTGGAGATGGTCGGGCCTCAGGTCGGCCGGGACCTTCAGGAGAAGGCCCTGCTCGCTCTTTTCTTCTCGCTGATTTTTCTCGCCATCTACATATCCGGCCGCTTTGAATTCAAGTGGGCCCAGAGCGGCATCGTGGCCCTCGTTTTAGGGGGCGCCGTCTACGGTCTTTACAGCTTCGGGCTCAGCATGGGGCTCATCATCGTCGTGGCCCTCGCAGTCACGCTGGCCCTCTTCTGGGTGCTCGGCCTGAAGTACGCGCTGGGTGCCATATTGGCCCTGATCCACGACGTAACCATTACGGTGGGCGCCCTGTCGCTGATGGACAAGGAAATCACCCTGACCGTGATCGCGGCCCTGCTCACCATCATCGGCTATTCGCTGAACGACACCATCATCGTCTACGACCGGATCCGCGAGAACATCAAGAAACTTCACAAAACCCCCTTGGCTGAAATCATCAACCGCAGCGTGAACGAAACCCTCAGCCGGACCATCCTGACGGCGGGCACGGTCTTCGTCGTGGTGGTGGCACTGTTTTTTCTCGGCGGCGACATCATTCACGATTTTGCCTTCGCGCTGCTGGTGGGAGTCATAGTCGGCACGTATTCATCGATCTACGTCGCCAGTCCCATCGTCCTCACCTGGGAGGAACGCTCCAAAAAGAAGAAATGATCGCTGCCGCAGCGGGATCCTCCCGGACCACCACCTCCCCCCTTGGCCTCCAGGTGGTTTTTTCACTTGCCGGCGGCGAATAACCTCATCGGACGGCAGCAGGCGCCTTGGACGACACCCTTTCCTGGTTTCAGCTGCAGAGCGTGCCGGGGGTCGGCAATCTGCTCTTCAAAAGGCTGATCGAGCGGTTCGGCACCCCCGCCGCAGCACTTTCGGCCACCCGGGCCGACCTCCTGGCCGTGGAGGGGGTCGGCGAGCGCCTGGCCGAAGCCATCCGGCATCCATCGCTGCCCGCAGGGGCGGCGGCGGAAATCGAGCGCGCGCTGCAGCAGGGCTGCCGCCTGGTCCGCCTGACAGACCCGGATTTTCCGAGGCTGCTGCGGGAAATCCCCGACCCGCCGCCGTTTCTTTACGTGCGCGGCGAACTCTCCGGCTGTCCACGTCCCATCGCCGTGGTCGGCTCCCGCAACGCCACGGCCTATGGCGTGGAGACGGCCCACCGGATCTGCAAGGACCTGGCCGGGCTGGGCTTTACGGTGGTAAGCGGCATGGCGCTGGGAATCGACGCGGCAGCCCACGAGGGTGCCCTCAGCGGGCAGGGCCGCACGGTCGCCGTGCTGGGCAGCGGCCTTGACAACATCTACCCGCCGCAGCATCGTAGACTCGCCGAGCGGATTGCAGCCAGAGGGGCGGTGATCTCGGAGTTCCCTCTCCAGGCCGGACCCGAGGCGCATCACTTCCCGGTCCGCAACCGTATCATCAGCGGGATGTCGCTCGGCACCGTCGTGGTGGAGGCCACCCGGGACAGCGGATCGCTCATTACCGCACGGCTCGCCGCTGAGCAGAACCGTGAAGTGTTCGCGGTGCCGGGCAGCATCCAGTCGTTCAAGAGCATGGGCACCCACACCCTCATCAAGGAGGGTGCGAAGCTCGTCGAAAACGTTCAAGACATCGTCGCCGAACTGGGGCATTTTCTCCAGGATGACGCCCCGCCGCGGCGTGAAAACGCTTTGGCCGCGCCGCGGCAACGGCTCACGGCGGGCGAAGCCGCCGTGCTGGCAGCCCTGACGGCCTATCCCGTGCACATCGACGCTCTCGTGCGGCGGCTGGCGATGGAGCCCGGAACCCTTTCCGGCATCCTGCTGCAGCTGGAACTGAAGGGGATCGTGACGCAACTGCCCGGCAAGCATTTTGTGGCAGCGGGCGATAACCGGTCGCGGACCCCGTGACATCGAGGACCTGAAATCTCATGACGAAACCGTTGGTCGTGGTGGAATCGCCGGCAAAAGTACGGACCATCAAAAAATACCTGGGCAAGGATTTTAACGTGGCCGCAACCGTCGGCCACATCCGGGACCTGCCGCAACGCGAAATGGGGATCGACGTGGACGCCGGCTTCACGCCCAAGTACACGACGATCCCGGGTAAGCAGAAGGTGCTCCAGGAGCTCAAACGGGCCGCCGCGGACGCGGAGGACATCTACCTCGCCCCCGATCCCGACCGCGAAGGCGAAGCCATTGCCTGGCACACGGCCGACGTGCTCAAGAAAAAAGGCCGACGCTTTCACCGGGTCCTCTTTCATGAGCTCACGAAAGACGCAATCGAAAAGGCCATGTCCCGGCCGCTCGCGCTGGACCAGCACAAGTTCGAGGCGCAGCAGGCGCGCCGGATATTGGACCGCCTGGTGGGCTACCAGGTCTCCCCGCTCCTGTGGCGCAAGGTCAAGGGCGGGCTGAGTGCGGGCCGGGTTCAGTCCGTGGCCGTGCGCATCATCTGCGAGCGCGAGCGCGCGATCCAGGCCTTCGTGCCCGAGGAGTACTGGTCGATCACGGCTCACCTCCAGGGCGTCGGCCCGCCGCCGTTTGCCGCCAAGCTCGTCAAAAAGGGCAAAGAGAAGATCAGCATACCGAACGAAGCGGCGGCCCGGCAGATCCTGCACGAAATCAAGGATGCGCCCTTCATCGTGGAGAAGGTCCAGAAGAAGACCGTCCGCAAGAACCCGGCCCCGCCCTTCACGACGAGCAAGCTGCAGCAGGAGTCCATCCGCAAGCTGCGGTTCACCGCCAAGAAGACCATGATGCTGGCCCAGCAGCTCTACGAGGGCATCGACTTGGGGCCCGGGGAGCCGGTGGGCCTCATCACTTACATGCGCACCGATTCGGTGCGGATCGCGGAGGTGGCCGCCGCCGAGGCGCAGGAGCTGATCCGCGAGCGCTTCGGCAACCCGTTCGCTCTGGAAAAACCCCGCACCTTCAAGAACCCAAAACAGTCCCAGGATGCGCACGAGGCCATCCGCCCTTCCTCGGTCTTCAACACGCCGGAAAAAGTAGCCCCCCATCTCAGCGCCGACCAGCTTGCGCTCTACCAGCTGATCTGGCAGCGCTTCATCGCCTCCCAGATGCAGGAGGCCCTGATCGACCAGGTGAGCGCATCCATCGCGGCCGGGGCCTACCTCTTTACCGCTACCGGCTCCGCCGTCAAGTTTGCGGGCTTCATGACGCTGTACCGCGCGGAGGAGGAGGATGGCAACGGCAACGGCGACAAGGGCCGGGAACAACTGCCGGAATTGACCGAGGGCGCCCGCCTGGGCCTCCAGCGCCTGGAGCCCAAACAGCATTTCACCCAGCCGCCGCCGCGCTTCTCGGAGGCATCGCTCGTCAAGGAGCTGGAGGAGAACGGCATCGGCCGCCCGAGCACCTACGCCTCCATTTTGTCCACGATTCGGGACAAAGGCTACGTGGACATGCTGCGGGGCTATTTCCGGCCAAGCGAGCTCGGCTTCATCGTGAACGACCTGCTGGTGATGAGCTTTTCGGATGTCTTCGACGTCGAGTTCACCGCGAAGATGGAGAACAACCTGGACCTGGTCGAAACCGACCAGGTCAACTCCCAGGAGATCCTGACCCAGTTCTACACTCCGTTTAAAAAGGACCTGGACACCGCGGCCGATAAGATGGTGAGCATCAAGGGAGTGGGCTTCGCCACGGACCTGAAATGCCCGGAATGCGGAAACATCCTGCACATCAAGATCGGGAAAAACGGCCACTTCATCGCTTGCAGCGCTTACCCCGAGTGCCGATACTCGCGCGACTACATCCGCGACGAGAAAGGCCACATCCAGCCGGTGTCGCCACCGGCCGACGAAGCGACGGACAAGGTCTGCGAGAAGTGCGGCAAACCCATGGTCATCAAGCGGGGCCGCTTTGGCGATTTTATCGCCTGCAGCGGCTTTCCGGACTGCAAGAACACCCAGTCACTGTCGGTCAACGGAGGGGCCAAAAGCACCGGCGTTGCCTGTCCGGAGCCGGGCTGCACCGGGGAGATCATTGAAAAGACGTCCAAACGCGGCAAGGTGTTCTTTGGCTGCAACCGCTACCCGGACTGCAGCTTCGCCACCTGGGACAAACCCGTCGCCCGGCAGTGCCCGGCCTGCGGGGCCAAATTTCTGGTGGAACGCACGACCAAGAAAAACGGGACCGTCCATTCGTGCCTGAACCCGGATTGCGGGTTCAAGGAGCAGGTCGGATAGACGAGTCCGTCGAGTCTAGCGCATGCTAAAATTCGCTTGACATTGCTTCGGGCGCCTGTTAGCGTAAAAGCCAATTCAACTCCAATACACACTTTATGCAAAAGCAGATCGCCATTATCAACATTATCGTCCTTATTCTCGTTCTTATCGTCGGCCTCGTAAGCGGCGATGAGAACCAGGGGCTGGTAATGGCGTAAGCAAAGTACCCCGAAATTAAAAAATCCGTTACCAGCCCCTGGGCTGGTAACGGATTTTTTTTTGCTCTAACCCGACACGGAGGCGACGGTATGAATGTGACAGGCGCCCGGATCATGATGAACATCCTGAAGGACGAGAACGTGGACACTCTTTTCGGCTTTCCAGGAGGAGCCGTCATCGACATTTACGACGAGCTCTCCCGAACCGACATCCGTCACATACTGGTCCGGCATGAGCAGGGCGCGGTGCACGCCGCCGACGGCTATGCCCGGGCGAGCGGCAAGGTGGGGGTGTGCCTGGTCACCTCCGGGCCCGGGGCCACCAACACGGTGACCGGGATCGCCTCGGCCTACGCCGACTCCATCCCCATCGTCGTGCTCACCGGCCAGGTGCCGACCCATCTCATCGGCAACGACGCCTTCCAGGAAGTGGACATCGTCGGCATCACGCGCTCCTGCACCAAGCACAACTACCTCGTAGAGTCGATCGCCGACTTGGGCCGGATCCTCAAGGAGGCCTTCTATCTGGCACGCTCGGGCCGGCCCGGGCCGGTGCTCGTCGACATCCCGAAAAACATCGCCAGCGCCAAAACCGACTACACGCCCCCCGGGGACGTGCACCTGCGTTCGTACAACCCGACCTACCGGCCGAACCTGAAGCAACTGCGCGAAGTCGTCCGGCTCATTCAGGCGGCCGAGCGCCCGCTGATCTTTGCCGGGGGAGGGGTGATCCTCTCCGGGGGTGCGGCCGAGCTGACCCGCCTGGCGCGGGCGGCCCGCATCCCCGTCACGACCTCACTGATGGGCCTGGGGGCGTTCCCGGGCTCGGATCCGCTTTTTCTCGGGATGATCGGAATGCACGGCACCTACGCGGCCAACATGAGTGCATCGAACTGCGACCTCATGCTGGCCGTCGGCGTGCGCTTCGACGACCGCGTGACCGGGAAAACCGGCGCGTTCGCGCGCCAGGCCGCCATTGTGCACATCGACATCGATCCGACATCGATCCGCAAGAACATTCCGGTCAGCGTTCCTCTCGTCGGCGACTGCCGCATCAGCCTGCAGATGTTGAACGAGATGACCGGGGCTGCTGCGGGCGATGCGCCCTGCCCCGCACGCGGCGAGTGGCTCGGCCGGATCGCGGAGTGGCAGCGCGCCCAGCCGCTGTCGTATCATCAGGGTGAGGCCATCAAGCCCCAGCAGGTCGTCGAAAAAGTGTACGAACTGACTCGGGGCGAGGCGATTATCACCACCGAGGTCGGCCAGAACCAGATGTGGGCCGCCCAGTTCTACCGGTTCGACCACCCCAACCACTTCATTACCTCCGGCGGGCTGGGCTGCATGGGTTTCGGGCTGCCGGCGGCCATCGGCGCCCAGATCGCCTGCCCGGACAAGGTGGTGGTGGACATCGCCGGCGACGGCAGCATCCAGATGAACATCCAGGAGATGGCCACCGCCGTCCAGTACGGGCTGCCCATCAAAATCGTCATCCTCAACAACGGCTGCCTCGGCATGGTGCGCCAGTGGCAAGAGCTTTTCTACGACCGGCGCTACAGCTCCACCTGCATGAATCACGCGCCGGACTTCGTCAAGCTGGCCGAGGCTTACGGCGCGGTGGGCCTACGGGCGACCCGCCCCGAGGAGGTGGAGCCGGTGCTCGCGCAAGGACTGGCCGAACGCAGGCCGGTGATCATGGATTTCGTGGTCGAGGCCGAGGAGGGGGTCTACCCGATGGTCCCGTCCGGTGCCCCGATCACCGAAATGCTTTTGGTGTGACAAAGGAGACCCCCTGATGGCGGAAGACAAACATGTCATGACCATGCTGGTAGACAATCAGCCCGGCGTCACGTCCCGGGTGACGGGGCTTTTCAGCGGCAAGGGCTTCAACATCGAAAGCATCTGCGGCAGCCCGACCAACGACCCCAACGTGTCGCGCATCACCATCGTGAGTCAGGCCAACCCGCCGGTCATCGAGCAGATCGAAAAACAGCTGCGCAAGCTCGTCAATGTCATCAAACTGCGCAGCCTCAACGGGCCCAACTCGGTCCGGCGCGAGCTCGCCCTCATCTGCGTCCATGCCAAGGCCGAGCAGCGCGCGGAGGTGCTGCGGATCGTGGACATCTTCCGGGGCAAAATCGTCGACGCGGGCCTCGAACACTTCATCATAGAGGTGACCGGTGAAGAGGCGAAGATCCAGGCCGTCCTGAACCTGCTCAAACCCATCGGAATCAAGAAGCTCGCCCGGACGGGCATGATCGGGTTGATCCGGGAACCAAAATGAAAGCAGGATTCAAGGGGCCGAGGGGTCCAGGGGTCAAGTGCCGGTCAACTTCATTTTCACTTGAACCCTTGAACTCTGAACCTTGAACCTTAGAATAATGACAACCAACCCAACGAAGGAGGAAACCCAATGGCTACATTCGATTTCGGCGGAATGATGGAAGAAGTGGTGAAGGACGACGAGTTTCCCCTGCAGCGCGCCCGGGAGGTCCTTAAAAACGAGGTGGTGGCGGTGGTCGGCTACGGCGTCCAGGGACCGGGACAGGCGCTCAACATGCGCGACAACGGCATCCGGGTCATCGTGGGGCAGCGCACGGGCGGAAAATCCTGGCAGCGGGCGGTGGACGACGGGTTCGTTCCCGGCGAGACGCTCTTTTCACCGGAAGAGGCGGCCCGAAAAGCCACCATCGTGCAGTACCTGCTCTCGGATGCCGGGCAGGTGGCCATGTGGCCGAAGATCAAAGCCTGCCTGGCGGAGGGCAACACGCTGTATTTTTCCCACGGCTTTTCCATCGTCTACAAGGACCAGACCGGGATCATCCCGCCGCCGAACGTGGACGTCGTCCTGGTGGCGCCCAAGGGCTCCGGCCGCACGGTGCGCACGAACTTCCTGAACGGCTCCGGCATCAACGCGAGTTTCGCCGTCTTCCAGGATTTCACCGGCAAGGCCCGGGAGAAAACCCTGGCCCTGGGGATCGCCATCGGTTCGGGTTATCTTTTCCCAACCACCTTCGAGCGCGAAGTCGTCAGCGACTTGACCGGCGAGCGGGGCATCCTGATGGGCGCTCTCGCCGGGGTCATGGAAGCCCAGTACACCCTGCTGCGCAAACACGGCCACACCCCGAGCGAGGCGTTCAACGAAACCGTGGAGGAACTCACTCAGAGCCTCATCGGCCTGGTGGGCGAAAAGGGCATGGACTGGATGTTCGCCAACTGTTCCACCACGGCTCAGCGTGGGGCCTTGGACTGGGCACCTCGATTCCGGGACGCGGTGGCTCCGGTCTTCGATGAGCTCTACCAGCGGGTCAAGAGCGGCCAGGAAACCCGACGGGTGCTCGAGGCCAACAGCACCCCGGACTACCGCGAAAAACTCGATCGGGAACTTGCCGTCATGCACGACTCCGAAATGTGGCGCGCCGGTGCGGCCGTGCGTTCGCTCAGGCCCGAAAACCGGAAATAACCGTTCGAGCGTTTTCCACCCCTGTGGAGACACCGATGGAACCGATCTTCGTTTACGACACGACGCTCCGGGACGGCACGCAGGGCGAGAACATCTCCTTCAGCGCCGAGGAGAAGCTCAAGATCGCCCTGCGCCTGGACGACATCGGCATTCACTACATTGAAGGCGGATGGCCCGGCTCGAACCCCAAGGACCTGCGTTTCTTCGAGCTGGCGAAAACGGTGCGACTCAAAAACGCCCGACTGGCGGCGTTCGGCTGCACCCGCCGGCCCGGTGTGCCGGCCGACGCGGACGAGAAGCTGCAGGCGCTCCTCGAGAGCGGGGCCGGCGTCGTGGCCATCTTCGGCAAGAGCTGGGATCTGCACGTCACCCGGGTGATGGCAAACCGCCTGGAGGAGAACCTGGCCATGATCCGGGACACGGTGGCCTGCCTGAGACGGAACGGGCGCGAGGTGGTCTACGACGCGGAGCACTTCTTCGACGGCTTCCGGCACAACCGCGACTACGCACTTCAGAGCATCGCCGCCGCCGTTGAGGCCGACGCCGACTTCGTCGTGCTATGCGACACCAACGGCGGCAGCCTGCCCCACGACGTCGAGGCCATGTTCGCCGAGGTGCGCACGCGCTTGCCACGGGTGCGGCTCGGCATCCACACCCACAACGACTGCGGACTGGCATTGGCCAATTCCCTTGCGGCCGTGCGCGCGGGCGCCGTCATGGTGCAGGGAACGATCAACGGCTTTGGCGAGCGCTGCGGAAATGCCGACCTCACCGCCGTGATCCCCGTCCTGAGCCTGAAGATGAACCGAACCTGCATCCCGGCGGAGAACCTCAAGAAGCTCAAATCGTTGTCGCGTTTCGTGAACGAAACCGCCAACGTCGTGCCGGTGCACAATCGGCCCTTCGTCGGCCGCAGCGCCTTCGCCCACAAGGGCGGCGTGCACGTGAGCGCCATCATGAAGCTGCCGGAGGCCTACGAGCACATGGACCCGCAGCGGGTCGGCAATGAGCGCCGCGTGCTCGTCTCCGATCTGTCCGGCCGCAGCAACGTGGCGTACAAGGCACGCGAGCTCGGCGTCGAGCTCGACGAGGCGGGCAGCGACAGCCGCCGCATCGTGGCCGAGATCAAACAGCTCGAGCAGGACGGCTACCAGTTCGACGTGGCGGACGGCTCTTTCAAGATCCTCTTGGAGAAGTTGACCGAGACCTTCACGCCGATTTTCGAACTCGAGTCCTTCCGCGTCACCATCGAGAAAGACAAGGACCAACCCTGCCAGGCCCACGCCACGGTCAAGGTCGCGGTGGGCGACACGCGCGAGATCACGGCCGCCGAGGGCTACGGCCCGGTCAGCGCCCTGGACAACGCCCTGCGCAAGGCGCTGGGGCGCTTCTTCCCGGACCTCGACACCATGCGGCTGGTGGACTTCAAGGTGCGCGTGATCGACGGCAGCCACGGCACGGCCGCCCGGGTGCGGGTGCTGATCGACTCCCGGGACCAGGACCAGATCTGGAGCACCATCGGCGTCTCGGAGGACATCATCGAAGCCAGCTGGCACGCTCTGGCGGACAGCTTCCAGTTCAAGCTGGCACACGAGAAGAAAATGCGCGGGGCCGCGCCGGAGGCATCACCGTTTCCGACGCCCCCCCACCCCCCCGTGCCCGCGGTGGGCACAGCGAATGATTAAAATTAAGTTCATTTTTATATAAACCGCATTCTGCAAGGAGTGACTCCCATGACCGACCGCGTCATCATTTTCGACACCACGCTCCGGGACGGCGAGCAGAGCCCGGGGGCAAGCATGAACACCGCTGAAAAACTGCGGATTGCGTTCCAACTCGAAAAGCTGGGGGTCGACGTCCTCGAGGCCGGCTTTCCGGCGGCCTCCGAAGGCGACTTCGAGGCCGTCGCCCAGATCGCCGGCCGACTGAAGAATACCGAGGTCGCCGGCCTCGCCCGCGCCACCCGGACGGACATCGACCGCGCCTGGCAGGCGGTCCGGCACGCCGTGCGGCCGCGCATTCACACCTTCATCGCCACCTCCGACATCCACCTTCAGTACAAGCTCAAGATGAGCCGCGATGCGGTCGTTCAGGCCGCCGTCGACGCCGTGAAATACGCCACGTCCTTCACGAACAACGTGGAGTTTTCGGCCGAAGACGGCTCGCGCAGCGACCGCGACTACCTGTGCCGCGTATTCGAGGCGGCGATCGCCGCCGGTGCGACCACCGTGAACCTGCCCGACACGGTCGGCTACGCCATCCCGGAGGAGTTCGCCGACCTCGTGCGCCATATCCGCTCGCACACGCCCAACATCCACAAGGCGATCCTGAGCGTGCACTGCCACGATGACCTCGGTCTGGCCACCTCCAACACCCTCGCGGCCATCCACGCCGGCGCGCGGCAGGCGGAGGTGACGATCAACGGCATCGGGGAGCGCGCCGGCAACACGTCCCTGGAAGAAGTCGTCATGGCCCTGCACACACGCGCCAACTTCCTGAAAGCGGCAACCGGCATCCATACCGAGTTCATCCACCCGACTAGCCGCCTGGTCAGCATGATCACCGGCCTGCTCGTGCAACCCAACAAGGCCATCGTCGGCGCCAACGCCTTTGCCCACGAAGCCGGCATTCACCAGGATGGGATGCTCAAGAACCCCATGACCTACGAGATCATGAAGCCGGAGACGATCGGGCTCAGCACCAGCAAACTGGTCCTCGGCAAACACTCGGGACGCCACGCGCTGCGCTCCCACCTCAAAGACCTGGGCTATGACCTCTCCGACGAGGAGTTGAGCCTGGTCTTCACCAAGTTCAAGGAACTGGCCGATAAGAAAAAACACGTGATGGACGAGGATCTCGAAGCCATCGTCGCCGAGGGCATCCTGCGCACCCGGGATGTCTTCGTACTGGACTACCTGCACGTCACGGCGGGGACCACGGTGCTCCCGATGGCCAGCGTGCGGCTGTTGATCCAGGGCCGTCCGGCCCAGGATGCCGGTTACGGCAACGGGCCGATCGACGCCGCGTTCCACACCATCGCCAAGCTGACGGGCACGAGTTCCGAACTGCTGCGGTTTTCGATCAGCGCGCTGACCGGGGGCACCGACGCCATGGGCGAGGTGACGGTGCGCCTGAGGGAAAACGGGCTGCTCGCCCTCGGTAAAGGCGCGGACCCGGACATCATCACCGCCAGCGCCAAGGCCTACGTCAACGGCCTGAACCGCATGGAATATCTCAAGGCGCACCCGGTGCAAGACGCGGCGATGCTGTAAGAGCGCCGGCGGCGCGGATTACGACTCAGGTGGATAGACGGAAGGCTGAGGGCTGAAGGAAAACAGACGCGCGATCCGTACTGGCCTTCAGTCTTCAGCCTAAACACCTGAGCAGTTGCGTATTCCGTCAGATAATTTCCAGGCTCCCGATGAGATCACCGATCTTTGCGATCCCGTGGCGCGCGAGGTAGGCTTCGATCCCGTCGACGATGTCCAGGGCGGCGCAGGGGTTGATGAAGTTGGCGGTGCCGATTTGAATGGCCGATGCGCCGGCGATGAAAAACTCGATCGCATCCTCGGCCTTCACGATGCCGCCGATGCCGATCACCGGCACCCGCACCGCCTGGGCCACCTGCCACACCATGCGCACCGCCACCGGCCGGATGGCCGGGCCGGACAGCCCGCCGGTGATATTGGCGATCCGGGGCCGCCGGGTTTCAATGTCGATGGCCATGCCGGTCAGGGTGTTAATCAGCGAAAGCGCGTCGGCCCCGGCATCCTCCGCGCTGCGCGCGATCTGCGCGATGTCGGTGACGTTCGGCGAGAGCTTCACGATAAGGGCCTTGCGGGTCTTGCAGCGCACGGCCTTCACGACCCCGGCCGCCGCTTCCGGATCCACCCCGAAGGCCACACCGCCCGCCTTCACGTTGGGGCAGGAAATATTGACCTCGACCCCCGCCACCCCGTCGAGCGACTCGATGCGCTCGGCCAGCGCGGCATATTCTGCGACCGTAGTCCCGTAGATGTTGGCGATGATCGGCGGCATCAGGGTGCGCAGAAAAGGCATCTTTTCCGCTTCGAAGGCGTCGATGCCGACATTTTCCAGCCCGATGGCGTTCAGCATGCCGCAAGGGGTTTCCACGATGCGCGGCGGCCGGTTGCCCTTGACGGGTTTCAGCGCCAGCCCCTTGACGACGATCGCCCCCAAGCGGTTCAGGTCGACCAGCAGCGAGAACTCCCGCGCGTAGCCGAACGTGCCGGACGCGGTCATGACCGGGTTCCGGAGCGCGAGCCCACCAATATCGACGGCCATCTGCGGTTTGCAGTCCATGGGAGCCTGTCTTACCACAGCCGGGCCGGTTGTCAATAAAAGCAGAACTCCATTTCAAATCTCCCCGTCGCGTTTGCGCAGCGGCTCTTGGAGTGCTATTATTTCAAATGAATTCGATACGAAACAGATGATAGCGCATCCCATCGACCGCACGCGCGACGTAACCTGAGCCCGGCACGGCCTGCATGCAAGCAAACCGACCCGCGAAGCCGTCATCGTATCGCCCTCGTCTCGCCCCCGTGGCCGCTCTACACCCGGCCATCGATCCAACTCGGGGCGCTGAAAGCCTTTGTCCGGTCCCGCTTTCCGACCGTCGACGTCGCCGTCCACCACGTTTACCTGCGGGTGGCCGAGGCCATCGGCTACCAGTGCTACCACGCTATCTCAGAACGGACCTGGCTCGCTGAAAGCGTGTTTGCGGCCCTGCTCTACCCCGACCGGCTGGAGACGATTGCAAGGCTCTTCCGCCGCGAGGCCTCCGGCAACCCCCACCTGCGCGGTTTGGATTTTTCGCGCCTCCTCTGCCGGGTAGAGGCGGCCGCCACGGCATGGATGTCCTCCACGAACTGGGGCGAGTTCCGCCTGCTCGGTTTCACCAGCGTTTTCTGCCAGCTCACGGCCTGCCTCTACCTCATCCAGAAGATCAAGCAGCGCCACCCCCACCTGACTATAGCCGTGGGGGGGGCTGCGTTCAGCGCCGAGTCGGCCCCGGCAGCCCTGAAGCTATTTCCCGAAATCGACGTGGTTGTTTTCGGCGAAGGCGAATTCCCGCTCGCGCACCTTGTCCAGTACCACGTGCTGGACCAGGTCGATCTGACCGCCCTTCCCCAGGCCAACGGGGTCCTGATCCGCGGGCAGACCGCTTCCGATGGCAGCCCTCACGACTTCTACCAGCTGGAAAACCTGGACCACCTGCCGCACCCGGACTTCGACGACTTTTTCGAGGTTCTTTCGGGGTTTGACCCCTCGCGGCGGTTTTTCCCCACCTTGCCGGTCGAGATTTCGCGCGGGTGCTGGTGGCAGCGGGAGACCGGCCGCGGGCGGCCGGAAGGCTGCGCGTTCTGCAACCTCAACCAGCAATGGCACGGCTATCGCGCGAAGTCGGCTCCCCGTGCGGTGGCAGAGATCGATCGCCTCACGAGCCGCTACAAAACGCTTTCGGTGGCGATCATGGACAACGTGCTGCCGAAGGAATCCACGGCGGAGGTCTTTCGGGGACTGGTCGCGCTTAAGAAGGACTTCGCCCTGTTCGCGGAGATCCGGGCCACGACACCGTTCGAGGAGCTGAAGCTGATGCGTACGGCCGGCCTGCGCACGGTGCAGGTTGGGATCGAAGCCCTCAGCACCCGGCTGCTTCACAAGCTGCGCAAGGGGACGAGCGCCAGTCAAAACCTCGAAATCATGAAGCACTGCGAGGCCTTGGGCATCGCCAACATAGCCAACCTCATCGCTCATTTCCCGGGCAGCGACGAGCAGGACGTGGACGAAACCCTGCGCGCGATCGAATTCGCCTTTGCCTTTCGCCCCCCCAAGTTCGTCAGCTTCTGGCTGGGCGCGGGCAGCCCGGTCTGGAAGCGGCCGGAGGATTACGGAATCCGGAACGCGGCCAACCACCCCCATTGGCGCAAGCTCTTTCCGCCATCCGTCTTCTTTAACCTGCCGCTCGCCGTGCAATCCTACCGCGGCAGCCTCGGGCGGCAACGCAAGCTTTGGCAACCCGTGCGGCAAAAAATCAGGGCCTGGGAAAAAGCCTACAACCACCTCCACCGGACCCCCTTCCACGACCCCATCCTGACCTACCGGGACGGGGGGGATTTCCTGATCATCCGCGAGCGCCGGCCCGCGGGAGAATCCGCCAGCCATCGCCTGGAAGGGAAATCCCGACAGATATACCTTTTCTGCGAACACCACCGTCCGCTGCAGCGGGTCCTGGAGACTTTCCCGAGCCTTTCGCAAGGCGCCGTCAAGGAGTTTCTGAACACGATGATCGTCCAAAGGCTGGTCTTCGAGGAGAACGGCACCTATCTCAGCCTGGCGGTACCGGAGAAGCGCCCCCTGTAGCCTTTCCGACGCCCAGACAAAAAGTTTCCACTCGCCGCGGGTCGGGCAAATTGCTGCAAATAAAGCAACTACTCAGCCATCAGGGTTCGGGAGGTCAGGGTTCAGGAGCGATTCGACGGGACTGGCGAGTGGGGCTGGAATTTGATGCCGATGCCTTTCGCGTCGGATCGCACCACCTCGCCGACGCGCACGACCAGTTTTTGCTTTTTCTTGAGGGGGATCAGCACCGACACCTTTTGCCCGACAGGCACCTCTTCTTCGCACTTGATGAACACGCCGCCATGGCTGGCATCACGAATCTCGCCGCGGACGCGGCGCTTTTTGGCTTCGATCAAGGTGGGGATGGAGCAGGGTTTGCGTGCATGGCGACGGGAATCGGCGCCTTTTCCCAACTGCCTCCGACGGTCGACCCGGTCCTGGATCTCTACGCCGTACCCATAGTCGAAAACGGAATCTTCAAGAAACTTGCGCCATTTGATGCGGGCCCGATAGCACTCGTACACATTCGACTGGGAGGCGAACGGCGAGTCGTTGATCCCGGCGAAGATGACGATCCCGGGGGCCAGGTAGAAGTCCGTTTCGAAATATAGGCCCTTCTTGCTGTAGTTGACCATGCGGGCTTCGTACATCACGCCGCCCTCGAAATTCTCCAGGACGATCCTGGCCGAGTGCTGCAGCCGGACGTCGGCCCGGTTTTCAAGGTTCTGCTTTAGCATGGGGGGGGTCTCTCGCGATTTCACAGGCGCAGATGGGAGGACGCTCAGTTGCTGCCCAAATCGTATTTTTTCAAAAGGTCCTTGATCGCCTCTTCCAGCAGGTCGTTTTGGCGTTTCTCGAGCTGCGCGGCCAGAATTTTAACCTGTCGGATCAAGTCCGCATCCAGGGTGGTGTTGTACATCTTGCGCTTGCCCATCGCGTATGCCGTCTCAAATCCCATAAAGTCCGAGTTCCTTCCGGTATCCCGATGAAGGTTTGGTGCCAGGCTCAATCGCTGCAGCGATAGATCATGGCCGCCGCTGCAAACGGGTAATCGCCCATCCACACCAGGTGGGTGGCATTCATCATGTCGGCTTTTCTCAGCACCCTTTCCTGGGCATCGTAGGTGAATTTGGGGTTTATCTGGGGAGCCCCCATGTCGGCTATTTCCGAAAGGTAGCCAAGGCAGGTACAATTCCGCACCATGGGCTCTACGGTGACGGCCACCCTGTAAGTTTCGGCATTGGCACAACCCAGCATCGAAGCCAACAGAAACAGCAACACGATTCTGCACCCGGTCGATCTCAACCTCTCCGCCCTCCCCGGCCTCACCGGCGAGGCCGCCTGGTGCGCGGTCCACCCCGCCGTTCGGTAATCTTCCGAATATTATTGTTAATTCTACAATAAGTCGCCGGGGTTGTCAAAAAAGTGAAAAGCAGAAAAAACAATTTTATATATAATTTCAATTAAATATCTAAAAGTTTAGCCGCCTGATGGGGTGTTCGGCAGCCGCGGGAAGGTTCTTCAGAGGCGGGCCAGAAAATCACTGATCGCGCGATAGACCGTGGCGGTATCATCCCCGACCAGAATGCCGTGACGCTTGAAATTGAGCAGGATGAATTGCTTGTCCACGCTGCCGAGCCTGTCGAAGATCTTGCGCGACCCCTTGGGATCGACCACCGGATCCCCACTGGCCTGAAGGAGCAGGCATGGAACGGTGATCTGGCTCAAGCGGGGCTCCAGATCGTCCATGAGCCGTTCGATCTCGCGCACACCGGCGACCGGGTTGCGGGCATAGTTGATATGTGGGTTTTCCGGGTGGTTGTCCACGAATTCCATCTTGGGCCCTGAGCTCTTGGTTTTGTTCACCAGCCGGTTCCACAGGTCCACGGCCGGCACGAAGCGCGCCGTGAAATCCCTCAGGTGCATGGGCGCGGACACGGCGACCACGCCGGCCACAGCCGGCACGCGGGCGGCCAAATGCAGGGCCAGCCCGGCGCCGGTGGAAAATCCCCCGGCCACGACGCGCCGGCAGATGCTGCTCATGATGGCATAGCCCGCATCGATCGATCCGAGCCAGTCCCGGCAGGTGCGGATGGACAAGTCTTGGGGCGACGTGCCGTGCCCCTTCAGGCGGGGGGCATAGACCCAGTAGCCTTGGCGGCCGAGGTATTCGGCAAGCCCCTTCACCTCGAGAGGGGCGGCCAGGTACCCGTGGCATAGAACGACCCCGAGATCGCGCGATTTGCCCTCGACGAGCAACGGCATGCCCACGTCCATGGGTTTGGACTCGTTTTCGACAAAAAATGATTTGTAGTCGGCCGCGTACTCCTCGAGCGCCTCCCGCAGCAAGTGCTCCCTGACCTTTCGGCGCACCCAGAAGCTCGGCAGCCAGGCGGCCCGGCGCACGCAACGCTGAAGTTCCTTGAGCGGCTCGACCGCGTTGGCCATCACGTTGAGGGGGTTATCGATTCGGGCGCGATGAAAGCTGTAAGGGGACGAAAATTTCCTGCGATCTTTGAGCAGCCCATCTTCCGTCTTCCAGAGGTTGCCTTTTTCCAGGGCGATCTCGATGAAATCTTTGACGATGCCGAGGCGGTCATCGCAAACCAGATGGAGTTGGGACCCGGAAAGGCCGTGGTGCAGATGGATACCCGGCATGCTGCGCAGTTCAGCAGCCGCCAGGAACACCCGGCGGCACAGGTCGTCGATGTGGATTCGGGCGCCGGGAATCCGCCGCAGGATGGAGGCAAACAGGTGATCGTGGTTGACGGTGGTCATGCCGTAGATGGCGGCCATGTACTGCTCCATCAGTCTGACGGCTTGGCGCCGAATGGCTTTGCGCGATTGGATGCGATCGTCGAAGCCGATGGGGGACGGGGCGGCGATGTCTCGGACGATAGCCAGGCGCTGCAGGCATTCGTGGACCGGCAGGGGCTTTCCGAAGCGGATGTCGATGTCGACCCCCGTCAACAGCATCGACCCCTCGGTCATGAGCTCTTCGACCAGCCGCTCCGGCAGATTGTCCACTAGCTGGCGAGCGATATCGCTCAGGATATTCTCCCGGGCCCGAACGGGGTAGTAGGTGATGTTGACCGGCACGATGCTCGTCTGGCAGGTCAGGGCCGGCTCAACTGCGTCCAGCTGAAACAGGCGCCGGATGCGCTCGGTCTCGGACGGATCCGTTGTCGACAGGCGGCGCAGCCGTTCGCGGTAAAATTCCGTCCGCAGCGCCAAGGTGGCCGCACCCGTGTGCGGCGGCTTCTTCCCGGTGGCCCACGAGATCATGAAGCGCCCCTTTTCGACGATCTTCATGTTCTTCACCATGCCCCCCTCCGGAAAGATGATCCAGCTGGCCTCGCCGCTGAGGAGGGTTTTCACGATCAGCCGGTCGCGGTCCGGGTCCCGCGTCGACACCACGCCCACTGCGTCGAGAAAGGTGTCGAGAGTGCCCCGAAATAATTCCGCGTCAGCCAGGGACCAGACCGGCTGTCCGGTAACCCGGTCGATGAGGTAGGGCATCAGGATGGTTTCGAGGCGGGTGAAATGGTTGATGACGAATACATTCGGCCCTGAGGGGATGTTGTCTTGCCCGTGCAGTTGGATGCGGGCTTTCGACAGGTTGGACAGGCTCTTGACGGCCAGGCGGGTCGTGCGATAAGCGAATCGGTTCATAAATGATCTGCTGGTAAAAGGTTTTGCAACAGCGTCTATGATCATCATAGATGAAAAGCCGCTCAACCTCAACTGCCGGCGGCGCACGGCGCCGGTTTGGCCCCTCTGGCACACGGCACGGGCCTGCGGCGCGCAAGTTGACACCACCCGCAAATGAAGTTAAATTTCCAAATGCGCCGCACGCTTGCCGTTGCCATCAGCGGCGGCATCGACTCCATGGTTGCCGCCCATCTGCTGAAGGAGCAGGGCCACGAGGTCTTTGCCGTCCACTTCGTGACCGGTTTTGAAAGTGCGCCGGGTACCGTCTCGCCGGACCCGGGCGCAACGCCGCAGGACATCCATGCCGTGGGCAGGCAGTTGGGCATCCCGGTGCACAGGGTCGACCTGCGGCAGGAGTTTCAGCGCCATGTGGTGGACTATTTCAGCGCCAGCTATTGCTCGGGCGAAACGCCGAACCCCTGCATCGTCTGCAACCCCCGCATCAAATTCGGAGCGTTGCTGCAGTATGCCCAAGACGCGGGGGCCGAGGCACTGGCCACCGGGCACTATGCCCGCGCGGTGAAAGACGCTGACGGCCGATTCCGCCTGTACAAGGGAGCCGACCCGCACAAGGACCAATCCTACTTCCTGGCCCGCTTGGTCCAGGATCAGCTCGCCCGGGCCATTTTCCCTCTGGCGGGCTTGACGAAAGTGCACGTCCGGGAGATCGCCGCCCGCCGCGGGCTCATGCCCAGCGCCGCGGAGGAAAGCCAGGATGTATGTTTCATTCGGGAAGGCTCTTACAAGGACTTCCTCTCCGGACGCGGAAAGCAGTTCTTTGAGCCCGGCCTGATCGAGGACATGGACGGAACCATCATCGGCGAGCACCCGGGGCTGCACGCGTTTACGATCGGTCAGCGCCGCGGCATCAACTGCCCGGCGGCGGAGCCCTACTATGTCGTGCGCCGGGACATTGGCCGAAACCGTCTGGTCGTCGGCGCCAAAAAGGACCTGCTCGCAGCCGAGTGCCGGCTGGTGCGGATCAACTGGATTGCACCGCCCCCCCAGGGCCCCATCCGGGTTCACATCCGACTGCGCTACCGCACCCGGGAGATACCCTCGAGCCTTACGCCCACCCGGGAGCTGACCGCGCTCGTCACCTTCGACACGCCCCAGGCCGCCGTGAGCCCCGGCCAGACGGCGGTAGTCTACGACGGCGAAGAAGTTCTGGGGGGAGGATTTATCGCGCCGAGTTGAGATAACTACCAAGGCAGATAGGCTAAAGGCTAATAGACTGAAGGCCGAAGACTGAAGGCTTTCAGGGACAAACCATGAAAAAATTTAAAATCATCACTCTCGGCTGCAAGGTCAACCAGGCCGAGTCCGAAGCCATGGGCGCAACGCTCACGACCCCTGACTGGCATCCCGTCGAGACCTCGGAAGCGGCCGACTTGTGCATCATAAACACCTGCGCGGTCACGCAGAAAGCTGCCATGCAGTCGCGGCAGGCCGTGCGCCAGGCCATCCATGCCAACCCCCAGGCGTGGGTGGTGGTGACCGGCTGCTATGCGCAGACCGAACCTCAGGCGCTGGTAAAAATTGACGGGATCGACTACATCCTCGACCAGGCCGGCAAGCAAAGATTGGCCGAGATGGTCCGCGGGGGCGAACTCACGAAATGCGCTCGGGCCGTCATGTTCCAACCCGCCCCGGGCGCAGCGAGCGTGTTTGCGGCCGCCAAACCGGTCCCGTCCGCACACCGGACGCGGCCGTTTCTAAAAATCCAGGACGGCTGCGACGCGTTCTGCACCTACTGCATCGTGCCGTATGCCCGCGGTCGCAGCCGCAGCCTGGCGTTCTCGGCTGTGCTGGAAAGCATTGCCGAGTTGGTTGCGCAAGGCGTCCACGAAGCGGTGCTGACGGGCATTCACCTGGGGCACTACGGCCGGGACTTAAAGCCGCCCTGCGGGCTTTTGCAGCTGCTGCAGGCCATCGCGGCGTTGGAATCCCCGATCCGGGTGCGCCTGTCCTCCATCGAACCGCTGGAGATGACCGATGAGCTGCTGAGTCTGGTGGCTCGATCCGACCGGATCTGCCGCCATTTTCACATTCCACTTCAAAGCGGTGACCACGCGATCCTCAAACGCATGGGCCGGCCCTACTCGCCCGAATTCTTCGCCGACCGCGTGAAAAAGATCCGCTCCATGATGCCGGATGCCGCCATCGGTGCGGATGTTCTCGTAGGCTTTCCCGGCGAAACGGAAGCGGCCTTCGCGAACACCTACTCCCTGATCGAAAGCCTTCCGGTATCCTACCTGCATGTCTTCCCGTTCTCGGCGCGACCGGGGACCGCCGCCGCCCAATTTCACAACCGGGTTCCGCCGCAGGTGATCAAGGAGCGCTGCCGACGGGTGCGGCAGCTCGGGCAGCAGCTGCGCACCGGGTTTTACCGCAGCTTCATCGGCCGCCGTGTGGCGGTTCTGGCGGAAGGCAGACGAGACCCCGTAACCGGGCTGTTGAAAGGCGTATCCGCCAATTATCTGCCCGTGCTCTTCGCCGGGGACGATCGTTTGAGGAACTCCATCGTTCACGTCTTAATCGACCGGGAATCCGCCGGCAGCCTGTTCGGCAGGGCAGGCAGCTAATTGCGGACCAATGGGTTTGCCGCGAACCTCACCGCCGGCGCGTGCTCCATCCGCCGGATTCATATTTCACATGCCACGCCCTGCGCGGGCACTGTGAGTGGGTGCCTGCGCCCATCGGAACACCCTCATCTCCGAGCGGCCTACTTGACAGGGCCGGCAGCGCCTCCTATTGTGCGCCCATCGCAGGCCTTCCACACCCTCACGGTGTCGATGCGGGTTCTGCGAAATACAACGCTGGAGGCATCACCGGCAAATCGACCGGCATGCAAGCCACCGACACCATGAAGATCATCCCGCCGAACACCCACGCCGCTGCCCGATGGCTTATCGCCGCACTCGCCATTGCCTTGGCCGGGTGCGCCGCGATCCAAAAACGACAGGCAGTCCAGGTGCAGCAGATGCTCGCGGCAGCCGGCTTCGAAAGGAAATTGGCCGACACACCGGAGAGGCTGGCAACGCTGCAAAGGGTCGTACCGCAGCGCAAGATCTTCAGCGTAGCCGCCACGGAAGGGCCCCGCTACGTTTATGCCGATGCGGAATATTGTCATTGCGCTTACTACGGAGACCAACGAGCCTATGCACGCTATCAACGGATGGTGATCCAGCAGCGGCTCGCTGACGAGCAGGATATGGCGACGCAGATGGGCGGCGATGCGTCGGCGTCCTGGGGGCCGTGCTGCCCGTGGTAGCCCTCCGGGCCAGTCATTCTCTACCCGCAGCGCGAGTGGCCTCAGGTTAGCCCCTCAAAAGGGGTGGACCCAAACGGTGGCCACGGTCCAAATCCTAAATCCGAAACACGAAATCCGAAACACATTCAAATGAACACAACCGATCAAGGGTTCGTCGATCATCTTGCGCCGAAGGCGGAAATCAAACGCCGTCGCACCTTCGGCATTATCAGCCACCCCGACGCGGGCAAGACCACGCTGACCGAAAAGCTGCTGCTGTTCGGAGGGGCGATCAAGATGGCCGGGGCGGTCAAAGCCCGCAAGGCGCTGCGGCATGCCACCAGCGACTGGATGGCCATCGAGCAGGAGCGCGGCATCTCGGTGACCAGCTCGGTGATGAAGTTCAACTACCGCGATTACGAGATCAACCTGCTCGACACGCCGGGCCACCAGGATTTCTCAGAGGACACCTATCGCGTGCTCACGGCGGTGGACAGCGCGGTGATGGTCATCGACAGCGTCAAGGGGGTCGAGACACAGACCGATAAACTGATGGAGGTCTGCCGGATGCGCAACACGCCGATCCTGACCTTCATCAACAAGCTCGACCGGGAGGGAATGCCGCCGCTGGATATTCTGGCCGATATCGAAGAAAGCCTGCAAATCGAGTGCGCGCCCCTCTCCTGGCCCATCGGCATGGGCAAACGCTTCAAGGGGACCTACAACCTCTACCGCAAGGAACTGAACCTCTTCACCCCCGGCCAGGAGCGCCTGAGCGACGCGATGCTCACCATTCGCGACCTGAACGATCCGCTGCTGGATGAACGGCTGGGCGGACAAGCCGCGGAGCTGCGCGAAGACGTCGCCCTGCTGGAAGGGGCGGCCAATCCTTTCGTCCTGGAAGATTATCTCAAAGGCAGCCAGACGCCGGTTTTCTTCGGCAGCGCGGTCAACAACTTCGGGGTGCGGGAGATGCTCGAGGCCTTTGTCGACATCGCCCCGGCCCCGATGCCCCGGCCGACCATGACCCGCATGGTCTCTCCCGAGGAGGACGCATTCTCCGGTTTCGTCTTTAAGATTCAGGCGAACATGGACCCGGCGCACCGCGACCGCATCGCGTTTTTGCGCATCTGCTCGGGCCGTTTCCACCGGGGGATGAAAGTACGCCACCACCGCATCGGCAAGGATCTCCTGCTGTCCAATCCGATCATCTTCATGGCCCAGGACCGGGCCCACGTGGAGGAAGCCTGGCCGGGGGATATCATCGGCATCCACAACCACGGCACCATCAAGATCGGCGACACGTTTTCCGAAAAGGAGCCGCTCAAGTTCACCGGCATCCCCAATTTCGCCCCCGAGCATTTCCGCCGCGTGCGGCTGAAGTCGCCGCTCAAAGCCAAGCAGCTGCAGAAGGGGTTGGCCCAGTTGGCCGAGGAAGGAACGGTGCAGCTGTTTCGCCCCCTTTACAGCAGCGAGTCCATCCTGGGGGCGGTCGGGGTGCTGCAGTTCGAGGTGATCATGGCGCGGCTTAAAACCGAATACGGGGTGGATGCGGTTTACGAAGGTGTGGATTTTGCCATCGCCCGCTGGGTGAGCTGCGCCGACCCGAAACGCCTCGAGGCCTTCGAGAAGGCGAACCCCGCGAACCTGGCGATGGATTCAGAAGGCAACCTGACCTACCTGGACGCCAGTGAATGGCGCCTGCAATATGTCGCAAAGCAGTGGCCGGAGATTATCTTTATGCGAACCCGCGAACGCGACTGACCTGTCAGGGTGTTGAAAAACCGCCCCGGCCTGCCGGCTGCCGATGATGGCCGCGAGGATGTTGTTGAAGTCATGGGCGATCCCTCCGGCGAGAGCCCCGATCGCTTCATTTTTCGGCGCCTGTTGGAGCTGGGCTTCCAGCTTTCGTTTTTCCTCTTCGGCGCGCCTGATCTCCGTCAGATCGATCAGGATGCCTCTCAGACCGGTGGCGGTTTGTCCCTGCAGGATGCGATTGGCGTGCACGCTGACCGGGAAACGGCTCCCATCTTTTTTTAAGGCAGTGTATTCCTGGCGCCCGATTTCATGGCCTTGAACGTTGAGCATGATGTCGCGGGCGACCCGCTCGCGGTCCTCCGGGATGAAGGCGTTTAGCATCTGGAAGCCGGCGGCGAGTTCCTCGGGCGTGTAGCCGAAGAGAGAATAGGCATTGCGATTCAAATAGATGAGGTTTCCATTCGCATCCACTTCGAAGATGACTTGCGGAAGCGAATCGGCGAGTTCCCGGTATTTCCGCTCGGTTTCCCTGAACTTCTCTTCGGCCTGCCTGCGCTCGGTGATGTCGTGGATGATCGAGTACAACAGGGTTTTGCCTTGCAGGGTCAAGGGGCCGCTGTAGACTTCCACGTCGCGGATGCCACCGTCGGCCCGACGGTGTTGGAAGAAGAAGTTGCTGCGCTTCTCCGAGCGCGCCAGCTCCATCTGCGCCAAGAGCTCTGCACGGGTCAGCGTATTGATCGCATCGACATTTTTCTGTTGCAACTCCTCCCGGCTCCAGCCGTAGTAGCGGCACGCCGCAGGGTTGGCATCGCGGACGGCGCCCGTATCCGGGTCGATGAGCAGCATGACCGCATGGTTGTTTTCAAACAGGCTGCGGTAGAGCGCCTCGCTCTCGCGCAGGGCGGCCTTGGAAAGTCTCCGCCGGCCCGTCTCGGCCTGGGGCAGGAGCGCGTCCGGCCTGAGAGTCCTCGACCCGCCGTCGCCGGCTGTCTGCTTCCGTGTCCATCGCGATCACTCCGTCGATTACAGGTATGACGGGCTGGAACACCATCCGCCGGCATTCTACCACATAAGGCAAAACAGCGGCAAGCCCGCTTTCTGCTTGGCAGCCTCGGCCGCGCACGCTGCTTTCATTTTTTCGCGCAGGCGCCCGACCTCCCGCTTCCTGCAGACCCGCTCGGCCTTACGGCTGTGATCGGGGCCTTGACCCGCGGGTCGAATGTGGGCTTTACTTGCAGCAGAATTCGCGATAGACAGGCGTTATGCCTTTCAGAGGAGATTCACCATGACCGAGCGCAGCGAGCCGGTTGAAGTGGTGTGCCCCGCGTGCCAGCGGACGCAAATCGTCTACATCCCCAAAGAGGAGATTCCGAAGTGCCCGGAATGCCAGAGGCAGATGGTGCTTCGTGAGCTGTTGCGGGAAGGGAAGTCCTATTGAGGCGCGGCGGGCGCCGTTCCCGCCGCCTCCACCATTATTTATCAATAATTTCAGATACTTGAAAATCGGCATCCTCTGAGGGTGGTAGAAGGGTGGTAGAATTCCACGCTTCTTCCAGCCGATCTCCATCGTCCGGCGCGGGCACATGTCGGTAATAATGGTCCACGATCATGCGTGTCGTGGTGTGTCCGACCTGCTTCTGGATGAAACTCATTCGCTCGTTCTGATCCAGCGCGTTGGTGATGTAGGATGCTCTCGTGTCTTTGGCGCTGATGTGAGTGGCCGTCTTTATTTTTTCCAGGGCTGGGGTAATCACGGTCCTGTTCAGAGTGTGCCGGTGAAGATGCCGGCCCTCCTTATTCAGGAACACGAAATTTTCCCCATTCCCCTTCCAAGTCCTTTTCCGTTGCTCGCGTAAAGCCTCGACCACAAAACTCGGCAGTTTGACATCCCGGATTGAACTCTCCGTCTTGGGCTTTTTGTACACGTAGGTCCCGTTGACGTAAACGATGGTCTTTCGGATTTGGACCACGCCGTTTACGAGGTCCACCCGCTTCCATTTCAGCCCCGGCCGCTTCCCCGATGCGCACCCCTGTGAAAAACAGCAGAATGAAAAGAGGTCTTCCAGAAATCATCCAGGACTTCGAGAAAACACCGAATCTCATCAAGAGTGAGGGCTCTGGTCGGCCGGCTCTTAGTCTTTCTGATCGGGTCCACATCAGCGAACGGATTGGAGCGGATGATGCCATGTTTCTTTCCAAACTTCATGACCATCCGGAAAGGCGTCAGGATGTTCTGCTTGGTCTTGCTTCCGACTTTCAACTTGCTGATGAAAGTCTCGATGTCGAGGCTCGTGATGTCCGCGATCGGCGTGTTCCCAAAGGCTGGCAGAACGTGCTTGTTCATGACCTTCCTGTAATTCGCGAAAGTTGTGTCCTCAATGCGCGTCTTGATGATTTCGGACCACCTTTGAGCCACTTCTCCGAACGGCATGCTCTCCGAAACAGCGATGGGTTCTTCTTTTGGAATACGTCCATGGGTTTGAATCTGTTTCAGGAGTTCATCACGCTTGCGTCTCGCTTCGACAACGGATTTGGTTTCCAGCGACAGTTTATAGGACTTGGACAAGCCTCTCGCTTTTTTCTGGAAATACCAGACACCGCTTTTTGGCTTTTGATAAAGATGATGGTTCAGGTTCTTTGCCATGGTTAAATCCTCCAGTCCTTACGGGTGGAAGACACACATGGCTTTCCTCGTTTGATTTCGGCCTTCGGTTTTTCACCACCACCTTTCTTCGCGGAAGTGTGTTTCTCGCGGAAATCTTTTATCTCGTCCCGGTAATAGAGGACCTTTCTGGAACCCGGTGCCTGCCAATAAGATAGCAGGCCTTGCTTCCTCCAATTGATTACCGTGCCGGGAACAACCCTAAAATACCCCGCAACCTCATTCTGTGTCCATAGTTCTTTCTCCCATATGTTCTCGTTCATGGTTTATACCTCGAAATCTTTGCTATGGCAGGCCCTCTTGCTGGTCAGTTCCAGTAGGTGCTCCTTGGCACCCGTGGCATTGCCCAACCGCTCATTGGCGGTCTTTTGAGCCCCGAGGTAGTTGGGCTCGTTTTCTGCCTGCCGTTCTGGCTCAACGACAGGCGTTTGGCTGCATTATTACTGCCGGGTCCTTAACCCAGCATGCCCCCTCAAAAAGTCGCGCCAGTGAAGCCCTTGGGCTGGCTTATAGGGACGGTGCTCTATCAATACCTACCACTTCACCGGAGAGGCAGGTTCTTGTTCTGGCCCAGATGACCTTTGAGCCAGGTTCAGGTTGGGACAGCGACTATTCATCCTGACCCAGGATAACCTTTGTTTAGGGATTGGTTGCGTTAGCAAAAAAATCATTCCTAATCTATTTTACATTTATAGTAAGTAATCTATACGGGGTGTCAGCATATGACCGATAGTCGCTCAACTATGTGTCAGTTCTGACATGTCCTTTTCGCAGTTCTGACATCCCCCCTGTTTTTCAACCTGGGTGTAGTAGAAGACCTCGTTGCCATTTTCATCGATGAAGCCCAACACATAGACGTTCTCGCCGTTCTCGATTTCGACACGAATATCCCCATTCTCGACCAACTGGTTGGTGTAGCGGTAAATGGAACTCAGGCTCACACCCATCAGTTCAGCCAATTTTGTCTTGCTGATGGAGGCGACAATTAATTTCCGCTCCTGATGCCAGCGATACCAGGTCTTGTGCTTATCCTTTTTCCCGCGCCATGAGCGGTGCATCAGCAGAATAAGCAGAGAGCTGTGGGGTTTCGGTGGCAGTCAGACCGCTTCATGTTCTCGGTAATTTTTGCATCGACCTTGGCGAACCATTTCTCCTCCTTGGATTCGGATGGAGTCTGTTTCGGGGAATCGGCCTTCTTCTTGGCAACGCAAGTCTTTAAATTTTCCAGTAGTTTCTGCTCATGATTATTACCAAGTTCCGTTATCTCGGCCAGTATCGCTGCCGGAATTGGTTCTCCATTTCTGTTATTAGAATCAAGAAGAGCGGCTAATCTTCCATCTCCGTATATTTTTTTCCATTGGCTTTGTGTCATCCATTTTTTCGATATTGGGTCTCTGAATTTATCTGGGTTGTAATCCGTGCTCCATGCCATCCATCGCTACCTCTTTTCTGTAGATTCTTCCGTTTCTATTCAACGGCCTTGTGCTCCGTCCCATTAGGGAAACGGAGCGATTGTGCTAATGAACCGGCGTTGTCTCAACGATGCGGATAGTGAGACCCACCAGCTCTCGGCCCGGCGCTTCATTCCGTGCCACAAATTCCGCTATGTACGTCCTGCCGGCGTCCATCTTCGGCGCGAGAATCTTGGCCAATCTCGAAGGCACATAGCCCATGAACCACACACCTCCAAGGGAGACCTCAATAGCGTTTGGGTCAAACTGGTTGTCAGGCTCGCGGATGAGCGCATATGTCCCGATTGCGGCACATCCGAATTGCCGAATGTTCGGCTGGGCATCGCGGAAGGATACCCCCGTAATACGAGTTGTGATTGGTAATTCTATTGTCATGTCATGCTCCTAATTCCTGGTGCGGAGCATCCAAGCACCCCGCACCCTCGATTTATTTTATATTTACGCGCACCTGCTCTTGATAATGTCCATGTATTGGGGATCGATTTCAATCCCGATGCATCTCCGCTTCAACGCTTTTGCGACCGCTAACGTGGTCCCTCCACCAGCGAATGGGTCTAGGACCAGGTCGTTCGGGTTTGATAGAGTCTTCATCAAGTATGCAACTGCGCTTTCACCTTGACCCCATTCATGGAACTCCTTATCCCGATAATCGTCCGCGATGGAATCGACGAGAGTGTTTTCGAACTCCCGGTTCACCCTTGCGAAAAACCAGAATCGGTTTCCAGGTGCAGACCGCATTGCGCGCATGAACCAGTTGAGTCGGACCCGTGTGATAGAGCGAGATTGTCCAGCAGTAAGACAGATGCTGCTCAAGGAAACGAATGACGCGCGTGAGGTAGAGTTGACCGGAATACGTTGCGAGATACCCACCGGGTTTCAATATCCTCGATGCGACTTCCGCTAACTGTCCCCACACGTGCAGGAACTCCTTGGGATAGGGAGGGTCTGTCAGAATTAGATCGACGCTGTTTTCTTCGAGATGCTCCAGACACCAGGGGAAGAAATCCGCACAGACTATTTTTATCGATGCGCCCTCCTCGTATCTGCTCGCTGCTTCCTGAATCTGTTGCTCGCGCTCACGCTTCTTTTCCTCACGTTGGATTTCTTTATATGCTGCGTTGACAGAGACCTTCCCGCTATCGACTTTTTCGACCAGGTCCGGAGCACCTTTTGCAACAACGATTTTCGCTTGACGGTAAGTCTCATGGTTCCCGAAACCCGCAACTCCGCATGCGATTGAGCGAGTCTCTTTTCCTGAAACCCTGTCTTCACGCCCAGCAAAATTTTGCGGTTTGACCCCCTTCTCCCGAAAACCACCTCGACGCTCCCCGATACCGTCTTCAATCGCTTTTCCAATCGCAACACGTTCAGAGACGGTGAAATCTTTCCGGATTTCGTTTTCTGCGTATTCACCGTCGATGATTGAGGGCACATCCACAATCCTTGCTTCGATTTCCTCATGTCCGAGCATCTGACACGCATGCAGTCGTCGCTGACCGAAAACCAGGACCTTGTCTTTGGTGATACCAATCGGTTGAAGCATTCCGAGCACCCTGATGCTTTCCATCAGACCATCCAATTCTCCTAAATCTTTTCTGAATCTGTTTTTCACAACAACCTCATGACATTTGACCTTCATCGTGAAAATCCTCCCATATTTTTATTTGTCTGAGCGAGTCAGACCTTGTGTGTCCGTAGGAGGACGGACACGTCGGATTGCTCCGAAAAAACAAAAAACCCCGCACCACAAGACGGTAGATTGAGTCCAACCGTCTTATGGAGGGGGTTAATACCCGCGACCTGCGGTCAGTTCTAAACCACTACCGATTTTCTTGTGATGCGGGGTCTTTCACCCACACCGGGGTACTACTGCTGACTTCAATTGGGTCCCAACTTCCGGACCGCTTCAAGCATCACTTCTACTCCAGCGATGCTCCCCTCTCTGAGGGAATTTTGCTCATGAACTATGATTTGCTTTGCGATTTCATGAGTCTTGGTTTGTAGCACAAAAAATAATGCAGATTTTGACTTTGTCAATATTGTTAGTCTTTCTTTTTTTACTCAATGCTTCCCTTTTTACCAAAAAAACGCTTTAAACAGGCTTCCAGACTGGTTTTTATTATAATACATAATTGCTAAAATTCAAGATAGAGTACGAAATTAATTTACTAACACCAGCAAGCTCAGTCTCCAAATATTTGGAAACTGGAAGACCAATCAAGCACACAGAAGTCCCACATGGTTCCCCAGGCGCTTATTTCGGGAAAGGATTGAACCAG
>CAWAUC010000024.1:0-75361 GCA_963785045.1 uncultured delta proteobacterium | reverse complement strand
CGAAACATGCTGGTTTCCTTGAATAGGAAACTCTGTAACTCATAGGAAAAGCCTCGATGCAAATAGCAAGGTCTATTCCGAAACATCCCGAAGCGGATGCACTCGGGGCACAGTTAGGTCCAGAATAAGCTGATCGGCTTAGAGCATGGCCTTGGCTTCGTCGATCGAGTTGGCCACTGTGATCTGGCTCGTCTCATGAAAGCCTTTCAATTCTCCGCTCTGATTGGAGTTGGCCACCAACTTGAAGGCGACGTTGGCTTTCTGGCAGTGCTGAGACGCGGTGATGACCAGCTTCATCAACGAAATGTTAGTTTCTGACACGCCGCCCATGTCCATGATCATTTTTTTTTAGCCGGACCGTTACCATATCCTTGATCTTGGATTGAAGGTTGCTTTCCACCTCCACGGTCTCTGGTCGCGTGACCTTCGCTCTGGGTACCCGTGAGTTCACCCCACTTTTGCGATCCCCAAACAGCGTCAACAATATAGACGATGGGTTAGGCCAACAAGACGGGTCGATAAGCGCTAAAAATTTCCATGCAAGTTTGCTGGAGCATTTTTTCAATTCGTCTCGTCAACCTTAATCCCAGACAATTCATGGTCGAACTTTGCCCTTGTCATGCTGATCCGGCTCGCCACGCATATTCAATTCCTCTCAGGTAAACGAGGCCAATCTTAAATAAACTTCTTTTCAGTATGACTGCCAATACATAAAGACCGCACCCTAATCCGTTATCCGCAATTTAAAAATCTGAGAATTGCTTGTCGTCGTCCAGCGGGATCACCGCTTCGGCCATCGATTTGGCCGATTCCTTGGCTGAGCCGGCCTTGGATTTGCGCTTGTTGACCGCGGTGGCGATCGCCTTGTGCGACTTGGCGGTCTTCAGAGAATGATGGTCGCTGCGGGAGTCCGCTTTTTGAGCTTTCCCGGAGCCGCCGACAATTCCCACCAGTTCGTCCACCATGCCTTTCATGGTCTCGGCCTGGGCGCTCATTTCCTCGGCCGCGGAGGCCGACTCCTCGGCATTGGCCGCGTTCTGCTGGGTCACCTTGTCGAGCTCGGTCACCGCCGTGTTGATCTGCCCGATGCCCTGGGCCTGCTCGTTGGAGGCTGCGGAGATCTCCGCCACCAGGTCGGCCGCCTTGGTGGAACTGGCGGCTACCTGCTGGAAAGCCTCGTTGGTCCGGCCCACCAGCTCCGAGCCGTCCTTGACCTTCTTCACGGTGCCCTCGATCAGGTTGGCCGTGTTCTTGGCCGCATCCGCCGCCCGCATGGCCAGGTTTCTGACCTCGTCGGCCACCACCGCAAATCCGGCTCCGGCCTCCCCGGCCCGCGCGGCTTCCACCGCGGCATTTAGTGCCAGCAGGTTGGTCTGGAAGGCGATCTCGTCGATGGTCTTGATGATCTTGGAGGTCTCCTCGCTCGCCTGGGTGATCTCGACCATGGACTCGGTCAGCTGCCCCATGGACGCGTTGGCCGTGCCCACCACCTGCTTGGCCTCGCTCATCAGTGTGTTGGCCTGCTGCGCATTGTCCGCGTTTTGCTTGGTCATGGAGGACATCTCCTCCAGCGACGAGGAGGTCTCCTCGATCGAGGCCGCCTGCTCACTTGAGCCTTCGGCCAGCGACTGGGCGGCCGATGACACCTGGCCCGAGGCCGAGGAGACTTCCTCGGCACCCTCCGTGAGCCCCTCGATGATGCGGCGGATGGGGCCGGTGATCGAACGGGTCAGGAACACGGCCAGACAGATGCCGATGATCACGGCTGCGATCAGACCGCTGATCATGATGCTGGAGGCGGTGGCCAGGCTTGCGGCCGCGTCTTTGGAGCCCTTGTCGGTGTCGCTCATGCCGAGTTGCGCGGTGGCCTTGGCCTGGAGCAGCACCTCGTCGGCGGCTGTTTGGCGCTTCTTGGACACTTCCTCGCGCTCCAGCCACTTGGCCAGGAAGGTGGTCATGTTGCCTTCGTACGCTTTGGCCGCCTGCCGGCATTCTTCGATGCGCTTCAAGTCGACTTCAAGATGGGTAATGGGCTTCAGTTCGTCGAGCTTCGCATAGACTTTTTCGAAAAGCCTCTTGGCCTCCGTAAAAATGACCGGGTCGCGCCGGAACTGGGACTTCCAGGTCCCGGTGACGATCCGGTTGCCCAGGTCGATGACGTCGTTGGCCAGGTCGATTTTCTTCAGGCGCTCCTCCAGGGCGGCAAGGTCTTTACCGGCCTTGATGTCCTTGACCATCTCTTCATTCTGACCCTTAAGGAAATCGGCGCACACCTGCATGTACTTGGCGGCCGCGGCCTCGGCGGCCTTGCGTTCCGCCTCGAGCCGCTGGGTCAGTGTCACGGTCTGAGATAGAAGCTGCTCGTAGGCCAGGGCCGCGATCTCCGCCTTCTGCGCCGCCTCGGCAAGCTTCGCCAGCCGCGGGGAGCTGGCCCCGTGGGTTTTGGCGGCGCCAAGGTACTTCTTGACCTGCTCCAGCTCCTTTTTCCCCTCGGTCAGGAATTGCTCCTCCTCCGTAAACGCATATCCCCGGACCTGGTACATCGTCGCCAGCGAATAGCGCTCCACGTTGTTGGCGACAGCCACTTCCGGCACGTTCTCGTTGACCAGGATGGTCGCAATTTCCTGAACCTTTTTCATATTAAAGACCGCCAGCCCGCCCAGGATGCAGGCAATCACAATGAGCAGACTGAACCCGGTGATGATCTTCGTTCCCAGTTTCATGTTCTTGAACATTGTTCGGTTGCTCCTCTTAAATGGGGGTTATGCTTTGGGACGATTGAAAACAAACTTACAAATCAGGCGGCCTCTTTGAGCAGCACCAGTTCCTCGGAGCTCAGCACCCGGTCGATGTCCAGCAGGAGCTTCACTCCTTTGCCCATCTTGGCCATGCCCAGGATGTACTCGGAGTTGAACTTGGCCCCGAACGAAGGGGTGTCCGCGATGTCCTCGCCCTTGATGTTGAGCACCTCGGAGACCGCGTCCACCACGGTGCCGATCGGAACCACCCCGGCCGGGCCTTTCATCTCCACCACGATGATGCAGGTGCGCTCGGTGTAGTCGATCTCCGGCATGCTGAAGCGCAGCCGCAGATCTACCACCGGGATCACCTTTCCCCGCAGGTTGATCACCCCTTTCACATAGTGCGGGGTCTCCGGCACCGAGGTGATCGGCAGCATGCCGATGATCTCCCGGATCTTCAAAATCCCGATGCCGTACTCCTCGCCGGCGAGCGAGAAGGTCAGATACTTGCCCTCCCTGTCGGCCGCATGCGCGACGGTATCGCTCATCACTTTTTCTTCATGCCCCATGACGCGTTTCCTTTAGTGAGTTTAGAATTCCAAGTTTAAATTCGACATAAATAGGATTTGTTACCCTGTTATCGGCACTTCATTGGTTTAGATTAGTTGTTTTCGGTAATTATTTTTTAAATCAGATACAGGCGATCTATCTGATAAGCAGGGTGTATTGAAAATATCAAGTTGGCTTATCGCATTCAGTTCGGCATTTTTTAATTTCCATTGTCCATCAAGAAAACAAAGGGTTTGATCAGCTGCAAACGCAGGCCGCGATCGGCATTGGTGTGGAAGCGCGTGTCGAGCTCAGAGTCAGCGGGGCAAGACCGACGCGGCCGTCTCTCAAGTGGCCTCAACCAAGATCCTGGAGCTGACTTCGATTACGCTGTCCTCTGAGTTCTGGTGGGCCTGGGGATCCGCTATCTCTATCTGGTCGATCGATCCGTCGAGCGGCGCGGCATGGCCAACAAACTGAGCGAAATGATCAGGGGAGGAGGGGGCAACTGAAGGACTATTTCCCGGAGCAGCCCTGGGCCTGCAAATGCGGCTGCGGGTACGATCGCATCGATCCGGGTTTGGTCAAGCGGTTGAACCTCGCCCGCAAGCTCGCTATCGTGCCTTTCGAGATCAATAGCGCCTGCCGCCACTGCGAAAAGCACAACGCCACCTGGGGCGGCAAGTCCGGCTCGCCCCACCCGACCGGCGAGGCGCTCGACATCAAGGTCCACAACAACAAGTACCGCCATTTCGTCCTGGTGGGGCTGTTCGGACTCAGGTTCAAGCGGGTCGGCTTCGGCAGCGATTTCGTTCACGCCGACGTGGCCGAAAACTTCCCCCAGCAGGTCGCCTGGACCTACTGAGGCCATGGAGTAGGGCATTCTGAAATTCAAGCCTTCCGGCCGGCGGGACGACAAGGGCGAGGGCCCAAGCCGAGGCAGCCCGCCGCGCCGGATCCCTCCCTGCCGCGAGAGTTCACCTCCCACCTCAGCGGCAGGCGCCCCAGGCTGGCTCCGCACGCCGCCGCCCAGCCTGGGGCATTTCAATCACCCACCTCAAAAATCCCCCTTGATTATCCGATGTTGGGGATATCTATTTAGAAGTTCAAAGAAAATTTATGATATGGTATCATCCGACAAATCACCAAAGTGCCAAATCTGTGATATCGATGGAATCCTTTATCATTTGATTCCGCCATTTTTTTTATGGATCGTTGGTAAGGATATCAGTCGATGCAGCTTCCAAAATCTCTCATTTTTAAAATACCCGGTGATATTCTCTCATGGCTCGGCAGGCAGGGCACGCGGGCAATCGCTGCGCTCGTTGTTATTGGTATCGCTTTGCCGCCGGTTGGAAGTCTACTCAAACCATACGTCACCGAGGCCGTTTTTATTTTGTTGTCTATTGCCTTCCTTCGAATAGACATCGTTGGGCTTAAGACCTACCTCCGTCGCCCGACTATGGTGCTTGCTGCAACTGCATGGACGGCTGTGGTAGTTCCAGTTCTGTTTGGTGTGGGATGTCATGTATTTGATCTTGACAAACACGCTTCTGACTTGTTTCTTGCGCTTATGCTGCAGGCAGTTGCCTCCCCGATGATGGCCGCTCCAGCGTTAGCAGCATTAATGGGATTGGACGCAACGCTTGTGCTTGTTACCCTTGTCACCAGCACAGCGCTCATTCCTTTTACTGCGCCCTTTTTTGTACTTGTTTTCATTGGATCGGCTCTCACAATTTCACCCCTGATACTTGGGGTTAAGCTATTCGCGATCCTTGCAGGAGCTGCTTTAGTTGGGTTCACCTTGCGTCGCGTATCTGGCCTCGTCGCTATTGAACGGCACAAGGAAAAAATCAACGGCTTAAATGTTCTTGTCCTTTTTGTGTTCGTTGCTGCCATCATGGAAAGCGTCGGTACTCGTTTCCTTGCTGCACCTATGATGACGATAGTCATAACGGCGCTTGCATTCATTGTGTTCTTCGCCATTCTTTTCCTGACTGCGCTCCTGTTTATGTCGGCAGGTAGGGAGCACGCCCTTTCGCTCGCGTTCATGGCTTCGCAACGCAATATGGGGCTGATGCTTGCTGCGACCGGCGGGGCTTTGCCCGAGCTCACTTGGCTCTACTTCGCGCTTTCTCAGTTTCCAATCTATCTGTCGCCGCAAATGCTTAAACCGATAGTGCACAAAATCCTGTCACGGACTCCAAATGTAATCGCGTCGGAGCGGAAACCGGGGGTGTGACGGATCAAAAGGATCAAGTGGAATTGAACCGTCTAAAATGGTTGGGTATGAGGGCAAAAGGCAGGGAAGCAAATTCGCTCATATCTCAGGAAAATAGTTCCCCAAGAAAGCTGCAGGTATTGACAGCACATGGTCGAAGATTGCAACTGCGGAACAAGGTCAGATATCGAGCGGCCTCATAACCTATTCACAGACCCGCTCAGCAACCTCATGGGGATACAAAATATACCCAAAAAACACATCGGGCGGCCAGACCAATTCCGGTCTAACCGCCCGATTTTATTTGGTAGGCGCTACTGGATTTGAACCAGTGACTTCTACCGTGTGAGGGTAGCGCTCTCCCGCTGAGCTAAGCGCCCGAAAAGGCTGACGCGTGCGACAGCTTTTTTATTACGTCGTTCCCGGATCGAAATCAAGTGTTTTTTCGGGAGGAGCTTCCCCCTCCGCCGATTCGTCCGTGGCGGGAACCTCCGGTACGGCTTCCGGCTCCTCGACAGCCGTCTCCGCCGGCAAGGGCTCCTCCGGCGCATCTTCCGGCTCCTCGACCGCCGTCTCCGCCGGCGAGGGCTCCTCCGGCGCATCTTCCGGCTCCTCGACCGCCGTCTCCGCCGGCAAGGCTCCTCCGGTGCGGGTTCCGGCTCCTCGAAAGCCGTCTCCACCGGCAAAGGCTCCTCCTGGGCGGATTCCTCGTAGCCGTCGGCCTGGCTCGGTGCGCCGGCATCCTCCTCGGGGGCGGGGGCTTCGCCCTCATCCGGCTCGATCGTGATCCCGGCCCGCATTTCGAGCGGCGGTTTTCCGAACTCTTCGATCTCCTTGGGCGAGGGCAGATCCCGCAGGTCCTTCAGGTCGAAGGTCTCAAGGAAGGTCTTGGTCGTGGCATAGATCAGCGGACGTCCGGCGATCTCCTTGCGTCCCAGCACCCGCACGAGCTTGCGCTCGAGCAGCACGCGCAGCACACCGCCGCAGTCCACCCCGCGGATGTGTTCGACGTCGGCGCGGATGATCGGCTGTTTGTAGGCGATGACCGCCAGGGTCTCCATGGCGGCCTTGCTCAGACGCAGCGGTTTGGGGTCGACCATGCGCCGGATATACGACGTATACTCCGGCCGGCTGCGAAACTGGTAGCCTCCGGCCACCTCCGCGACGTAGAAGCCGCCCGGGCGGGCGTCATACTCGGCCTGCAGCGCCGCGGCGGCCTCTGAAATGGCCTGGCCGTCCACCTGCGGCAGGATTTTTTTCAGGCGTTCTATGCTCAACGGCTCTTCCGCCACGAAGAGCAGGCTGTCGATGATGTTCTTGAGGTCTTCCATCACATGTAAAATATCCTGATGATCCCCGAATTCACGTGCTGGACGATGCGGATCAGGGAAAGTTTAACCATTTCGAGGGTTGCCAGAAACGTGACGATGATCTCGCTCCGATGGGGCTGATCCGAAAAGAGCTCAAAAAAGGTGAGGGAGCCCTTGACCTCCAGCTGATCCGCAATCTGGGTGATGCGTTCCTGGACCGAGATCGTGTCGGTGGTAAACTCGATGCGCGCCTCGTCCGGCAGGCCGGCCAGAATCTTCTGAAACGCGTCGATCAATTCGAACAGCCCGATCTTGATGACCTCCTCGTCCCCCGGGGGCGCGAAATCTCCGGGTCTAACCCCGTGCGTGAACGTGTCCTCCCCCAGCAGAGGACGTTCGGACAGCTGCTCGGCTGCGGATTTGAATTTGAGGTACTCGAGCAGCGGCCGGACGATCTCCTGGCGCGGGTCCTCCTCTTCGCCGCCCTCCTCGGCATACAGCGGCAGGAGCATGCGGGACTTGATCTGGGCCAGGGTGGAGGCCATCACCACGAACTCTGAGGCGTACTCGACGTTCATCGCCTCCAGCCACTCCAAGTACTGCAGGTACTGCTCGGTCACCAGGGCCACGGGCAGATCGGTGATGCTGATCTCGTTTTTCCGGATCAGATGGACCAGCAGGTCCATCGGCCCCTCGAAGATGTCCGTCAGCCGGACGCGGTAAGGCTCTGCAGTGTGCGGCCCCGCCACGGTGCCTCTTTCCATCACAGTTTGATCGCCGCCCGGACCTCTTCCATGGTCCGGCAGGCGGTTTGCCGAGCCGCGGCGTCGCCGGCCGCGATGATCTCCGCGACCCGCCCTGGGCGCTCCTGGTAGTAGCGGCGCTTCGCGCGGATCGGGTCGAGGAACGCATTCAAGTTCTGCCCCATTAATTTCTTGCACTCCACGCACCCGATGTCCGCCGTGCGGCAGCGTCGGTCGACTTCCGCTACGAGCTCCGGCGGCGAGTAGAGCTTGTGGAAGTCGAACACGTTGCATACGTCCGGATTGCCGGGGTCGGACTTGCGCATGCGCTGAGGGTCCGTGATCATGGTCGCCACCTTCGCCGCGACCGCATCGGCCGGATCGGAGAGGAAAATGGCGTTGCCGTAGCTCTTGCTCATCTTGCGGCGGTCGGTCCCGAGCAGTTTGGGGGTTTCGGTGAGGATGACCTCCGGCTCCGGGAACACGGGCCCGTAAAAATAGTTGAACCGCCGGGCGATCTCGCGGGTGATCTCGACGTGCGGCGCCTGGTCCACCCCCACCGGCACGCCGAAGGGCTTGTACATAATTATGTCCGCGGCCTGCAGCACCGGGTAGCCCAGAAACCCAAACGTGGACAGATCCTTGGTGTTGAGCTGCTCGATCTGGTCCTTGTAGGTCGGGTTGCGCTCGAGCCAAGGCACCGGCGTGATCATGCACAGGAGCAGAAAGAGCTCGGCGTGCTCCTTGATGTGGGACTGCACGAACAGGGTGCTCTTCTCCGGGGTGAGCCCCACGCTCAGCCAGTCGAGCATGATGTCGGCGGTGAAGCCCTTGATGAAGTCCGGCTTCTCGTAGTCGCTGGTCAGGGCGTGCCAGTCCGCGATGAAAAAAAAGCAGTCGTACTCTTCCTGCATCCGCACCCAGTTGGCCAGCGCGCCGTGGTAGTTGCCCAAGTGCAGCGGCCCGGTGGGCCGCATTCCGCTCAACAGACGTTTCCGCATTTCCGCGCTACTCCCTTCTGAATTCTTCGAATGAGACTCTTCCGAATCGATCATTTGTATGATGCTCCTGTAGGGAGCGGCCAAGATCATGGCGCGCGATGGTTGATCGTGGAGGAGGCTACTTCCAGTACGCCGCACGTTCGATAACGCGCATGAGATGGCGCAACGCGATAACCCTTGGACTATTTACAAAGCCATCACTCCTCATGCCTCCGGGCGGGGGGAACCGCCTCCAGAGCCTCATGGTCATGCACCAGGCGGCGGGCGAAGGTGAGTTCATCCTCGCGGGTCGCAGCCCGGCCGTTCAGTTTGGCATCGAAGACCGCCTGGAAGATCCGGCGGTACATCGGGCCGGGCTCGAGTCCGAGCGCCTTCAGATCTTCGCCCTTGAGGCAGATGGACGTCCGGCGCAGGTTGGTGCAGTAGAGCGAGATCGCCTTCTTGACCTTTTCCTGGCTGGTGATGGCCATCATGAAAAGGATGAGCTCGGTGCGGAACGCGGAGAGCCGGTGGTACAGCCCGCTGTTTTCGACCGGAAGGCTGCGTTCCATCCAATAGAGGCAGCGCTCGGCTTTTGAACGGTCGTGCACGAAACACTTGTGCAGGCGGGGGGTGAACTCGAACCGGGTGCAAATCTCCTCCGCCGTGCCCTTTTCGCAGTGATGGATCAATACCAGAAAATAAACGGCCCACTTCATATAGGATTCGTCCAGAAAAAGCAAATCATACCAGGACAGGACCTGTTTGGCCGCGTTCAGCTGTGCCAGCAGCGGTTTGCTGAGGACGAGCGTGGGGTGGACCACCTTGAGCAGTCCGAAATCGTTCAGCCGGGCAATGGCGGCCGGCGGGGCCTCTTCTTCCAGGATTTGCCGCAGCTCACTGAACACCCGGCGGCCGGAGAGCTCCCGGAAGAAGTCCATGCTGACGGCGTTGTCGATCAGGCCGGCGGTCAGCCGGCCGATGGCGAAGCTGAAGCGCTGCTCGAAGCGGATGGCTCGGAACACCCGGGTCGGGTCCTCCACGAAGCTCAGGTTGTGCAGCACCCGGACGGACTTTTCCTTGATGTCCTTCTGGGCGTTGAAGAAGTCGATGAGCACTCCGAAGCGGTCCGGGTTCAGTTGGATGGCCAGGGTGTTGATCGTGAAATCCCGCCGGTAGAGATCCAGCTTGATCGAGCTCATTTCCACGACCGGCAGAGCGGCCGGGAACTTGTAATATTCCATGCGGGCGGAGGCGATATCGATTTTGAAGCCGTCCGGGTAGATGATCACCGCCGTGCCGAATTTCTCGTGAGCATGGATGCGGGCCCCGGTGAGTTGGGCATAGGCCCGGGCGAAGCGGATCCCGTCGCCCTCGATCACCACGTCCATGTCCTCGTCGCCGCGGTACAGGAACAGGTCGCGCACGAACCCGCCCACCACGAAGGCCCCGCAGCCCAGGCGGCTTGCGGTTTCGCCGAGCTCTTTCAGGATGCCGAGGATGTGGGGGGAGAGCCGCTCCTGCATGAACCGGGTGACGTTGCGGGTGCGGGGACTGAAAGAATCCCGCAGTGCCTCCGCCGGCGCCCCGGGTTCGGACTGCCGCTGGCCCACGAGGATATTCAGCAAGTCCGTGCGGGTGATGACGCCGACGACGCGCCCGGCCTCCACCACGGGCAGGATGCGCTGCTTGGTGTCGATGATCTTCTTCTGGATCTCGGCCAGGTCCGCATCCGGGCTCACGGTGGCGGCCTCGGTGGTCATGTACTCGCGCACCGGCACCTGGCCGAGTTTGTGAAAGAGGGCCTTCTCGATGACCTGCCGGGTGATGAAGCCGAGCAGGTCCTCCCGGCCGTCGCGCTTGGCCGTGACCAGCAGGGCGTTGACATTGTACCGGGTCAGCAGATTGTTGGCCTCTTCGCAGGAGATCTCCGCGTCGGCGGCGATGGCCGGGGCGGACATCAAGTGTCGCGCCAGGCGGCGCGCGCGAACCTTCTCGAACAGGATCTGGAGCAGTTGGTGCTCGGTTTGGGCCAGGGTCTGTCCCTTGACGGTCGCTGCGGCGGCATAGGCGTGGCCGCCGCCGCCCAGGGTGGCCAGAATGACGCCCACGTCCACCTCCTCCAGGCGGCTGCGGGCTACGATATAAATCTTGGACTCCATTAGGGCCAGGGCGAAGATCGCGTCGAGATTCTCCATCCGGGCCATTTTCTGAACCAGGAAGGCGAAGTCGGGTATGTAGGTCTCCCGGGAGATGCTGGTCATCACCACCTCAACCCCGTTCACCAGGGACCGGGTGGCACTCTGGATCATGTCGTTGAGAAGCGTCACCTGCTCCGGGTTCAGCTCCCGGGCGATCAGGTCGGAGACGATGTTGAGGTTTGCGCCCCGGGCGAGCAGGAAGGCGGCGGCCAGGAAATCCCTCTCGGTGGTGGATGGATAGGTGAACGAGCCGGTGTCCTCGTAGAGACCCAGGCACATGATGGTAGCCTCGTCGGGGGAGATTTCGGTGTCGCCCCGGGCCCGAATGGCCTCGATCAACAGGGTGACGTTGGCGCCGGTGGGGGCACAGACTTCCAGGCGACCCCGGATGTCGTCGTCCCCGGCAGGGTGATGGTCGTAGATGTGGATGTCCAGCCCGGGTTTTCCGAGAAGCTCGGCAAGCCGGCCGATTCGGCCGGGCTGGCGGGTGTCGACGAGCACAAGCCGTTGGACGCGGTTGAGGTCGATCGAGTTGACCTCGGCCATGTTGAACAAGTATGCCATGGAGCTGATGAAGAAATTCCGCAGGTTTTTTTCCTGAGAGCCGGGAAAGACGACGCACGCTTCGGGATAGAGCTTCTGGGCCGCCAGCAGGCTGGCCAGGGCATCGAAGTCCGCATTGATATGCGTAGTGATGAGCGTGATCTCGGAGGGATCTCGCTGGGTGGCTCGGTCCACTGGTTAATCCTGTGATATCAAAATAGTGCCAAATTTTGGAAGAGCCGGTTGGGCCGCGGCTTGACTTACGTTTCTATCATAGAAGCGCATGAAAGCCAAACGATCCCGGGCCGACTCCCCGGGCGCTCCACAAACCCGAAAATGCGTTCTCAAGCGCCGCATGGCTGCAAAAATATTTAAAGTTTGCGCCCGTTCGGCCGATAGATAATCCAAACTCGCCTGCAACCGCCACCGTCGCGGGCCCGCCCTTGGGAGCGGGGATGCGCCCCGTATTGCAGGGAACAGGCATAACCTGATATGCTATATTCTATACAGCGCAGGGTTCGGATGAACAGGCCCCGCAGACCTTAAGGATGATAGCGATGTGCGTCGTCGACCAGGGAGGACATTGAGATGCCAGTTTATCAATGGGTAGGGAAGAACCGGCTCAACAAAGTGCAAAAAGGGGAGATGGAGGCACTGAGCGAGGCGGCCGTCCGCGCCAGCCTTGTGCGCCAGAAGATCGTGCTGACCCGCATCAAGCCGAAGCCGAAGGACCTGTTCGCGAACGTCACCTTTCTGCAGCCCAAGGTGAAGGAAAAAGACATCATCCTTTTCGCCCGGCAGTTCTCGACCATGATCGACGCCGGCCTGCCGATCATTCAGTGCCTGGACATTCTGCACACCCAGCAGGACAACCCGACCTTCAAAAAGGTGCTGAAGCAGATCAAAGAGTCCGTGGAAGGCGGAGCCACCATGGCCGAGGCCCTCAAGGCGTTCCCCAAGCATTTCGACTCCCTGTTCGTCAACATGATCGCCGCGGGCGAGGCCGGCGGCATCCTGGACACGATCCTGAGACGGCTGGCCGCCTACATGGAAAAAGCCGCCCGGCTCAAGTCCAGGGTGAAGGGCGCCATGACGTACCCATTGGCGACCCTGGCGATCGCGATCATCGTCCTGGCGGTCATCCTGGTCTTCGTCATTCCCGTGTTCCAGGAGATGTTCGCCGACTTCGGCAGCGAGTTGCCGGCCCCGACCCAGTTCGTCGTCTTCCTGAGCGATACGGTGAAGAGCAAGATTCTCTATATCATCGCCGCCGCCATTCTCTTCGGATTTGCGTTCAAAAAGTATTATGCCACCGAAAAGGGGCGGGACGCCACCGACGCCTTTGTGCTGAAGCTGCCCGTTTTCGGTCTGCTGCTGCGCAAGGTGGCGGTGGCCAAGTTCTCCCGCACCATGGGAACCATGCTGGCCAGCGGGGTCGCTATTCTCGAGGCGCTCGACATCGTGGCGAAGACCGCGGGCAACCGCAGCGTGGAGAAGGCCATCTACAATGTGCGCTCCGGCATCTCCGAGGGCCGGACCATGGCCGATCCGCTGACGGAAAGCGGCGTTTTCCCGCCGATGGTCTGCCAGATGATCTCCGTGGGGGAGTCCACCGGTGCGTTGGATGCGATGCTCGAGAAAATCGCCGATTTCTACGACGAGGAAGTGGACCAGGCCGTCGAAAACATGACCGCGCTGATCGAACCGATCATGCTGGTGTTCCTGGGGGTTACCATCGGCGGCCTGGTCGTCGCCATGTACCTGCCGATTTTCAAGATGGCGGGCGCCGTCTGAGGAGACGACTGGCAGCGGCCGAAGCCAGCGGGGCCTCCCCTAACGGGGTTTGCGGGCCGTCCGGCCCGCGGGGGGTGGCCCGCGGCGCCGATGGACACCTCATATTGCAGAAGATCCGGGTGAGCCTTTTTTAGCCGATGTTTCGGGCCGGCATCACCCGCCGCCGCGTCGGCCCAAACGGTGTCGCTCGGTTGCCATGACCCCAGACAGCGATCTCAAAGACAGACTCCATAAGCTCAGCTCGGCCCGGATCGTCTTCGCCGCACTGCTGTTCGGGTCGACCCTGTTCGTGCAATTCGGCCGCGACAGCTCCCCGGACCCGGCCTCGCTCGTAATTCTCTACGGACTGATAGCGGCCATCTTCATTCTGTCGCCGGTCTACCTGCTGCTCTTAAAACGGTCTCGGAATCACCTGGCCGTCGCCTATCTGCAGACCCTGGGCGATACGTTCATCGTCACGATCGTTTTGTTCGTGACCGGCGGCTTCTCGAGCCTGTTCGCCTTCCTCTACCTGGTCGTCATCGTCTACTCGAGCCTGCTGTTGCCCCGGCGCGGCACGGTGCTGATTGCCGCCCTCTGCAGCATTCAGTTCGGTCTCGTGGCGGACCTGGAGTATTTCGGCCTGATCACACCCCCTTACCCGGATGCCGGCATGCTCGCCGTCGTCTACGGCTGGGACCACGTCCTCATCAAGATCATCGCGATCATGGTCGCCTGCGTCGTGGTGGCCTTTTTGAGCAGCTTTCTGTCCGAGCAGACCCTGCGGACGAAACGAGAGCTGCGCATCATGGAGGAGCATGTCAAACGTGTGGAAAAGATGGCCGCCATCGGGGAAATGGCGGCGGGCCTGGCCCACGAGATCAAGAACCCCCTGGCGTCGCTGAGCGGCGCGATCCAGATGCTGCGGGAGGACATCCGCTACGATCCGGACCACGACCGCCTGATGCAGATCATCCTGCGCGAGGCCGACCGGCTGAGCGCGTTGGCAAGCAATTTTCTTTTATACGCCCGCCCGCCGGCCGGCAAGCCCGAGCCGATCGAGCTGGACAAAGCCTTGCGGGAAACCTTGGAGCTCTTCGACAAAAAGGGCGACGCCGGAAAACGGGTCGCCACCACCCTGAAGACCCAGCCCGGGATCTGGACCTTCATGGACCCGGCCCACCTGAGGCAGATTCTCTGGAACCTGCTGATGAATGCGACCGAAGCCATTGAAGACGCAGGCGAGATCCAGGTCGAACTCGCCCTCGCCAAGGACAGGCAGGCCTATCTGAAGATTACGGACTCCGGCATCGGTATGGCGCCGGAGACCCTCAAGTCCATCTTTGCCCCCTTTTTTACGACCAAGCCCGCCGGGACCGGCCTGGGCCTGTCCATCGTGCACCGCATCCTCGAAGCCTACGACTGCCGCCTGGATGTTGAGAGCGAGCCCGGCCAGGGGAGCACCTTCATTCTGCGCTTGAAGCAGGTCGAGACACCGGTGCGATCCGCCGGTTAGACCTGCCCGCCATCTAACGCCGGCCAACTAAGCCTTGACAGTCGCAGTCAAATAGACTATCCGTCCTGTTTTAATGTGCGTTCCTCCGCCATGCGCCAAGGCGCGTGGGGTGCGGGCACCCCCGGGAGGAACGCTCGTTTGCGACGGCGGCTGCAGGCGCGGCCTTTTGGGATGAGGTGCGAGACCCGTGTCCATCCGGGCCATTCGGACACCCCTGCCACCCTGAGCAGCTACGCTCAAGGCCGAGGGGCTGCGATGCGCCCCGGACCTGCGATATCCGCCCGCGCCATCCGCCGCCTCCGAACGATCCAACGGAAACACGCTATGCCGACACCCATCGAGACCAGCAGCGACGTTTTGCAGAAACGTTACGAGAAAATCGAGACCTTGAAAAGCCGCCAGGTACCGCTGTATCCGAACGACTTCAAGGGGCTGCAAACGATCGGGGAGCTTCAGGCGATCATTCACACCGCCTCCGAGTCTCTCACCGAGACCGGGCCTGTTTTTGCCGTCGCCGGCCGCATGATGGCCGTCAACCATTTCGGCAAAGCCGCCTTCATCCGGATTCGCGACCGCTCCGGCCAGGTGCAGGCATACGTGCGCAAGGACCGCGTCGGGGATGAGACCTTCGCCCTCTTCAAGCAACTGGACGTGGGCGATTTTGTGGGGGTGGCCGGCCCCCTGTTCCAGACGCGCACCGGGGAGTGGACGATACTGGCCGAAAGCCTGCGACTGGTCGCCAAGACCGTGCGCCCGCTTCCGGAAAAATTCCATGGGCTCAAGGACCCGGAGAAGCGCTACCGCCAGCGCTACATCGACCTCATCATGAACCCCGAGGTGCGGGAGATCTTCATCCGGCGCAGCCGGATCATTCAGGAGATCCGCTCCTTTTTCCTGGAGCGGGACTTTCTGGAGGTCGAAACCCCGATGATGCAGCCGATCCCCGGCGGAGCCGAGGCGACCCCCTTCAAAACCCATCACAATGCCCTGGGAATGGACCTGTACCTGCGCATCGCCCCGGAGCTCTACTTGAAGCGGTTGGTGGTGGGCGGCTTTGAGCGCGTCTTCGAAATCAACCGTAACTTCCGCAACGAAGGAATCTCGACCCAGCACAACCCGGAATTCACCATGCTGGAGTTCTACCAGGCCTATGCCACCTACACGGACTTGATGGACCTGACCGAATCTCTGATGGCGCGCGTGGCGGCCAAGGTCTGCGGGTCCACTGCCGTGGATTACCAGGGGCAGGTCATCGAGTTTTCCGGTAAATGGCGCCGGGTGGCGCTCTATGACGTTCTGGAGGAGATCGGCGGGGTGGAACGCGCGATCCTCAACGACCGGGAGAAACTGCTGGAGCTCGCCGCCAGCCGCGGGGTGACGATCACCAAGACCGGCAAGCTCGCCAAGATCATCACCAAGCTCTTCGACGTGCTGGTCCAGCCCCGGCTCATCCAGCCGACGTTCATCATCGGCTATCCGGCGGAGGTCTCCCCGCTCTCCCGGCGCAGCGATGAGGTGCCTGAGCTGACCGAGCGTTTCGAGCTTTTCATCGGGGGCCGGGAGATTGCCAACGGTTTCTCGGAGCTGAACGACCCGGCCGATCAGCGCGAGCGCTTTGCGGAACAGCTCAGGCAGCGGGAGGCCGGAGACATGGAGGCGCACTGGATGGACGACGACTACATCGAGGCCCTCGAGTACGGCATGCCCCCCACGGCCGGCGAGGGCATCGGCATCGACCGGCTGGCCATGCTGCTGACCAACGCGGCGTCGATCCGGGAAGTGATACTGTTCCCGCACATGAAGCCGCGCGAGTGATGGCCGCGCCGAAAGCCCAATTTCCGCGTTGCGCTTCAGCCCGCGGCCGCTGCGGCGTACCATTAAGGTACGCCTCGCGTCGCGGGCTTCGCGCGCCTTGAACTTGGGCTTTGGGCGCGGCCATCGTGCAGTGTGAGAGGCATGGGCGCCTCGCGTTGCGGGCTTCGCGCGCCTTGAACTTGGGCTTTGGGCGCGGCCATCGTGCAGTGTGGGAGGCATGGGCGCCTCGCGTCGTGGGCTTCGGGCGCCTTGAATTTGGGCACACTCCATTGGGTTTCGTGAAAATGGCCTATGTCATTTGAGTTCTTCATCGGCGGGCGGTATCTGCGGGCCAAACAGAAGCAGGCCTTCATCTCGCTCATCACCTACCTGTCCATTGCGGGGGTCGCCGTCGGGGTCATGGCCCTGATCGTGGTCATTGCGGTGATGAGCGGTTTTGAAGCCGACCTCAAAACCCGCATTCTCGGCGGACAGGCCCAGGTGGTCCTCATGCGGCGCTCCCCGCCGTTCATCGAGTCCGCGCAGGTGATGCGCCAGGTGGAGTCCGTGGGCGGGGTCGAAGCCGCCACCCCGTTCATCTACACCCAGATCATGCTGCGCTCGACCACCGCTATCACCGGAGCCGTCCTGCGCGGCGTCGATCCGGCCACCGTTGGCAAGGTGCTGAAAACCCTCGAACACGTAAACCTGCCGGAAGGCCGCCCCCGGGGGAAGGGGACGAAGCGGCCGGCGTCATGCCGGGCATTGTGCTGGGAAAGGAGTTGGCCAAGAACCTCGGTGTGGTCCTGGGGGACGTGGTCCAGCTCATCTCCCCGCGCGGCATGCTCTCGCCCGTCGGGCATGTTCCGGTCATGAAGCAGTTCAAGGTCACCGGCTATTTCGAGTCCGGCATGTACGAGTACGACCAGACCTTCGCCTACATCAACCTGCGCGATGCGCAGCGGCTGCTGAAAATGGGGGACGCGGTGAGCGGCATTGAGATCCGCGTCACCGACATCTACCGGGCGCACGCGGTGGCCGATGCGGTGCTCTCCCGGCTGGGCCCGGGCTATTACGCCCGGGACTGGATGCAGCTCAACAGCAACCTGTTCAAAGCCCTGAAGCTGGAGCGGCATGTGATGTTCATCATCCTGACGCTGATTGTGCTGGTGGCTGCGTTCAACATCGCCAGCTCCCTGATCATGATGGTCATGGGCAAGACCAAGGACATCGCAATCCTGAAGGCGATGGGGGCTACGGAACGCAGCATCCGCAAAATCTTCGTGCTGAACGGCATGGTGATCGGGACCCTCGGCACGGGTCTGGGGTTCATTCTGGCCATGGGGGTCTGCAGCCTGCTCGAACGCTACAACATCCACGAGCTCACGGGCGACATCTATTACTTCACCACGCGGCTGCCCGTGAAGGTGGAGGTGCCGGACGTCGCCGCGATTGTGATCTCCGCACTGGTGATCTGCTTTCTGGCAACACTTTACCCCGCTCATCAGGCGGCACGGTTGAACCCGGTCGAGGCGATTCGGTACGGATGAGCGTGCGATCATGACGGAACGAGGAGACACAACCAGCGCGGTGCGTCCGCCGGAGGCCCTCATTGCCGTCCGCGGGGTGTGCAAGGGCTACCGCAACGGCGGGGCGATCGTCCGGGTGCTGGAGGGGCTCGACTTCGATCTGGAGGCGGGCGAGACCATCGCCATCATCGGCGCCTCCGGGATCGGCAAGTCGACACTGCTGCACATCCTGGGAACACTGGACCGCCCCGACAGCGGCCGGATGTATTTCAGGGGCGAGAGCATCTTCGACTATCCGGATGCCCGGCTGGCGAAGTTCCGCAACGAGTGCATCGGTTTTGTGTTCCAATTCCATCATCTCCTGCCCGAGTTCAGCGCGCTCGAAAACACCATGATGCCGGCGCTCATCCAGGGCTGGAGGCGCGAGCCCGCCTCCCAGGCGGCGCGTGAGATCCTTGTGCGGGTCGGATTGCAGGACCGGCTGGACTACCGGGTCGGAAAACTCTCGGGGGGGAGCAGCAGCGTGTGGCCCTGGCCCGGGCGCTCGTGCTGCGGCCGCCGTTTCTGCTGGCCGACGAGCCCACCGGAAACCTGGATCGGGCCAACAGCCAACAGATTCACCGGCTTTTGCTCGAGCTGAACCGGGAACTCGGCATGACCCTGGTCGTGGTCACTCATAATCTGGAGTTGGCCGCCTGCATGTCGAAACGGGTGACCCTGGTGGAAGGCCGGCTGGCGCCGGCGACATAGCAGGGGGTTCAAAAACAAGCATTTGGAAGAACCCTGCTATCAAGTTGCAGGGTCGGCGAGCGTTGTTGCGGTTCAACAGCCTGCTAAGCGCGGATGGACCGCGTATGGCATCAACGGATCACACCAGATGTACACCGGCGACGACATATGAGAATGATTCCAGCCCGCCACCCTTTTCGTTTCGCAGCGGGGCTTGCGCTGATGGTTCTGATCCATGCGACCCTCCTGCACGCTGCGGCACCGGCTCAGCCGAAGGCGGTGGGCGTCATCGTCATGCCCTTTGAGATCCACGCGCGGCCGGATCTGGCGTATTTAAAGAGCGAACTGCCCGAGGCAATGAAAAAGCAGTTCACGGAGGAGGGCGCCAACGCGCGCATTCTGGACGAGGCCACGGCGGGAAGCTGGAATCAATCGGCGGCCACGGATGCCGATCTGGCCCGTCTGACCGTACAGACCGGCGCGGACTATCTGGTCTGGGGAAGCCTCACCTGGATCGGTCAAGACTTCAGCCTTGACGCACGCCTGCTTGCCTCCGCGGGGGACCGCCCGGTCAAGGTGTTCACGGCGGTGGGCAAAGGTGTCGAGAACCTGCCCGGGGCGGTGAAAAAAGTGACGCAGGAGATGGCGCTGACCATTTTCAAGCGCGAGAAGGTCGTCGAGGTGGTGGTCGAAGGCAACCAGCGCATCGAGACGGACGCGATCCGCCGTCTGATCAAGACCAAGCCCGGCGATGTCTACATTGCGAAGAACATGGCGGAAGACCTCAAGGCGATCTACGGCATGGGGTATTTCGACGACATCCAGATCGAGTCCCAGCAACGACCGGACGGTGTCGTGCTGGTCTTCAAGGTGACCGAGAAGCCCACGGTGCGCGGGGTCACCGTCAGCGGCAACGTTGTTTTCGACAGCGACGAGATCAAGAAAAGCCTCACTCTGAAGAAGGGTTCCATCCTGAATATTTTCACCGTGCGCAACGACATGCGGCGGATCGAGGAGATGTACAAGGAGAAGAACTACCACAACGTCAAGGTGAGCTACACGGTCGTTCCTGAGAAAAACAACCAGGCCGACGTCGAGTACGCAATCGACGAAGGCAAGAAGCTGCTGATCAAGAAGATCCTCTTTGTAGGCAACACGGCCTTTTCGGCAAGCAAGCTCAAGGGGGTGATCGACACCTCGGAGAAAAACTTCCTCTCCTGGATTACCTCTGCGGGCGACCTCAACCAGGACATCCTCAATCAGGATTCGGCGAAGCTGCAGGGCTTCTACCAGAACAACGGCTATATCCGCGCCCGGGTCGGGGAACCCCAGCTTGACTACGAGGCGGACGGCATCGTCGCGACATTCAAGATCAACGAGGGCCCGCGCTTCAAGGTCGGCAAGGTGGATTTCACCGGTGATCTGATCCTGCCGAAGGATCAACTGCTGCCGAAGCTCAAGATCGACAAGGAGCCCTTTTTCAACCGCGAGGCCCTGCGCAACGACGTCCTGGCCCTCACGGACCTCTACGCCAACGATGGCTACGCCTACGTGGACATTTCCCCCCTGGTGGACCAGAACGCCCAAACGCTGATGGCCGACATCACCTTCAAGATCAACAAGGGCAAACAGGTATACTTCGAAGAGATCAAGATCACCGGCAACACCAAGACCCGGGATAAGGTCATCCGCCGCGAGCTGCGGATTTACGAGCAGGAGCTCTATGGGGGCCAGCGGCTCAAGAGCAGCATTCGCAACCTCAATCGTCTCGATTACTTCAAGGACGTCAAGGTGGATACCGCCAAGGGCAGCGCCGACGACAAGATGAAGGCGACCGTGGGGGTGACCGAAAAAAGCACCGGTGCCTTCACCGTCGGGGCAGGCTACTCGACCGATGAAAACGGGTTTGTGACCGGCTCGGTCTCCGAGCGCAACCTCTTCGGCCGCGGCCAGACCCTGGCCCTGCGCGGGATGCTGGGCTCCAAGACCCAGCGCTACAGCACAAGCTTTACGGAACCCTGGCTATTTGATATACCGCTGTCGGCCGGGGTTGAGCTTTACAAGTGGGAAACCGATATGGACACTTACAGCCGGGACAGCGTCGGCGGGACGATGCGGTTCGGCTATCCGCTGGCCGAATACGTCCGCGGCAATGTCTCCTACAACTTGGATTTTGCCCGGATGGGCAATATCGATGACGATGCCTCGCAGGAGATCAAGGACGAGAAGGGCGACTACGTCAAAAGCAGCATCACGCTGAGCCCCCGTTACGATTCGCGCGACAGCCTGTTCAACGCCAAGGAAGGCGCGATCCACAGCATCTCATACGAATTCGCCGGCCTCGGCGGTGACGTGGGCTTCAACAAAGTCATCGTCGAGAACGGCTGGTACTTCCCCCTGTTCGGGCACCTCACGGGCGTCGTCCACGACCGGGCCGGGTATGTCAGGGAACTGCCGGACTGGAAACTGCCCGACTACGAGAAGTTCTACCTGGGCGGCATCAACACCATGCGCGGCTTCTCGCACAACGACCTGGCGCCCCAGAAGGAAGGCGGGTCGGTCGGCTCGAACTGGTTCGTGCAGGGCAACTTCGAGGTGAAGTTTCCGCTGGTGGAGGAGGCAGGTGTGTTCGGACTGATCTTCCTAGACACCGGTATGGAAGGACTCGAGGGGGAGACCCCCAAATTCAGCAATCTGAGAAAAAGTGCCGGGCCGGAGATCCGCTGGCTGTCCCCGATCGGCCCGATCCGCATCGCCTATGGGTTCATTCTGGATCCGCAAAAAGGGGACTCGAGCAACGGATCCTGGGAGTTTTCCGTGGCGTCCGCCTTCTAACCGGGCGCCGGTGGGCTTCAAGATGCCGGTACGCGCCGGCATCCGACGTCGTCAGCAATCAGAAAGGAATTCGAAATGCGATCAACGAAAGCAATCTTCGCGACCGGGTTGGCAGTGTGGCTGCTTCTATCCGGCGGTCCGGCGTTCAGTGCCGACCCCGTCAAGATCGGAGTGGTCGATTTGCAGAAGATCCTCGAGACGTCCAACTCCGGCAAAGCGGCCCAGAACGAGCTGAAGCTCCAGCGCGACAAGATGCAGGCGGACATGAAGCAGCGGGGCAACGAGATCCAGGAGATCGAGGCCCGCATGCAGCGTGAGGCCATGGTGATGAGCAAGGAGACGCGCGAGGAAAAGGAGCGTGAGCACCGCATCAAGGTCAGCGATTTCCAGGCGCTGCAGCGAAAATACCAGAGCGACCTGCAGGAGCTCGAGCGCAAGCTGATGGGGCAACTCCAGACTCAAATCACCAGCCTCGTCAGCGATATCGCCAAGAAGGACGGCTACCTGCTGGTCATCAGCAACATCGGTGTGATCTATGCGCTACCCTCCACCGACATCACGGATCGCCTGATCCAGGAACTGAACGCGAAATCCGGCAAGAAGACCAGCCCGTAAGGGCGATAGCCGCCGCGAACGGAGAGAGACCATGGACACCGTACTGGACATCCTGGCCATCATGCAACGCCTGCCGCACCGCTACCCGTTTCTCCTGATCGACCGGATCGTCCGGTTCGTGCCTGGCGAAGAGATCGTGGCGCTGAAGAACGTGACGATCAACGAGCCCTTTTTCCAGGGGCATTTCCCTGCCAAGCCGGTCATGCCGGGTGTGCTGATCATCGAGGCCCTGGCCCAGGCCGGTGGGATCTTGGCCGCCGAAATCAGGGGCCCGGAGAAACGGGGCGAGATCATCTACTTCATGGGGATGGACGCCGTCCGCTTCCGCAAGCCGGTGGTTCCCGGGGACCACCTCATGCTGGAGGCACGGGTGCTCAAAATGCGCTCCCGGGTCGCCAAGATGGCCGGCCGGGCGCTGGTGGACGGGCAACTGGTCGCCGAAGCCGAACTCATGGCCTCCTTCGGAGACAGCGCCTGACGGGCGCTGTCCGCGTGCGCCTTTCGGCGCCCGCGAAAGGCCTGCCGTCCACGCGCCGCGGACGGTCGCGGGCCGGAACCATCATGTCGATTCCGAAAAATTTTCATTGAAACGTTCGGGCAAAGCGGCCCATCGGTTGCGGGGAGACTATCATGGCCATAAATCCTGATCTTCTGGAAATTCTCGCCTGCCCGAAATGCAAGGGCGGCGTCCGCTTGAACCCGGCGCAGGACGGCCTGATATGTGACCAGTGCCGGCTGCTCTATGAAATCCGGGACGACATCCCCATCATGCTGATCGACGAGGCCCGGCCGGTGCCGGGGGAGTGAGGCGGTGACGGGGGGGCAACCGCCATGAGCACGCCCCGGCCGCCGCAGCCCGCCAAACTTGTCGTCGGGCTTTTGCTGAAGGACAAAACGCTTCTTCCGATGCTGGCCGATGAGCTCGAAGATCGGTTCGGGCCGCCGGGACTGGTGAGCCCCTGGCTGCCGTTCGGCTATACGGCTTACTACGAAACGGAGATGGGAGCACCCCTGTTCCGGCGCGTTCTGGTCTTCCGGGACATGATTGCCCAGGACGGGCTTGCGCGGATCAAGCGGGCGACCAACGTTATCGAGCAGGCTCACATGGTGCAGGGTAAGCGGCAGGTGAACATCGACCCCGGCTATCTTCTGCTGGAGCGCTTTGTGCTGGCCACCGGGAAAAATTTTAGCCACCGGATTTATATCGGCGAGGGCATCTATGCCGACCTGACGCTGGTCTTTGAACACGGTGCCTTTCGCCCGCTGCCGTGGACCTATCCGGACTACGCCGACCGGCCGCTGCGCGATTTTCTGCAGCGCGTGCGCAGCCAATATGCCGGCGACCTTCACAGGGCGTTGGAAGACCGCGCCTGAGGCTGTGATCCGGCGCTGTGCGGCTTTTGGAAATGGGTTGTATGCCCGAAGCTAGAAGGTTGGGAAGCTGGGAAGCTTGAAGCAAAACCTTTTTCGCCTTTTTTAGCCTCGTGGCGCGTTCCAGCCTCCGAGCCTCCGGCTCATAGTCGCCTTGGCTGACGGCCTGATGCTTGTTTTTCAACACCCTGTCAAACGGGAATAGCTGAGCCATGATCAAGAGTATGACCGGTTTCGCATCGACCGCCGCCACCGCAGGCAACATCGCGGTTACGGTCGAGATTCGTACTTACAACAGTCGGAACCTGGACCTGTCCCTGCGGGTCAGCCCGGGAGATGCCGGCCTCGAGGAGCGCATCCGGGCCCTTCTCTCCGGCCGGCTGGTGCGGGGGCGGGTCGAGGTCAAGATCCAGGTCGAGGCCACCGCGGACGAGGTCGCCCGGCTCGAGGTGGACATGCCGCGGGCGCAGGCTCTCGTGGCGATGCTGAGGCGGCTGCAGGCGGATCTTGAGCTTGACGGCGCACCCTCTCTGGAGCTTTTGATGGCCTGCGGCGGCATTTTGAAAAGCGCAGCACCGGAGACGGACGTCGAACGTGTCTGGCTCACCCTGGAAACCTGTCTCACCCGGGCCCTCGACGAATGTGACACGATGCGCGGCCGCGAGGGCAGACACCTTGCGCAGGACCTGCACGCACGGCTCGATCGGATCGAGAACGCCTTGAAGGAGATCGCGGGCAACGCCGCCGGGTTGACGGCCATCTACCAGGAGCGGCTGCGGGAGCGCATCGCGACATTGACCCAGGGCCAGGGGCTCGTGGAAATAGACCACGCCCGCCTGGCCCAGGAGGCTGCCTTCCTGGCGGAACGATCCGACATCTCGGAGGAGCTCGTGCGGGCCGAGAGCCACATCCGGCAGTTCCGCGGCATCATGGCTGCAGCGGAAGCCGGGGGTCGCAAACTGAATTTTCTGCTGCAGGAGCTCAACCGTGAATTCAACACGATGGGCTCCAAGATCGGAAGCGCCGACGTGGCGCACGCGGTCGTGGACGTGAAGGCCGAGATCGAAAAGATCCGCGAGCAGGTTCAAAATGTCGAATGACGGGCGCCGCCGGGCTCCGGTGGCGGGGTGGACCGGCGCACCGGCGTTCGCGCACCTGGCAAAGGAGGCGGGATGGAGCAGGCGTTGCTCAACATTGGTTTCGGCAGCACCGTGGTTGCGGAGCGGGTCGTGGCGATCGTCTCTCCCAACTCCGCACCGATGAAGCGCCTGAAGGACGAGGCCCGCGAGGGCCGGCGCCTCATCGACGCCACGCACGGCCGCCGGACCCGGTCCATCATCATTCTGGACAGCAATCACGTCGTCCTTGCCGCCATCCAAGCCGAGACGATCTCTCAGCGCTTCGCGCAGCTCAAGGAAGCCTCCGAGTAGCGTATGGACCGCCTGCCCCCACCGGCCACCCGGCGCCCCGCCGCACCGGCGCCCGCGGCGCCGCGGAAGGCCTTCATCTTCATCATCTCCGCCCCGTCGGGCGCCGGAAAGAGCACTCTGTGCAAGGCTGTGCTCGCGGCGTTCACGGACATGCGCTACTCCGTGTCCTTCACCACCCGGGCCCCCCGGCCCGGCGAGGAAAACGGCCGGGACTATGTGTTCGTTACGGCGCCGGAGTTTGAAGCGGGGATTCGCGGCGGGCGCTGGGCCGAGTGGGCGCAGGTGCACGGCAACTATTACGGCACCTCCGCCGAGGTTCTGGCGCAGTGTCTGGCCTCCGGCTGCGACATCCTGCTCGACATCGACGTCCAGGGCGCAGAGCAGATCTGCGCCCGCTTTCCGGAGAGTGTTACGATCTTCGTCATGCCGCCCTCTCTGGAGACGCTGCGGCAGCGGTTGGTGGCGCGGGGCACGGACCGCCCGGAGGTGATCGCCATGCGGATAAAAAACGCCGAGCGGGAAATGGCGCAGCGGGAGACCTACTGCCACGTCCTCGTGAACGATGATCTCGAAAGGGCGATCGCGGAATTGATCCACCTCATTGCTTCGTATCGGGGAACTACGCAGGCAGACATGCTGAACGCTGAAAACTGAAGGCGTCCGGCGGAGGATCGGCTCCGATTGAAAACAGAGGTTCTATACGGCATCCATCCCGTGAAAGAAGCCCTGGCCGCGGGCCGGCGCGAGATTTACGAGCTCTGCGTGACCGCCGGCAAGGGCTCGCCGCGCGGGGATGCCCTGCGCGGCGAGGCCGAATCCCGGGGGGTGCCGGTGCGGGAGGTGCTTCCCGCCCAGCTCGCCTCCATGGCGGGGACGGAATCCCATCAGGGGTTCGCCGCGCGGGTTTCCGCCTTCGTCTGCGAGGATCTGGCCGCCGTTTTGCCGCCGCCGGCCGGCGGCCCGGCGTTGCTCTTAGCGCTGGACAGCATTCAGGACCCCCACAACCTCGGTGCGGTGCTGCGCAGCGCCTTGTGCGCCGGGGTTCAAGCGGTCATCGTCCCGAAGGATCGCTCCGCGCCGCCGACACCGGCGGTGTCCCGGATTTCCGCCGGGGCGCTCGAGCACACCCGTCTGGTCCAGGTGACGAACCTGGTGCGAAGCCTCAAGCTCCTCAAAGCCCGCGGACCCTGGGTGGCCGGCCTGGAGCGGGAGGCGCAGGCCACCGTATTCAGCACGGACTGGACGATGCCGCTGGTGCTGGTGGTCGGAGGGGAAGGCAAGGGCATGCGGCCGCTCGTCACAAAAACCTGCGACCTGCTGGTGTCCATTCCGCAGGCCGGGCCGCTCGACTCGCTCAATGCGTCCGTTGCCGCCGCGGTCGCTTTGTACGAGATCTTCCGACAGCGGCAGGCCGCGGACCGGCAGGGATTAAAGGGCGATCGGTCGGATGGCCGCGGGGTTCGATAGGGTGGGCCTCCTGTCGTGGTGGGCCACCTCGGTCTGGGCGGCCTGCCGCGAGGCCGTTTTTCCGGCGCGCTGCCTGGAATGCGGGGAATTCCTGGCCCCCGCGTCCGCCGAAGAGGTGCCTGCCGCCCCGGCTGCGGTGGACGCGCTGCGGCTGCTGAGGCCCTATTTCTGTCCCGGGTGCCTGCAGGGGGTTATCCGCGCGGGGCATCCGCTCTGTCCCGGCTGCGGTGTGATGTTCAAAGGCGGGGTGGGCGAGGACCACTTGTGCGGCCGCTGCCTCGAAACGCCGCCGCCGTTTCACATGGCTCGAGCCGCGTTCGTCTACGACCGGTCACTGGTTGACGTGATCCACTGCTTCAAGTACAAGCGCAAGACCCAGCTGGCCCGACCGCTCGGCGTGCTCCTGTTCGAGGCGTTTGAGCGCTACTGGGGCCGTGCGCCGGTGGACGTGGTAGTGCCGGTGCCCCTGCATCGTCGACGGCTCAAGGAGCGGGGATTCAACCAGGCGTTGCTGCTCGTTCGCCGGTGGCCCGCGCGGCCCGGGATGCCGAAGGTGCCGGTGGACACCGATGTGCTGCGGCGTGCCAGGGCCACGGCGCCCCAGGCCGGTCTCGGCCGCCGCGGGCGCCAGGCGAACATTTCGGGCGCGTTTGCGCTGCGGCACCCTGAGCGGGTTGTGGACCGGCACATCCTGCTGGTGGACGACGTCATCACCACCGGGGCGACCGCCGGGGAATGCGCCCGGCTTTTGTTGGAGAACGGCGCGGCCCGGGTAGATGTGCTGGCGCTGGCGCGGGTGATTTAACATGGATCCGTTATGCAAAATAAAATCATGCAGCGAACTGGCGCCTATCCTCCGCGGCCTGCGGGCCGGCGGCAAGGTGGTGGTGTTCACGAACGGCTGCTTCGATCTGCTGCACGCCGGGCACGTACGTTACCTGGCGGCGGCCCGGCGGGAGGGCGATATCCTGGTGGTCGGCCTCAACTCGGACCGTTCCGTAAGGCGCATCAAGGGCGACCTGCGGCCCATTCTGCCCGAGGCGGAGCGGGCTGAGGTTCTGGCCGGTCTGGCGGCGGTGAATTACGTCGTACTGTTTGACGAGCCCGACCCCCTGCAGTTGATCACGGCCCTGGCTCCGGAGGTGCTCGTGAAGGGCGGGGATTGGCCCGAAGAAGCGATCATCGGTGCCGGGGTGGTCAGGAACCGGGGGGGGCGGGTGGTGCGCATCCCGGTGGTAGAAGGCACTGGCACGAGCACCATCATCGCCCGCATCCTGGAACGCTACCGGGGCTGAGGCGCGGCTGATCGGCTGAACGCGCAGGAGCACGACGTCGATGATCCTCAGAAACAAAAACGGTCTCGCGTATTACCAGTTCGAGCATCTGGCCGCCTTCCCTGAAATTCAGCACGGCATTTTCGCGCGGGGCGGCGGCCACAGCCAGGCGCCCTTTCACCGCCTGAACGTGAGTTTTGCAGTCGGCGACGACCCCGAAGACGTCGGGCGCAATCGTCAACTGGTGGCCGGGTGCATGGAGGGGAAGGATCTCGTCTTCATCCGCCAAGTCCACGGGAACACGGTACGGGTCATCGACGGGCGGCCCGGGCCGGCGCCGGTCTCAGGCGCTGACGCGGTCCCGGTGGGCGATGCGATGGTGACCGATAGGGCGGCGAAGCTTTTAGTGGTGGCGGTGGCGGATTGCCAGCCGGTACTGCTGTTCGATTCTGCGCGCCGCGTCGTCGCCAACATCCACTCGGGCTGGCGCGGCAGTGTCGCCAATGTTGCCGGCCGTACCCTGCAGGTCATGTGCGAGCGCTTCGGGTGCTCGGCCCGGGACGTTCTGGCCGGGGTCGGGCCGTCGCTGGGACCTTGTTGCGCCGAATTCGTGAATTATCGCGACGAGATTCCTCGGGAGCTCTGGGACTACCGGCGCAATTCGGTGTATTTCGATTTCTGGGCCGTCACCCGCGACCAGTTGATCACGGCTGGTGTCCCGGCCGAACACATCCAGACCAGCGGCATGTGCACGAAGTGTCACACCGATCGGTTTTTTTCATACCGCGGCGAAGGGCGCACCGGCCGGTTTCCGGCGGTGATCGGCATCCGATTATGATCCAGACGCCTGCTACCGTGGTGCGCAATGAAATGATCGTCGCCGGTTATGGTCGCATCGGCCTGGCCTGCGAGGCGGCTTTCGCCAAGGCACGGCCGGGACAGTTTGTCATGCTGGGGCTTCCAGACAGTATCGATCCGCTGCTGCGGCGGCCGTTTTCCATCCACCGCCTGACCGGGCCACCTCCGGAGGAGGTTGGCATCGAGTTGCTTTATAAGGTGGTCGGCCGGGCGACCCGCCGGATCGCCCGGTTGCAGGCCGGCGAGTCGGTGAGCCTGCTCGGCCCGCTCGGCCGGGGCTTCCAGATTCCGGCTGCGGTGGGGCGCATTGATTTCGTGGCCGGCGGCTTTGGGGTGGCGCCGTTCGTTTTCCTGGCGCAGTGGTTGAAGGAACGGCATCCCGATCTTTCCGGGTGCCGCTTGTTCCTGGGAGGGCGTGGCCGGGAGGACCTGCTGTGCGCGGAGGACTTCGAGCGCCTCGGCATCCACGTGCGGCTCACCACCGACGACGGCAGCTGCGGCGAGCAGTGTCTGGTCACCGACCCCTTTGCGGAGGCCGTTGGGCAGTCGCGCCCGGACCTGGTGCTCGCCTGCGGGCCCCCGGCCATGCTCGCCTGCGTGCTCGGGATCGTCCGCCGTCACCGCATCCCCTGCCAGGTGTCCATCGAGACCATGATGGCCTGCGGCATGGGGGCCTGCCTCGGCTGCGCGGTCACGGCACGGCGCGACCCGACCCGCTACCTGCATGCCTGCGTCGACGGGCCGGTGTTCGATGCGGATGACATCGAATGCTGAGTCATCAAAATTGACGTTGACTTCGGACATGGCCTGTGGTACCTGCTGTCGTCTAAACGAGGCAGCGCACCGGCACGCGGATCATCTGGCCTTCATGAAACGAGAAACCAAACAGGCGTGGCGGGAGCTTGCCTTTTTCGGCAGCCTCGGTTTTTCCGTGGCGCTGTCGGTGGTCATCGGGCTGGGGATCGGGGTGTTTCTGGATCGGTATTTCGACACATCCCCCTGGCTGATGTTGATTTTTCTATTGCTGGGAATAGCCGCCGGTTTTCGCAATATCGGGCTGGCGATTAAAAAGAGCCGCAAACTCTGATACGCCGGTCCGGCCGTGCTCAAGGTCGTGCAAGTTCAGGAACGCATACTGAAATTCGTCACCCGCGCCAACTGGGTTCTTTTTGCAGGAGCCACCGTGGCGGGGTTCGCCTTCGCAGCGACCAACTTTGCACTGGGCATTTTCTTCGGCGGTCTTCTGGTCACCGTTAATTTTCATTTGCTGGCCAGAACGCTGCGCCGGGCGCTGACGCCGCCGCAGCCGACGTCGCACAACCTGGTGCTGGCCAAATACTATTTGCGGTTCCTGGTCAGCGGTTTCGTCATCTTTTTGTTGATTGCCGGGCGCGTGGTGCACCCCGTGGGGCTTGTCATCGGTCTGTCGGTAGTGGTAATGAGCATCCTCTTGGCCACCATGCGTGAACTCAAAAAACTCATTTTCTAAGGAGGCGGTCTAAGGATGGAACACCCTTATCTGTTTCTGGTCAAGTTTTTTGAGCTGATCGGCCTCGGCCACTTCGCCCATTCCTATCCTCACGTGATCTACTCCTGGTTCGTCATGCTGCTTCTGATTGTTCTGTCCTATTTCGGGGCCCGCACCGTCACCCTGGTCCCCGGCAAGGCGCAGAATTTTTTCGAGGTGGTGCTCTCGGGCATGGAGGAGTTCATGGTGGACATCACGGGCGAGGAGGGCCGCTGGTTCTTTCCGCTGATCGCCACCATCTTTCTGTACATCGTCACCTGCAACCTGATCGGCCTTGTCCCGGGTTTTTTTCCGCCAACCGCCAGCATCAACACGACCCTCTCCTGCGCCTTGGTCACGTTCGTGTTCACCCATTTCATCGGCATCAAATACCACGGCATCAAATACATCAAACACTTCCTGGGTCCCATCTGGTGGATGGTCCCGATCATTTTACCGATCGAGATCATCGGCCACTTGGCCCGCATCATGTCGCTCTCGTTCCGTCTTTTCGGAAACATGATGGGGCATGAACTGGTGCTGATGATCCTGTTCCTGCTGGCCGGAGCATTCTTCGCCCCTCTGCCCATCATGGCGATGGGTATCTTCGTGTCTTTCGTTCAGGCGTTTGTGTTTTTTCTGCTGGCGATCATGTATTTCAGCGGCTCCATGGAGCACGCACATTGATCCGGCAACCGGGTGTTGTCTTGTGGAACCGCGTTTAATGGGGGACCTGGAAGAAGCCCATTAACATACTCAACCCAAGGAGGTAGACGAAGGTATGGAAGCAAAAGCATTGGATTTCTTTATCGCCTGTGTGTTTTCTGCCGGTTTTGGAATCGCCATCGCCGCGTTCGGTTGTGGTATTGCCCAAGGTCTCGGGCTGAAGGCCGCCGTGGAAGGCATCGCCCGCAATCCAGAATCCTCCGGCAAGGTCACCGTGACCATGCTGATCGGTCTGGCCCTGATCGAGTCGCTGTGCATCTACGCACTGGTCGTGGCCCTGATCCTCATTTTCGCCCATCCTCAGGCGTCGGCCATTGCCAAGCTGTTCATGAAGTAAGCGTTTCTCGTTTCATCGCATCCAAAAAAGGCCCGCGACGTTCCGCCGCGGGCCTTTTTTTGCCTAAAGGATTTCGGAGGCCGGCCGATATCAATTCAAAAAGGGCCCCGAAACGAAGCGGCTGCAGGGCGGGCAGGTGCATGCACCCATGCCGGCGGCGGCATGCCGCCCGGGGCGATCGAATGTCGGCACCGCCGAGGGGGACGCCACACCATGGACGAAAAGCAGATTTTGCAGAAGCTGGACCGGATCCGGGAGATCCCGACGCTGCCCAGCATCGTGTTTGAACTGAACAAGCAGCTTCAGGACCCGGACGCCTCCATCGCCCGCATCAGCCGGACCATCGAGAAAGACCAGGCGATGGCGCTGAAGATCCTCAAACTGGTGAACTCGGCCTTTTACGGGCTCCAGTCCAAGATCAGCGACATCCGCAATGCCGTCGTTTTACTCGGCTTCAACGCCGTGCGCAATGCCATCGTGTCCCTGGCAGTGATCGAAGCCTTCGGCAAAAATAACCGGCTCAAGGATTTCGACATCACCGACTTCTGGAAGCATTCGCTGGCCGTCGCGGTGGCCAGCAAGAGCATTTCCCTGAAGAGCCGCACCAACTCGCCGGACAACTGTTTTGTCGGCGGGCTTCTGCACGACGTGGGCAAGGTCATTCTGGCCCAGTACTTTCAGGAGCTCTTCGCGAGCGTCTGGAACTCGATGCAGAATGAGCTCACCACCTTCTACGAGGCGGAGCAGAAGGTGCTGCCCACCCATCACGCTGTGATCGGGGCGCACCTGGTGACGAAATGGCAGCTGCCCCTGGGGCTGGTCGAGGCCATCCGCTGGCACCACGACTATCAGCCGGGGTCTGAGAACTCCGATTTTACCCTGATCATCCACTTGGCCAACGTTATCGTGAACAGCTACAATGAGGACCCGGAGTGCCTCATCGACATCACCGCCCTGCACCCGGACGTGCGCAAGTTCATGATGAATGCCCTGGAGAACGTGGGCGACTGGTATGCGGGCATCGCCGAGGAGATCGAATCGGCCTACGCGTTTTTCCTGGAAACAAACTAACCCCTTTCCGCCTGCCTTTTTACCGCAACAGCGCCTGTTTGAGATACTGCCCGGTGTAAGAACCCGGCAGATCCGCGATCTGCTCCGGCGTTCCACAGCCGACGATCCCGCCGCCCTCCTCCCCCGCGCCCGGGCCGAGGTCGATCAGGTGGTCGGCGGACTTGATGACGTCCAGGTTGTGTTCGATGACGATGACCGTGTTGCCGGCGTCGACGAGCTGGTTCAACACCTGGAGCAGCCGGCGGATATCATCGGCGTGCAGCCCGGTCGTCGGTTCGTCCAGGACGTAAAGGGTTCGGCCCGTGCCTTTTTTGCTGAGCTCCCGGGACAGCTTCACCCGCTGGGCTTCGCCGCCCGAGAGGGTGTTGGCTGGCTGGCCGATCTGGATGTAGCCTAGCCCCACCTCGGCCAGGGTGTGAAGCTTCTCGCGGATGGCACCGATCCGGGCGAAGAATTCGATGCCCTGGTCGACGGTCATCGCGAGCACCTCGGCGATGCTTTTACCCTTGTATGTGATCTCCAGGGTTTCACGGTTGTAACGCCGGCCGTGGCAGACGTCGCAGGTGACAAAGACATCCGGCAGGAAGTGCATGGCAATGCGCAGGGTGCCGTCGCCCTGGCAGGCTTCGCAACGGCCTCCCTTCACGTTGAAGCTGAAGCGGCCCGCCTTGTAGCCGTGCATGCGGGCCTCCGGCGTGCGGGCGAACAGCTCGCGGATGAACCCGAACAGGCCCGTGGCGGTGCCGGGGTTGGAGCGCGGGGTGCGGCCGATCGGTGCCTGGTCGATATTCACCACGCGGTCGATGTGCTCGATTCCGCGCAGATCCCGATAAGGGCCGGCTGCCACCGGTGCGCGCTGAAGCCTCTGGAAGACCGCCGGGTAAAGGGTTTCGAAGACCAGGGAGGATTTCCCCGAGCCGGAGACACCGGTGACGCAGACGAGGCAGCCCAACGGGAATTCCGCTCTGATGTCCCGCAGGTTGTTCGCCGCCGCACCCTCTAAGACGAGCTTCGGCCCGCTTGCGCTGCGCCGCTGCACCGGGATGCCGATGCGCATGCGGCCGGAGAGATAGTTGCCCGTGAGCGAATCGGCCGCTTCCAGAAGCCGGTCCGGGTGGCCGGCGAACACCACCCGCCCGCCGTGGACCCCCGCCCCGGGGCCCATGTCCACGACGCAGTCCGCGGCCCGGATGGTATTTTCGTCGTGCTCCACGACCAGTACGGTGTTGCCCAGGTCGCGCAGCCGCAGCAAGGTGGCGAGCAGGCGCTCGTTGTCGCGCTGATGCAGCCCGATGCTGGGCTCATCCAGCACGTAGAGCACGCCGGAGAGTTTCGAGCCGATCTGGGTGGCCAGCCGGATGCGCTGGCTCTCCCCGCCGGAGAGGGTCTGGGCCGGGCGGTCCAGTGTCAGGTAGTCGAGTCCGACATTTTCCAGGAACCCCAGACGCTCCACGGTCTCCTTGAGAATGCGGTGGGCGATCGGCTCCTGCTGACCGTGGAATCGCAGGCCCATGCAGAAGCGGCACGCCTTCGAAACCGTCAGGGCGCACAGCGCCGAGATGCTCACCCCGGCGATGGTGACCGCACGGCTGGCGGGGTTGAGCTTGGCGCCATGGCACTCGGGGCAGGCCTGAAAGGTCATGAAGCGTTTGATCTCTTCGCGAGTCTGGGTGGAGTCGGTCTCCCGGTAGCGGCGTTCCAGGTTCGGGATGATGCCTTCGAAGGGTTTTGTGAAGCGGATGCGGCTCGCGCCGCGGTCGAAATAATAGGTGATGGGTTCCGCACCCGAGCCATGAAACAGGATCTTCTGGAACCCTTCGGGCAGGTCCCTGAAGGGGGTGTAGATGCTGGTGCCGTAGTGGGCGGTCAGCGCTTCAAGGAACTCGATGAAGTACACGCTGTTGCGTTTGGCCCAGACCGCGACCGCCCCCTCGTGTAGCGACAGGCCGGGAGAGGGCACAATCAGGTGGGGGGCGAACTCGCTGGTGGATCCCAGGCCCCCGCACTTCGGGCAGGCCCCCTGCGGCGAGTTGAAGGAAAAACTGGCCGGTGTGAATTCGCCGTGGTTGACGCCGCACGCCAGACAGACGGCCTTCTCGCTGAAGCGGATGGGTCCCTGGCCGGCGACGTCGGCCAGCGCCACCCCATGCCCTTGCGCCAGGGCGAGTTCCAGGGAATCGGTCAGCCGCTTGCGAAAGTTTTTCGTGACCACCAGGCGGTCCACCACGACTTCGATGGCATGCGCCCGGCGGGGATCGAGGCCGCCTGCCGCTTCGATCTCGATGATGGCTCCATCCACCCGTACGCGGGCAAAGCCGTCTTTCTTCAGCCGCTTGAACAGCTTCTCGTGGGAGCCTTTCTCTCCGCTGACGACGGGTGCCATGATGATCACCCGGGTGCCCTCCGGCAGAGCCGCCACCTCATCGACCATCTGGTCGATGGTGTCGGAGGAGATGGGCTTCCCGCAGCGATGGCAGTGGGCTGTGCCCACGCGTGCGTAGAGCAGGCGCAGGTAGTCGTAGATTTCGGTGACGGTGCCGACCGTCGATCGCGGGTTGTGGCTTGCGGTTTTCTGCTCGATGGCGATCGCCGGTGAAAGCCCTTCGATCAGGTCCACATCCGGCTTTTCCATGCGCTCGAGAAATTGCCGGGCGTAGGTCGAGAGGGATTCCACGTAGCGCCGCTGGCCTTCGGCGTAAAGGGTGTCGAAGGCCAGGGTGGACTTGCCCGAACCGGACAGCCCGGTGATGACGGTGAGCGCGTTGCGCGGGATCTCGACATCGATGTTTTTCAGATTGTGCTGGCGGGCGCCCCGGATGATGATTCGGTCCAATGTCATGCGTCTTCTCCCTGCCGATCGGACATGTCGTGCCCGGGTCTTAATTCACGAAATATGTTTAAAAATAAGAGATAATAAAAGAAAAATTAAGATTTATGAAGATCCGTTCCGGGGCGGTTTGAGGACTATGGTGGAGGATGCCCCGAAATTGCTCGGAAAATCTCCATTCATCGAAAGGGTTGCAGTTAGGCCGTGAGGCTTCGAAAAATCGGATAAAACATATGATAACAAGTGCATATAAATTGTTCATAACCGCAACCCCGGACGTGGTTAACCCCAGTTTTTCAGGTTTGACTTCACCTGCAGCATCGGTTAAAAGTTTGCCGCATGTGAGCGGCAAACATCGGCGGCCTGACAACCACCCGCCCAGCCACCTAGCCCCTTGATTTCATATTAAATCATTGAAGATACAAGCACTCCCGGTGGGACTCTGAGTAGAATACTCAATGGATAAACTTTGGAAAAACGTTCGGGCAGCGCTGAAAAAGCGCGTTCCCGTTCACAGCTTCCGGATGTGGATCGAGCCGCTCGAGCTGGTGGGCGGCGAAGACGGTGACTGGACGATCACATGCCCCAACGCCTTTTCCAAAAAGCGGGTTCAGGAACACTTCGGCGAACTGATCGAGGCGGAACTGCGGCGCGCGGCCGGGGATGGGGGCTGCCGCATCCGCTTCCATGTCGCCGGACGCCGCAACGGCCAGCGGGTGGAGGTCGATGTGCCCCTCCAACTCGCCCTGCCCGGCGAGAACGTCCACCCCCACAACGGCCGGTTGCTGCGCCGGGACTTTACGTTCGATCATTTTGTGGTCGGCACCAACAACGACTTCGCCTATTCGGCCTCCCTGTCGCTCGCCTCGCGCCGGGAAAATCAGCAGGCCGCGCTCTATCTGCTCTCAGGCACCGGGCTCGGCAAGAGCCATCTGTCCCAGGCGATCGGGCACCACATCCTGAACCGGTTCCCGCAAGAACGGGTCTATTATGTGACCGCTGAGGACTTCAGCCACGAGATGGTGCAGGCCTACCGCCACGACGCCATCGACACGTTCAAGACCAAGTACCGGACCCACTGCGACGTACTGCTGCTCGAGGACATCCACTATTTGAGCGGGAAGGAGCGGACCCAGGTCGAGTTGGCCTCGACCCTGGACACGCTCTGCGAGGCCGGCAAGCGCATCATTTTTTCCAGCTGCTACCTGCCTGCCGACATACCCAAGTTGCACGAAAAGCTGCGTTCGCGCTTTTCCAGCAGCCTGATTTCGGCCATCGATCCGCCCAATTTCAGGACCCGCATGCGCATCCTGCAGAAGAAGGCCGCGTTTTGCGGCTACCAGATTCCCGAAGCGGTGCTCGGCTATCTGGCCTCGGAATTGACGAGCGACGTCCGGCAGCTCGAAAGCGGCCTGAACGGGGTGGCCGCCAAATCCTCTCTGCTGGGGGTCCCCATCGATGAGATGCTGGCCGAGAGCGTGGTCAAGCACATCGTGAGCCAGCGGGAAAAAATAACGGTCGAGCTCATCAAGAAAATCGTCTGCAAGTTCTACAACATTTCGCCGGATGAGATCGTTTCGCGCTCGCGCAAGCAGAACCTCGTGCGGCCGCGCCAGATGGCCATCTATTTGGCGCGGCGCTTCACCGACTCCCCGTTGCAGGCCATCGGCAAGACCTTCAACCGGTATCACGCCACCGCCCTGCACTCCATCCATTCCATCGAAAAAGGGCTTAAGCAGGACAGTGCCATCCGCCAGCAGGTGGAGTTTTTCCGCCAGAAGCTGGAATCCGGAAAGCTATAACAGGTTGGCCGCGGGTAAATCGGGGGGTATGAAACCACTCCTAACGGAATTTCAGGAAAAATTCGTCACCGCCGCCATCCATCTCCTCGACAAACTCCAGCAACATATTCTCGTCCCTTTCGATGGCGCAGCGAATCCGGACCGCGCAGTGCTTGCGGCAGATCGCGTCCTCGAACCGAAAGTTCCCGAAGCATCCCGTGTGGATAGACGTCGCGGCGCGCTGAACGGTGAATTTCTCCATCACTTGTTTACCACCTCGATGAGCGTCAGCATCTCCCGGTGAATGCGGCCATTGGTCGCAAGGATCTCACCACTGTCAGCGTTGAAGGGGCGGTTCGAAAAATCCGTCACCGTGCCGCCGGCCTCCTGCACGATCAGGGCGCCGGCGGCCGTGTCCCAGGGCTTCAAATCCTGCTCCCAGTAGCCTGCAAATCTTCCGCAGGCGACGAAACAAAGGTCAAGGGCGGCCGAGCCGAACCGGCGGATGCCCCGCGCCTCCCTGAGGCAGCTTAGAAACCGTTGCGCCAGGGCGTCAAAGGCGCGCGTGCGGTCGTAGGGGAAGCCCGTCGCCAACAGGCTTTCACAGACGCGGGCGGCGGGGGAGACGCCGATCGGCTTGCCGTTCAGGCGGGCGCCCTTGCCGGCCTGCGCCGCAAAGAGCTCCCCGCTGAAGGGATTGAGGACGAGGCCGGCGAGCATCTCCTCTTCCCGGGCAAAGGCGATCGACACCGCCACGAAGGGCAGCTGGTGGACGAAATTGACGGTGCCGTCCAGGGGGTCCACCAGCCACCGATACTTGGAGTTTCCCTCCCGCCGGCCGCTCTCCTCGGCGAGCACGGCATGCTCCGGAAAAGACGCCTGGATCGTGGTGATGATCTCGTTTTCCGAGGCCATGTCGGCATCCGTGACCAGGTCGTTTGGCCCTTTCGGGTCCACCTGGCTCAGATTCCCCAACCGGGTGCGCAGAGCCTCTGCACCCCGGTACGCGGCGCTCGTAGCGACCCGCATCACGTGATCAAGATCCATATGGCTACACCTTATATCCCTTCCCGAAACGATGTCAACCACAATCGAGTGTGGTGGATGGATGAAGACGACCGATGACCCAAGCCTTTAACAGGGTGTTGAAAAACCGCGCCGCAGGCCGTGATCCGGCGTTGTTTTTCAACACCCTGTTAAAAGGGCGATGGGTCGCAGGGCTGAGTCGAACGCTCATCGCAGCTGGTCTCAATAGAGCCCTTCTCCGGAACCGGCGCGGGTTCAGGCTCCCGCGTCTGGATCTCTTCGATGCTCGCCTGCATCCGGTCGATGAGCGCGAAAAGGGTGCGGGCATTCACGGCCGAGACGGCGACGGCATCGTGAAGCCGGGCGAGGTTGTCGACGACGTCAGCCGGGAGCAGGTCGCGTTTATTGAACACCTTGAGGCAGGCCTTGTGCTCGAGGTGCAGGTCGCCGAGGATCGTTTCGACGGAACGGATCTGATCTTCGAAGCCGGGGTTGCTCACGTCGATCACGTGCAGCAGCAGATCCGCGCTCTCGAGTTCCTCCAGGGTGGCACGGAAAGCCACCATTAAATCGCGGGGCAGATCCCGGATAAAGCCCACCGTGTCCGTGACGATCACCTCGATATCCCGGGGGAACCGCAGGCGCCGGCTGGAAGGGTCCAGGGTGGCGAACAGCCGGCTCTCCGCGAGCACCCGGCTATGGGTGAGGGTGTTGAGCAGGGTGCTTTTCCCGGCGTTGGTGTAGCCGATGATGGAGATGACGGGAAGTCCTTTCTTGTTCCGCTTGGCACGCAGCTGGCGACGATGCCGCCGCACCTCCTCCAGGGCGGCCTCGAGGCGCTGGATGCGCTCGCGCGCCCGGCGCCGGTCGATTTCAAGCTTGGTCTCCCCCGGTCCCCGGCCGCCGATGCCACCGGCCAGGCGCGAGAGAGCCGTGTTCCGGCCGACCAGGCGCGGCAGCATGTATTTCAGCTGGGCCAGCTCCACCTGCAGCTTGCCCTCCCGGGACCGGGCGCGCTGGGCAAAGATGTCCAGGATCAGCTGGGTGCGGTCGATGACTTTGAGCGCAATCTGGTCGGTGATGGACCGGATCTGGGACGGGTTGAGTTCCTGGTCGAAGACGATGATCGTCGCCGCCTCCTGCAAGGCGTGGATGGCTAGTTCCTGAAGCTTGCCGGTGCCGATAAGGAAGCGGTGATCGACCTGCTCGCGGTGTTGGAGGATGGAGTCGATGACCTCGATGCCGGCCGAACGTGCCAGCTCGCGCAGCTCTGCCATGGATTCCTGCGTCCGGTGGCGGGAATCCGAAGAGACGCTGACCAAGAGCGCCCGGTCGCGGCCGCTGCCGGCCGTATGTCCGGTGGCCAGCCGTTCCAGCTCCTCCTCGATGGCCTGGATCATGGCGAGGCAGTCGATGTCGAGCGCTGCCGGGGGCAGCGGGGGCAGCAGCCGGTAGGGGAGGCGCTCGGACGGCCCGGGCAGCACATGGGCCACGTGCACCCTCCCGGGCAGGCCCTCGGCCGATTGGCCGATGGCGGCCATGAGATCCAGCCGCAGGAGGGCCAGGTCGGCCAAGTCGTCCGAGTTGAGGGGGTCGTTGTTGAGATGGGTATGAACGCAGCGCAGCCCGTTGAGGCGGCCGGGGGCCGCATGGTAGTCACCGGTGGCAGGGATCACGATTTTCTTGGTGTCGCCGACGACCACCGTGACGATACGCCCCTGGCGGTTGATCAGCAGGCCGATCTGGCGGCGGATCTCGTGGGACAAGAGGCTGACATCGCGGGCCAGTTCCGGGGTGAGGAGGAATTCGGGTGGTATGCGCCGGCGGTAGAGGTTTTCCAGGCGGCGGATATGGCCGGCCTTCAGACCGGCGGTGTTGCCGTAGATTTTCTTCATATGGTCAGTGGATTTACCCTGATGGACTCCTAAAAAGCCATCAACCTGCATCGGTAAGCTTTCAGCACGCTCTCTACGCGGCCCCGCGCAGGGCGTCGGCGGCCATGTTTTCAAAGCGGGTGTAGGCGGCCAGGAATGTCAGCAGCACATCCCCCGTGGGACCGTTGCGCTGTTTGGCGAGGATGACCTCGGCGATGCCCTTGCGAGGGTTGGTCTCCTCCTTGTTGTAGACCTCGTCGCGGTAGATGAAGGCCACCACGTCGGCATCCTGTTCGAGGGCTCCCGACTCGCGCAGGTCCGACAGCCGCGGCCGCTTGTCGGTGCGCTGCTCCAGCATGCGGTTGAGCTGGGAGAGGGCGATGACCGGCAGGCTGATCTCCTTGGCGAGCGCCTTCAGGCCCCGGGAAATCTCCGAGATTTCCAGATCCCGGCGTTCGGCGCTGGCCCGGCCCTGCATGAGCTGGAGGTAGTCGATGATGATGAGGCCGACGTTTTTGTCCATTTTCAGCCGGCGGGCTTTGGCCCGGACGTCCATGGCCGATAGGCTTGCGGAGTCGTCGATGAAAATGGGCGCCGCGGACAGGACCCCGGCGGCGTCCGTCACGCGTTCCCAGTCCTCCATGCTGAAAAAACCGCTGCGCAGGCGCGAGGAGTCGATGCTGGCCTCGGCGCAGAGCATGCGCAGGGACAGCTGCTCTTTGGACATCTCCAAGGAGAAGATCGCAACCGGTACCCCGCCGTCGACGGCGGCGTTGCGGGCGATGTTGAGCGCAAGGGCGGTCTTGCCCATGCTCGGCCGGCCGGCCAGGATGATGAGGTCCGAGTTCTGGAGGCCCGAGGTCAGGTTGTCCATTTGCGTAAAGCCGGTGGGCACTCCGGTCACCAAGCTCTTGTTTTTCTGCTTTTCCTCGAGGAAGTCGATGTTGCCGTCGATCAGCTTGCTCAGAGGGTAGAAGGCCTGGCGGGCCTTTTTCTCGGTCACTTCGAAGATCGAGGCCTCGGCAAAGTCTACGATATCATCGGCGTTGCCCTGCTCCAGGAAGCAGCGCTTGGCGATCGCGTTGGATTTTTCGATCAGGCGCCGCAGCACGGCCTTGTCGTGGATGATCCCGGCGTAGTGCGGGGCGTCTACGGCCGGCGGCACGTCCAACAGCCGCGCCAGATAAGCGGCGCCGCCGACCTGCTCCAGCTGTCCGCTTTCCTTGAGGTGGTTTGCGACCGTGACGGTGTCGATCGGCTCGTTACGGTTGAACAAGTCGGTCATGGCCGCAAAGATCTTCTGGTGCGGCGTGCGGTAGAAATCCGCGGGGGCAAGGATCTCGACCACCTCCAGCAGGGTGGTGCTTTCCAGCAGGATGCGGCTCAGAACGGATTCTTCGGCCTCGATGTTCTGGGGCGGCACATTGAGCAGTTCCGCATTCTTGGAGGACTGGGGGCTGTTCTCAACCATCGGGCGCGTCCTGGAAAAGGGCGGGAAGAAAAAGGCATGACGGGTTCATGCGGTGCCGCCCATACACCCACGGGCATGAACCACTACCGCACGCAACCTGTCAAGAGATTCGATCGTGGCGGCGGGTCAGCCTTCCGCGACGATTTCCACCGTGATCTCCGGCTCGACCCCTTTGTAGACTCGGATGGGGACCTTGTGGGTGCCGAGCTGCTTTATGGGCTCGCTCAGCAGAACCATGCGTTTTTCGACCACGACGTTCTGGGCGGCGAGCGAGTCGATGACGTCACGCACCGTGACGGAGCCGTAAAGGCGGTCTTCCTCGGCAACCTTGGCGGATATCCGGCAGACGACGCTCTCGAGCTTCTGGGCCATTTCCTCGGCCAGTTTGCGCTCCTTGGCAATCTGGATTTCGAACTTGGATTTGTCCTGCTCCATGCGGCGGCGGTTCTGCAAGGTTGCGACCACGGCCTTCTGCTGGGGCAGCAGGAAGTTGCGGGCATAGCCCGGCTTGACCTCGACTTCGCTGCCGATGATCCCTAATGACTCAATTGTTTGCGTGAGAATCACCTTCATGTCGTAACCTCCACAATGATCCGCCGCGCCCCCCTGTCCGCCGTTTGCGGACGATGTCAGTGCGAGGCGAGCGGCTTTCCAAGTTTTCTGAAATTGAACCACGTGTCGAAGAAGCCGACACCAATGACCGCCAGCATAATCACCTGCTGCAGACCGATAATTGCATAGAACAGGATGCGCGCCACGCGGGGCACCTGTTTCTTCCCGAAATAAAACGCGACGATCGCAATCCCCTGGAAGAAGTAGACGACCATGAACACCAAAAGGCCGTTCAACCCCACTATCCGGGCGAAAAAATCCGGCACGAGCAGGAGCACCCCGGCGGCGATCACACCCCACACGAGAGCATCGGGGGCCTTCCAATGGTCCAGCGCCCCGTAGTTCGGAAAAGGCAACCCGACCCGCCGAAACACGGCCCGCGCGGTGAGCAGGCTGATCCAGGTCACCATCAGCGCCGAGCTTGCCGCCAGCCCCGGCACGATGCCGACCAGGACACGCTGAATGACCGGCAGGGCGCTCTCCAGAAACTGAATCTGGTCCGCAGAGACCCCCATCTGCCGGTAGATTTCGACGGTCAGCTCCAGGTTCGCGCGCGCCGTCTCGGAAAGGATGGCATAGATCTCCGTTCCGGAAAAAAAGCTAAACCCGGCCAAGCCGACCAGCCCGAAAGCCAAGACCGCGGCACAGACGATTCCCGCGGTCCATTCGATCGAATACCCCCTCGGCATCAGTTCGCCCATGGCCAGGCCGATGAGCAGGAACTGTCCGAAAAACACAAGTTCCAGGGCGCCCCCTATCAAGCCGACAAAACCGAGGGCCACCGCCGCGATGACGGCCGCCGCCTGCCGTCCGGTCTTGGCATGGTAGAACAGGACCGGAACAGGAATGAACACCGTGCCCATCAGCCCGACGACCGGAACCAGCGCGCAGGCGGCGATGAGCAGGCAGGTGATCAGGGCGCCTGTGACGATATCCGTTCTCATCTTCCCGGTGCGGGGGCCGAGGCGGCCCTGGAACCCCACTCGATGTCCGGTGGGATTCTCAATAGTTATCGATCGAGCCGACAAAGGGCAGCAGGGCGATCGTCCGGGCTCGCTTGACGGCATGGGTGAGCGAGCGCTGATGCTTGGCGCAGCAACCGGAGATGCGCTTGGGGATGATTTTGCCCCGCTCGGTCACGAAGTACCGCAGCATCTTCGAATCTTTGTAGTCGATCACCAGGCTGCTGTCCGCGCAGAAGCGGCAGACTTTGCGGCGGTGGAAAACGCGTTTTTTACGTTTGACGCCTCCGGCGGGCGGTCGGGAGTCGCGGTTTGTGGGTGCGGGCATGGGTTAGGCCTCCTGCTGGGGGTGCACGGGTTCGGTCGGTTTGGCGGCTTCGGTGGCCGCTGCCTCGATGATGGCGATCGGTGCGGTTTCGGCGGGTTTTTGCGCCTCTGCCTCTGCCTTGGCCATTTCCTCCTTGATGCGCTCCAGGTCCGGATGCGTATCGAGAAGGACCGACATGTGCTTGAGCACGCGCTCGTCGATGCGGAAGAAACGCTCCATCTCGTTGACGAGTTGGCCCGTGCCGCAGAAGTCGAAGCGCACGTAGTAGCCGCGTTCTTTCTTCTTGATGGCGTATGCCAGTTTCCGGGAGCCCCAATCGTCGACGCGGATGAGGAACCCGCTCAGTTGGGCCATGATTTCCTTCACTCGCTCGAGCACCGGCAGGCGCTGCTCGTCAGAGAGATCCGGATCGGTGATGATGAATGTTTCGTACCTTCGCATAGATCCTCCTTGTGGGTATGAAGCCCTGGAGCCCCTGGCTCCAGAGCAAGGATGGACAGGCGGTAAAAAAATTGAATAACTGTTCTTAATAGCAATTGACAAGAGGCAGGTCAATAGCATTTTTAATCCCGAGGCCCACTAAAGATGCACTCGTAGAAACTCATCATAATCGATGGCTTTGTAAAAAGCCCAAGTTCAAGGCGCGCGTTCTAACGACCACCCGCGGCGCGGGTGGCTTGGGTTTTCGGTCAGCGACCGAAAAGACAAAAGCACGACAGTGCTTGCAGCGTTACGTTTGCGAAAGCAAACAACCCCGCGGAGTGCGGCGTACTTTAAGTACGCCGCAGCGACAGCGGGATGAAGCGCAACGCCGAAATTGGGTTTTTTTCGAAGCCATGAATAAAAAATGGGCTGGGCTCGAGGTGAGCCAACCCATGCAAGCAGTTCGTGGTGGGCCGTCCGCGAATCGAACGCGGAACCTACTGATTAAGAGTCAGTTGCTCTGCCTGATTGAGCTAACGGCCCACAAACTACCCCTGAAAAACGATCGGAGGAGGTTGATACCAGCTTCGGTGAGCCTTGTCAATCTTAAAATCATTCCCTCCAGGGCGGTTTTTCACGGATCCACTTTTCGCGTTTGAAGCGCTTGGGGTCGATTTTCTTGCCTTTAGCGGTGCGGCGCCGGTAGGCGGGGGCATACGCTTGGATGACGTCCCCGCTGTCGACCACGAAGCTCCCCGGCGTTTCGGATCGCCTGTCGGTGGGGGCCGGGTTTTCCGGCGGGTGGGTCTCCGTGCGCTTTTGCAGCGGAAGCGGGGGGGCGGAAAAGCCTCCCGGCGGGATGAGATCCGTCAGGAAGAGGCCCTCGCCGGCCTGCTCGAAAGCAACCCCCTGATCCCGGCAGTGTTGCACCTGCACCGTCAGGATGACCGGTTCCGGGTCGATGCGTTTCCCCAGCCGCTCGGCAACCTCCCGGTCCGGGGTCATCACGATGCGCGCGTGGTCCGCGGCCTGGACACCTCGTTCCAACACGACCGCGTGCGCCCGGCGGCGAATGGCGGTGAAAAGGACCTTGGGCAGCGTTTCGGCCTCGGTCGTCGGCGCAAGGGTTTCCCGATTTCGGGCGCGGATGCGGTTTTCCGAAATTTCGATCGGAGCCTCGGGCACACTCAGGATGATTTCAGCAAGGTGGGAGCGGTTCACGTGCCGCAGCCCTTCCTCCTCGTGCAGCGCTTTCAGCAGATCCTTGATCGTGACGTAGCCGTCGGCATCCGGCACCAAGCCGAACTCGTCCGGCCGGCGGGCCAGCACATAGGTCAGCATTTTCGCCAGGCTCTGCAGTGTGCGGAATCTTCCCATAGCGTGTGAGCCTCCACCCGTTGTGTCCCGGTGCCTGTGCGCCGGGCATCCTCCGCGGCAAGCGCGCGAAAGCGCTGCGGACCGCGCCGAGCGCCAAGACGGCCCCGGTCGCCGCAAAAATGCGGGCGTGCGCCGCCGCTATCGCCGCTGCTTGACCCCCAACAGCCGATCTGATACTTTTCATCGGATTTCAAAAGTCAACTGTATTGAAAGGATGTCGTCCATGAAGGCCATCACGAAATCCCGCCAGCTCTACCAACGGGCGCTGAAGCTCATTCCCGGTGGGGTCAACAGCCCGGTGCGCGCCTGTAAATCCGTGGGCGCTGACCCGCTTTTCATCCAAAAAGCCGAGGGCGCGGTCATCGTCGATGCGGACGGCAACCGCTACATCGACTATATCGGCTCCTGGGGGCCGATGATCCTGGGCCACAACCACCCGGCCGTGATCAAGGCTATCAGCCGGGTGCTTGCGCGGGGGACGAGCTTCGGCGCGCCGACGGACCTGGAGATCGAGCTTGCCGAGATGGTGGTGGCCGCGGTGCCTGCGGTGGAAATGGTGCGCATGGTCAACTCCGGCACCGAAGCCGCGATGAGCGCCATCCGGCTGGCCCGCGGGGTGACCCGACGGGACCTGGTGGTCAAGTTCGACGGCTGCTACCACGGCCACGCAGACACCCTGCTGGTGGCGGCCGGCTCCGGGGTGGCCACCCTGGGGATCCCGGGCAGCCCGGGTGTTCCCCAGTCCATCGCGGGCCACACCCTGTCGCTGCCCTACAACGATTCGGCCGGCTTCGAGAAGCTGATGCGGGAAAAGGGGGACACGATCGCCGGCGTCATCGTCGAGCCGGTGGCCGGCAACATGGGCCTGGTCGCCCCCGCTCCGGGTTTCCTGGAGACGCTGCGCACGCTTACGGCCAAGCACGGAGCTCTCCTCATCTTCGATGAAGTCATGACCGGCTTCCGGGTGGCCTACGGCGGCGCCCAGGCGCTCTACAAGATCACGCCCGACCTGTCCTGCTTCGGCAAGATCATCGGCGGCGGCCTGCCCGTGGGCGCTTACGGCGGGCGCAAGGAGATCATGGCACACATCGCGCCCCAGGGGCCGGTCTACCAGGCCGGGACCCTGTCCGGGAACCCGCTCGCCATGGCGGCCGGCATTGCCACCCTGAAGCAGCTCCGGAAGAAAGGCTTCTACCAGAAACTGGAGAAAAAGAGCGCCCGGCTCACCCGCGGCCTGGCGCAGGCGGCAGCCCAGGCGGGCATTCCGGCCCAGGTCGACCATGTGGGATCCATGCTCGGCCTGTTTTTCTGCGCCGGCCCGGTCAAAAACTTCAACGAGGCCAAGACCTGCGACCTGAAGCGCTTCGCGGCGTTCTACCAAGGCATGCGCGCCGAAGGCGTTTACGTCGCGCCGTCCCAGTTCGAGGCCCTGTTCCTGTCCGCGGCCCACACGGAGGCGCACATCGCTGCCACGGTCCGGGCGGCGGAAAAGGTTTTCGGGCGGCTTCGTAAATAAGTCAATCTCTGCGTTGCGCTTCGCTTCGCAGTCCCTGCGGCGTACCTGCCGTACGCCTCGCTCCGCGGAACTCGCGCGCCTTGATCTTGGCTTCTTTACGAAGCCGCTGTTTTCATTTCAGCGTTGGTTGAATTGGTTGCTCCCTGAGGTATTCAATGGACATGAAAAAAAACCATATCCCCGCGGAGGTGCGGCGCATCCATCTGATGGCCGTGTGCGGCACCGCCATGGGGGCCCTGGCCTGCATGCTCAAGGACCTGGGTTACGAGGTCACGGGTTCCGATCATAAGGTCTACCCGCCCATGAGCGATTTTCTCACCGGCCGCGGCATCCGGATCGAGGACGGCTTCCGGCCCGAGAACCTCGCCCATCGGCCGGATCTCGTGGTGGTGGGCAACGCCGTCACCCGCGTAAACCCGGAGGCGGTCGAGCTCGATCGCCTGGGCCTGCCATTCTGCTCCATGCCTCAGGCCATCAACCGTTTTGTGGTGGCCGGCCGGCAGACGCTGATGGTGGCGGGCACTCACGGCAAGACCACCACTTCGGCCCTCCTCGCATGGATTCTGCAAGCCGCCGGGTGCGACCCCTCCTTCGTGATCGGCGGCCTCCTGAAGAACTTCGAGAGCAACTATCGGCTGGGAAACGGCGGCTCGATCGTCATCGAGGGCGACGAGTACGACACCGCCTTCTTCGACAAGGGCCCGAAGTTCCTGCACTACCGCCCCGTTGCCACGGTGCTCACGAACATCGAGTTCGACCACGCCGACATCTACCGGGACCTCGACCACGTGAAGAGCGCCTTCCGGCGCCTGGCGGCCGGGCTGCCGCCGGGCAGCCTGCTGGTGGCCTGTGATGCGGACCCCCACATTCCGGAGGTGATCGCGGGTGCTGCGCTGACGGTCCAGCGCTACGGAAGGAGCGCGGGTTCGCACTGGTGCCTGGGCTCGATCCGGGTCGACCCCCCGTGGACCACTTTCGATGTATTGAAGGCGGGCAGCCGGTTTGCGCGTTTCCGGACGCGTCTCATCGGCACTCATAATCTTCTCAACGCGCTCGCCGCCATCGCCGTGGCCGACCACCTCGGCATATCTGCGGCCGCGTTGGCCGGTGCCCTGGAGACGTTCGAGGGGATCCGACGCCGGCAGGAGATCCGCGGGGAAAAGCGGGGCATCGTCGTGATGGACGATTTCGCCCACCACCCCACAGCCGTGCGCGAGACGATCGCGGCGGTGAAGGCCGCCTTCCCGGACCGTCGCCTCATCGCCGTCTTCGAGCCCCGCACCAACTCGAGCATGCGCAAGGTTTTCCAGCCGGTCTACCCCGCGTCCTTCGAGGGCGCCGACATGATCTGCATCCGCCAGCCGCCCCGGCTCGACAAAGTGCCCGAGGCCGAGCGCTTTTCCTCGGAAGACCTGGTGCGCGAGTTGAACCGCCGCGGAAAAGCGGCGGACTTCTTCCCGGACACCGACCGGATCATTGGGCATCTCGCGCAAACCGCCGCCCCCGGAGACGTGATCCTGATCATGTCCAACGGCGGTTTCGACAACATCCACGAACGGCTGCTGGCGAGCCTGTAGTTAGTGTCCATCCAGAAATGGTGGATTTCGGTTCAGGCCAAGGCCGCAGCGATTTCGCAACCGCAGGCTAGTGAGACTACGCCGAGGATGTGAAGAGCGAGAACGCCGGCATGGGCCGAAAGACGCCGCGCATGTGTTTCCAGCCGTCCGGCGGAACACAGCCGGCGCCATCGATTCACGAAATCCGACGGACTCCTATAGAACTGACCATTTTGATGCCCTGTCCGGAATAGCCATGGCTTTCCAGTGGCGCATGATCGGATCACGCGATGCGGCCTTTTCCGAAATAAGCAGGGCTCCTGATCCGGCCGCGGAACACGGGCCCATAACACGTTAGTTTGGCTTGCCTTTTCGCGCCTTTCGCGTATTTCGTAGTCTCCGCCTCCCCCCATCCACCATGGCCTCCTGAGTAGTTACAGCTGTTTGTCTCTGTCGGCGTCAGCCCTGCTCCACAGCCCCTTCATCCCGCTTGACATTACCGGCATCGCCCGTTAACCTTACAATATAAAAGGTTAACAAAAATGAAAGCAGAAATTCTCAAAGCGCTGCGGGAATCCGATGGGGTCGTTTCCGGCACGGCCCTGTGCGCGGCTTTAGGGGTGTCGCGCGTGGCGGTCTGGAAACACCTTCAGAGGTTGCAGGAGCACGGCTATGTCATCGAAACGGGCCCCAAGGGATACCGGCTTGTCAGCACACCCGACGGGCTTTTTCCCTGGGAGTTTCCGGGCCGCGCGGAGCGGATGACCTTCCTGCCGGAAGCGGCTTCCACCATGGACCTTGCCAAGGACATGGCCCGCAAGGGCTGCCCGGAGTTCACGGTGGTGATCGCGGAGCGCCAGACCCAGGGCCGTGGGCGCCTGCGCCGCGTCTGGCAGTCGGAGGCGGGCGGGCTTTACATCACCGTCGTGTTGCGGCCCGACCTGCCGGTGCTGATCAGTCCGCGGGTGAACTTCCTGGCGTCCATGACCCTGGCCCGCCTGCTGCGTGACGATTACGGGGTGGGGGCCGGGGTCAAGTGGCCCAACGACATCCTGGTGCAAGGCCGCAAGCTTTGCGGCCTGCTCTCCGAGATGGAAGCCGAGGGGGAGCAGGTCGCCTTCATCAACATCGGGATCGGGCTGAACGTCAACAACGACACCGCCGGAGTCGAGCCTCCGGCCATCTCCCTCAGGGCGCTGCTGGGAAGGCAGGTCTCACGCCGGGAGCTCCTGGCCCGGTTCCTGGATGAACTCGAGGCCGGCATCGCCGCCGGCGCCTGGGACGCGGTCATCCCCGCGTGGAAGACCTATTCGGTCACGCTCAACAAACCCGTGCGGATCGTGACGCTGAAAGAGGAGCTCCGGGGCACCGCCGTGGACGTGGACGAAAACGGGGCTCTCATCCTACGGGAATCCGATGGGTCGCTGAAGCGCATCATTTACGGGGATTGTTTTCTGCAATGAAGTGCAGCGTGGAAGACAAAGGGGGGCTTCATCAGCCGCGGACAGCGGCAACAACCCCCTTGCAACCGATGATCTACGCGTCGCTGTTTGCGGCCCTGATGGCCGCCGGCGCCTGCCTGGCGATCCCCATCGGCCCGGTGCCGATCGTACTGCAGAACATGTTTGTCTTCCTGGCCGGCCTGCTGCTCGGAAGCCGCTGGGGGCTGGCGAGTGTCGCGGTCTACCTGCTGGCTGGAATTGTCGGGCTGCCGGTCTTTGCCGGGGGCACCGGCGGCATCGGTCGCATCTTCGGGCCGACGGGAGGTTTTCTTCTGGGCTACCTGCCGGTGGTCTTCCTGGTCGGGCGGATGGCCGAGCGGCTGCCGCGGCGCATGGTCTGGGATGTGGCCGCCATGATCACGGGCGCGATGGTCCTCTATGCCTGTGGGGTATCGTGGCTGGCAGGGGTGACCGGCCTGCCGGTCGGAAAAGCGCTGGCGCTGGGAATGGCCCCGTTTCTCCCGGGGGATGCCCTCAAGATCGCCGCCGCCGGCATGATCGCCCGGTCCGTCCGGCCGGTGATGACGAAATGAGTTCGGAATGCCACGTATCGTCGAAATCCAAAACCTGACCCACCGCTTTGCCGACGGGAGGCTCGGCCTCGATGACGTCAGCCTCGACATTGAGGAAGGCGCATTCGTGGTGATCGCCGGCGCCAACGGATCGGGCAAAACCACTTTGCTGCGCCACCTGAACGGGCTGCTGAGGCCTACCTCCGGCACGGTCCGCGTAGCCGGGGTTTCGGTCGCGGACGACCCGCGGCGGGCCCGGCTGCTGGTGGGCATGATTTTTCAGGACGCCGAAAGCCAGATCGTGGGCGAGACCGTGTACGATGACGTGGCGTTCGGCCCCGAGAACCTGAGGCTCAGCCGCTTTGAGGTGGACCGGCGCGTGGCGGGTGCGCTCGACGCAGTGGGGTTGACGGAGCTGGCCGGGTGCCGTCCCCATCGGCTGTCCGGCGGTGAAAAACGCAGGCTTTCCATTGCGGGAATCCTGGCCATGCAGCCGCGGGTGATCGTCTTCGACGAGCCATTCTCAAACCTGGATTACCCCGGGGTGCGTCAGGTGCTCGGGCAGATGGTGGCGCTGCATCGATCCGGCCACACGATCCTTCTGACCACCCACGATCTCGACAAGGTGCTGGCCCACGCCGACCGCCTCGTGATCATGCAGCACGGCAACATCGTGCGGGACGGTCTGCCCGCGGCGGTGGCCGCCGAGACCGAGACCTTCGACGTCAGAAGCCCCCAGACCTTGCAACGCGGGAGCAGGGGGCTGTCATGGCTGGCCTGATGCTGCCTCGACACGGCCGGGTTGCGGCGCAGCTGCCGCACGTGGACGTGCGCCTCAAGCTCGTCCTCATGGCCGGCGTTTCGGTGGCCGGCCTGCGGCTCGGGTTTGGCGGCCTGTCGCTTCTCATGGTCTCGCTCATTATTTTTTTCAGCATTTTTCGGCCGGCCGTGCGCGTTCATATCAGTGAGCTGCGATGGATCTTTTGTCTCCTGCTGCTGGTGTTCATCGCCCGGGTTTTTGCCACCGACGGGACCCCGCTGACTGCGTTTGGGCCCCTGGCCGTGACCCGCGAAGGACTGCGCGCGGGGACCCTCGTCTGCCTGCGCCTGGTGCTCGTCTTCAGCGTCGGCGCCGCCTTCATCGCCACGACCCGCTCGTCGGAAATCAAGGCCGGCATCCAGTGGTTTTTGAAACCGCTTCCGTGGGTGCCCGCTGAGCGCGTGGCCACCATGCTGAGTCTGGTCGTTCGTTTCATGCCGGTGATCCTGGAACAGGCGGCGCGGACTTCCGACGCCCAGCGTGCGCGGGCGAGCGAGAACCGCCGCAACCCGATTCGCCGTCTGACCGCATTCGGCATACCGCTCATGCGGCGCACGTTCGAAACCGCCGACAACCTGGCCGTCGCCATGGAGGCCCGCTGCTATTCCGAAACGCGTACCGACCCGGACTTGTCGAGCGGACCGCAAGGACTGGGTGTTTTTCGGGACGGCCGTGGCGCTGATCCTGACGGCGGCGGCCCTGTGACGGATCGCCAGCCGATGGACACTCGCGAGGGATTCATAAAAGAGCCGTATTCCTTACGCTCGAAGATTCCCTGCAGCTTGCCGCAGGACGCTTCAATCATGTGAGCGGCGCTGATTCCAGAAATTTGTTGACAAAAGTGCCGTCCATCCGTATAGAGTGACGTTTTGAATCGGGCCGTTAACTCAGGTGGTAGAGTATCTGCCTTTTAAGCAGAGAGTCGCTGGTTCGAGTCCAGCACGGCCCACCAGATCTCTGAAACACCTTCGTCCCTATCGTCTAGCCTGGTCCAGGACACCGGCCTTTCACGTCGGCAACAGGGGTTCAAATCCCCTTGGGGACGCCAATAATTTCAATAAGTTAAGTTTTTTTGCCACTGCCGTTTGGGGAGTTGACGGCTCCCCAGACGGCTTTTTTATTCCGGAAGTCCCGGAACTGCGATTTTTTGCGGCCGGTGCTTAAACTCGACAGCCTCTCCCTTCTTGCTCCTGGACAGACCCTCAACCGCTTTTCAACACGTTCCATCCCGATTCTCTTTCAGGTAGCGTTCGGTAGTGATTGGGCTCTGGTGTCGGAGGATGGCCTAAATAGCGGCAAGTTCGTAGCCTTGCCTGAACAGGAAGGATGCTGTCAGGTGCCGGATGGCGTGGAACCCGAACGGTTTCACCTTTGCCGAATCACATAGCCGCCGCATGAACTGTAGCCGGTATTTGGACGGCTGGCCATAGTGACCCCTTCGGCATTCTGCCTCATCAAGGCACATGAAAACGCTTTCCACATCCTTGATCGACCTTTTTTAGGTTTTTCGCCTTTATTCGGTTTTCAGTTGACAACGGCAAAATTGACAGCTAACGTAGCTAAAGAATACTATAAATCATACAACATAACATTCTATAATGATAACCATGGGTATTCAAAAGAAAAATTTACATACCGAGATTTTTGATAGGCTCGGGACCGGATCGTCTATCTCGAGAATCCGCCGGGAATGCCCTTGGTGGAGAAGGATTTGTGCGATGAGTTCAAGGTGAGCCGCACCCCGCTGCGGGAGGCGATCCGCAAGCTGGAAGAGATGAATCTGGCGACGGTCATGCCCCGCTACGGGTCCCACGTAGCGGCCATCGACATCAACGGGATCCGCTGCGCCTTCGAGGTCAAGATCAGGCTCGAGGGATTGGCTGCCTCGGCCGCGGCCCGGCGGATTACGGCGAACAAGCTGGCCGAACTGGCCGGAGTGATCCAGGAGGTTCAGGGGCTGGTGGGACCGCAGGAGTTTGACCCGCGACCCTCATCGGCCTGGATGCAAGGTTCCACGAGATAATCTACCAGGCCTGTCAAAACCCCATCCTGCGGGAGTTCCTGGAGAATCTTCACAGCCGCTGCGCCAGGCTTTGGAACTCCTCTTTGAGCACCGTGGCCATCTTGGCGGACATCATCGACCAGTTGTAGTCCATTTATCTCGCCCTGAAAGAGCGGCAGGCCGAGGTGGCCTGCCGGCTGGGCGAGGAACACGTCCAGTATTTCATCAACAAGCTGAAGGCTCAGCTATTATAGCTACCAGGCCTGCAGCGGAAGAGGAGCAACCATGGAAGTAGTCAAGGCAACCGATGTGCCGGCGGTCAAGATCGACAAGTTTCCCTACAAAGGCGAGCGGCTTGACGTCAAAGGGATCAGCATCAGCTGGCTGTCCAAGTTCGGTGACGACGGACACGGCTATCCGGATTACGGATTGCGGCTGTTTACAGCAGCCCCGGGTGGAGAGATCCCGATCCATAATCATTTCTATCATCAGACCATGTACATCGTGACCGGCTACTTCGAATGCTGGAGTTCAACTTCCAGACCGATGAACTGGAGGAAAAAGTGATTTGCCCGGCCGGAACGTCCATCTACATCCCCTCGATGGAGCCCCACGGCATGCGGAATCTGAGCCAAACAGAAGAGGCCAGCTTCCTGTGCTGCATCTGCAACGTCTACGAAGAAGACGGGCGGTTTAGAACCGCTAGGAGCGAATCATGCGACTAGCCAATCGCATGCAGAACTTTGACGCCTATCTGGGCACGGCCATGAACCTCATCCTGACCAAGATGAGGACGGAGGGCAAGGACGTCATCAACCTGGGCTTGGGGGACCCGGACGTGCAGCCGCCCTGAACACCTGCGCCGGGCTCTGGCCGATGCCTGCCTGGACGTCAACCATCATCACTATCCCAGCTTTTACTCCCCGCAGCCCTTGAAGGAGGCCATGGCCAACTGGTACCAGCGGCGCTTCGGCGCGGTCCTGGACCCGGAGACCGAGGTTCTGCCGCTCTGGGCTCGGCCGAGGGGCTGTTCCACATTCACAGCTGCCTGCTGGACCCGGGGGATGTGGCCCTGGTGCCCGATCCGGCCTACCCGGCCTATGCGGCCGGGGTGGCAATCGCCGGTGGGGTTGCGGTCAAGGTACCCCTGCTGGAGGCGAACGGCTTCCTGCCGGATCTTTAGGCCATCCCCCAGGATGTGGCCCGGCAGGCCAAGATGATCTGGGTCAATTACCCCAACAACCCCACCTCGGCCGATGCCGACCTGGGATTCTATCAGGAATTGGTGGAGTGGGCGCGGCGCTACGACGTGGCCGTGATCGCCGACAACCCCTACTCCGAGATCTGCTTTGACGACTTCTGCCCGCCCAGTTTTCTCATGGCCGATGGGGCCCGGGAGGTGGGGATCGAGTTCAACTCCCTGTCCAAGGCTTACAACTGCTGCGGCTGGCGGATCGGCATGGCCCTGGGCAACAAGGAGATCCTCTCCGCCATGGCCAAGATCAAGTCCCACTCCGACCGCGGTATTTACTACCCCATCCAGGTGGCGGCGACGGCAGCGCTCAACGGTCCGATCGATTTCATGGAAGGCCGAAACAAGATGTTCACCGAAAGGCGGGACGTGGTGATGGAGGCCTTAAGCCAATGCGGGATTAAGCGGTCGGCCCAAAGGCCACCTTCTACATCTGGGCGCCCGTACCCGAGGGACACGGCAATTCCAAGGAGTTCTGCTTCAGTTTCCTGGAGAAGGAGGCGGTCTGGATGATCCCCGGCTCCATGTACGGCCAGTACGGCGAAGGCTATTTCCGCATCGCCCTGACCCATCCGTCCGCCCGACTATCCGAAGCCATGGAAAGGCTGGCACGATTTTTAAGCTAAAGAAATTGACCGGTCCTTTCTCTGGGTAGCTGCACATTCACCCCTAAAAGGACGCTCTCATGGAATGGATAGTTCTTCTGGGTACGGTGTTTATACTCGTTTTTAGTGGGATGTGGTTAGCCATAGCGCTGGGGATTTCGGGGTGGGTCGTTTATTATTTTTTGGCAAATGGCTCCCAGTCGATAATTGGCAGCGCGGCCTGGAACGGGGTCCAAATGTACTCTCTTGTGGCGGTATCCTGCTTTATCCTGATGGGGCAGATCGTGCTGAGAAGCGGGATAAGTCGCAAGGTGTACAACTGCGTTTCGCCCCTCATGGGGCGGATACCCGGCGGATTGTTGCACACCAATGTCGCTCTCTGCGCACTCTTCGCATCCGTTTTCGGCACGAGTGCGGCAACTGCGGCCGTAGTCGGGCAGCAGTGCCTTCCCCGAATTGAAATCCCGCGGCTATGACTACAAGCTCACCCTTGGGTCGGTGGCTGCCGGAGGCACACTCGGCATCCTGATCCCCCCAGCGCTGCGCTCATCATTTACGGTGTGCTGACCGGGGTCTCGATCGGTGCGCTGTTCGCGGCGGGCATTCTGCCCGGAATCATTCTCGCCAGCTTGTTCTCTGTCTACATCGCCATCCGCGCATTGATCGACCCCCGCGTTGCCCCGCGTGATAAGAACGCATGCCGTTCTGGGCGGCTGTCAAGATGCTGTTGGGCATCTGGCCGATCGTTTCCGCTGATCGCAGCGGTTCTGGTACCTATTTTCGCTGGCTGGTGCACGGCAACCGAAGCCTCCGGGCTTGGCGTATTTGGGGCGCATTCTCCTCGGTCGGACATACGGCACGCTTCCGGTAAAAATATCATCGAAAGCGTCAAAGAAACTACCCAGACGTTTGTCATGCTGCTCTTTGTGGTCCTGGGAGCGATGATTCTCGCCAATTCAGTTGGTTTGATAGGGCTTCCGCGGCAGCTTACGACGATCATAAGCAACTGGCATGATCTCGAAATTTCTCATCGTGATGGTCATCATCCTCATGTATCTCACCCTCGGGTGTCTGTTCGACGGCATCTCGTTCATGGTAATGACCTTGCCCTTTGTGTTCCCTATCATAAAGGGATTGGGGTTCGGGGGCATTTGGTTCGGGGTGCTCATGATCCTTCTCATCGAAGTCGGACAGCTCACCCCCGCCTGTGGGGCTCAATCTCTTCATCATCCAAAGCATTGCCGAGAAAGGGACGAGCTTTAGAAAACGTCCTAAGCGGTTCGTGGCCCTTTTTTACACTCATGGTTATTCTTTGCGGGCTCATCATTATATTCCCGGAGGTCTGCACGCTGATTCCCGCGCTGTTTGGCTATGAGATTCAGTAGGGACGTCCGCTTTATCTATGCAATGAGGTCGTCGAACAACCATCCATACCAGACAAAAGGAGTTGACCTATGAAACGAAATTTAGTGGCAAGCCTCGCAGCGGCACTTTGTCTCATGCTCATTTCCCCGGCCTTCGGCGCGACTCCCATTGTTTGGAGATGTCACACCATTCTAAACGCCAACTCCGGAGAAGTTCAAAACCTCATGTGGTTCTGCGACCAGGTGAAGCAACGGAGCGGCGGGCGCTTGGAGATCCAGGTATTTCCGGGAGGCGCACTCGGCATCCCGGTGCAGGAGCTCTACCGCTCGCTAAAGGCCGGTGTCGTTGAGATGGCCATGGGTTTCCCGGAGTTTCAGCAGGGCGATGCCCCTGCGCTCAGCCTCGACTCACGCTTTTACCTCTGGGGCAACCGCAGTCAGCGCTGGGCCATCCACGAACTGATCAACCCCCTGAGAACGAAAATCCTGGACGAGGATTGGAATATCGTTTTGCTCGACGGGTTCCCCCTCTACAATACGCTCGACGGGATCGTGTCGAATATCGACGGAAGCACGTGGGCCGATTTCAAGGGGAAGAAGATCAGGGTGTCGGCTCCGGATTCCAAGCGGGTGTTCGAACTGTGCGGGACCTCGGCACTCTATATGCCGCTTGGCGAAACCTACCAGGGGCTGAAGACCGGTGTTATAGATGGCGTGGATACTTCCCCCCGCTCGGTCATCGAGCGGTCCCTGAATGAGGTTGCCAAGTACTATGTCAACGTGGGACACCCGGGGACAGTCTTGTGGTCCAACGAATTTTACGTGAGCAAGCGGCACTGGGAGAAGCTGCCGACTGACCTCCAGAAGATCATGCGGGACTGTGCGGCCGATGCCGCCCGAAAGGGCGCCTGTGAATCGGCCGACCCGCGCACCGAGCAGGTCTACTTAGACAAGATGAAGAGCTCAGGCATGACCATACGATACTTCTCCCAAGACGAGTTGGAGAAAACCCGGCAAGCCGCTTTGAAGGCATTCTGGGAATTTATCGAGGGCAACAAGGATCCCCGGGTGCTTCAGGTCTTTGAGTTGATCAAGCCCTATGTACCCCGAGCGGCCAAATGATCTTGGCCCGAGGCCTGGGCGCCCCTTGGCCCGCTCCCGCGGGTCGAGGGGGCTCAGCGACAAGGCAAAGCGGCCGCCGATGAGGAGTTCTGCATGCCAAAGACACTGCATGTTATAAAAGGTTTTTACAGGTATTTTCCCGCGGTCGGAGGGTATCTGGCGAATCTTGCCATCTGTGCCATGACCCTCATTGTGACGGTCACTGCCGTAACCCGGTATGTGTTCAACTGGACACCCGGGTGGGCCGATTCCGTTTGCGCATTCCTGGTCGCCTTCACTGTATTCATGGGGGCGGGGTACACCCTGGCGAAGGGCGAGCACGTCAGGATAACCTTCCTCTTCAAGAAACTCCCCCCTGGGATCCAACTTGCAGTAGAGTTGGTCTGCGGCCTGCTCGCCCTTTTGTACGTCGGCTATCTGGCCTATTCAACCACAGAGCTTGCCATGATGTCCTCCCGCTTGAACTCGAGGACTCCGGACGGCCTGCTGCTCACCCCTCTCCAGATATGGCTGCCGATCGGGCTGCTGATGCTCATGGTTGCGATCGTCAGGGTTCATTGTGACCACCAGTCCGGAAACTCCGGGACCGCTCGCCGCAGAAAAAAAGAACCGGCAGCTAAAGCAAGAGGCGGGTTTGCCAAAGAATTCGGCCCCCCGGGCGACATTGGGCTTTGGCAGCCACCTGAGAGCGACCTCATTGGAGAGAGCAACAAGACGATGTCATACGAACACATAAAGCATTCGAAGGTGCCCCAGTTCGACCTGGTGCCGCAAATCGGCCGGGTCCCGCGGATGGTCATCGACCTCAACCCGGAAGAGGAAGGCCGCGCAAGCCAGATCACCCGGGAGGCCATCCTCATCGATTTCCACTCGCACCCGATCGTTCTTCCCAAGAACATGGAGGAATACGAGTCATACAGCCGCCGCGGCCGGTATCATACAGGATACGCCGGGTTGAAGCAGGCCGGGCTGACGGCGTGCTTCGATGGGATGGGCTCCCTCGCCTACATCTCATCCACGGTGGGATGGCAGTTTGAAGATGTCGTTTACGAGCTCGGGATGCGATTTTCCGACTTCGACCACCACCGCAACGAGGTTACCCTTGGTCGGTTTGCAGACGATATCAGGCGGGCGAAAAAGAGGGCAAGATCGCGATCATCCCGCATCTGGAGAATATCGGGGCGATCGGTAACCGTCTGGATCGGGTTGACGTTCTCTATGGGCTGGGGTTCCGCTGCGCGGGGTTGACGTACAACGATAGCAATTTTATCGGCGGCGGGTTAACCGAGATAGAGCCCTCGGGGCTGACTCGCTTTGGGCGAGATGTTATCGGCGAATGAACGATCTGAAGATGCTGATCGACCTTTCGCATTCCGCCGAAACAGTTATCTTTCAGGCACTGGACACATCGGCTCACCCGTGTGTGCTAACGCATGACTGTGCATATGCCGTCCATCAGTTCGCGCGATGCAAAAGTGACCGGACCCTCAAGGCTATCGCGGACAAGGGGGGGTAATAGGGATCGAGGCAGTGCCGAACATTCTCAGCCGGAACACGGAGCAGAGCATCGAGGACTTCCTTCGCCATATGGAGCACGCGATCCAAGTGGCAGGTATCGATCATGTGGCCGTGGGGACCGATACCGTATTTGGGGATCATGTGGCCATGCACAAGAAAATCATGCACTTCATCGACGTTGGGGGTCTTCTCAGCGGTTTTCCGGCGGACTATGTGAAGGGTCTCGAGAATCCCTCGGAAATTGCGAATATTCCGCGGGCGCTGATTAAGCGCGGGTACCGAACGGAGGACATCATCAAACTGATCGGCGGTAATGTATTGCGGGTGTTCGAGGCCGTTGTCGGATAAGGACCGAGCCACTGACTATGAGGGCCATGCGGAAGCCCTCATGGGTACCTTTGGCGGGAGGATTTCACAAGGATCTCAAATGGAATTGCAAGCACTGTTGCAGCCGATTGCCATCGGCCGGCTTACGGCCAGAAATCGGGTGGTAATGCCTCCAATGGTTCTCAACGCGGCCCGGCAGGGGGGCTACGTCTCAGAAAAGCAACTGCGGCACTATGAAGAAAGAGCGGAAGGAGTTGGCTTGGTCATTGTGGAATCGACCAACATCATGCCGGGCGGCGAGATCGCCTCCAATCAGCTGCAGATTTGCGACGACCGCTATATCGACGGGCTAAAGACCCTTGCCACCGCGATCGCATCCAAAAACGCAATAGCCCTTATTCAAATCAATCATGGCGGCGCAAAGGCATTCCCGCTTACTCGGGACAAGCCTTTCTCTCGGCCTCCGATGTACCCATTTCTCATGGGCAGATACCCCGAAGCATGAGGGTCGATGAAATCGAGGCTATGGTCGCGGGATTCACAGAGGCTGCTGAACGGGCCATACAGGCCGGGTTTGACGGCGTCGAGATCCAATCCTGTCATTTTTACCTCCTGAGCCAATTTCTTTCCCCTTATTCGAATAAACGGCAGGATGAGTACGGCGGTGATTTGGCGGTCGGGCAAGGTTCCTCCGGCAAGTGATCGCAGCCATTCGTGCCCGGATCGGCAGAGCGCCCTTTATTTCCTGCCGCATCAATGGTATCGAATCGATCCCAAACGGTCTAAATGTTCAGGATGGCGTCCAGCTCGGGCGAATGCTCGAGCAGGCCGATTGCCGATGTCCTGCATTTGTCCGGGGTGAAGGGAGCGGTGCAGGTCAATTACGAAGGAAAGGCGTTCACCCGCCTTGTTGCCGCTCCGATGAGCGAGGACCCGCCAGGCGCTTACGTCGATGCAGCCTCACAGATCAAGCGGGCGTAAAAATCCCTGTGTTGCCGTCCGGGAAGATCTTTACGCCTGCGCTCGGGAAAAGCTATCTCAACGAAGGCAAGGCTGACCTGATTGCGTTTGGGCGGCAGATGTTGGTTAATGACCGGTTCGGGAGCCTTATATATGAAGGCAGGGTGGATGAGTTGCAGGAATGCACGGAGTGTCACGCCTGCCTGAAATGCCTCCTTGGAAGGAAGACCGGTCGAGTGCCCCTTGAATCCGGAGCTGCTGGCTTGACCGCTGCCAGCAGTCTGGTTGCAGCCCGCTAACTTATATTACGCTGCAGCCATGCATCCCCCAAATGAAATGAAGAGGATCAGGTTATGCACTTCACCATCTATGGTACTGGGGCAATCGGTGGTTCGCTTGGAGCCTACATGGTTCGGGCTGGAGAGGATGTCCTTTTCGTGGATAAAAGCGAAGACCATGTAGCTCAAATGAATCGAGAGGGCCTGAAGGTTGACGGCTACGGCGGCGAGGTGAAGGTCAAGGTCAATGCGGTCCTACCCCAGAAGCTCCCCGAGCCGCTATCGATTGTGCTGCTGCTGTGAAATCGCAGCATACCGAAGAAGCAGTTAGGCAACTTTCGAAATTCCTCGATGAAAAGTCGGTTGTAATCTCGCTGCAGAACGGGCTCAACGAATACGCGATATCGAAAATGATCGGCCCCCAAAGGACCGTGGGCGCCTTTATCAACTGGGCTGCCGACTACATCGGGCCGGGGTACATCAAGCTCGGAGGGAAGGGCAGTTTTTACCTGGGCGAGGTCAACGGCGAAATGTCAGCGCGCATCATGAATCTGGCCCGTCCCCTTTCCGCACTCTTCCCCGTTAATTTCACCGCTAACATCATGGGCTACCTGTGGTCCAAGCAGGTAGACGCGACGGTTTGGTTCGCGACCGCGTTAGCTGACATGCCCATCCATGAAGTCGTTGAGACGCCAAGGGATGGCCAGCGTGATGGGTGACCTTGTGCGCGAGGCAATGCAAGTTCCCGCCGCACTCGGGGTGACGTTGGAGAAATTCGATGAATTCGATCCCGAGTTGTACCGAAAATCCCGGATGATGAGGCCATGGGCAAAATCGCGGACCAATACCGCCACAACATCAAAAATAAAACAGGCGTATGGAGAGACCTGGCCGTGCGCAAGCGTAAAACGGAAGTAGACGGCATTTTGGGTGCAACCGTCGTGCAGGGCGAAAAGCATGGAATCGAGTTCCCTCGTCTCAAGCGCCTTATTGCAATGATCCATGAACTGGAGGACGGTAAAAGGGTTATGGATATTCAGAACTTCAAGGAATTGGGCCTGTAGAGCCCATTTCCCTTCGGGGGACCGATCACCGATGCGGAGACTTCTGGTATGCGCGACTCATCGAATCGCGTTACGATCAGTTTTCTTTTTATGGGGCTTATAGATACCGTATTCCCCAAAGGAACTGTGTCCCGTCGACCATGAAGGCACAAGTGAATCTCTGCCCGGGAAGGCTCTGCAGGAGGGATACCAGGACCGGGTCAAGGTTGCCACCAAGCTTCCTCCTGGCTGATCAAACACCGCGAGGACATGGATCGGTACCTTGCGGCTCAACTGGGAAAGCTGGAAAGCGGCCGCATCGACTATTATCTTCTCCATGCCCTCAACGGCGCAGTGCGGACCACCCTTGAGGGACTTGGCGTTATTGATTTTCTTAACCAAGCAAATGACGACGGGCGCATCGCCAAAGCTCGCTTTTCCTTCCACGACTTGGCGGAAGATGACCTGCTCGTAAGCTGTCACCTGTTCTCTTCCTGGAGACCCTGAGGCGACTGCCGGTCAAGAGAAGGCCCGACGATGCCCCTGTTGCGTAATTTTCCGGCAGGTTCGGAGCATGACCTGCTTCACCCTAACCAGGAGGTAAGCCCATGAATCCTGATAAAAAAAGCCTGCGCAAGGAAATTGCCGCCCATGTGGCGAAGCACAGCGACGACTTAGTTGCCATTACCCAGAGCCTGATCCGCATTCCTTCTGTGAATCCGCCAGGCGACTACGAAGCCATGTCGAACAGGATGGTTGAACTGTACCGCAAGGAAGGACTGAACCCCGTCGTGACTGGCGCCTCAAAAGAGGAAATCGAAGGTCTCGGACTCACCTACCCCCGGCCTGATGTGATCGCCTTGCACAAGGGAACGGAAGGTGCGCCCGTCTTCTGCCTGGACGCCCACATGGATGTGGTCGGCGTGGGCGAGGAATCGAGATGGGCTTATCCTCCCTTCGCCGCGGAGATCCACGACGGGAAGATCTACGGAAGAGGCGCGGAAGACACCAAATGCCACCTGGCCGCTCAAATCATCGTCTATCGCGCAATCAAGGAGATGGGGTTGGAACTGAAAGGCGACCTCATTTTTTCATCTACCGTGGACGACGAAATCGGCGCCTGGCCCGGCATGGGCTATCTTCTGGAAAAGGGCTTCCGGGAGCACGGGTTCCCCAGACCCGACTACCACGTGGCCGGCGAGCCTACGGGGTTGGAATCCTTGGGATGCCTCGCCCGGGGAAGACTCTGGTACGAATATGTCCTCAAGGGCGTGTCGGCGCATGGCGGCAACCCGAAAGAGGGGGTTAACGCCATTGAAAAAGCGATTGCTCTAGCCAATGCCGTCAAGGCCTATCCCCTCCACACCGACCCCCTCATGGGAAGCGATACGATCAATATCGGCATTGTTCAGGGGGGAGAAGCGATCAATGTCGTGCCGAGCCAATGCAAGATCACCTTCGACATTAGGCCTGCCACCAAGACAGAGGTCGTCAAGGCGTTTATGGACCGAACGATCGAGGAGTTGGAGAAGTCGGATTCTCCTTTTGAAGTCGAGAGCGTGAGGCTGCTCAACGACCGCCAAACCGGAGGAATCGGGCCGGATCACGAGTTCGTAAAAAGGGTGCGCAACGTTGTCGAGGAGATGACGGGGAAGAAAGTGACGGCCACCGGGAGCATGGTAGGCTACTCTTCTTTAGGCAATGCCTACTGGTCGAGCCGCGAGGGGATCGCGGGCATCATGTACGGGGGAGGGGATTTTCTGAGAGCTCACTCGGTGGATGAATTTGTCACCATTGATGAGCTTGTCGAGACAACACAGGTATTCGCAGGCCTGGTGGTGGAACTCTGCGCTTGAGCTGCTGAGAACGGCGTCACGGACGACGCGGCAGGCAGACTTCTCCGAGCAGCTCCTGGGAGAAAGGATACAAAAAGAGCTTCAATCGCAAGCTCCCAGACGAATTGCTTAACTGAGAGGTCCTCCTTACACTGAAAGAGGCCAAGGTCGTTTCATCTTTCTGAAAACGTGTGGTAGGAGAATTCTACCCCATGCAAGAGCTGCAGAAAGGTGCTTACCCTTTTCAGTTTGTGTTTGACACGAACGTGCCAACAAAGGTAGAGAATCAAGAAGCAGGATCGGTCCGGATACCGGGCGTGTGGTCTGATGCGCGGGCTTGGCCTCAACGTCAAGTCCCCGAGGCGCTATGAAGTGGCCACGGACAGCGAGCACAGGCATCCGATCGCTCCCAAGTTGCTTGATCGTCAATTCGATGTGGCCGGCACCGGCAGGTTCTCTTGAGATGGCTTGAGATCTCAAGCGGCAATTCATGCTCCCGGTCTCCGATTACCGAAGGGAGTTGAATGTGAGTCGAAATTCGCAGTCCATATGCAAGGAAAGGGGGGTGAGCTCGCTTGTAGAATAGTCTATCATTCCCAGTATGAATATTTTTTTAACAAGGAGGTCCCAGAATGAGAGCTTGTATTTTATTGGGATTAGTGTGCGCACTTTTTCTTGCGGGAGCGGCCCCCGCGTTGTCGGCTGGGGAAGAGATCAAGAACTACACCGTAACCGCTGAATTGAAGGGATCTTCCGTCGCGGTGGAGTGCAAAATTGTACCCCTGTCAGAAGATCCTGTGAAGAAACTGCATTTGAGGCCCGCAGGGTGGGTAGTGGGAAAATTGCTGATGTGATGCTCTCGGCAAACGGAACGGCCGTGCCTGTGAAAGTGACCATGAAAGAACATGACTGGGCCGGGAAACATGTCATTATTATGTGATCGACCAGGACCTGCCCGTTCCTGTCACTGATGGGCAGAGACGATATCTCACCTATGTGGTGAGCGATATTGCAGCGCCGGGATACGTTCAGTTCCCCTGTTTGTTCCTTCCTGGAAGCTAACTCAAGAAGAGTATCGCGTTTAATGGGTCACTCAATCTCCCCTCGGGAAGCTATTACCAAGGACAGTCTTTTCCAGTTTCCAGAGTTATTAGAAGAGTCGAATGGAGGGAAACCATCCGGTTCACTAGTCTCAATCTGCCGACCGGGCTCTACGCATCCGTTGGCCAGAAAAAAGCCGGTTTTTTTACATGGGGTACTAATTGGACTATTTTTATGTTTTCATCTGATCCTGGCGATTACAATTCTCTATTTCAGGTATGAGATAAGATACATACGAAAGGAGGGGCCAGCCGATGACACTGTGGGGTTTCTACCCGTCGATATGGATTTACTGGGTGATGCACCTCGGGGTGCTGATTGCCTATGGTATTTTCGTGTTAACTCGAAAAGACGATGATTATGCCGAGTAGGACCTTACTGCTCGCTTAAAGAGAGAGGAGGAGGCAGTATGGTTATATCCACCTATGTGTATGTATTTGTGGTATTTATGATATGTACTTTCGCTTTGGGCGCCTTCATGAGTAGGTTGGTCAAATCGGAGGGGGATTTTTGGGTCGCCAGTAAGAGTCTGAACGGTTTTGTCGCGGGCTGCTCCATTGCCGGCACCCAGATCAGCGCAGGCTCGGTCATCGGTTCTGTCGGGCTCTGGTATGGGATTGGATGGGCTTGGGTGTGGATCTGGCCGCTAATCTCGGTCGGGCTATATCTTCGCGGTGGAACTATCGGGCGCAGGATGCAGCGGCTCAACTACTACACGATTCCCGATTACCTGGAAGCCAGGTTTGGAAGCAACGTCCCCCGGGCCATCGCCGCAATTGTGATCACCATCAGTTTCATCGCCTATATCGGTGCCCAGACCATGGCCGCTGGCTATATCTTCAGGACGCTTTTCGGCTGGCCCTTTGTCTGGGGCGCCATCTTCTTCACTGTCATCTACATCGTGCTACACCATTCTCGGCGGTATGTTTGCGGTGGCTTACACCGACATGGTACAGGTGATTGTCATGGTGGTTGCTTCAATTATATCGGTTCCTATCATTCTGAACCAAACCGGCGGGCTCGAAATGTTAAACGCGGTGGTTCATAGCATCAAACCGACCATGGTGGGTCTGGGCATGCCGCCCTTTAAGCTTTTCGGCTTCTTCCTCGTATTCGGTCTTTTTGCCATGTCCGCCCCTCAGTTGCTCATCCGCATTGTGACGGTGAAAAATTCAAATCAGGCCCGTATCGCGGTATGGTGGGCAGGGTTTTTCAATATCATTATCATCACCAGCTTTGCCGTGATCGGTGTGGGCTGCAGGGTCCTTTTCCCCAACTTGGCCGCATGGGACCTCGCATCCCCACAGATTGCATCGGCGCTGCTGCCACCGATCATCGGTGGAGCTGCTCCTTTCGGCTCTCCTGGCGGCCATGATGTCCACCACCGACTCGCTTTTGCTCACGGCCGGCTCGGCGGTGGCCCATGACATCTATGGAAAGATGATCAATCTCGAGGCTACCGAGAAGCAGAAACTTTTTATAGGCAGGGTTGTGTCTCTATTGGTGGGCGTGATTCCATTCGTGCTAATTTTCACGCCTTACTTCAAAGGGGCGCTCATCCAGTTCATTGTGGCATCAAGCGTGGCCCTGGCGGCGAGCACCTTTTTCGGGCCCGTCATTGTCGGCCTTTGCTGGACTCGGGCCACCAAAGAGGGCTGCATCTGGGCCATGATTCTTGGATTCATCGCAGACGCCGTTTGGCTCCTTCTCAACAAGCCTTTCGGAATCAATGAGGTGCTCGCGGGATTGACCGTGTCGCTCCTTGCACTGATCATCGTGAGCTACAACACCAAGCGGACCCCGCGGTCCCAGCTTGAGATCATCTGGACTAAAGAGGAACTGGACGCCAAAGGGGTGCCCGCCGATTAAGAAGGGCCCGACCCGGGTGCACCGTTTATGTGCGGGGTGGTGCTTTCGCATGGGTGATGGTGCCCGTGACATAAAACACATGCGGACCCTTCTGCCCCTGCTGCTGAGGGGCACAGGCCGTTTGCAGCCATTGTGTGTACAACGTTCCGCAGAAAAGAGTTGATATGATGAAAATGACATTTCGCGATAAGGTGGTGATCGTCACCGGGGCGTCCTCCGGGATCGGAAAGCACCTCTGTCTCAGCCTCACAGCAGAGGGCGCTACGGTCGTCGGCTGTGCACGTGACCAAAACAACCTGGAGTCCGTGTATCGAGAAACGGGAGACCTGCCCGGGAAAATTCTATGCAATCCCCTGTGACGTGTCCGATGGAAGCCAGGTGGCGCATATGGTGTCCGAGACCATGGGCGCTTCGGCGCGGTGCATGGCCTGGTGAACAATGCGGGGCAATTCCCCGTCACTCCGTGCTCGAGCTTCCTGAAGAGGAATGGGACCGTGTGCTGGCAACCAACCTCAAGGGACCGTTTATGTGCAGTAAAGCGGTGGCAAAGGCCATGATCGCCCGGGGTGTCAAAGGCCGTATCGTCAACGTGAGTTCCACGGCAAGCCTCATTGCGCGGCCGGGCATTGCCCATTATGCATCATCCAAGGCAGCCCTTAACATGTTAACCAAAGTACTCGCGCTCGAACTCTCACCGTACGACATTCGGGTGAATGCGGTGCTGCCGGGACTCATTATGACCGAGGGTGTGCAGGCGGCACTCGGCACTCAAGCCGCCATGGCGGAACACAGAACAAAGCTATCAAGGATACCCCTGAAGCGGGAGGGATCCCCCGAAGAGATTGCCTCTGCGATAAGGTTTTTCCTGGCTGATGATTCCGACCTACTCGACCGGTACTTTGATGGTGGTTGACGGCGGCTACTCCGTCGGGCATACCCTCCTATATATAGTCCTTCATCAGGAACGAGCGACATTCTCCGGCTATAGGTTGAAATGGAGCGGAACGCCTTTCCAACATGGAGGATACATATGAAATTGGCAGGTTCGGAACTGGAAAAGACCATGCTCGATGAGATCAGCGCCCAGGAGCCGTGGGCATTGGTTGAGACGCTTTTCAAACATTGTGAGGCTCTCGGGCACGGCCGAAGAACGAAGGGCCATTGATTATCTTATGGGCAGGATGGATGCACTCGGCATCCCCTACACCGTGTATGAGCCGGAGATCTATGTGAGCCTTCCGGTGTCGGCGAAACTGGAACTGCCGGGTGAGGAACCGATTGTGTGTAAGACCCCCTCGTTTTCAGCCTCCGGAGTGATCGAAGGCCGAGGTGGTGTATGTGCCCTCAGTGCTTGCGAAGAGAGTCGACAGCTTCTTCGATAATCCCGCGGAAGGCTCGGATGTGGATGTGCGGGGGAAAATCGTCATGACCGACGGCATATCCCTTCCCAAGGCGGCCAAGGCATTCGAGGACAGAGGTGCATTAGGTCAGATCTATATCAACCCCCACGAAGAGACCACCCACGAGCTGATCATCACCTCCATCTGGGGAACGCCCACCCTCGAGAACATCATAGACAAACCGAGCACCCAGGTGATCAATGTGAACACCAGATACCGGCAACCGCGTGAAGAAACTTCTGAACAAGGGTCCATTGAAGCTTCGGATCACCACCGAGCTGGATGAAGGCTGGAAAAAGGCGACCATTCCGGTTGCGGAAATCAGAGGGAGAGAAGAGCCGCAGAAGTTCATCTTGCTCCATGGGCATCTGGATTCTTGGCACTACGGGGTCACGGACAATGCCACCGGAAACGCGGGAAAACTGGAAATCGCCCGTGTATTCGACAACCACAAAGACGAGTTGAAACGCTCTCTGCGGGTGGCGTGGTGGTCGGGGCACTCCCATGGGCGGTATGCGGGCTCCACCTGGTACGCGGATTTCAAAGGCCTGGATCTGGAGAAAAACTGTATCGCGCAGGTGAACATGGATTCGCCTGGGGTAAAGTGGGCCGACAAGTATGACGAAATGATGTGGACAGCGGAAGTGACCGACCTGTGCACCTCGGCCATCATCGACGCCTCGGGAATTGTGCCCAAGAGGCTTAGACCCATGCGGGCTGGGGATTACTCTTTCAATAATATCGGGATCACGTCATTTTACATGTTGTCGTCCAACATACCTGCGGAGGTAAAAGAGAAAAAGAGCTACTATGCTGTGGGTGGAAGCGGCGGAAACTCGGCTGCGTGGCACAACGAAGAAGACGTGCTCAGATACGCGGACCCGGACATCCTCCTGCGCGACATCAAGATTTACGCTGCATCCATCTTGCGCGCACTGAATGCGACGGTGTATCCCTTTGATTTCGTGCGCGCGATAGACGAATCGATCGAAATTGTGAAAAGGTATCAAGATGCGGCGGGAGAGGGCTTTGACCTGAGCCTGGTGCTGGATGAGCTCTCGGCTCTCAGGCAGGATGTGGTCAAGTTTAACATGGCGGCGGATAGAGTGAGGGATAGCGAAGACCTTAACGCGGCTCGACCCTTCAACGATGCCATGCTGCGGCTGGGGCGTATTCTCATCACCACCAGCTATGCCAAGCGAGAGATTTTCGAGCACGATCCGGCCGTGGAAGTGCCCGCGTTCGCGGAAATAGCGCCCGCGATGAATCTCGCCAAATACGAAGAAGGCTCGGACGAACGGAAATTTCTTCTGAACCAGCTCATGCGGGGCAGGAACAAAGTAATGCTGCGACTCGCACAGGCGAGGGAAGTGGTGGCTCCGTTTCTGAAATGAGTCACTTAATGCGGCCAGAAATGACAAGCTTTTTAGGTATCGGGCGCTGGTTTATCCTTGCCTTTGCGTTCCTTGGCACCCAGCAGGAACGGGATTCGTGCCACAGTAAAGACAAGCGCAAGTTCCCACACCACGGCAAAGGAGGAGCTTTCCTGCAGGGCGTACCCGAACACCAAGCCGGAGAGGGATGAAGAAAGCTGCCCCACCGTGCCCGCAACCGAAAGCGAAAAGCCGAGGCCGGCCTGGCCGAACATTTCTCCCACCATGATCATGAGCACCGGAATGGTGAATGCCATACTCACCCCAAGGAGCAATGCGGCTACCAATACTACCAGCGTGTCGCGGCTTAGGATAAACATCGCGAACCCTACTGCTGCCATTACCGAGCCGGCTACCAGGACGGGTGTGCGTTTCCCTATGTGATCCGATAGGATGCCTGCGAAAGGGGAACAAACTGTAAGCGCCACAACTACCAGGGTGCTGACCAAGCCCGCATGGACCGCCGAATAGCTGAAATCTGTGCGCAAGAACGTGGGCAACCATGCTATGGCCGCGTAGATGGATAGCATGCTCAGAAAATGAAATGCGAGCAGGCTCCAGAGGCGAGGGTCTTTCATGAGATCCCTTCGCGCGCACTGTGATTTGAGGGGGCCCACTGGCGGAACCGAGGGAAGGAAGGCCAGCGTTACCGCCAGAACCAGGGCCGCCAGGGCCGACATGCTGAGGAAGGCTATCTCCAGAGTTGAGTGCGCCGCGAGAAGGGGTACGAATATGAGAGAGAATGTCATGCCGACACCTGCGCCCATCTCAACACATCCCATTACCACACCACGCTTCTTCTGGGGAAAGGTGGCCAGCACATGGCCCACCGCCGGCACATAGAGCATGGCTCCGGCAATGCCCAGCAGCAGACGTGATACCATCGCCATCGCATAACTGGCCGTAAGGGCAAATGTGGTACCGGCTAGAAGGCTGAGCAAAATTCCGAAGGTGATGACGCGCCTATTTTCGTAACGGTCGACAAGTAGACCTGCGGGGATCGTGAACAACGCATAAGCGAGAACATAGGCGCCGAAGAGATTTCCCACACCCACATAATCGGTATTGAGCCTGAGGCGAAGTTCATCGAAAAGGGGAACTGGGAGGAGTCTTTGTGCATTGTGAAGCACAAGCAGCGAACCGAGGATTATAGCACTAAGCCCTGCATGACGCATGGGGCGAGACCTCGCGGGAGACCCAGTGTCAGGTAGTGTGGCGCCCGAAGCATGGCTTGGGCATATGTTTTTCTCATCGGCCTATGAATCGGCTTTGCGAGGGTCACTCAGAGGGAGGAAGTAGCGGCCGGCGCCTGCCCCACCGTCAATTTCGAAACTCTCACCGGTGATATATTCTGCATCTTCGGATGCGATGAACAGCACTGCCTTTGCGATTTCTTCGGGCCTGCCCATCCGCTGCCACGGAATCATTTTCACCAGGGAATCCTTGTATTCCTGGGTCAACGACATGTGCGGAGCCTACATCGATGAGACCGGGGGACACCGCATTAACATTGATGCGATGTTGCGCCAGTTCAAGGGCAAGTACTTTGGTGAGCATTGTGAGAGCTGCCTTGGAGGAGGCGTAGTGGGCTGACCCTTTTCGGGCAGACCTGTGCACCCCAGAAGTAATGTTGATGATTTTACCTCCCCGGCCTTGGGCAATCATCCTACGAGCCACAGCTCGGCAGATGAGAAACGGAGCGCGGAGGTTCGTGTCCATGACGGCATCCCATTCTTCGGTATCCATTTCAACCAAGAGCTTGTTGGGGTAGATGCCCGCGTTATTGACGAGTATGTCTATGAAACCGAATTTTCGGACGGTCTCTTCGACCATTTCTTGCACCGCCTCCTGAGACCGCACGTCGGCAACGAACATCTCGGCCTGATGCGCGCGGAGTCCTTGTGCGATGGAAAGTGTTTCTTTGAGAAAATCCAAGCGCCGACCGTTAAGCATCACCTTTGCCCCCTTCTGCAAAAAGGATAGGGCAATGGCGCGGCCGATTCCAGCTCCGGCTCCGGTGACCAGTACAGTTCGATCGAAAAAATCCATGAAAAAATCCTTCCTTAATTTAGCAGAAAAAAAAGGTTGAAGACGGCGATGTATTATCCGATTCTGTGGGACACACCGACCCCTGGATTTTTATACAGGTCATCCTGCAGCCTTGTCAATGCAAATACGGACTCCTCATTTTGGGAGTCTTATGGACGCTCGAACACTCAGTCGACCAGGGATTTTTCAAAAAGTTTGGTACGCAGGAGAATCTTTTGATATACGAAACATCTATCTTTTTGGTTTGGTGTTTATTAAGAACCGTGTCTAGTGCCATGCCGGCGCAAGCGAACGAAAGGAGATAGAAATGAGAATCCTCTATGTTATGCCTGGTGTGGTGGCAAAAGATGGGGGCCACGGAGCACTGGAACTGGAACGTCGAAGAGGGATACTCCAGCAGTGGGCATCGCCCGGCTGCGAGGTTGCTATTTCCGATCTGGAAGAGGGCCCTCGCTCCATCGAATCTAGCGCGGAAGAATACCTCTGTGTGCCGGGATTGCTCAAACGGGTGAAAAAAGCGCAGAAAGAGGGGTTCCAGGCGATCATCGACGGCTGCTACACAGATCCGGGGGTGCATGCCTGCAGGGAGATCGTGCGCATTCCGGTCCTGGGACCCGGTGAGTGTTCCATGCACGTTGCCGCCAGTATCAGCCATCGATTCGGCATCGTCACTGCCCTCGAAGGGCTGATTCGGCCATTGGAGAGGCTCGCCGCATCGGTGGGGCTCTGGGAAAAGATCGCGGGCGTGCGCCATGCCCACATCCCTGTGCTAAAACTTGCTACCGATGGGGAAGCAAGCTACCTTCGGGTGCGGGATACCTGCAGGGAATGCCTGGATATAGACAGGGCCGACACCCTTATACTCGGGTGCATGTCCATGGCGTTTCTCGGCGTAAGCGATCGCCTGCAGAAGGATCTTGGGGTGCCCGTCGTGAACCCGGCCTTTGTCACACTCAAGTTTGCGGAAATGCTGGTGGGCGCGAATCTGACAAGCAGCTCCATTGCATATCCTCCGCCACCCAAGGATCTTCCGCTTTGAGGGGAGTTGCAGCAGTGTGCGGACCCACCGGGAGTCGAGGGGCGTAGACTATGACAGTGAATTTATGAAAAAAATCCAGTAGATTATACTCAGAACCACCGTGAACCAGATGCTTTCCTCTGTTGGTGTGAAGGGGTCTTCGTCACCGGGGAACACCTATGTGACATAGAGGAACGGGGCGAGCAGCTTAGTGTGCGGCAAAGGCGGTTTCCTGAGAGCTGACCGCGCGGCGTTATTTGCCCCATAAGCACACGCGGTGGTCGGGGGACCGGAAGTTTATTGTATGGGGTGAGTCAGTACTCGCAGAGGAGATGAAACTCATGAAAAATGGCGTGCTTGAGAAAGCGTTTCAGATAAAGGACTATGCGACGGACCTTCGACGATGCATCCATCAAAGCCCGGAACTGGGATTCAAGGAGTTCGAAACCAGTACGCTCATACGACGTGAGCTGAAGAAATTGGGAATCGAACAGGTATCCATTGGGTTGGAGACCGGTGCGGTGGGCATCATACGGGGAAATAGGGAGGGATCTAACAGAGTCATCGGCCTGCGGGCCGATATCGATGCCCTGCCCATACAGGAGCGCACGGGGCTTTCCTATGCATCCAGGCAGGACGGGATCATGCATGCGTGCGGTCACGACGGGCACACGGCGGTGCTCCTGGGCGTTGCGCGACTGCTGTCCCAGATGAGAGACGGGTTTTCAGGGGTGGTCAAACTCATTTTTCAGCCAGCGGAGGAGGTCCTCGGTGGAGCGAAGGCCATGGTGGACGCAGGAGTGCTCAGAGACCCCGTCGTGGATACCGTTGTTGCCCTCCACGGCTGGCCAGAGGTGGAGACCGGGAATATAGGAGTATTTGCTGGGCATTACATGGCTTCTGCGGATAAGTTTACCATTAAGCTGAGGGGTAAAGGTGCCCATGGAGCCTACCCCCACAGGGCCTCTGATCCCGTGCTGGCCGGAGCGCATGCAGTGGTTGCTTTTCAGAACATTGTAAGTAGAGAAATTGATGCCTTAGATCATGTGGTCGTTTCCGTGTGCACCCTCAACGGGGGAAACGCTTTCAACGTGATTCCCGAAGAGGTTGGTTTCAGCGGCACGGTAAGGTGCCACAAGGAGAGCGTTCGCAAGACCATCAAGAATCGAATGGATCGAATTATGCGTGGTGTTTCGACTATGTTCAGGTGTGGATATGAGATGGAATATTTAGAGGGAGTCCCTCCCTTGGTGAACGATCACGATACGATTTCCCAGGTCGTAGGTGCGGCGAATGCGGCACTGGGCGAAGGGCATACATTAGAGTTGGATCGGCCCGCAATGAGTTCTGAAGATTTTTCCATCATGATTAATGCCGTGGAACGCGGTGCATTCTTCCGGCTTGGCATTACCAATCCAGGGGATGATCCCAAGCTGCTCCATAACGACCTGTTCGATTTCAACGATGAGGCCCTCCCCACCGGTATTGCGGTGCTGACCGAGTTTGTGCTGATGAACAACCAATAATAAAAAGATCGGTTTCATGAATGAAACGGCACAAATCATGCGCTACAAGTCAGGACAGCCTGTTTGCCCCCCGCATGGATCTGAATGTTGGTTGACTTAACTCAGAAAAAATATAGTATGATCAATTTTACAAAAGCATCAAATTGGGATGCGATTGGATTGGAGGATGCCCCACAAAATTCGCTGGAGCAATGAACGATTGTGGCCCTCATTTTACTTTTTCTAGGGAGGGACATGATTGAAAACACCAAAGAAGTATTCGGGCTATAAATCATTTCAGTATCTGGGTAAAGGCCCATTTTCCAAGTATGAGATAACAGAAGAGATGGGCTGGGGGAATGTTAAGCCTTACCTGGTGCCCCTCACGGGTGACCAGGAACAACGGGTGGAGGCGATCCTGGAACAATACCCCTTCATCTCACTTCATGATCACGTGATAAACCTCCCCAAAAATCCGAATGAGATGGTGGCCGCCATCAGGGAAATTCGGGCTGAAACCGCTTATGATGCCCTGAGCAAATCACTGCCTCGACGCCGTGTTCGATAATCAGTCAATGTATTTCCTCATAGGGGCCTATTCCCGGGGATGGAAGTGGGATGATTGCTTGTTTGACATGGGCATGAGGATGTGTGACCTGGCTCACCAAGATTTAGTCATTCAATGCAAAAGCGTTGACGACATCCTCATGGCACACAAAGAAGGAAAAGTCGCCCTCATTCCCTGCTTCGAAGCGTGCACCATGATCGAAAACGAGCTCGACAGGCTGGACATCCTCTTCGGTCTCGGCGTACGGATGATGGGAATTGTCTACAGTGAAGCAAATGTTCTGGGCTCGGGCCTGAGTGAAAAAGCTGACGGCGGGTTGACCAGCTTCGGCCGTCAAGGCGGTAAAGCGGTTGAACGACTTGGGCATGGCCATCGATGTGTCCCACTGCCGGGGACAAGACATCCATGGACGTGATTGAGACAAGCTCCGAGTCCCGTCTTCATCACTCACGCAGGCGCTCGAGGCGTATGGGATTCTCGAAGGATGAAACCAGATGAAATCATCATTGCCTGTGCCGAGAAGGGCGGCATGATTGGTATAGAAGCCGCCCCCCACACCACATTTTCCGAATCCCGGCCCAACCATGATATCGACTCGTTCTTTGATCATTTCAAATACTGCGTGGACCTAGTAGGAATCGATCATGTGGGCTTTGGACCGGACACCATGTACGGTGATCATAGCGGGCTGCACGATGTGCTCTCTCAGGGATTGTCCATGACCGCATTCATCAAGAAGGGCGAAACCTTACTTCCCCACGTGGACTATGTGCGGGGCCTCGAAAATCCCACCGAATGCTCTCACAATATCGTACGTTATTTGGTGAAGGAAGGCTATTCCGACGAAGACATCGGGAAGGTCATCGGCGGAAACGCCCTGAGGATCCTTCGCGATGTGTGGCCTTCGTGATCCTTGCCACAGAGAGTTGGTTCCGGGAAAAAAGACAGGCGTTGTAGTGAAAACTCGGTTCACCCGACGAAAGCATACTTTGTCAGGTAAAATCCCATGATTTCGATTGTATTGTTGGTGCCCTCCAACGGGCCCGTTGAGACGGGGTAATCGAATATGACTAAACGCGTGCCTATGCAGGTCACTCAAAAAACATAGCCTGTGTTAATAGATTCAGCAACTTATAAAACGAAAACCCAGCAAATATGCCTATGACAGTCGAAGCCAGGCTAAAAAATTAACTCTCGCAAATTTGCCGGTTCCTGAGTGAATCCGATACATACCTTCGGGCACCTTTTTTAATACTCCGCTCCAGTAAGGCATCTCCGCGTTGGATCTTTCTGCAAGCTTGTTAGTCGCCCCCTATGAAACCAACAGGACCATATCCGCCATGGACTTCAGGTCCGGAACAATGGGACAGGACTCGGAACGTATGATCCAAGGTTTTGAAACCAC